>SPJV01000021.1 GCA_006844765.1 Alphaproteobacteria bacterium | reverse complement strand
AGACGCGCCCGACAAATTCGAAAATTCAGCGTGCAAGCCCAATAGAGAACACATTGAAATCCGCGGTCTGCTGATTCGGTCTGGAGCAAAATCGAACCCGCTGAAACAGTGTAACACTGGTGAGTTGTAGACTCCGTGGAAGAGAAGCTGACGCTCAAAGAGTGACCGAAGTGCGGACCTATCTCGGCCCCAGTCGGGTGCAATCCTTCGGTCTTCTATCCTTACAGAAGAATCTGCTGGAAACGCTCTATGCTGAAAGGCATTGATTGCAACGATTAGGGCAGCCTCCGATCGGCGTTGATTAGATTCAATCGCCCGAAATGTAACATCTTGTTCCGTAACAGGCATCCCATCGCGCAAGGTTTCGCTAAACAGGTTGATCAGCTTATTGCGTATTTTTAGACGGTCCTCACATTGATTGTCACCCAGCATGCATTGTCGTCGCATAAAGTACATTATTTCCGACGTAATTTCCCCGCGCGACGTAATTTTTGCCCATCGGATCAGGGCTTCCTTCCGTTTGATTAGTTGTGTGCCTATTGTTTTTGCTTTCTCGACCAAGGCACGAGCAATGAGAAACTCTCCAAAACTTTTATGAATGAATTCATAACCCTGTGAAAAACCAGGATGAGAAAGTTGTTCCCGAGCAAAGAATTGGAAGGCAACGCTTTGAAGGGCTGTGTTCTTGAGGTTGGATAGCTTTTCCAGTAAGTCCTCATCATCACAATAATCTTGCTTGATCCGTGTGAAGTCATCTTCACCGCCTGTGCGACTACCGCCTTCCCAAGCCGCAAGACCAAGACAGTCCATCAGGATTTGAAAGTCCTGTCTGGAGAGACCTCTTACAAAAGGTTTGTCTGTCTGTTTGTCTCGGTCAAAAATCTTATTGAAAATATCGCGATAGATAATGTTCCGGTTCTCTGAGACTGCACGCCATCTTTCTTCCGTTAGATCTCCTGAAACGATGAGAAGGTGTAGCAATAAGGGGTCAGATGTCAGGTCCCGAAGACTGTTATCTGTTAGCCCCTCTGGCCGTTCCTTCGGCGCGCCGGGACGGGCAGCAGACCACTTTTCCCAATAGACGGGGCGGAGGTCCATCGTATCTTCAGACAATATTCCTGCTGGATCACTGACAGTTAACTCAACTTCATTTGAGCTATTCTTAGCAGAGCCTTCCAGTCCGGTAGTCTGAACAGAACCGTGAGAAAGCCAGATATCGGATTCCCCTGGCGGGCTGATTGGGAGGGCATGATAGAGGGCGCTGTCAGGCATGCTGGCATCCCGATGCGCTTCGGACATAGCGAAATTGCGGCCCAGGACAATTACTCGCACGTCACCCGGGCCATTCGTTAGCTGTTTGGCCGCCGCTGCAAACCCGCGCGTTAGTCGTTCTCCTTGTGGCGTTTCTCCAGCTAGTTCATCAAGGCCATCAAATATGATTAAAAGAGGGCGGTCCTTTCTTTCCTCCCATTCCAGAGGATGTCCAGTCAGTCCGTCTGCATTAAAATCAAAGCGGTAAAGCTGTGACGTAAGGGCAGATTCCAACCCCGTCCCGGTGTACTCGAGTTTCTGGAGTTCAATAAACAAGACATCATGGGTCGATTTATGAAGTCGATCACTCGCCAAAGCGCGTGCGAAGGATGACTTACCACAACCAGGACCTCCTGCAATCAAACGAACTTTGTCGCCTTGCTTAACCTTTGGGTCGTCAAGCCATTCGTCAATAGCTGTATGTAGGTCAACGATGTGAGCAATTCGCTCCTTCAATTGTTTCTCGCCCCGGCCATCGACCTCTTTACTATAAATCTTCTGATGGCAAACCGCGCGGAGCGGCAAATAGACCTGCGGTAGACGGACAAGGGATGCTGGATCGTCTTCTAGTCGGAACAATTCCGCATCATCGTAGCGTGCGTGTGTATGTAATTCCCATGTTTTAACCAGGCAGCAATTCGAAGGCCTGTTTCTGCAATTGGGCCTTGCAACCCCGATATTAGAGGCCGGTAACGATCAATATCCTTACGCCATGCCCGAATTAATCCTGATCGGATCGCTAGTTTGAAACTTGCGCGCCTTCTGGCGTCTGTTGGCTTTTTTGGTAAAGATTTATCTAGGTCGCGCAAAAATGCTGGGAATGACTTGGTAAGTGTTTTGGCTGCAGGGTGGGCCGACGGGTTTAAAAGGTCTTGGTGGACAGTGCCGAACTCGTTGGCTTCCTCAAGTGTTTGCGTGACAAACTTATCTAACTTATCGGCAATCTGTTTTGCGTCTTTTAAATCTAAGGTGAGGCCACTGTCGCGCATAGCATCCAACGTTGCCCGAATACCGGTTTCGTACCAGAGGAGTTTTGGTAGGTCTTTTGGATTGTGCGGCGCATTAAAGAAGGCCTCGAAAGCAGAATCTATTTCTCGGAGGCTGGTCGCAATGTCTCCTTTCAAGAAGGCTTCAACAGCGATTGCACCGTTCAAGGATATCTTCTTCCAATCTAATTTTGCTTTTGGACGCCCACGAGCCATGCTGCCCTCCCTTTGTTTCCCGCAATTAGTGTTTAGTGTTTTTTGATAGATTCAATGGTAGATTTTGACTGGATCAGTTGACCCGTGCGGCGGCCCCGTCCACTCTCGACCGTTCTCAGTATATCAAGTCACTAGGGGATGGCGCGGATGTCCAGAGCTGGGCGGTCCATATTGGTAGTATTGGTGGGTGCGGGAATTGTTGTCATGGGGAATTCCCTTTTGACGACATTATTGCCGCTGCGTGCCGATCTGGAAGGCTTTAGCGAGAGCGCAATCGGGATCATGGGTGGCGTGCATTTCGCCGGTTTCATCCTGGGCTGCATGCTGGGGCCGGCGGCGGTGCAGGCGGTGGGGCATGTGCGTGTCTATGCCGGTTTCGCAGCCCTGGCCGCGGCATTGGCTCTCGTCTTTCCGATGCAAGTCGATCTGATCCTGTGGTGTGGGCTGCGGTTCTTTGGCGGGGTGGCGGTTGCTTGCTGTTATATGGTGATTGAGAGCTGGTTGAATGATCAGGCGTCCAACAAAACCCGGGGGATGGTGCTGTCGATCTATATCATCGTCGGCAATCTGGCGATGATCGCAGGGCAGCAGGCGGTTACCGTGCTCGATCCGCAGAATTATGGGTTGTTCTCCATGGTCGCGATGATGCTGGCCGTGTCACTGATGCCCTTGGCCCTAGCGCCCGCTAAGGAGCCGACCCCGATTCCCTCTGCAAAGCTTCGCTTGGGGCGGCTTGTCCGGCTGTCACCGACAGGCGTAGTTGGATGTTTGCTCGCAGGCGCAATGGAAGGGGCTTTTTGGACGCTGAGCCCGGTTTTCGGCCAAAGCACGGGCCTTTCCGTCCAGGGGATCGCGCTGCTGCTGAGCGTGTTTATTGCCGGTGGCACCTTGTCCCAATGGCCGTTGGGTTGGTGGTCAGACCGGGTCGACCGGCGAATTGTCATCGTTCTCTGTGCCGCAATGACCTGCGTGACCAGTCTGATTCTCGGCTGGGTGGAGCTTCCCGATCATCACTGGGTGCTGGGTGTCGCCTTGGTCCATGGTGGGTTCATGATGCCGCTCTATCCCTTGCTGCTGGCGCATGCCAACGACTTCGCACCGCAGGAGGAGTTGGTGGAGGTCTCTGGCGGGCTCCTTCTGACCTTCGGGGTAGGGGCGGCGGTCGGGCCGACGATCATGGGCCCCTTGATGCGTGTGCAAGGGCCGGGCGGATTGTTCCTGGGGATCGCGGTCCTGGTTGCTGGAATCGCGCTCTTCGCGCTTCTCCGCCTCGCCGGAAACCGCATCGCGGGGGCAGAGACCAGAACCTCTTTCGCCGTGGTTCCGAAAACGTCTCAATCAGTGTACGAACTCGAATGCGATGATGAGGAAGACTTTGTGACCAGTGATTTGGAAGGACTTGGTAAGTGAGTGATCAATCGAAGGGCTGGGTGCTGGGGCAAATCAATGTCGGCACCGCGCTTTATGATCTGGATGATGAGCGGATGCATGGCTTCATGTCACGGCTCGATGCCGTGAATGCCAGCGCTGATTCGGCGCCGGGTTTCGTCTGGCGCCTAAAGTCGGAGGAGGGGAATGCCACCGATATCGTCCTCCGCCCAGAAGAGCCGCGCTTTATCATTAACATGTCGGTCTGGCAGGATTTTGAGAGTTTTGAGAACTGGGTGTTTGCAGAACCGCATCTCTCCGTCATGAAAGACCGGCGCAAATGGTTTGAAAGGCATAAGGATGCCTATACCTGTATGTGGTGGCAGCCCGCCGATTTGCCGATGCCAACGGCGGAGGAGGGGCTGGAACGTCTCCTGCTCCTGACAGAAAAAGGACCAAGCCCGGCTGCATTCCCCTTTAAAAACCGCTTTGCCCGGCCTGAAACACCGGGGTAGACTCGTCGTGGATGGGAGGCCCGGTACCGCCAACGCATGTGTTTGCGCGTCGAGCGGCAAAAGATTGGCCTGAAAGTATGGTTAAATGAGTAGTGATTCCGCACCCCCAACCGGCGAGGCTCCGCCACCGGTTCGACCCGCCAATGACATGCAATTGGCCTTATCCTATCAGCCCGAAGAGGATCGGATCCTGTTTCGCTGTCGGATCAAGCATCAGGATGTGCGGGCCTGGCTGACGCGCCGACTGGTCATGCAATGGCTTGGGGCTTCAGGAAAGCTGTTCGATCACTTGGGCGGGCCGTCGGCCGTGCCGCAAGACCAACGGCGCGCTGTCTCTGAATTTCAACGGGATGCGGTGGTTCAGGAAACCGATTTCACCCAACCATACAGGGGGGAGGAGCTTGAACCCTATCCAGCCGATGGCCCGCTATTGGTGACCAAGCTCAACTTCACCATGACGAAGGAAAAACGCTGCGTCATCACCTTTACCGGCACGGTCAAGGAAGCGGTGCGCTTGTCCTTAAGCGAGCAAGAGCTTCACGCCGTGACGCATATGGTGGTCCAAACGGTTGAGAAGGCACAATGGAACACCCGCATTTCTACGGACGCTGCAATGCCCCAGGGAAATCCCAAACTGTTGAATTAGGGTAAGGCGTGAGGAAGCACGCACTGTAAGGAGGCGGGCGTTTTCTAACGGTCGCGCGCGTCCTTGATCAAAACGCGCGGCGCTTCTCCGCACCATCATAGAGCTGCTCGCTCCACATATCGTTTATTCTGTCGCGCAATGCGAATGCATCGGCAGTGCTCAGGTCGCCCACACGCGGCAGGATCTCGGAATTACCGTGGTTGTCCGCGCCGCGGGCCAATTGTACGAACCCGCGCCCTTCCAACTGCCAAACGCTCGGTTTGATATAGGATTGTATGGCGAATCCAATCCGACGCGCATCTGTCCGGTTCGGGCCCGACGCATGGGCGACTTTCCAGTGATGCAGGGACATTTGGCCTGGTTTCAGCGTGATATACTGCGCGGTGCTTTCGTCGATACCGACAATATTCTGGCCACGGGTCAGGACATTATCTTCCGCGAAGGTGTCTTCATGAGGCAGAAAATCACCCTTATGGGTGCCGGGCGCCATCCGCATACATCCGTTTTCAATCGTGCTTTCCGTCAGCGCGATCCAAGCCGTGACAGGCGTGTCGTCCGATAATCCCATATACCGGCCATCCTGATGCCAACTCACATAGCCCGGCGATTGAGGGCCTTTCGCGAAAATGACGCTGCTCATGGCAAGGATATCCGGGCCGATCAGATCTTCGACCGCATCCAATACTTTGGGATGATGTACCAGTTCATCGAAGAAATCATAGGCCAGATGCGCATTGTTTCGACCCATGTCTTCAAAGGCGGTGGGAGCCGAATCTTCGACACGTGCCATACGCGCGGTAATATCCGCGACCTCGTCAGCGTCCAGAACATCAACGGGAAAGACGAATCCATCCCGTTCAAAGGCAGCGACTTGTAGGTCTGTTAAAAGCTTTCCCATAGGGCGATAGTACCTCAGTTTCCAAAGAAGCGGAATATGGGGAATCTCAAGACAGACCGCTTTTTCAGGAGCCGCGCGGCGGTCCCATCTGGGCGTCGAGTACTATCAGAAAGAATGGTGGGCACTACAGGGTTCGAACCTGTGACCGTTCGATTAAAAGTCGAATGCTCTACCAGCTGAGCTAAGTGCCCGGTCAGCCTCGGAAAGTTAAGAAGCGCGAGCGCCTCTCCCGAAAGCGGGCGGACCATAGTGAGGGGGACCGGGCGGGTCAATGCCCAGTTTGCAAGTTATTGCGCCTAATTTCTAGAAACCGAACATTGGAAAGTCGAACGCCCCCATAAGGGTCGCAATCAGTACCGGGGGCAGCAGCAAAAGAACGGTCTTAAAAATCGCCATAGCATCTGTCTCCTTACAATATTAGAGACAAGAATAGCCGCGAAAACCATAAGAATCAGTGATTGGGATCACTCGCCCCGGAATTCCTCCACCATCTGGCGTAGGTGCTCATAATCCGTGATTAAAAGCTCGGGCCCCTGGCGTTTCACGAGCCCCTTGCGGGAAAGGTCGCTTAGCACGCGAGCCACAGTTTCGCGCGTGGTGGAGACACGGCTCGCCATATCACCATGAATTGGCACTGGAGAGATTCGCGCTGTCCCATCTTCGCGAATGCCCATGCCAGCCAAACGCAGCAATTCCGCATAAACCCGGTTATGCGCACCAAGCGTCGACAGATCCATAATCCGCTCAACGGAGGTGCGAATGATTTGTGCCATGGTGCACATGAGGCGCAGACCAACATCTGCGTTCTCGGCCAGGACCGCTTTAAACGTCGGCGGGTTCATAAAGGCAACCGTCGTTGCTGAAATAGCGACAACATTAGCGGAGCGCGGATGACCATCGATCGCAGCAAGTTCACCGAAGATGCGACCCGGACCAATATCATCAAAGGCGACTTCGCGCCCGGATACTGAATAATTCACAACACGCACTGCACCACGGGTAATAAAGAAGACGTCCTGCGAATCATCCTGGAAATCGATGATCTGTTCTTGAGCATCGTAATTGCGCCAACGGCAGCGCGCTTCAATTTCACGTAGGCGGTCAGCATCTAAATCGCTGAAAACCTCAACACCCGCTAGGCTTTTTCCATCATCCATAGACATCACATACCCAAACAACCGCATTTACCGAAGAAGAAGATTTCCAATTCCTCAAGCAAACGGTCGAACTCCCATTTATCATTCCCTTCTTATCACAATACGCCAGCCGATTCCGCTTGGCGAGACCAATTTTGTGTGAAGTTGGACAAGTTGGGTGTTCAAAATACAAAAGGATGGAAGTCAGACACTTGCAAAGGTCGCGCGATATTCATACCACTTCATCATGATGCTGATCGCGCAGTGGATTCGGCGCGCTTCCGTGCCTTTGGCGGCGACGGTAGCAGCGCTCTTTATGGCAGGGGGAATCGTTGGTACGATCCTCTTTGCCAATGAGCTCGACCAGACTGCGCGGCGTGCCTGGATCGAGCGTGCCAGTGTTGATGCTGAACGATTGACCGAATTTGCAACACTTGGGATCGCTCAAGGGGAGGCATCTCTCCGTATTATAGCGGGTTCTCTGCGACAAGTAGGCGGCGTTGGTGCAGAGCAGTTCATCGATGCGGCGCATGAATCATTGTTTGATGCCGAAGGTGTTCGACTGGAAGCGGTTGCCTTTGCCCCTAGGGTTCTGCGTGAAGAGCGATTTGAGTGGGAAACCCGTTTGGGTGGGATGCTCACTCAATTTAAGAATATAGAGGTTCCATCCCCAGACTTGTTTGAGCATTTTCCGGTGGAATTGGCTGCTTTGGACGATACGCTACTGCCTTTCCGAACAGATCTATCAAGTGAGCCAACGTTGTCTGGCGCCGCGTCTGGCGCCTATCGTGTGCCCGGGAGAATATTTCTGTCGGGAACCTTTCGGTGCGGCAATCAGGTTTTATCGGCTCTGGCGCTCAGGGCCCGAAACGGCGCTGATGAAGGTGTAATCGTGGCCCTTATCGATTTGACGGCCTTCTATGAACGCCTGCTCAGCACCGTCGCGCCGGATGGGTTGGTTCTGAGACTTGGACAAAGAGTGTCAGAGCAAGAAACAAATGACGGGGTTTTCGGATACGCCGACACGGTGCCAACCGCAGTGTCGACCTTTAATCACCGGATCGGTTATGGCGATACGACGCTAACATATAATTGGGACATGCTGCCGAGCTATGAAGGGGGCGTGGACCAGCGCTTGGGCAACGTGGTACGAACCGCAGGGATCATATTATTCCTTGCAATCGGCGTGTTCTTTGGACTGCTGCTTCAGCTATACCGACAGATCGCGGTGAAGGTATCTAAGCGGACGTCGGAACTTGCACGCGCGCGTGATGAAGCAGAATTGGCGAACCGAACAAAGTCCGAGTTTCTGGCGAATATGAGCCACGAACTGCGCACCCCTCTCAATGCAATCATTGGATTCTCTGAGATATTGCAGAGCCAGATTCATGGTCCAGATGCATGGCAGCGATACCGTGAATATGCCGGTGATATCCAGACCAGCGGCGCGCATTTGCTATCCTTGATCAACGATATCCTTGATCTCTCTAAAGCCGAAGCCGGGCGCTTGGAGTTAATGGAAAGCCATCTTGAGGTCGGGGGCTGCGCTGAAAACACCCTGCGCTTGACGGAAGAACGGGCGCGCCTAGCCGGGGTGAAAGTAGCACTTTCCATTAGCGATGGCCTTCCCTTGCTGGTCGCAGATGAGAGGCGGCTTAAACAGATTCTGCTAAATCTGGTTTCCAATGCCATCAAATTTACGAAAACCGGCGGTCGAGTCTCAATATCAGCAGGAATGAGGATTGGCGGCACATTGTTTATCAGCGTCAGCGACACAGGGATCGGAATGCGTGCTGAGGATATTCCGATTGCCTTATCGAAGTTCGGACAGATTGATGGCGGTCATACGCGCAAATCTGAAGGGACGGGATTGGGTCTCCCGCTGACCGTCAATCTTTGCAAACTTCATAATGCATCGATAGACATTTCAAGTGAGCTCGGACGCGGAACAACCGTCACGGTAACCTTCCCGACAGAACGGGTTGTCTCGCAAAAATCTTCTGAAGAGCCTTGAGCCTTTTTCCGCAAGGCACAATTTCCTATTTGCTGGACCAAGTGGTTTGCGCGGTGTAAGGCTTTGGCGCGTATTTCCGCGCTGTTAGCGTATTAAATCGAATAAAGAAGGTCGCATGGCACCCGATAACGACGACAAAAATGACGGGAAAGACGCTGCACCGCACAATCGCGGCATGTTTCTAAGACTGCGTGGTTATTTTATCGCCGGTATCTTGGTCACAGCACCAATCAGCATAACGATCACGCTCGCCTGGTGGTTCATTGACTATGTTGATCAGACGGTGATGCCGCTGATCCCAGACCGCTACAATCCGGATACATATTTATCGGAATATTTCGGCGCAGAGGTTGGTGTTCCTGGCCTAGGCCTGATCTTTGGCGCCTTGGTGATTACGCTGATTGGGGCGCTGACGGCAGGGCTTCTCGGGCGCTGGGTCGTCGGATTTGGGGAGAAGATCCTAGATCGGATGCCCGTCATTCGGTCACTTTATAAAACCACCAAGCAAATCTTTGAAACGGTATTCAAGGATCAAGGGGCAGCCTTTCGCCAAGCCGTCCTGATCGAATATCCGCGCCGGGACGCCTGGACGATTGCCTTCATGACAGCGGATGCGCAGGGCGAGCTTGTTGATCTCTTGGATACCGATTATGTGGGCGTTTATGTGCCGACAACGCCGAACCCGACCTCCGGTTTTCTGTTATGGGTTCCGAAGAAGGACATCAAGGTCCTGGATATGTCGGTGGAGGATGCGGTCAAGCTGGTGATTTCCGTCGGCATCGTGCCGCCTGGGGCAGAGGAGGGGGCGATGAACAGCGCTATTCCGAAGCAAACCAGCACCCCGCCTGCAGCAATGGAAAAATACCGGAACGATTGACGTTCCAATTGTTGCGTCAACCGGATTGCAGGTTAGCAATCGCGGCATCACGTTCAAAGAGATACAGCAGTACTCGAAGAGCCTTGCCGCGCTCTGACTTCAGTTCCGGGTCGCGCTCCAGGATCAGCCGGCTATCGTCATAAGCGGCTTTCATGAGTTCACCGTGATAGGCGATGTCCGCGATCTTGAACTCGGGAAGCCCGCTTTGCTTCGTCCCCAGAATCTCTCCGGCACCGCGCAACTCCAAATCTTTCTCGGCGATCACGAAGCCATCTTCTGTCTCAGCGAGCGTTTTGAGGCGTTCTCGCGCCGTCTCCGTCAGGAAATCCGCCCGCAGCAAGATACACGTGGAAGCCTGGTCACCGCGCCCGATGCGCCCCCTCAACTGGTGGAGTTGTGCCAGACCGAAGCGCTCCGCATGTTCAATCACCATGACAGTCGCCGCCGGCACGTTGACGCCAACTTCAATCACCGTTGTTGCGACCAAGACATTCGCAGGCCCGTCAACAAAACGGGTCATGGCGGCGTCTTTCTCGCTGCCTTTCATTCTGCCATGCACCAGAGCGACCGTCTCTTCCCCCAAGATCGACGAGAGCTCCGCATGTCTCTCCTCAGCAGCGGCCAGGTCGCTGACTTCACTTTCCTCGACAAGCGGACAGACCCAGTAGACTTTGGCGCCAGCCGCAATCTGTCGCTTTAGGCCTTCGATGACCTCACCTCTGCGCGGTCCCGCGATGACGACTGTCTTGATCGGTTGCCGGCCCGGCGGTTTCTCGGTCAGGCGGGAACTGTCTAGATCGCCATAGGCGGACATCATCAGCGTTCGCGGAATCGGTGTGGCCGTCATCACCAACACATCGACGGCTTTGCCCTTTTCCGTCAACATAAGCCGTTGATGAACGCCGAAGCGATGTTGTTCATCAATAATCGCCAGCATCAGATCATCAAACGCCACATCGGCTTGGAAGAGTGCGTGGGTCCCGACAACGATGTGAATGGTACCAGCCGCCAAGCCTTCCAGCACCGCAGCCCGCGCCTTGCCCTTGTCCCGACCAGTCAGGACCGCGATCTTTAGGCCAGCCGCTTCGGCCAGCGGTTGAATGGTCTCAAAATGTTGTCGCGCCAGGATTTCCGTTGGCGCCATCAAGGCTGCCTGCCCGCCGCATTCAACCGCTTCCAGCATTGCCATCAATGCAACGACGGTCTTGCCGCTACCAACATCCCCCTGAAGAAGTCTCAGCATACGCCCGTTTGAGCCCATGTCGCCGGCGATTTCCGACAGTGCCTGGGTCTGACTGTTGGTCAGTCGGTAGGGCAGGCTGTCGAGAACCTTTTGGCGCAGATGGCCATCGCCTTTGATCACCCGGCCCGCCCGTTTCCGGGCCCGTGCCCGAACCAAGGCCAGTGCCAGCTGATTGGCGAGTAACTCATCAAAGGCAAGTCGCGCACGATCCGGTACCAATGGGCTGAACGCACCAGGGCCAGATGGGGCATGGGCGTTGCGAACAGCCCGATCCCATTCCGGCCAGCCATTCTGCGCCACATAGGCGGGGTCGAGCCATTCCGGCAGCGCGGGCAAGCGCTCCAACGCCGCCATCGCAGCCTTATGAACGGTCTTGGCCGTCAATCCGGCGGTCAGCGGATAGATCGGTTCTACGTCTGGGATTTCATCAGCACGCTCCGGCGGGACGATATGATCTGGATGCGACATTTGCTTCCGCCCGCTGTAGAGTTCCACCTTGCCGCTGACGATGCGCTTTTCGCCTTCCGGCAATTGGCGGGCGATGTAATCCTTGTTGGCGTGGAAGAAGATCAGCGTGATCGTATCTGTCGCGTCCCGGCAAACGACTCGGTACGGACGCCTGCGGTCGGGTGGGGGCTCGTGATAGACGACCTCTAACGTCAAGGTCGCGATCTTGCCGGGCAGGGCGGCGGCAACAGTTGGCTTGTCGCCCCTGTCGATCAGATCGCGCGGAAACAGCCATAAAAGATCGGTAACATGCGGCCCTGCCGCTTTCTCCAATAGCGCCGCGTTGCGCGGGCCGACGCCCTTAAGGCTCGACAGCGGCGCGAAGAGAGGAAACAGCGCTTCTGGACGCATAGGTGAAACCCAAATTAGGCGGTGAAGAACATGTCCATTCTAACCTGCCGAAGCGGTGGCTGGAAAGCAGGGCTTGCCCGTCGGGAGCGGAAGTGCCACATCCTTGCGCGCCGGGGCACAGGATGCGCAGGAGACCTAAGATGGATCAGGCAAATGACAACGCTGTCGACAAGGACCCGGAAATCCGGCGTCGTCGGTTGCTGTTCCGCGCCGGCCATCGCGGGACCCGGGAAATGGATATCCTTCTCATGCGTTTCCTGGATCGAGAGCTTGATCACTTCACCGAAGTAGAGATGACGCAGTTTGAAGCGATGATGAATATTCCCGATCAGGAATTCTACGATGTTTTGGTGAAGGGCGCGCCGATCCCGGTTGGTTTCGACACCGACCTGATGCACCGTTTGATCGATAGCGTCGAAAAAGCGTGAGGGTCCGGTGCTTGAATTCTCGAACAGATTGGAGCGGCCGGGCCGCCTGACCGTCGGCGGTGCCCCGGACGCAACGCTGGGTCACGTTCTTGCCTCGGCTTGCGAGGCTGCCGGTCGAACCATCCTCTATATTGCCCGGGACGAAGCCCGGATGACGCGCTTGGCGGAGCAGTTGTCCTTCGTCGCGCCCGATCTGCCGGTGGCACTTTTTCCGGCCTGGGACTGCGTGCCATATGACCGGGTCTCCCCAAATGCATCGACTGTTGCCGGTCGGATCGATTTTCTAACCCGGTGTTCCGGTGGCGCTCTGCCAACAGAGGGCGCACAGGCTGTCTTGACCACGGTTGCGGCCGTGACACAGCGGGTGCCGGCACGCTCTGTCTTCACGGATGCATCCCTCGCCGCGAAGCCGGGCATGAGCTTGCCTCAAGACAAGCTCAACGCCTTCTTCGCGCGGAATGGCTATCGTCGCTCCACGACAGTGCGGGAAGCGGGAGAATTCGCTGTGCGCGGTGGGATTCTGGACGTCTTCCCGGCAGGGGAAAGCGACCCGCTGCGGCTCGACTTCTTCGGGGATGAGCTGGAGAGTATCCGCCGCTTCGATGCCATGACTCAGCGCAGTATCGGGGATGCGGATTCCCTCGTGATGGGGCCGGTCAGCGAAGTCTTTTCCGATGATGCCTCAATCACCCGGTTCCGCCAGAACTATCGGGAGCTTTTCGGCGGCTCGACTGAAGGTGATATGCTGTTTGAGGCGGTGAGCGAAGGCCGCAGACCACCCGGCGTGGAACATTGGTTGCCGCTCTTCCATGCGGAGATGGAAACGCTGCTGGATTATCTGCCCGATGCGCCGCTGATGTTCGATCATCAGGCTGACGAGGCATTGAAGGCACGGTGGGAGCTTGTCGCCGACCATTATGACGCCCGCAAGGAAGCGCTGGAGATGGCGGCGCGGCGCAAGGGCGTTGAACCCTCGGAAGGGCTCTATAAACCAATCCCACTGACGGCGCTGTATCTGGACCGTGCCCACTGGGTCGCTGCGATTGATGCCCGTTCGCGGGTTGAGATCAGCCCCTTCAAGCCTGCCGATATTCAAACAGCCTCTGAAGTCTTGGATTTCGGTGCCAGCATCGCTCAAGATTTCGCTGCCGCCCGCGCGGATAAAGGCCGCCCGCTGTTTCAGGCCGTCGCGGAACGGGCAAAGGCGGAGGCGACGCGCCCCAGTTTGATCGGCGCCCATTCCGAAGGGGCCAGGGAGCGTATCCTCCTGCTGTTGCGGGAGGCAGGTGTCGAAGACGCGGCGTCTCTCACCGCCTGGAAGGATTTCGCCTCTCTGCCGGGTGGTTCGGTCGCGGTTGCGGTGCTGCCTATGGAGCGTGGTTTCTCCACACCGGACGTCGCGGTCTATTCCGAAGAGGATATCCTTGGAGAGCGTCTCGCCAGACCAGCCCGCCGCCGCCGCAAGGGGGAAGAGTTCATCACGGAACTTTCCGCCTTGGAAGTCGGCGATGTCGTGGTCCATGTCGACCATGGGATCGGGCGCTATGACGGATTGGAGACACTGACCGTCGACCGTGCGCCCCATGACTGCCTGCGCATTCTCTATTCCGGCGACGACAAGCTTTTTGTACCGGTCGAGAATATCGAGATGCTGTCCCGCTACGGCTCCGAAGATGCCGGGGTACAGCTCGACAAGCTGGGCGGTGTCGCCTGGCAGGCGCGGAAGGCAAAACTGAAAGAGAAAGTGCGGGAGATGGCCGCACAGCTTCTCAAGGTCGCGGCAGAGCGCGCCCTGCGCCGGGGTGAGGCCGTGGAACCGACGGAGGGGGCCTATGACGAGTTCTGCGCCCGCTTCGAATTTGCGGAAACCGAAGACCAACTGCGCGCCATTGCCGATGTGACGACGGATCTTGCATCCGGAAAGGCAATGGATCGCCTGATCTGCGGCGATGTTGGGTTCGGGAAAACCGAGGTGGCACTCCGCGCGGCCTTCCTGGTTGCCATGTCCGGCTTGCAAGTTGCCGTGGTGGTCCCGACGACGCTTCTGGCCCGTCAGCATTTCAAGAATTTCGAAGGACGATTTGCAGGCCTGCCGGTGAAGATCGCACAGCTTTCCAGGCTGGTCACAGGCAAGGCGGCGACGGCGGTGAAGGAAGGTTTCGCTGATGGGTCTATCGATATCATTGTCGGCACTCATGCGCTCCTCGCCAAGTCGGTATCGGCGAAGCGGCTGGGCTTATTGATCGTCGATGAAGAACAACATTTCGGCGTGCAACAGAAGGAACGGCTGAAACAGCTTAAGTCCAATGTTCATGTAATGACGCTGACCGCGACACCGATTCCGCGCACATTACAGATGGCCCTCGCCGGGGTGCGGGAGATGAGCATCATCGCAACGCCGCCTGTCGACAGGCTGGCCGTCCGTACCTTCGTTCTCCCCTTCGATCCAGTGATCCTGCGGGAAGCCATCCGGCGGGAACGCTTCCGGGGCGGGCAGATTTTCTACGTGGTGCCAAGGATTTCCGATCTCGATCGCATTCGGGAGAAGCTGCGGGAAATGACCCCCAATGCCTCAATCGCCATGGCGCATGGCCGCATGCCTTCGTCGGAATTGGAAAAGGTCATGTCGGATTTTGTAGAGGGAAAATATGATATTCTTCTCTCCACAAATATTGTGGAAAGCGGCCTCGATATTCCCAATGCCAACACCATGATCGTGCACCGTGCCGACATGTTTGGCCTCGCCGGGCTTTATCAACTGCGCGGTCGGATCGGGCGAGGCAAGCAGCGCGCCTATTGCTATCTGACCCTGCCGCCGGGCCGGGTTATGTCGCCCACCGCCATGAAGCGGTTGGAGGTCATGCAGACCCTCGACACGCTCGGTGCCGGTTTCTCGCTCGCAAGCCACGACCTCGATATCCGGGGGGCGGGGAACCTGTTGGGCGAAGCACAATCGGGTCATGTGAAAGAAGTCGGTGTTGAGCTTTACCAGCGCATGTTGGAAGAGGCGATTGCCGCCGCGCGGGAAGGGGGCATGGAAGCGGAGGCAGAGGAGACCTGGTCGCCGACCATCGCACTTGGCGCGCCGGTCCTGATCCCCGATGCCTATATCACCGATCTGTCCGTGCGCCTTGGCCTCTATCGACGGCTATCCGAAGCGCAAAGCGGGCCGGAATTGGATGCACTGGCCGTCGAACTGGTCGACCGTTTCGGCAAACTGCCGGCGGAAGTCGAGAACCTGTTGGAAGTCTGCGCCATCAAGCAGTCCTGCAAACGCGCCGGCATTGCCAAGTTGGATGCCGGCCCCAAAGGCGCGGTCATCACCTTCCGAAACGACCGCTTCGCCCGGCCGGACAAGCTGATCGGCTACATCCAACAGCAAGCCGGCGCGATGAAGGTCCGCCCCGACCAAAAATTGGTCGTCATGCGCGCCTGGGAAGGCGAAACGCGACGGTTGAAGGGCGTAAAGCAACTATCGGAAACGCTGGCAAAACTGGCGGAGTAACAGACAGTTTCTATTCTGCGAAGGTGAGAAACCAACCCCTCACTCCTTGAAGTGAGTGATGTCGATGTTTTCGATTTTGCAGACGCGTTGAACGGCTTCTCTGTTGGCGATTTCCTGGATCAGGCGCCATAGGTTTGGGAAGGATGTGAGGGGTCGAGAGAGTTTTCCGCACCATAGCATCAACATGAACAGGAAGAAGTCGCAGGCGCTGACTGTCTCTCCCGCCAGAAAACGATGCTTGGAAAGCGCGTCATCAAGCAGAGCCAGGATTTCGACCAATCTTGCGTCCTGCGCCGCCCTGATGCCCTCTATACCGTCAGGGTGCGTTGTATGTCGATCTGGATATCGCCAGACCATAAACTCAGCCTGAAGGGTGTTGTTCAGATAGGTCAGCCACTGGAAGAACAACGGGCGATCCGGGTGGCCGAGCGGCGGCATGAGCTGTGCCTCAGGAGCCTGCTCGCAGATGTAAATGCAGATTGCCGGGCTCTCGAATAAGACCAAGTCATTATGAACCAATGTTGGAATGCGTCCGGCTGGATTGAGCTGCAGATAATCATCCGTCTTATGCGCATCGGACGTTCGATCGACCAGCCGGAGGGTGTATTCGAGCTGTGTTTCAGCCAACAACAAATGCGGCGCAAGGCTGGCATTGTCAGGGTAGTAGAATAGCTGAAACATGCGTGTTGTTCCTGGATATCACCTAATACGGCAAGAGTATGTCCGTTATCGGTAAGTGAAAACCATTCCTACTCAGCTACCGGCATCACAACTTCGATATGCACTACGGTCAATTACCGTGTGAAGACTTAACGCGCGGGCCAAGCCAGTGAGGGTTGGTCGCGTTTTCGACAACCGTCATGGATTGGCCTTCGGTCGCCCGAACCGGGATTTTGCTGCTGTCGAAGCCGTCCAGACACTTGATGTTTATGCCGTAATGATCCGGCTGTGCGCGCTTCTTATGGAAGGGATAGATCCCACATTGGGAGCAAAAGAAATGGCGCGCAATTTCCAAGTTCCAACGGTATTCGCTTAGAACGTCCTCGCCCTCCAGCAACGCGAAATCGTCCTCATGCACCTTTGTCATGAGGGCGTTCTTCTTCTGACACAGAGAGCAATCGCAGGTCGTAAGTTCCGTGATATCGGCTTCAATACGAAAACGGACCGAGCCGCAATGGCATGATCCTTCGTATGTCTGCTTCACAGCGTCTTACTCTTCTTCCGCCTCCGGCATAACCACTTCGATGTGGACATCGGCCAGTTGGCGTTCGGAGACTTGAGCAGGGGCGCCCATCATCAGATCTTGAGCCATCTGGTTCATCGGGAAGGCAATGACTTCGCGGATATTGGAGGTGCCGGCCAGCAGCATGACGATGCGGTCGATACCCGGTGCAGAGCCTCCGTGAGGCGGGGCGCCGAGCTTGAGGGCGTTGATCATACCGCCAAAGCGCTCATCCACCACTTCCGGACCATGGCCGGCAATTTCGAAGGCTTTGTACATAACTTCCGGCAAGTGGTTCCGGATCGCGCCGGAGCTGAGCTCAATCCCGTTGCAGACGATGTCATATTGATAGGCGAGGATCGACAGCGGGGCTTCATTCTCCAACGCATCCATACCGCCTTGTGGCATCGAGAACGGGTTGTGGGAGAAGTCGACCTTGCGATCCTGTTCGTTGAATTCGAACATTGGGAAATCGACGATCCAGCAGAATTTGAACTCGTTGTCGTCGATCAGTTCCAAATCCTGGCCGAGTTTTGTCCGCGCAGCCGCTGCGAAGGCGGAGAAGGCTTTCGGCACACCGGCGACGAAGAAGACAGCATCGCCATCGCCCAGGCCAAGTCCATCGCGGATCGTCGCCGTGCGTTCCGGCCCGATATTCTTGGCAACCGGTCCGGCGCCTTCGCCATCACGGAAGAAGATGTAACCCATGCCCGGCTGGCCTTCTGACTGTGCCCAGCTGTTCATGCGGTCACAGAAAGCGCGGCTGCCGCCTTTCGGTCCGGGGATCGCGAAGACGCGAACATTCTCATCTTTCTCGATCATGCCGGCGAAGACTTTAAAGCCGGAGCCTCGGAACTGGTCGGTCACATCGGACATTTCCAACGGGTTCCGCAGGTCAGGCTTGTCCGTGCCGTATTTCCGCATGGCATCTGCATAGGCGATGCGCGGGAAGGGGGCAGGGGCGACCTTGCGACCATCGGCAAATTCTTCGAAGACCCCGTGCAGCACAGGCTCAATCGCGTTGAACACGTCTTCCTGGGTTACGAAGGCCATCTCGAAATCGAGCTGATAGAATTCACCCGGGCTGCGGTCGGCGCGCGCATCCTCGTCCCGGAAGCAAGGAGCAATCTGGAAATAGCGATCGAAGCCGGAGATCATCAGGAGCTGCTTGAACTGCTGCGGCGCCTGGGGAAGCGCATAGAACTGACCCGGATGCAGGCGAGACGGCACCAGGAAGTCACGCGCGCCTTCAGGGGAGGAGGCTGTTAGGATCGGGGTTTGGAACTCCGCAAAACCCTGATCATTCATGCGGCGGCGGATCGAGGAGATGACCGAGTTCCGCAGCAAGATGTTTCGGTGCATGTCTTCCCGGCGCAGATCCAGGAAGCGATACTTCAGCCGGATTTCTTCCGGATAGCCCGCATCCTGATTGACCGGCATGGGCAAGGCATCCGCACGCGACTGGACATCCAGGGTCGCGATATAAAGCTCAACCTCACCGGTTGGGATGTTCTTGTTGATCGTCTCGTCAGAGCGTTTGACGACCTTACCAGTCACGGTGATGACGCTTTCCAGGCTGAGCCCTTCCAGGATCGGGAAGATTTCCCCGGATACATCAACCACGCATTGGGTGAGCCCATAATTGTCCCGCAGATCGACAAACAGCAGGTTCCCATGATCGCGCTTGCGATGGATCCAGCCGGAAAGCCGGACTTCGGTGCCGGCATTGTCAAGGCGCAGGGCGCCGCAGTCGTGAGAGCGATAAGCGTGCATCAGGGAGCTCCAAAACATAGGGAAGGCGCCGAGAAATTCCGGCGCGCGTAACCGCGCGGGAAAGGGCATTGTTCCGCCCGAATTGTCAAGGGGCGGGAAGACTTTCAAAGGCCCCAAAAAGACCGGAGTGGTAAAAACCTGAAATCTTACTCCGCTTTACCCTGTTTGCCGAACATGGCCTTGATCATATCTCCAAGTCGATCAACGCCGGCAACACGGGCTTCATAGAGCGGTTTAGGAAGGTGCTGGAATATTCGCGTTGACGTTCAGATACTCTTCCAAATCTTTACGGGCGACCCGCCATTCACGCCCAAACTTAATCGCGCGTAAGTCTTTATCATTGATCCAGGACCGAACCGTCGCTTCCTTCACCTTTAGGAGGTCGGCAACTTCATGAATTGTGAGTAACGGACTGCTTAGCATGAGGGCCTCTCCGGCCAGTTTTGTTATTGACCCTAAAAATTCTAAGGACAGCGCTTGACCTTTTCAAGGGTTTGACTATTTCAAACGCTGTTTATCGACGTTTAATCTTGTTTGGAGGCAAAGATGCCCGTTCGAGTCGCGTATAATGTTATTGTTCGGGCATTGGGGCATGAGACAGCCCCGGGCATTGTTCTTGTCGCTGCGGCGGCTCTGGCGATGATCGTCATGAATAGCGGGCTGGCGAGTTTCTATACCACGATGCTGGGGACGCCGTTCACGATTGCCTATGGCGAGATTGGACTATCGAAACCGCTACTCTTGTGGATCAACGATTTCCTGATGGCGATCTTCTTTCTGCTGGTTGGTTTGGAAATCAAGCGGGAGGTGGTTGCGGGAAATCTCTCGGACCGGCGCAGCGCGTCATTACCGGCGCTTGCCGCACTGGGCGGCATGGTCGTCCCAGCATTGATTTATGTCGGTTTCAACTGGGGCGATACCGAGGCGTTACGAGGATGGGCGGTGCCTGCGGCAACCGATATCGCCTTCGCGCTTGGGATCCTGGCACTGCTGGGGAACCGGGTGCCGGTTTCATTGAAAGTCTTCCTGCTTGCCGTGGCGATCATTGATGATTTGGGGGCGATTGTCATTATCGCGCTGTTCTACACTGCAGAGCTCTCCGGAACCGCCCTTGGTATCGCTGCCGTTGTTATCGCAGGCATGATTGCGCTGAACCGGTTTGGGGTGCGGGCTGTAACGCCCTACATGCTGCTCGGCATTGTGCTCTGGGTGGCTGTGTTGAAATCAGGCGTGCATGCGACTTTGGCCGGTGTTGCCGTCGCTTTCTGCATTCCCATGCTCGGTGGCTCGCCGGACGAGGATGAAGATCCACTGCACCGGGTCGAACATGCGCTGGTCCCCTGGGTCGGCTTCGGAATCATGCCGATCTTTGCCTTCGCCAATGCCGGTGTGTCGCTGGAAGGGATGAGTTTCTCCTCAATCCTGGAACCGGTTTCGGCCGGAATTGCAGCGGGTCTGTTATTTGGCAAGCAGATCGGGATCGTTGCGACGACGGCTCTTGCGGTTGCCGTTGGCGTGGGCCGGCTGCCGGTCGGCATTACCTGGCGCCAAATTTGGGGGGTCTCTCTCCTTGCCGGTATCGGTTTCACCATGAGCCTGTTTATCGGCAACCTCGCCTTCACCTCTCCCGACGGGGCCGCCGCTGTCCGGGTCGGTGTGTTGAGCGGTTCCATTGTCGCCGCCCTGATAGGTTACTTGGTCCTCCGAACGGCACCACGGGTCGCGGAAGAACGTGTAGGGAAGCAATCCTCAAACGCGGCGGTGTAACACCGGGTTTCATCACTGATGTTGTTTTTTGCGTTGGGCGTTCCGGCGTTATGGCGGTATCTCTATAGGGAGGAATATTCCCCGCTTTTCGAATTGGGGAGAGTCGCGTAAAGACTCTCCACCATGTCTTTAGAACCGATCACGGATACGGCGCGTCTGGCGTCACTTTGCGAGGACCTGTCAAAGGGTGCATTTGTCACCGTAGACACAGAGTTTATTCGCGAGAAAACCTATTGGCCGCAGCTTTGTCTCGTGCAGTTGGCTGGTCCGGTACCGGGCGATGAGGGGGGCGATGAGGCGGGAGAGGATGGTCCAGAAGGGATCATTGACACTCTGGCGCCTGATATCGATCTGCAGCCCTTGTTTGATCTACTCGCCGATAAATCTATTCTGAAGGTCTTCCATGCCGCCCGGCAAGATTTGGAGATTTTCTATCACCTGACAGGCGAGGTTCCGGAGCCGGTATTCGACACCCAAGTCGCTGCCATGGTTTGCGGGTTGGGCGATCAGATCGGCTATGAAGGCATCGTCCGAAAGCTTCTTGGGCGCGAGGTAGACAAGGGCTCTCGCTTCACCGATTGGGCAGCACGCCCGCTCACCGAACGCCAACGGTCCTACGCGTTGTCGGATGTCACGCATTTGCGTGACGTCTACCGAAAGGTCGCAGCAAGGCTCGACAAAAATGGTCGTGCTGGATGGTTGCAGGAAGAAATGGCAATCCTGACGGCGACGGATACCTATCGGAACGATCCGAAAAATGCGTGGCGCCGCATCAAGGCACGCAATCCGAAACCGCGCCTTCTCGCTGTCTTGAAGACGATCGCAGCGTGGCGCGAACAGGAAGCGCAGGATCGGGACCTGCCGCGCGGTCGTATCCTGAAAGATGAAAGCTTGTTGGAAGTGGCAAATTCGGCCCCACGCAATGCGCGCGATCTAGAGCGTATCCGGGGCGTGTCGAATGGCTTCGCCAATGGGAAAATAGGACGCGGTCTTTTGGAAGCGGTTGAAGCCGGGCTGAACGCGCCGGTCGAAAAGCAACGGGAACGCCGTCCGTCCCCACCACCGACTGGACTTGGTGCGATCACCGATCTCTTAAAGGTCCTGCTGAAGCATCGCTGCGATGAGGCCGGTGTCGCCAGTCGCCTCGTCGCGAATGCGGAAGACCTTGAGCGGCTTGCTGCGGATGACGAAGCGGATATCGCAGCAAATCGTGGCTGGCGCCGGGAGATGTTTGGCGCAGAGGCGGTCGACCTGAAACATGGGCGGATCGCATTGTCCGTTTCAGGGAAATCTGTCCGATTGATAAAGCTTGATCAGGACGGGCAGCTAGTGTCCTCTAATGGTGGGGACAATAAAAATAATGCGGAGGAGAAGGCGTGAGGTCTTTTGTTGCCATCCTTCTTATAATTTTCGCAACCGGCGTCGGTTTGCTTACATATATTGCGGCAGGAGGACGCGTTGCCGATCTCGTCGGCGACGAAGTGGCGTCAATGCTGCCATTTGACTTGGACTTTCTTGCCAAGGATGATCGGCGCACTAACGGCTTGCCCGTGCCAGAAGTCACGTCGGATGTCACGCTCGGCCAACCCTCAATATCGAGCGAACCTAACCTCGGCAGTTCCTCTGAAGACAGTCATGATGATGCAATGCGGCCGGGTGACTCCGTGCTGGCACAAGAGGAAACCTCATCGACGGCGCCTTCAATTGGCGCCACGGGGCAGGCTGATTCATCTGCTTCTGATTCATCTACTCCTGAAGCAAATCAGGTAGCAGAAGCTGGGGCAGGCGGTTCTGAGGGTTCAAGCCTTACAGTTGCTCCATCAGGCTCTGGCCCAGAGGCCGGTTTGCCGGAAGGCCCTTTCAAGCTCAGTCTGCCGCTTGACTGTGAGTACGGTAAAAACTGTTTCATCCAATACTATGCTGACTCTGATCCTGGCCCCGGATTCTCGGATTATGCTTGTGGACCCTTGGCATTCAACGGCCATAAGGGAGTCGATTTCAGGGTTCCGTCGTATCGGGATATGGAACGAGGCGTCGCTGTTATTGCGGCGGCCCCTGGTAAAGTTATTAAGATTCGCGATGGCCTGCCGGATGCCCATTACGGCCTTTTTGGTAAAGAAGGGGTTCGGGGGCTGGAACGCGGAAACACCATCGTGATCCAGCATCAGGATGACTACAAAACCATTTACAGTCATTTGAAGCGGGGCAGCGCTCTTGTGACGGAAGGTCAGTTTGTTGCCCGTGGAGAACCAATAGCGGCGCTCGGCATGTCTGGTTTAACGATTACCCCCGCGGTTCAGTTGGAAGTGCTGAAAGGGCGGCAAACAATCGATCCGTTCAGTGGGCGGACGGTCGCAACCGAATGCGGCTTGGGAACAGCGGCCAATCTCTGGCTGCCGGTTGTTGCGGCTGAACTGTCATATTCCCGCACGCTCATTCTGCGTATCGGTTTCTCTCGGCGTGAATTGACACGTGCGGCAGCCGAATATGATTTGTTCGATTACGAAGCCGTCTCCCCGCGCGCGAAACAGCTTTGGTTCAGTGCCTATATGGCAGGTGTGCACGACGGGGATAGCTATTCAATTCTCGTCACAGGGCCGGATGGCGAGGTATTCCATACCGCGATCGGACAGTTTGATGCGCCAGCGGCGACCAAGTTAATCAAAGCTGGTCGAAAAACGGAAGAAGGTCCTCTCAATCCAGGCACCTACACGGCGCACTTTAAGTACTTCAAAGCCCCAATCAGCGAAGATGCCGAGCCGGAAACGGTGTTTGATATTAAGCGCCAGGTTAACGTCGGAAACCGCTAGGGCATCGAAGATGCAACCGGTTGCGGCGCGGTACCGGTAAACCGTCATGCGTCGCCGGATCAGTTTCAATTTGCTTTCTATCCTCCCCACTATGGTCTTATAAGCGCTGTTGGGTGGTTATAAGATGGAGTGATTCAAAATGACCGGATCCGAGAGCCCTACGGCATCCCAGAAAATCGTTAACAGCTGGAATGAGTGGGATACTCTTCGCCATGTGATCGTGGGGGTCGCTGATGGGTGCTGTATTCCCCCATCAGAGCCAGCCAGCGAGCCAAAGATCCCGACGGACAGTGACATGCGCGGCATGCACGGACCGCGCCCGGCGGAAACGGTCGAGAAGGCGAATGCGCAACTTGATAATCTAGCGCGCGTTCTCGAAGAACGTGGGGTTAAGGTTGATCGTCCGACACCGCTAAACTTCAGTCAGGCCATCGCAACCCCTGACTGGGAAACCGGATCGATGTTCGGCTGTATGCCGCCGCGCGATGTCATCCTGACCGTCGGGAATGAGATGCTGGAAGCCACCATGTCCTATCGGTCCCGGTGGTTCGAATATCTCTGCTACCGGCCCTTGCTAAAGGCGTATTACGAGCAAGATCCGAATATGCGACATGAAGCAGCGCCGAAACCACGTCTGACGGACGCGTCTTACAAGAAAGACTATCTCTCCGACGATATCACCATGGAAGAACGCCTGCGCATGGTCGCGGCCAAGGATTTTCTGACGACGGAAGAAGAACCGCTTTTTGATGCTGCCGATGTTTTGCGCTTCGGTCGTGATCTTGTGGTTCAACACGGGTTCACAACAAATTTGAAGGGGATCGATTGGCTCTCCCGCCATTTCCCCAACCATCGGGTTCATGCGGTCGACTTCCCGGGGGATGCCTATCCGATCCATATCGATGCGACATTCACACCATTGCGTCCCGGCCTGATCCTTAACAATCCGGAGCGCCGCTTGCCGGATGAACAGCGTGCCTTTTTCCATCGCAACGATTGGGAGATCATCGACGCTGCCCGGCCGATGCATAATTCCCCGCCACCGCTGTGTTATTCTTCCGTCTGGCTGTCGATGAATATTCTGATGGTCGATCCGAAAACCGTCTGCGTTGAAGAAACCGAAACCGCCCAGATGGAACAGTTTGATAAACTGGGTTTTGAGGTTTTACCGGTGCCGTTCCGGGATGCCTATCCCTTCGGCGGTGCACTGCATTGCGCCACGACCGATGTCTATCGCGATGGCGATTGCGAGGATTACTTCCCTAAGGGTTGATGAGGTGGCGGGCCATTACGCCTTTTCAGGTGTATCCTGATTGTTGACGTAAATGATTGGAATGCGTCGGTAATCGGTCCCGCTATGTCGTCATTATAAAAGTCGAACCTCCCCAGACCGGCTAGAAACACGCCTTCCCGTTGGGCGTGGGTGGTGTGCGTGTCCCCGAGCCACCATCCAGTGGGTAAAGGGTTCTTAAACATGTCGGGTCCGGCGCGACTACTCATCGCGGACAAAAATCCCCTTGTTTTAAAAGGGCTTGAGGCGATTGTGGACGATGATCCACGCTTCGAGCTTGTCGCTGCTTTGAATACCGGTGCCGGTTTTGTTGAACAGGCGGCATCCAGCTCGTTCGATGTCGGCGTGATCGGGTGGCTATTGCCGGATATGGATGGCGGTGAGGTCATGCGGCAGTTGAAGGCCATGGAGTCGATTGCCCGGATGGTCATCTACACTGGCTCCCGCAATCCGGACACGCCCAGGCTTGTGATGAAATATGGCGGTTATGGCTTTTGTTCGAAAAGCGATCCGCCCGAAGTCTTACTCGACGTGATCTATACAGTCTCCTTGGGTCGCATGAGCTTCCCCTATGTCGATGTGACGACTTTGCATGAGGATCCGCTATCCGAATTGACCTCGCGGGAGCGAGAGCTCCTGTCAGCCTTGGCAAGTGGTTGGACCAATCAGCAAATCGCCAACCGGATCGGAATTTCCGAAAACACGGTGAAGTTTCACCTGAAGAACCTCTACGAAAAACTCGATGTCCGGAACCGGGCAATGGCGGTCGCCTTGTACATGGCAAACCGCAACAGCGATTGACGACCTACCCGCCCGGGTAGGGCCCAGCCTAGCCAATAGAGTTTTCAACCCCGCCCGCTGGGGTGTTCCGACAAATCACAAAGCATGAAAAAACCATAGTCGTGCGGACGGGTTGGTTCTCTTGAGACGCGATCATCCGATCCGGTGAGAGAGAGCCTCCGGGGCCCCGTCCGCACTTATCCTATTTGATCACATGACCGGAGGGGGATTGATATGAGTGAACTCTATGAAATCTGGAACCCGCGCGATGAACAAAACGCCGCGACGGTCATGATGAACCCCTTCGTCAAAGCGCATCCCCGCCGTGACGAAGCAGAGAGCGTCTTTGCCTTTCATGACGCGCTGCGTGCCGTCGAAGACGCTGTCTATAGTGAGCCCAAGGCCTGAACCGAGCCTTACTCTTTTCTACGTGGCCGCGTGCCACTGTCTTCCCCAAACCCACCTGCGCTTCAGGTGGAACTCATCAGCCAAAAGGAATTTCAGTTATGACCGGTGCCAAGCATCTCTTCATCCCAGGTCCCACCAATGTGCCCGAGCGGGTCCGTATGGCCATGAACGTCCCGATGGAAGATATCCGTGCACCTGATTTTCCTGAGCTGACACTCCCGTTATTCGAAGACCTGAAGAAAGTCTTCCGGACCGAAACCGGGCGGGCTTTCATTTTCCCGTCATCTGGAACCGGCGCCTGGGAAGCGGCCCTGTCGAACACGCTATCGCCGGGCGATAAGGTCATTGTCAGCTCTATCGGTGTCTTCTCCATGCTGTGGGCGAAGATGAGCCGCGACCTTGGGCTTGAAGTCATTGAGTATGATGAAGAATGGGGCGACGCCTTCCCGCTGGAGCGTCTGGCCGAAGACCTCGCGGCAGATAAGGACAAGGCGATTAAGGCGGTCCTCGTCTGTCAAAACGAAACCACGACGGGCGTTGTCTCCGACGTTGCAGGTGTGCGCCGTCTTCTCGATGCGCATGACCATCCGGCGATGCTTTATGTTGATGGTGTCAGCTCCATCGGGTCCATCGATTTCCGCATGGATGACTGGGGAGTCGATCTTGCGGTCACGGGTTCGCAGAAGGGGTTCATGCTGCCGACCGGTCTTGGGATCATTGCCGTCAGTCAGAAAGCGCTTGAGGCCTCTAAAACAGCCGGGCTGAAGCGCAGCTATTTCAGTTTCGACTGGCATGCGCCGCTGAATGACCAGGGGTTCTTCCCCTATACCCCAGCGACGGTGATGTTGCGGGGATTGCGGGAGGCACTCAACATGATCTTCGAAGAAGGTCTGGAGAATATCTTCGCTCGCCACACACGGATCGCCGGCGGCGTCCGCGCCGCGGTATCTGCTTGGGGCCTTCAAACTTGCGCGAAAAGACCGGAGATACAGTCCGATACCGTTACCACGGTAATGCTGCCCGAAGGCATCGATGGAAACGCTGTTATCCTCAACGCCTATAACCGATACAATTGTTCTTTCGGCAAGGGGCTGCTGCGTCTCGATGGCAAGGCGTTCCGGATCGGCCATCTCGGTTATATGGATGAGGGACTGGCCCTGACAGGCTTGGGCTTGGCGGAACTCGCCATGATTGATGCCGGTGTCGACATCGTCCCCGGCAGCGGCGTTGGTGCTGCTGTCAGCCACTACAGCCGCGCGCAGAGCGAATTGCGTTTGGCTGCCTAGTTTCATTACGTCTCTATCGGTTACGGGAAACCGCCGCCGATCAGAGTTCTTATTGGGAGAGGGAACAATGGACATTCACGAGTATCAGGCAAAAGAAATCCTTGCCGGATTCGGTGTTCCTGTGCCGCGTGGCGGCTTGGCCTATAGCCCTGAACAGGCGGCCTATCGCGCACGAGAGATCGGCGGTACGAAATGGGTGGTAAAAGCGCAGATTCATTCCGGCGCGCGGGGTAAGGCCGGCGGCATCAAAATATGCAGCTCCGATCGTGAGATTTGGGACGCCGCGAACTCTCTCCTTGGAAAGCGTCTTGTTACCCATCAAACCGGCGCGCGCGGGAAGGGGGTTTATCGCCTCTATGTCGAGCAAGCGACCGATATCGCGACAGAGATCTATCTGGGCTTCGTGCTCGACCGGAAATCTGAGCGGATCATGATTGTCGCCTCCGCCGCCGGCGGCATGGAAGTCGAGGAAATAGCGGAGAACGCGCCAGACACCATCATCCGGCTTTCCATTGATCCGGCCTCCGGTATGCGCGACTTCCACGCGCGCGAGATTGCCTTCGGTCTTGGGCTGGAGCCTAGCCAGGTGGGGCAGGCGACCCGCATCCTGCTCGGCTGCTACCGCGCGTTCCGGGATATGGACGCCACAATGGTGGAGATCAATCCCCTGGTCGTGACCGGTGATGGCGATTTGGTCGCGCTTGATGCGAAGATGAGCTTTGATGAAAACGCCTTGTTCCGGCGCCCGCAAATCTCTGAACTGCGAGACAAATCGCAAGAGGATCCGCGCGAGACTTATGCGGCCGATCGTGGGCTTAGCTATGTCGGGTTGGATGGTAATATCGGCTGCATCGTGAATGGCGCTGGTCTTGCCATGGCAACGATGGACATGATCCTGCAGGAAGGCGGCGAGCCGGCAAATTTCCTGGATATCGGCGGCGGGGCTTCCCCGGAACGGGTCGTGAAAGCCTTCAAATCCGTCCTGGCGGATGACGCGGTACAGGCCGTCCTGGTCAATGTCTTTGCCGGGATCAACCGCTGTGACTGGGTCGCAGAAGGCGTTGTAGCGGCGGTTAAGGAACTCGAAATTGGGGTGCCTTTGGTCGTTCGCCTTGCCGGCACAAATGTCGAAGAGGGCAAGAAGATTCTGGAAAACAGCGGTCTGAACATCCAAACCGCCGACACCCTCGCTGACGCTGCAACCAAGGTCGTCGCAGCCTGGCGCGCGGTCCCGGCGATCGCCGCCTAAGGAAAGAGGAGATATCGCAATGGCAATCCTTCTCGACGAGAACACCCGCGTTCTGATCCAGGGCTTCACCGGCCGGATTGGCAGTTTCCATGCTCAAGAAGCCATCGACTATGGAACAAAGATCGTCGGCGGTGTAACGCCGGGTCGTGGCGGCACCAATCACCTGGAACGCCCGGTATTCAATACGGTCAAAGGGGCGGTTGAAGAAACCGGAGCGGAAGCCAGCCTTGTCTTCGTTCCCCCGCCTTTTGCAGCGGATGCGATCATGGAAGCGGCGGATGCAGGTATCCGACTTTGTGTCTGTGTGACCGACGGCATTCCGGCTCAAGACATGATGCGGGTGAAACGCTTCATGCGGCGGTATCGGAATGAGAGCCGGATGCGTCTCGTTGGCCCCAACTGCGCGGGCGTGATCAGCCCCGGCAAGGCAATGATGGGCATTATGCCCGGCCATATCTACCTGCAGGGTCGGGTTGGTATCGTTGGACGGTCCGGAACGCTGGGTTATGAGGCCGCCTCGCAGATGAAGGAACATGGTATTGGCGTTTCGACATCCGTCGGTATCGGTGGTGATCCGATTAATGGATCTTCCTTTGTCGACACGCTGCGTGACTTCGAAGCGGATCCAGAGACTGATGCAGTCATGATGATCGGTGAAATTGGCGGTCCGCAGGAAGCCGAAGCCGCAGCCTTTGCCCGCGATCACATGACGAAGCCGGTAATTGCTTATGTCGCCGGTCTCTCGGCACCGAAAGGCAGACGGATGGGCCATGCCGGTGCGATCATTTCAGCCTTTGGCGAGTCAGCGCAGGAGAAAGTTGAAATCCTGAAAAACGCCGGCGTCACAGTCGCACCAACGCCGTCCGAAATGGGCGCGACGGTAGCAACCGTATTGGGCGGCCTTAATCAGGCTGCCTGATCACTAGGAATTGGCGCGACCCCTACACCACCTGGGTCCAACCTTCTAATTCCTTGGTTCCTCTCTTCCCGGCGTTCGCAAGGGACGCCGGGATTTTTTTGATCAGGAGCCCGACCAAATGAGGACCGGCTACTCTTGCGGTCCTGGTTGGTTGTCGATGAGATATCGGAAAAGCGCAACGGCATCCGGGCTGGCCCAATCCGCAGGCCCTTCCAACGTCCCGATTGTCTGCCCATCCGGCCCCAACACTAAGGATGTCGGCAAAGCGCCAAGGCGGAATGCGTTAAAGGTCTGCTGCGGATCATGGGCGCGATAAGGCGGCAACGCATTTAGACTATTCTCCGCCAAGAACGATTTGATCCGCTCGTCTGACCCAACTGTGCCGATTGGCGCTTCAAGAGAAAACGCAACGACGGTGAAGTCATCTCCCCCAAGCGTTTCTTGAAGCGTGTTAAGGCTTGGCATTTCCTTCACGCAGGGCGGACACCAGGTCGCCCAGAAATTAACGAGAACGATACGCCCCTGGAAATCCGCGAGGGTGCGTTCCTGTCCATCCGGACCTTGAAAGGGATGATCGGGGGTGTCGGTCGGCGTGACACGTGGAACATAAGGCCGTTGCTCCCCGCTGAAACTTGGCGCTTCGTGATACCAAAATTTATCAGCTGCTTCGGCACTAAGTGTTTGCGCCGACAACATGACCAAGGCGGCAAAAATGAAAGTCAGCGTTGATATGGATTGTCTAGTCATAGCGGCGCGGCCTGTCCTGGCATTCGTAATTCCGTTTGTGGCGTTTCAACACCCACCCAGTTAAGATAGGGGGCCTTTTAGCAAAGGGGTAGGGCTGTCCCTCTCTTTGACGAAAACTGAGTAGTTGAATCACAATAGACCAATCATCGGAATAGCATTTTATGACACTCCATAACGAACAAGTGCCCGATGTCATCATCCTGCGCGGTGAACCCTATAAATTGTTCACGCTGCCTTTTGCGGAATGGATGGAGACCCATAAAGATCGTCCACGCTTTATGAAGCGTAGTGATCAGTGCACGCGTGGCTACATTGGCCGGTGGGAGGTGAGGGGCACCGAACTTTGGCTGATTGGTCTCTATGCCTGGGATTTGGAAGGCAATGATGTCGGTGTTGAGGAGCTCTTCGGCGGGCAGAAAGAGGTTCCGGCGGATTGGTATAGTGGTCCTCTGGACTTCGAACCCTCAATGGAATTGGTCGCTGCCGGGGTTAAGCCGGGCCTGCATCGCATCTGGTTTAAGGACGGAAAGGTCGTCCGGGTCCCCGAACAGAACCGGGCGGGCCAACCCAATCCCGCGAAAGATTAACCGCTACTCGTTTTACCTTGTTCCTCAAGTGCCGGCATAAGGAAATCCGGCATTGGGGGAAACTGGCTTTCGGCGAAACTTGGTCGGTCCGCAAAGCTATCAACCAATGCCGCAAGCGTTGGTCTACCCTCACGCCAGGGATATTGCATTCTGGCATCCGTCCATTCCACGGCACAGATAAATTCTATATCCTGCAGTGTTAAGAAGCCCGGAGAGAAACCATCCGGCGTTGCCTGTTCTTCCAACCAATCAAGACATCGGGCAATACGTTGCTCCCATCGAGATTCCAAACTGAACCCCATGAGGTTTCGCCGCGTTTCGGTAAGTCCGCACCAGTTCAAATAGGCGGCATTCACCATGGTATCTATGAGTGTTTCAACAATGGCAGATCGTTTGAGGTCTATCCATTTTGTCTCTTGCTTGTATCGTTGCGGAAGAAAAGGGACTTTGGCCTGGTGGGCGCCTGATCGGTGACCATATGTCTCAAGAACATATTCAACGATCAGATCCGATTCGAAGATTTCTTCCTTGCCGTCGATCAATGTCGGAATGCGCAAACTTGGATTGTAACATCCAACCTCGTCCTCAGTCGGCGGATAAGTGGACAGCATATTTAGCTCACACTCAACCTCTAGCTCACGCAGAATAATTCTGACTTTTCGAGCATAGGGAGAGCCTGAAATAAGAAGCATTTTCATAATCTTACATGCCTTTGCGATAGTCTTAACAAAATGTTAAGAAATTGATCGTATGTACACTCAGGTTTCAAACAAACCATGATGGATCATCAAGTTGATTTAAACGCTTATATTGAAAGATTTTTTGGTGCCGGAAGATACCCTAAAATTCATGGAAATACCTCTCGATAGCGGTGAACACCCTGTCTTGGATGGGGTCTATCGTTATTGGAACATGAAGCGGGGAAAAAAATCGGCGCCCCGCCGCGCAGATATTGACCCCCTCGAATTTCATTTGTTTCTACCCTATGTCTGTTTGCTGGACGTGACGTTGGAACCATTGGAATTCAGGTATCGACTCTGCGGCACAGCAGTTTGCAATCTTTTGGGAATGGACCCGACAGGGAAGCCGTTGGACATCCTGACGCCTCTTGTTTTTAAAAACATGGTTTACGAGAATTACGCGCAATCCGTCAGGGAATGTCGCGCCATTCAGCATCGTGTCCATTTTTTCGAAGGCGGTGAGAACCAAACATATTCACGCCTGACACTCCCCATCGTCGATGTTGATGGGGACGTCAAGATGCTAATGACTGTAGGAAATTTTGATCAGTGCGACCCTTATGACTTTCACGAATCATTTCGGGAAATGTCTCGTTCTGAGTAGCCTGTCATATTCCAAATGCAGGAATTTTGAACCCGATCAACATGTGCTATAGTTCTGTGGCGTCATTGCTGACAACAGTCATCGCTTTGCACTATGGGAAATTACACTGCGGGACACAGGCTATGCGTCGATTTTTGATCTCACGCTTTTGCAAGTGGTTATCCATACTTGCGTTGTGTTGCGTCCCATTCGGAGCAGTACAGGCTGAAAAACGCATCGCACTGGTTATTGGGAATGGCAGCTATGAACAGCAACCACTTTCCAACCCGACCAATGATGCGACCTTGATGGCAAAGACCCTCCGCAGCGTCGGTTTCGACGTTATCGATGAAATTGATGCGGATGCCCGGGCCATGAAGCGGGCCATCCATAGTTTCGGACGGGCCCTTCGTGATGCCGGCTCTGATGCCGTCGGTTTTGTTTTCTACGCAGGACACGGTATCCAGGCAAAGGGGGGGAATTATATGATCCCCGTTGATGCCCGGATTGAGGATGCCCTGGATGTGGAATTCGAAGGCTTCCCAACTTCAACCCTTTTGTCTGCGCTGGATGCGGCCGGCAATCGATTGAACATTGTTGTGATGGATGCCTGTCGGAACAATCCCTATAAGGCCGCAACGCGGGCAGGTGGCGGTGGTTTGGCGCGCATGGATGCGCCGAGCGGGACCTTGATCGCCTATTCAACCGCACCGGGGAAGGTTGCCGTGGACGGTCGGGGCAAGAACAGCCCCTATACCCGTGCTCTCGCCCGATCAATGAACACGGCTGGCGCGACGGTAGAGCAAGTCTTCAAGTCAGTGCGGGTCTCGGTCATGGATCGTACAAATGGCGATCAAGTGCCTTGGGAAAGCTCATCCCTGACCGGCGATTTTTACTTTGTCGAGAAAGCGCCCGAGCCGGTTGCCGTGCCGGAGCCTGCCATTGAACCACAAGCAGTCGAGCTAACCTTCTGGAACTCGATCAAGGATGGCCAAACGAAAGCACTGTTCGAAAGCTATCTCACCCAATACCCCGAAGGCGTTTTTGCCGGACTCGCCAAAGCTAAGATCGAATCAATCTCAAAGAAGAACGCCGCTGACGGGAAAAAGTCTGACACCGCCTTCTTCCAGACCATTCAGAACTCAGATGATGCCGCTGATTTTCAGGCCTATCTGAAGCAATTTCCTGACGGAACATTTGCGAGCCTCGCGAAGGCGCGGATCGCGGTGATTGAAAAGGCGGATGAGGAACGCGCGGTAAACACTGCGTCCCCAGCAGAACCGGAAATTGATGCGGATGATGCATTTTGGGCGAATGTCAAAGACGCCCAATCGGTCGCTGAATTCGAGGCCTATCTCAAGAGCTTTCCAAACGGTAAGTATGTAGCGCTGGCTCGCGCTAAGATTTCCGGAATTGAGGAACGGCGGAAAATTGCTGCGCTCAGCCCGGCAGCCACTCACCCGGCTGATGGGAAGTGGAAAATTTCCTGGATTTCAAAAGGGGGAACACGCCCACATATATCCTTTTGTTCAAGTAACCAAGAAGCGAGCGCTGTGGTTGTCGTGCGCGACGGAAAATTCAAGACAAAACTTGTGTCGAACACCAACAGCGTGGGTGTGGTAAAAGGCAGCTTTAGCAATATGGCCAGTGTGACCCTTGGTTTCTTTGGGCAAACCTGGGGTAACAAACACTTCCGACGAGCCAAGATCAGTCTGGACGGTGGGACAGGTCAAACTACGTTTCGGGGTCAAAACTGCGGGCCATTCATCTTCACCGCAGAGAGGGTTGAACAATGACGACATGGTGCCGCCTTGGGATGGCTGCGGTTGTCTTACTGTTGGCAGTGCAGGTTGCGAGCGCTACGCCCAGAGTGGCTTTGGTCATCGGTAACAGCACTTATGCGCTCCAACCACTCAGCAACCCGGAATACGATGCCGCCCTAATGGCAGAAACCCTGCGTGATGTCGGGTTCGAAGTAATATCCGAGATCAATGCAGATCGGCGCACTATGCGCCGTGCGGTTCACAGTTTCTCGCGGGCCCTCACAGATGCAGGGGAAGAGGCCGTTGGCTTTGTATTCTATGCGGGTCACGGCATTCAGGCGAAGGGGATCAATTATATGATTCCAATTGATGCCGTGATTGAAGATTCGATTGATGTAGAGTTCGAAGGTTTTCCAACCTCGACGCTTCTTTCAGCGTTGGAGAATGCCGGCAACAAGCTGAACATCGTGGTGATGGATGCCTGCCGCAATAATCCCTATAAGGCCGCAACGCGGTCTGGCGGAAGCGGTCTGGCGCGGATGGACGCGCCTTCTGGGACGATGATCGCCTATTCAACAGCGCCGGGCAAAGTCGCGGCGGATGGGAAGGGGCGCAACAGTCCCTATACGCGCGCCCTGTCTCGTGCAATCCATGAGCCGGGCCAAACAGTTGAGCAAGTCTTTAAATCTGTGCGGGTCGCGGTGATCGACCGTTCGAATGGGGAGCAGGTTCCCTGGGAAAGCTCTTCCCTGACCGGTGACTTTTTCTTCCTTAAGAAGGCACCGGAGCCAGTTTCCGCGCCGCTACCAGACAATACTGTGGAGCTGACTTTCTGGAATTCGATCAAGGATGGAACCGACACAGGGCTGTTCGAAAGCTATTTGAAACAGTATCCCCAAGGCCTCTTCTCTTCCCTGGCACACGCCAAGATAGAAGCGATAAATAAGGCAGATACCGCCGCAGGGCAGCAGGCGGAAGTCTCGTTCTTCCAAACCATCCAAAATTCAACCAACAAAGCGGATTTTCAAACCTATCTGGCGCAGTACCCCAATGGTATTTTTGCTGCATTAGCCAAGGGTCGGATCGCGGCTTTAGAACAAGCAGAGCAAGACACAGCCCGTCAAGCTGCGGAAGCTGCTGCAGCACCGGCGCTCGGGCCGGAAAAAGATCTAGACGAAGATTTCTGGCTTCAGGTGAAAAATGCCGGGACGATAGCGGAGTATCAAGCCTATCTAAGCAGTTTTCCGAATGGGAATTTTGCGGCTTTGGCCAGAGCAAAGATCGCCGGCATTGAAGAACAGAAAAAACTCGCAGCCCTTACCAATGCGACAACGCCCCCGACGGGCCCATACGTAGGAGAAATCTTACGACGAGGCACAGATTATGGTGGCAGCTTCTGCCAGGGCAGCATCGGTGAGGGGTACAACACCCGTATTGAGTTGAATGGTGATCGGGTGAAGGTTTCGATTTCCAACATCGCGACCATTTCGGCCACACTACGAGACAATGCCTTCAGGGGCGCAAAGTACATTGTCGGGGTTTCTGGCAGCGAGGCGTTTCGGTTTAAGGGTAGGATAAGAGGGTCGGAGGCGGATCTTGAATTCGGTCGCGGTCGTTGCCGTTTCACCGGGACACTAGCGATCAAGTAAGGACCGCATTCAAGTGTGCTCCAAAGAAAAACCGGCGGTCCGCCTATGCACGGTACCGCCGGTTTTCTATTCGTCGAAATCTGTAAGGGACGCGATTACATCTGACTGGCCCGGTTAACGGCGCAAGTTACCGCCTTCAGTGAAGCCGTCACGATATTTTTGTCCTGTCCGATCCCGTAGAGCCGCTTTCCATTCGCGGTACGCGCTTCGACATAGGCAATCGCTGTCGCATCTGCCCCTTCGCCCTTGGCATGCTCGGAATAATCCATGACCTGGATCTCGATCCCTGAGGCAGCCTTCAGGGCAGCCACATAGGCATCAATGGGGCCATTTCCTTTGGCATCCAGGGTCTTCTGCTCACCATTATGGATAACCGTCGCTTGGATCACCCGCAACTCACTTGCGTGGGAATCCGGCTGGGTCCGGTGATCGATGAAGGCGAAGGGCGTATTGTTCTCCAGATACTCGGTCGAGAACGCTTCCCAGATGTCCTGGGGCAGCATTTCCTTACCGGATTCATCGGCCTGTCGCTGGATCACATTGGAGAACTCAATCTGTAGGTTTCGCGGCATGCGAACACCAAAATCCGTCTCCATGATATAGGCGACACCGCCTTTACCGGATTGTGAGTTAACACGGATAACCGCTTCGTAGTTGGAGCCCACATCTTCCGGATCAATCGGCAGATACGGC
>SPJV01000143.1 GCA_006844765.1 Alphaproteobacteria bacterium | reverse complement strand
TCGTCAGCGCATTATCTTCCGTACCGGCAAACGCAATCGGTCCAGACACATCCGGCGCGTCATTCGAAGAGGCAAAGCTCACAACGCCGCTTGCTATCGTCTGAACCGTCCCGTCGCTGACGCTATAACTCAGATTGATATCGCCATTGAAATCCGTAGCCGGCGTCAAAGTGAAGGTACCGTCGAGGTTATCGACAAGCGTACCGCCATCAGCACTCAAGCCCACGATAGAGAGCGCATCGCCATCAACGTCCGACCCATTGGCCAACAACTCCGCCGTCGTGATGGTCAGCGCATTATCTTCCGTACCGGCAAGCGCTATCGGCCCGGACACATCCGGCGCGTCATTGACCGAGGAGAAGTTCACAACGCCACTCGCTGCCGTCTGAACCGTTCCGTCGCTGACGCTGTAGCTCAGATTGATATCGCCATTGAAGTCAGCGGCAGGTGTCAGGGTGAAAGTGCCGTCGAGGTTATCGACAAGCGTGCCGCCATCAGCACTCAGTCCGATCACCGACAACGCATCCCCATCAACGTCCGACGCATTGGCCAACAACTCCGCTGTCGTGATCGTCAGCGCATTATCTTCCGTACCGGCAAACGCAATCGGTCCAGACACATCCGGCGCGTCATTCGAAGAGGCAAAGCTCACAACGCCGCTTGCTATCGTCTGAACCGTCCCGTCGCTGACGCTATA
>SPJV01000137.1 GCA_006844765.1 Alphaproteobacteria bacterium | reverse complement strand
CGGCGCTAACCCAAAGGGTGACACGTCGAACATCACAAACATGCCGGCGTCGGGATGATGGTAGCGCAATCCATTAATGCGGCTTAGTCCCTCTACTGCCGCCTTGGCCCGTGACCCATAGCGTTCATGCAGCACCGGAATGATATCATCTGCATGTTCGATAACTGTTGCGCCGGCATCCTGGATAAAGGGTGGTAATCCAAAAAGCATACAGCCCGCCAATTCCCGGATATGAGAAACCACCAGTTCGGGTCCGATTACCCACCCAAGGCGCCAACCGGTCATCCCAAAGGATTTAGAAAAACTGCCCAGGACAACCGTCCGCTCCGACATCCCCGCTTCATTCCAAGGGGAAACATGTTCGCCGCGATAGATGAGATCCTGATAAACTTCGTCCGAAACTAGCCACAGGTCTTTCGCCTTAATGAAATCACTGACGGCAGTCACCGTCTCCGGTCGCATCACGACACCGGTGGGGTTGTGGGGGGAATTGAGCAGGACACCGCGCACCGTCCCGGTCGCCGCTGCATAGGCATCTTCCAGATCGGCAATATCCAGGTGGAAGTCGTTCTCTGGACGCAATGGGACAAGCTTGGCGATCGCGCCGCTCGCCTGTACCGCTGGCATATAGGTCGCGTAATAGGGCTCCGGCACCAGAACCACATCGCCAGGATTGAACAGACACATCCCCGCCGAATA
>SPJV01000138.1 GCA_006844765.1 Alphaproteobacteria bacterium | reverse complement strand
AGATCATCCTCATTGCCGCTGTTTTTATGATATTTGTCGCAGCCATTGCCATTGCCGTATCCCGCACGATCACAGGCCCTCTGGCTGGTCTGAGCGCGGCGATCAACGAATTCCGTTCAACATTGTCCGTCGTCGATCTGCCACAGCGAAGCAAGCATGATGAAATTGGCGAAATTGCCCGTGGTTTCGACGCCACCGCGCGTGAGGTCGCTCAATATATTGAGGAGATCAATCAAGCCCGCACGGAGCTAAAGCGGGGCGCCGAAGACCTGAAGGAGCGGGAAGAGAGAATCCGTTCATTGTTGGAAGTCAGCCCAATCGGCTTCACACTTGCACGCGTTGATGGAGAAATCCTGCTGTCCAACGGGGCCCTCCGCAAAATCATCGGCCTCCCAGAACAGGTCGAAATCGAAGGGCGTGCGACCCAGTTTTATGCAAATCTGGCTGATCGCCAGCGGTACGTTGAGCTACTACAGAAAGACGGCGAGGTCTCCGGCTATGAAATCCGCTGGAAAACCATAGATGGGACGCCGATCTGGGTGACGATCAGCGCCAAAATCATAAATTACAATGGTGAACCTGCTACATTAGCCTGGATCGACGACATAACAGACCGTGTCCGCGCCGCGCGCCAACTGCGCGAGAGCGAGAAGATTTTCCGGACTGTCATCGACCAACTTCCAAGCGCATTGTCCGTTA
>SPJV01000136.1 GCA_006844765.1 Alphaproteobacteria bacterium | reverse complement strand
GAATCAACAAAAGCGGGGACGGTTTCACCTTCCGGAGGGCGCAAGGATATCACTTTCGCAAGCAATTCATTATCGTCGAATGACAGCATAGTCCCCTCGGATCAATCCGTATGTGCCCAGCTTTCACTGTATCGGGCGCCCGTCCAAGACCATACGTGACCACCGCGTCATGGAAAAGCCAAACCATCAAGATAGACGGGTAGGCTCAACCCCCTATATAGTCGCTTAGATTTGGACTGTCGAAGAGACTGTCCCCTTTGGAAACGAACGCTCTGATGAGCCCATTTGAACTCACATCACGTCAGTCAGGAGAACCCCATGGCCGGAAAGATCGACGCACGCCTTCAGGAACTTGGCATTGAATTGCCGACCCCGCCTGCTCCGGCCGGTGCCTATGTCCAACATCACCGCCACGGTGATCTGGTCTATGTCGCTGGTCAGGTAACCTTTTGGAATGGCGAGTTGAAATATGTCGGCAAAGTCGGTCAGGACTTTACGCTGGAAGACGGTCAGGAAGCGGCGCGTGTCTGTGCCTTGAATCTGATCGCCCAGGTCAAGGATGCGCTTGGCGGGGACCTTGACCGGGTCAAAAGAGTCGTCCGTTTGGGCGGTTTCGTAAACTGCCCCGCTGATTTCACGGACCATCCGAAGGTCATCAACGGTGCCTCCAATGTTATGGGAGAAATCTTCGGCGAAGCAGGC
>SPJV01000140.1 GCA_006844765.1 Alphaproteobacteria bacterium | reverse complement strand
AAACACAAGACGTCACGTTCACCTATACCGTTGATGACGGGAATGGTGGCACAGCAACAGAAACCGTCACTGTCACGGTGACCGGTTCCAATGACGGCCCAGTCGCGAGCGCAGCGACGGCGGATGCAACAGAAGACGGCGCTGCTGTTACCGGCCAACTAACCGCTACGGATGTTGATGGCGATGCCCTCACCTTCGCACTGGATACCGCTCCTTCTGCTGGGACCGCGACCGTCAATGCCGATGGTAGCTTCAGCTTTGATCCAGGTTCAGACTTCCAAGATCTCGCAGCCGGTGAAACGCAAGACGTCACCTTCACTTACACTGTTGATGACGGGAATGGTGGCACAGCAACAGAAACCGTGACTGTCACGGTGACCGGCTCCAATGATGGCCCGGTTGCGAGTGCGGCAACGGCTGCCGCAACAGAAGACGGGGCTGCTGTTACCGGTCAACTGACCGCAACAGATGTTGATGGCGATGCCCTCACCTTCGCCTTGGATACAGCTCCTAGCGCAGGGACTGCAACGGTTGGAGCAGATGGCAGCTTCACCTTTGATCCGGGTTCAGACTTCCAGGATCTCGCAGCCGGTGAAACGCAGGATGTGACCTTCACCTATACCGTTGATGACGGCAATGGTGGCACGGCAACAGAGACCGTGACTGTCACAGTGACCGGCTCCAATGATGTGCCGGTTGCGAGT
>SPJV01000141.1 GCA_006844765.1 Alphaproteobacteria bacterium | reverse complement strand
CGGCTATTTGGGGGCTGCCGCGCGGATTGAGGGAAGCCTGGCCGCGCTGATCATGTACCTGTTCCCGATCTTGGTCTTGATCGTGGATGCCGTTCTTCATCGGCGACTGCCGGGACCGCGCCGGATCGGGGTAGGCTTGGGCGCCTTCATCGGTCTGGCAATCGTGTTCGGACCCGCATTCCAGAATCTCGATCCCATCGGGATTGCATTGGCCCTTCTGGCCGCTGTGTCGGCAACAACGTTCATGCTGACCGCCGGCGGGCTGCAAGCCCATATGAATGGCTTGGCTTTGATGGTGTGGAGTAATCTATTCCACATCCCAATCTTTGCGGCTGTGGTGTTTGGTGGGGCAGGGAGCCTACCACTCAACAATGATGGATGGTTCTATGCAGGCATTGCAGCGGCGTCCTTCTCGCTGGGTCTTTGGCTGACTTTCCTGGCAGTGCGGGTGGCGGGGGGCGTTCGTGCCTCAATCATCTTCAATGTCGAGCCGGTCGCGGTCGCCATGACCTCCATCATCATCCTGGGCGAGATCTTAAGCCTGCAGCAATATCTGGGCATGGCGCTGGTGATCGCCTGTGTCACCGCCGCGACGGCGCTGCGAGAGCAGTAGCGGGCTAGCGGGCTCGTTATCCCTCAAACTCTCAGCCTCGCTAAGACATCTGATTGGTGCCGCAGGTATCGATGATCCTGGCAATTGCTTC
>SPJV01000139.1 GCA_006844765.1 Alphaproteobacteria bacterium | reverse complement strand
GGTGCTCGAATCATTGCAATGCCGCTCGGCAGTCGACGGCGGGCGGATTGGATAGAGTTCGAAGCGGCGTTGGATGCCCACCAATTGCTCGCCATTGTCTCAGCAGGGAATGACGGGCAGGACATAGACGCGACCCCTGTCTGGCCGGCGTCCTCTAACAACGCGAACATAATCGTCGTGACCTCAGCAGATGGCTTTGGCCGCTTGGCCGAAGGCTCGAACTGGGGGGCAGAGAGTGTTGACATCATGCTGCCTGCTGAAAACATCAAGATCATAGACTTCCGGGGCGCACAGGGGACCGCGTCAGGGGCAAGCTATGCCGTCCCGCGCCTCGCCGCATTGGCGGCTCGCATCCTTCGGGATGAACCCAGTCTGAGCATCGTCGACCTCAAAGCACGCATTCTGGCCCGCGCCATCCAATCTCCGTTTGAAAAAACGCCTGTGGTAAAAGCGGGTTGGATCCCCGATCCCCTAGAGGACCGAGGACCAGCAAAGCCGTAACTTGGAGGCTGCTTCAGCGCTTTGGCGGTGCCGGCGGCGCATCATCAATGAAACGGCGTGCCGCCTGCGCCTGTCTGGGGTCCGCTTCCAAAAGGCGCTGATACGCAGCTTCTGCCAGATCTGTGTCCCCGCCCCAAACACCGGCTTGAACACCAAAGCGGAGTGCACGCGGATCATCCGACGCCATCTCCATTAACCAACGCGCAT
>SPJV01000018.1 GCA_006844765.1 Alphaproteobacteria bacterium | reverse complement strand
GTTCCAGGCAGTCTGGGGCCGTAATGGCGACGCCCCACTGATCGTGCTCGCAACCCGCTCGGCTGCTGATTGTTTCGATGCGGCTATTGAGGCAACCCGGCTGTCGTTGCGCGCCATGGCACCGGTCATCCTGTTGACCGACGGCTATACACAGAATGCGTCCGAGCCCTGGCAATTGCCGGATTTGAGCCGCTATGACGCCTTTCCCACCGCCTTCGCAACGGAGCCGGAAGGCTTCCAGCCTTTCGCACGGGACCCAGACACGCTAGCGCGGGCCTGGGCTGTCCCGGGCACACCGGGCCTCGCCCACCGTATTGGCGGGTTGGAACGTGCGGATGGCTCGGGTGCCGTCTCCTACGATGCGGATAACCATCAGCGCATGACGGACCTGCGCGCCGAAAAGATTGCCCGGCTGGCCGATGTAATCCCGGACCAGACGATTGAAGCGGGCCCGGCCCAGGGGCGGATCGCCCTTGTCGGTTGGGGGTCAACCTATGGCCCGATCAGCCGCGCTGTTTCAAATCTGAATGGGGCTGGCTTGAATGTCGCCCATATCCATCTGCGCCACCTTTCGCCGCTACCCCGCAATCTGGCCTCTCTGCTATCCGGCTTTGAGAATATCCTGGTGCCGGAGATGAATAACGGCCAATTGGTGAGGCTGTTGCGGGCGGAGCTGCTGGTACCCGCTGAAGGTTTGAACAAAGTGTCCGGCAAACCGTTCCTGATCGAGGAAATCGAGACCGCTGTCCGCGAGAAGCTCGCCCAGACCAAATTGAAAGCGGTGGGAGGATCCATCCAATGAACGCCCCAGCAAGAAAGCCCAAAGACTACGCCACCGATCAGGAAGTCCGCTGGTGCCCTGGATGCGGTGACTATGCGATCCTGAAAGGCGTTCAGAAGACGCTGGCCGATATCCAGGCCGATCCCGATCAGACCGTATTCATATCCGGGATCGGCTGCGCGGCGCGCTTCCCCTATTATATGGAGACCTATGGCTTTCATACGATCCATGGCCGAGCAGCCGCAATTGCGACCGGCGTGAAGCTGTCGAAGCCGGAGCTGGATGTCTGGGTTGTGGGGGGCGACGGCGATTCCCTATCCATCGGCGGCAATCATCTGCTGCATTTGCTGCGGCGGAATGTCGATGTTCAATATCTGCTGTTCAATAACGAGATTTATGGCCTGACCAAGGGTCAGGCGTCGCCGGCCTCTCGGGCCGGGACACGCTCCCCCTCTACCCCGCGCGGCTCGGAAGACAGACCTGTGAATGCCGCCCTATTCGCGCTCGGCGCCGGGGCGCATTTCATCGCCCGGACCGGCGACGTCATGCAGGCGCATCTGGTCGAAACGCTGAAACAGGCCCATGCCCATCGCGGCACAAGCTTTGTCGAGATTCTGCAGAACTGCATCGTCTACAACGATAATGTCTTTGGCGCCGTCATGGACAAACCGGTCCAGGCGGAGGCACAAATTCATCTGGAACATGGGAAACCCGCCCTTTTCGGTGCTGATCGCAACAAAGCGCTGCGCGTCAAGCCAGGGACCCTGTCGTTGGAAGTCATCACGCTAGGCGAAGGGTCCAACTTCAGCGAGGCCGATGCCCTGGTCCATGATGAAACCGACCGTGCCCTGGCCGGGTTGCTGGCGGAAATGGAAGGACCGGATTTCCCTGTTGCGATGGGCGTGATCTACCGGAAGCCGGGTGCCAGCTTCGAAGACAATCACCACCTGGACAGTGACAGGGCCGGCGAAAGGCCAGCATCGGACACTCACCCGTTGACCGCATTGGAAGCAAAGCTGCGGCAAGGCCCTACTTGGATCGTTCCCTAAAACCGGGCTGTCACGCCTGCCCCCTTGCCCCCATGCCCACCCGCGCGTAAGAAGAGTCCGATGGTGCAATAGAGGCGGGGCAACCCATGTTTTTGGTGACAGGTGGCGCAGGATTTATCGGTTCAAACCTGGTTGCCGGCCTTGCTGATCAGGGGCTGGGTCCAATTGCTGTCTGTGATGAGTTAGGCAGCGGCGACAAATGGAAAAACCTCGCCAAACATCCAATCGCCGATATCGTCCCGCCGGAAGCCATCGATGACTGGCTGGAAGCCCGCGCCGAGTCGCTTCAGGGCATCTTCCACTTAGGTGCGATCTCGTCGACGACCGAAACCGATGCCGACCTGATCATCGACACGAATTTCGCGCTAACCATGTCACTGTGGGATTGGGCGATTGAGGCCGGCGTACCCTTCATCTATGCGTCCTCTGCCGCGACATATGGCGATGGCGGATTGGGCTTCGCGGATGACCCGACGATAGAGGCCCACCGGGCGCTGCGGCCCCTTAATCCCTATGGCTGGTCCAAGCAGTTGGCGGATGTTGAAATCCTGCGCCGTGCCGGCCTGGGTGAGGCGCCCCCCTGCTGGGCCGGGCTGAAGTTCTTCAATGTCTACGGACCCAATGAATATCATAAGGGCGGCCAGCGATCCGTCGTCCATCAGCTTTTTGAGCAGGTCCGGGACAAGGGCGAGGTCAATTTGTTCAAATCCCACCACCCGGACTATGACGATGGCGGGCAGATGCGCGATTTCGTCTGGGTCGGCGATTGTGTCGATCACATGATCTGGCTCTCCCAGAAAGCCGGCACCGCCGGTATCTTCAATTCCGGGAGTGGCAAGGCCCGCAGTTTCCTTGATCTGGCCAAGGCGTCCTTCGCGGCAATGGGCACCGAAGAACGGATCGGATTCATCGACACACCGGAAAACATCCGCCGCCATTATCAATATTTCACAGAAGCCAGGATGGACCGGCTTCGGGATGCGGGTTACCAAGGGCAGGCGACGATGCTGGAAGACGGTGTCGCGTGCTATGTGAAAGACTATCTGGCCACTGACGATCCGTATCGCTGACGATATGGGTCGATAACGGCGGAAGCGGAGACGCAGACGGATGGAAAGCCTGGGCGGGTTTTGGGTACATGATCTGGACCCGGTGCTGATCGCGCTGGGGCCAATTGCCATCCGTTGGTATTCCCTTGCCTATATCGGCGGCTTCATTGCCGGCATGGCAATCGGCATGCGTCTGGCGGCAAAAAGCCCCTTCCCCATCGAGCCGGATCACATCGATAAATTCCTGGTCTGGTGCGTGGTGGGTACGATCATTGGCGGCCGGTTGGGTCAGGTGCTGTTCTACTATCCCGGATATTACCTGCAGAACCCGGCTGAGATCGTGATGATCTGGAAAGGCGGCATGTCCTTCCATGGCGGGTTGATCGGGGTGTGGGTCGCACAAGTGCTCTTTGCCCGGCGCCATGGCATCCCCTTTCGCGCGCTTACGGACATCATCTGCTTCATGGCACCGATTGGGATCATGCTCGGCCGGGTCGCGAATTTTATCAATGGAGAGCATTGGGGACGCATCGCCGATGTGCCCTGGGCCGTAGTGTTCGAAGCGACAGGCGGCGGTCCTGTCCCGCGTCACCCAAGTCAGCTTTATGAGGCCGCGCTGGAAGGCGCCGCGCTTCTGGCCGTCCTGTGGCTGGTCTACCGATTCGCAGACGGGCTGCGCCGTAAAGGGCTATTATCCGGCGTCTTCCTGACCGGCTATGGCCTTGCGCGTTCAACCGCCGAGTGGTTCCGGGAGCCGGAACTGCTGACCGAAAGCCTGCCCAGCTGGTTCACCTGGGGTCAAGCGCTGTCCCTGCCGATGATCGCCATTGGTCTCGTCGTGATCTGGCAAGCCCTGTCCGTGCCCCCGGCTGAGGCGCCGAAGCCAACCGCGCCCCAAGGCAGCGGTAAAGCCAAAAATACCGGCAAGGCCAAGAAGGCCCGTACATGAGTGCGCTGACGGATCATCTGATCCGCCGTATGGCGGTTGAAGGGCCGCTGACCCTGGCGGATTACATGGGCGATTGCCTGAGCCACCCGGATTTTGGCTACTACCCGACCCGCGATCCGATTGGTGCTCAGGGCGACTTTACGACGTCGCCGGAAATCTCCCAGATGTTTGGAGAGTTGATCGGGCTTTGGCTCGCCGAAGTCTGGCGGTTGAATGGTGAGCCCAAGAAAACACGGTTAATCGAAATCGGGCCGGGTCGCGGCGTCTTGATGCGGGATCTGCTCCGCGCAGCCCGGATGATGCCGGGCTTCCCCGACGCGCTGTCAATCCATCTTGTGGAAACAAGTCCGGTCCTTCGAAACAAGCAGCAGCAGACTCTGGAAGGCACCAATCATTCGATCACCTGGCATGACCGCCTGTCCGACATTCCGGATGACGGCTTCACGTTGTTGGTCACGAATGAGCTATTCGATGCTTTGCCGATCCGACAATTCCAGATGACCTCGGAAGGCTGGCGCGAACGACTGGTCATCCATAATCCGGCAGAGGATAATTTCGGCTTCGTCCTGGCACCGGGGCCCGGCCCGGCGGAAACGCTGATCCCGAAAGCGATCCGCAGCAAGGCGAAACCTGGGGAGGTCTCTGAGATCGCGCCGATGGGATGGGCCATGGCCCGCAACATCGCAGAGCGGATTGCGACGTCAGGCGGGGCTGCATTGATCATCGATTATGGCTATGACGGGCCGGCGCTGGGCGATACGTTCCAAGCACTTCGGGCGCATGAATTCGCAGACCCCTTCGCGGATCCGGGGGAAGCTGATCTGACCGCGCATGTGGATTTCGGCAGCCTTGCCCAGGCAGCAGCGGGGGGCGGTGCCGCCGTTGCGCCGATGAGCACACAGCGCGATTTCCTACAGGCACTTGGGATTGAGATGCGGGCTGCGAGCCTGATGCATCAAAAGCCGGAAGAACAGAAAAAGGCCGTCGCGGCACAGCGGGACCGGCTAATCGACCCTGATGAAATGGGCACGCTGTTCAAAGTGCTTGCGCTTCATCAACCGGGCGCCCCGCCCCTGCCGGGATTGGAGCGTTAGGCGATGTCAGACACACCGGTATTCCTGACCGATGACGGGCTTTCAAAATCGGGCGCAAACATTCGTCATGGCTTTTTCACCCGACGCGGTGGTGTGTCCACCGGGATTTATGAAGGACTGAACACCGGCTTCGGGTCTGATGATGCGCGTGACGCCATTGCAGAAAACCGCGCCCGCGCCGAACGTGCACTCGGCGCGCCAGCCGGGGCCTTCACGCCAGTCTTTCAGTATCACAGCAGTGACGTTGCCATTGCCGACCGTGCCTGGTCTCAAGCCGAAGCGCCGAAAGCCGATGCCAGCGTCACCGACAGACCCGGCGTGATGTTGGCGATCCTGACGGCCGATTGCGCGCCCGTGCTTTTCGCGGATGGCGAGGCCGGGGTCATCGGCGCTGCCCATTCAGGCTGGAAGGGCGCCATCGGCGGCATCTGGCGGAACACGGTCGAAGCGATGGAGCGGCTGGGCGCCAAACGCGCACGGATCACGGCCTGTGTTGGCCCAACGATCCAGCAAAGATCTTACGAAGTGGGGCCGGAATTCCGGGATCGCTTCATCGAGGCAGCCCCTGGGAACGCGGTATTCTTTATCCCCTCCGAACGGGCCGGCCATCACATGTTCGACCTGCCGGGTTATCTGCTCGCTGGAATAGGGACACTCGGACTCGCATCAGTCTCAGCGATGGATCGCGACACAAGAACGGACGAGGCGGATTTCTTCAGCTATCGCCGGACAACACTGCGATCCGAACCGGATTACGGACGGCAGGTTTCCGCAATCATGATTACAGATGTTTAGGAGGGCGATATGGCCATTCATTTCAGCACAGACGAACTAAAGGCGCGGCGTGATAATGCCTGCGCATCAATGGCGGAGGCCGGCCTCGACGGGCTGTTGAGCTTCCGTCAGGAAACCATGTTCTATCTGACCGGCTATGACACCTTCGGCTATGTCTATTTCCAGTGCCTGTATCTGGGGGCAGACGGGGATATGTTCCTTCTGACCCGGGCGCCGGATCTGCGTCAGGCCCAAAACACCAGTGTGATCGACGAGATCCATATCTGGGCCGATCGGGAAGGCGTTCAGCCAGCCATGGAACTGAAGGCCCTACTGCAGGATCGGAAGCTTGCCGGCAAGACTTTGGGTGTGGAATGGGAAGCCTATGGCCTGACTGCTGCGAATGGCCGAAAGCTCTCCACCGCGCTGGACGGGTTCTGCACACTGGAGGATGCCTCAACCCTCGTCTCCCGGCACCGGCTGATAAAGAGCCCGGCTGAAATCGCTTATGCGAAGCGCGCCGCAGAACTGGCAGACGATGCCCATGATGCCGCCCGCGCGCTGGCCAAGGCCGGGGCGGATGAAGGGGATATCCTGGCTGCCATGCATTCCGCTGTCTTCTCCGGCGGTGGCGATTATGCCGGCAATGAATTCATCATCGGCTCCGGCCCGGATGCGTTGCTCTGCCGTTACAAGTCAGGCCGCCGGGTGCTGGATGCGCAAGACCAGCTGACGCTCGAATGGGCGGGCGCCTATCGCCACTACCATGCCGCGATGATGCGGACCTGGATCGTTGGAGAGCCCGATCCCGAACATATCCGCATGCATGCAGCCTGCCGCGAAGCCTTGGAGGCAAGTGAAGCCGCCTTGAAACCGGGAAATACCATGGGCGATGTTTTCATGGCCCATGCCGAAGCCCTGGATGCCCACGGCTTGAAGGAGCACCGAATGAATGCCTGCGGCTATGCCATGGGCACCTGTTTCTCGCCAAACTGGATGGATTGGCCGATGTTTTATGAAGGCAACCCGGTTGAGCTGGCGCCGGGTATGACCTTCTTCATCCACATCATCGTCTTTGATTCGGAACGTGGCTTGGCCCAAACCCTCGGCAGATCCTCCCTGGTGACCGAGACTGGCGCGGACGTTCTGTCCCGCAGTCCCATTGATCTGGTGACAGTGTAAGGTTCGTCGGCGATGCCCTGGCTTATTCAACTCCTGGCCCTCTTCCTTCTTTTCGGAATCGCCGGGTGTTTCATATTTTAAAACAGCGCGGCGTTTTAAGCGGTCTCCTGGCCTGTGCACTCGCCGGGCTAATTGCCGCTTGTGGGCCGGTGCCGAAACCCTTCGTCTCGGCACCCGACCAGAAGGTCGAAAACCCCCTGCTGGGGCGCAGCGATTCGGCAACCCTTGTCATCGCACCGGTCGAAGGAGCGCCCGCTGACCTGGCCGGTCCTTTGGCGGAGCGGCTGGCGGAAAGCCTGCGATGGCTGGATATCCCGGCCAGCACCGCACCGCATATCGCCCGCGCCCATCTGCTGGAAGGGGAAACACTCTGGCGCAATGGTGTCCTGGTGACAGTCTGGCATTTGACCGATGCGGCGGGACAATCATTGGGGCAGATCAGCGATATCCGCCCCACCACTCAGGCCGCCTTCGAGACCGGGGATGAGGGCCTGATCGACAGCCTGATCAGCCATGCCGCACAGGAAATTGCCGATCTGCTGGCACGGCGGAATGTCGAAGGGACTATTGACGAGGCCCGCGCACCCAAATCAGAAGAACCCGATGTTCCGATGATCGCCATTTTAGACGTCAGTGGCGCACCGGGGGATGGCAACCGGGCCCTGCCCCTGGCCTTGGCCCATGTGATCCGAGAATCGGGGCTCCCCTTCACCAAAGATCCTGCCCGCGCGGCGCTCAAACTATCTGCTGAAGTGCAAAATTCGGGGGAGGACGGCTTGATCATCGGGTGGACGATGGTCGACCGACAGGACCAACCCGTTGGAAATCTTGATCAGCCGGTTCCGATACCGGTCTCGGAACTTTCCGGGCGCTGGGGAATAAATGCCTTTGATGCCGCGATTGCCTTGCTGAAACCGCTGGCGGGAGTCCTGGACGTCATCGCGGAAAGAGAAGCTGCCGCACGCGCCGACAAAAGCCGGACGGGTCTGATCCTGCCTACAAATTAGACATTCCGACAGCCACCCGGTGCCAATAGGACACACTACAGCGGCGAATCGGGATATCGAACGTCAATTCGCGCATCAAATTGGTTATCGAACGTTTACAGCTTCATGACCGGTTGATATATCGGGGTCGCGCCGGGCGGGGCGCATTATCCGGCACACCATCTCCATCCGGCTGGGGGACATATTTCCATGAAGATTTTGGCGGGCAACTCCAATCGGCCCTTGGCCGAAGCGATTTCTGCCTATTTGAACGTCCCGCTAACAAAGGCATCGATCCGGCGGTTTTCCGATATGGAAATCTTCGTTGAGATTTTAGAGAATGTCCGAGGTGAGGACGTCTTTGTTATCCAGTCGACCAACTTCCCAGCGAACGACAATCTGATGGAACTGCTGGTGATGATCGACGCGCTGAAGCGCGGCTCGGCACGCCGAATAACAGCGGTCATCCCCTACTATGGCTATGCGCGTCAGGATCGGAAGACCGGACCGCGCACACCGATTTCCGCAAAGCTTGTCGCGAACTTGATCGAAACGGCCGGGGCAAACCGGGTTCTGACCATCGATCTGCACGCCGGTCAGATCCAAGGCTTCTTCGAAGTCCCGACGGATAACCTCTTTGCGCTGCCGGTGCTCCATAAAGACTTGATCGAGAAACTGAATAATGGCGACGACGTGACCGTCGTATCGCCGGATGTCGGCGGTGTAGTCCGCGCGCGCGGCTTGGCGAAGCGCATGGAATGTGATCTGGCGATCATCGATAAGCGGCGGGAAAAAGCCGGTGTCTCCGAAGTCATGAACATCATCGGCGATATCAAGGATCGGCATTGTATCCTGATCGACGATATCGTCGATAGCGCCGGCACGCTCTGCAACGCCGCCAAGGCCTTGATGGACAAGGGTGCTACCGCGGTCGATGCCTATGTTACCCATGGTGTGTTGTCCGGCGGCGCCGTCGCGCGGGTCTCCGCCTCACCGCTTGAGACCCTGGTCACAACCGATTCGATCCAGGCGACCGAAGCGGTGCGAGTCAGCCATAATGTTCGCCAGGTCACCATCGCGCCATTGCTGGCCGAAGCGATCTCGCGCATTTCCGAAGAAAAATCGGTTTCCAGCCTCCTACATTAAGTGTAGAAGGAGCCGCTTTTCGGCGGGGGAGTTTCCTCCGCCGTAATTCGTGCGTGCCGGCACCCCTGGAGGTCGGGCGCGGAATCGCAAACTAATTCAGGACGTTAGAGGAGATTATCAATGTCCGAAGAAGCAATCTTTCCCGCCGTTGCGCGGGAGCGGGCCGGTAAGGGGGCAGCCCGCGCAACCCGCCGTAGCGGGCTTGTGCCGGGTGTCGTTTATGGGGCAACTAAAGATCCGCAGAACATCGCGATCAATCCCCGCGACCTCATGAAGCAGCTGATCAGCGGCCATTTCTACAACACGATCTACACGATCAAAGTTGAAGGTGGCAGTGACGAAAAAGCGCTGCCGCGTGATGTCCAGTTCCACCCGGTCACCGACGCGCCAATGCATGTCGACTTCATGCGTCTGCGCAAAGGCGCACGCATCAACGTCAATATCCCGGTTGTCTTCATCAATGAAGAGGAATGCCCGGGTATTGCCGAAGGCGGCACGCTCACCATCGTCCGTGAGGAAGTCGAGCTTTACTGCCCGGTCGATGCGATCCCGTCGGAAGTCGAATGTGATCTGGCCACTGTCCAGCTTGGTGACACGGTCCGGATCTCCGGCGTGAACCTGCCGGAAGGCGTGGAGCCGGTCATTCAAGACCGTGACTTCGTTGTCGCCAACGTCTCCATGCAGCAAATTGCTGAGATCACCGAAGAAGATGACGACGACGGCATCATTCGTGATGAAGACGTCGATGCAGAAGGCGGCGCCGGGGGCGAAGGGGAGGAATAACCTCCCCCACTCTCTCGCCTCCCAACTTCTTGGCGGAGGGGGCCGATGCGGCTGTTGGTCGGCCTGGGAAATCCAGGCGCAAAGTACGAAGGAAACCGGCACAATGTCGGTTTCATGGCGGTGGATGCGATCCACGACCGGCACGGCTTCGGTCCCTGGAAGGCGAAATTCCAGGGTCATGTGGCGGACGGCGCCATCGGCGGTCAAAAGCTGATGGCGCTGAAGCCTACCACCTTCATGAATGAAAGCGGTCGCGCGGTTGGGGAAGCCTTGCGCTTCTACAAGCTCGACCCCGCCGATGTCATTGTCATCTATGATGAGCTCGACCTCGCCCCGACACGCCTCAAGGTGAAGCAGGGCGGAGGTCACGGTGGCCATAATGGCCTGCGCTCCATCGATGCGCATATTGGCAAAGATTATTGGCGGGTGCGGATCGGCATCGGGCATCCCGGCGATAAAGCACGGGTTTCCGGCCATGTGCTCTCGGACTTCAGCAAGGGCGAGCGCCCGAATTTCGAAGCGCTGATAGACGCCATGGCCCGGCGCTTCGATCTGATGGCGGCGGTGAATGCCTCTGACTTCATGTCGAAAGTTTCACTGGACCTGCGCCCGGCACCGCTTCCAAAACCGGATGCCAAGGGCGCGCCGAAAGAGAAGACCGGGCCTGCGGACTCATCAAATACCGCGACACCGCCAAAGACTAAAGGCGCCATGGCAGATCAACTGGCGGGTTTGAAAGACAAGCTGCTGAGCGGCAACAAAGAAGGGTAACGGAAGATGGGCTTTAAATGCGGTATCGTCGGTCTGCCGAATGTCGGTAAGTCCACGCTGTTCAACGCGTTGACGCAAACCCAGGCAGCGCAGGCGGCGAACTTCCCCTTCTGCACGATCGAGCCGAATGTCGGCCGTGTCGGCGTTCCCGATCCGCGCCTCGACAAACTGGCGTCCATCGCCGGCTCTGCCAAGCTGATCCCAACACAGCTTGAATTCGTCGACATTGCCGGCCTGGTGAAAGGCGCCTCGAAAGGGGAAGGCCTCGGCAACCAGTTCCTGGGCAATATCCGGGAAGTGGATGCAATCTGCCATGTGCTGCGCTGCTTCGAAGATGGCGATATCACCCATGTCGAAGGCTCCGTCGATCCGGTCCGCGATGCAGAGATCATCGAAACGGAATTGATGCTGTCCGATATGGAAAGCCTGGAACGGCGCATTCAACCGCTGCAGAAGAAAGCCAATAGCGGGGAAAAGGATGCAATCGCGGAAGTCGAGCTGATGACCCGCGCACTGACCCTGCTTCAGGACGGCAAGCCGGCGCGGGTGCTGGAGATCGCCAAGGAAGAACAGAAAGCCTTCCGGATGCTGCATCTGTTGACCGCCAAACCGGTCTTGTATGTCTGCAATGTGGAAGAAGATGCGGCAGCGGATGGCAATAGCCTCTCCGCCAAGGTGGCTGAGAAGGCCACTGCGGAAGGCGCGCAGTCAGTGGTTATCTCTGCTGCCATCGAAGCCGAAGTCTCCCAACTTGAAGACCCGGAAGAGAAGCTGGAATTCCTCGACAGCCTGGGCCTGGTAGAGGCGGGCCTGTCCCGCGTCATCCGCGCCGGCTATCGCCTGCTGGACCAGATCACCTTCTTCACGGTCGGCCCCAAAGAAGCCCGCGCCTGGACCGTCAAACGCGGCGCGACGGCCCCGCAATCCGCCGGCGTCATCCACACGGATTTCGAACGCGGCTTCATCGCAGCGGAAACCGTCGCCTTTGACGATTACGTCGAACTGGGCGGCGAAACAGCGGTGAAGGACGCGGGCAAGATGCGGCTGGAAGGCCGGGATTACATCGCCAAGGACGGCGATGTTTTTCACTTCCGCTTCAATGTGTCGAAGTGATAGACTTTCACAAGGTCAGGGGGCTTGCCAGTCCTGAAACAGGATTGTAAAACCCCGACCTCGCCAGGGGAGACCCGAACCCCACGGCATTAAGGGCGCGTAGCTCAGCGGGAGAGCACTGTGTTGACATCGCAGGGGTCACTGGTTCAATCCCAGTCGTGCCCACCATTTCAGAGACGGCGATAACGCCTCGGCGAAACCCCTAGGGAAACCTGGGGGTTTCGTCTTTTCTGGGCCCTGTGGCCGCGCCGTTTAGACATTCTGGCATCCACGACCTAAGAATCTGGTCAAAATCCTGCGGTAACGCTTCGCGAGAGCCACCATCCTTTAGCGGGAACGTACATCCCCCCGGTGCAGCGGGGTGAGGGCGGCTCCAAATTACTGCTTTCGGCCTCAAATTTTGTCAGAGATTTGTCTTATTTGGGCTTAGAGCTTAAAATTGGATGCTTCAAACTGGGGTAGCAGCCGCCTATTGAAACGATGGGACTGCCTCATCACAACGCTCCAATGAGATATGTTTGTTTGAGACGACGTCCGGTATGGGAAGCTGACCGGCCCACAAGGAACTTGTCATAGGTAGCCCGCTTTTGACCCGAAGCGGACATTATCGATTTCGTCAGTGAATCTCATTGCCGCATCGGAGTGCCTCACTAGAATGGGTTAAGTATACCAGATAGGAACTCCATGGCAGATCAAGAAAACCGACGCCGGCTCGCTGCCATCCTTGCCGCTGATGTTGCTGGGTACACTCGATTAGTGGAACAGGATACGGATGGCACGGTCTTGGCATGGAAAGCGGCGCGCGATGACGTGATCAAGCCTAGTGTTGAGGAGAAGTCAGGAAACATCATTAAGTTTACGGGTGATGGTTTTTTGGTTGAATTCCCATCTGTTCAGGATGCTGTTGCCTGCGGCATCCTCTTGCAAGAGCGGCTAGCTACAAATCCATTAAAATTTCGGATGGGAATCAATGTTGGTGATATAACTGACGACGGTGGAGATGTGCACGGTGAGGGGGTCAACCTTGCAGCGAGGCTAGAATCAATCGCCGCTCCCGGTGGGATTTGCGTATCCGGTAGTGTATACGACCAAGTGCGCAACAGAATTAGAGCTGACTTTCACGATTTGGGCGATCATGAAGTTAAGAACGTTTCACAGCCAGTCAGGGTCTATTCCATTGATACGGGCGCCGGAATTCCAGAAAAATCAACTGGTTCATCGCTTACGGGAATACAACGATGGAATTCCAAAGCCTACATCGCGGCAATCGCCACGTCCGTGATTTGTCTTGTTGCGCTGGTCTGGTGGCAATTGCCAAGCACTATTGAATATGCCGATCATTCACCGCAAGCGGCTTTAACGATCCCGGATGAACCTTCAGTTGTTGTTTTACCACTAAAGAATCTCTCCGGCGATGCCAATCAGGATAACTTGTCCGTTGCTATATCTGCGGACCTAACAACCGAGCTCTCGCGGTTCTCGCAACTTTTCGTGATCTCCCCTGACTCTGCATCCCCATACGGAGATCAAACTAAGACGCCAAAGCAAATTGGCCGCGCGTTGGGGGTTCGTTTTGTCCTAACCGGCGGTATTCAAAGATCTGCAGATCGTCTTCGTGTGACGATGCAGCTTATTGAAGCGGAAACTGAGGCACAGGTGTGGACAGAGAAGTATGATCGTGTCGTAACGGACATCTTTATCGTGCAAGACGAAATTGTTCATGCAGTTGTCACCGAGTTGGGTGAAACAATTTGGCGCAGCGCTGCAGACAAGCTGGCATCGAAACCAATTAAAGACTTCGCAGCGTATGATCATTACCTAAAAGGCCTTGATGTGCTTCACAAGCTTACAAGTCAGGCTATGAAGGACTCCCGTTTATTGTTCCAGAAGTCGATCGAACTAGACCCCGACCTCGGCAACACATATGTAGGAATTGCGTGGACGTATTTCCTGGACTACCGCGCCCAATGGGTTGAGACCGGACCGGAGGTCCTGGACACGGCGGAAGAGTTTCTACAATTGGCCGTCGACCGGCAGGCTAGCGGGTACGAGGTGCATCGACTCATGGCAAAAATCAGCCAAGCTCGCGGTGCGTTTGACAAGGCAATCATTCACAGCGAGCGAGCATTGGAGCTAAATCCGAACGATGGCGATCTTTCCGCCACCTATGCTCAAATGTTGACAAGTGCGGGCCGCAGCGAAGAAGCACTCACTTGGATCGAAGGCGCAATTCGTCGCAATCCCCACTACCCCGGTTGGTATGCGTCTGCATTATCAGTAATCCAGTACTTACGAGGTGACTACGAAGGTGCAGTCTCGACTTTAACTAAAGTGAACGAAATGGCGGTTTGGGACTTTCGTTTTATAGCCGCCAGCTACGCACAGTTGGGTCGACTAGATGAGGCCAAAATCTACGTCGACAAGGTGTTAAGCGACGACCCAGGTTTCTCCCTGGATAAGTTCCGGAACTCAGTTCAGTTTCGTCTTGAGAGTGATAAGGAGCATTTCTTGGAGGGTTTGGTAAAGGCCGGGTTTCCACTGTGAGACTGCGACGAAAAATTGTGTGATGCGGTGCCGGCGCCGTGTCTATCTTCATCTTAGCCATGTCGTTCATATTTCATACTTGGTGAAAAATGTGCCATGCGGGACACGCTCGCTCGTCCATGATACACGTTAAGCTCATACATAACCTTTGGAGATGATAATGCGCGGCCCTTTGTTTTTTCTTTTTATGATCTTGATTGTTCCCGATGCATTCGCTTTTGAGTTTATAAGGGGGTCAAACTACATGACCGTTGATGCTCAGAAATGGAAAACTGGCGACGAGACCGGTTACTGGATGATCAATTCACGGGGTGTCTCTGAGATGATTGAGGGACCGTTTGAAACTAGCCCGATAGAGTGCCACGGTGCAGGATTCTGGGGCAAAAGTGGAGCGTGGGGGGAAGGAATTTGCGTCTACGGGAATGGAGAAGATACCCGAACGATGGCATGGCAAGTGAAAGCGGGCGAAGAAACCAATACATGGTTCATGGTTGGAGGGACAGGACAGTATGCAGGGATCACCGGACAGGGAACTTATGTATCCAAAAATTTATCGGGTGGGCGTGAGGTTTCTCGGTTTGAAGGTAACGTAGATCTGCCTAAGCAATAGTGTCTAAGGACAGTATGCAACGGTCCGTTTACATATTCTTGATGTCTCCTGCTGGCTAATTGCGGAATTTCCCAACGTATCGCAACACCGTCAACTTCCGGGTCAACAGTTGCCAACTCGCGCAGATAGCTGTGCCCTTATGTTGCCCCACCTACCGGGTCTTAGCTGATTTTGTACAGTCTAAGGAAAGGATTGCTCGCGACAACGCTCCTGTAACTAACTGATTTTACTGAATTACCTTGCCGGTAAAACGCCTTCGGGAGGCAGGGGATGGAAGCTGTTCACTGCTCAAGACATGGCGCAGAATTTTTTGACAGAAACCCCTTGGAAAACCGGGGAGTTTCGTCTCGCTGCACTATCGCAAAATTCCAGTTCGGCACTATCCATTGCCAGATATCGCGGAAATTTCCGCGAGACGCGGGCGTCATAAGCACTGGCGTCTGCGCGGTGTAGCGTGGGGGGGGCGTCCTTTTCGGCGCCTGTTTCCCGTCAAATCCATACATAACGCGACCGATTTAGACGTTCTGCACGAAATCCTGGATGAATCGCACGGTGGAGTCCGGGCGGGGGTGATACGTCAGTCGGGTGTGGAAGGGGCAGTGCTTGTGCTGACCTTAATCATGCCGTGTCAAACGTCCGGTTAGAAAACCGCGTGGAACGGAAATAAGGAAACGGTGGAGCATTCAGATGAATTCGCCTGAACACGCAAGCACTCATGAAGACCTAATCCTGATTCGTGTAAATAAACAACAATGAACTTTGCCCGAATTAAGCATTGTGAAGTTCTATAGTCTTGGATTTTAAGCGCATGAAATTGTTCTCAAAACTGTCTCTTCTGGCACTCTTACCGCTCACGGCATTTGCTTCTGTTTCAAATGCTTCCGACAAAGCGCCCAATTGGGACGCATATATGGAAGCCGGTGGTAAGTTTGGCACGGACCGAAACATAGCCGAGCTCAATTTCTTCATGCCCATCGTTCAAGATGATAGCTCGCTCCTGTTCATGGATTTGCGCGGAAACTATGATGACTTCAACGCCCGGGAAGGGAACCTGGGGATCGGATACCGGACGATCCTGTCCTCCGGTTGGATCGTCGGCGGTTATGGGTTTGTGGATCACCGCAGAACGCCGAACTTTAACAACTTCGTTCAAGGCACACTCGGCATCGAGGCCTTATCTGAAGACTGGGATCTTCGGGCCAACTTCTACATTCCCGAAGCAAGCAAGCAACTGGTCAGCGCGGAAAGCTCTGTCGCGACCACCACCGGGACCGGCTTCCAGGTCACGACAACGGGCGAGGTTCGCGAGCGCGCGCTTCCCGGCTTCGATGCGGAAGTTGGCTATAAGCTGCCCTTCGACGACATTGATGCCCGGGTCTATGGCGCCGTCTTTCATTTTGATGCGGCGAACTTCGACAATCTGACCGGGCCGCGGGGACGGATCGAGTTTACATTTGATGAGGTGCCGCTCCTCCCCAGCCAAGTCTCCGCCAGCCTTGGCATGGAAGTTCAATGGGATGATGTCCGCCGAACACAAGGATTTGCCGGTGGCCGGATCCGGGTTCCGCTACAAGCCCTCTGGGGTGGCGATCTCGACGGCAGCAAGCCGCATCTTTCCGCCCTTAAACAAAGAATGACGCGCCGCATCGAACGCGACATCGACATCGTTTCGAATGAAACTGCCGCCGTGGAAACTGTGGAAACGGCGTCAGTTACAAACGGGACGGGCACAGCGGTGACGCAGTTCACAACGGTCGATGCGACCGTGGCCGATTTCTCCACAGCCATCACGAATGCCGGTGCGAACTCGATTGTTGTCCTTGATGGCTCACAAGGCACGATCAACGACAACAGCGTGACGACACTGGCCGCAGGACAAATGCTGGTCGGTGGCGGAACGGTGCTGAACGCAACCACCGCATCGGGCAAGACCGCGTCCCTCACCATGCCGGGGTCGGCAGCGACAGTGAATGGAACCGCGGGCGGGGTGAATGTCTTCAGCATGGCTGCAAATGCCGAAATCCGTGACATTACAGTCACCGGCGGCAGTGTCGGCGTTGACTTTGTTGCGGGGGCAAATGATGCGACGCTGCGAAACACGACGATCCAAAACACCGCAGATGATGGCATTGAACTTAACGGCGCGAACAATGTGACGATTTCGTCCGTGACGATCACGTCGCCCGGCGGTGGAGCACAAGATGGGATTGAGCTGCGCGGCACAAACACCACGCTTACGATGGATAACCTCACCATCAACACCGCAAACAGCAGCTTCCTCCTTGTCACGGGCACGACGACCGGCGCCAGCTTCTCCAATACGAGCTTCGTAACAGCGACAAATGGCGTTGAAGTTTCCGCCGGCGCCACTTTGACAAGCCCGACCGGAGCCATCACCACGACCACGGTGACAAACGATTGTGTCAGCACCGGTACGGTGAACACGTCAACGGTGACAATAAATGGCGTGGTTTGCAATTAACCACGCCACGCCCCAAACATAAGCTGTATAGAAAATAGATCATTCGCTTAATCGTGCAAAAAGGCGCACTATTTTCTGATTTTTATTTTAATGAACCTGGCGAAACTTACTCACTGACTTCGGCAAATAAGTCACACATTCCCGTTAAGTCCTATGAGTACTTAAAATCTAAGTATCAATCATTATTACTTTACTATACGCTTTGGGTTTGGTTGGGGGTTCTGCGACAAGAGGCAGTGACGCAAGTATGGCCAACACACAAGATTCTGAGCCCGCCGGCTTGGACAAAACTGGGGTTCCACATGCGCGGTTTTCCGTAGATTCTGTCTTGGAAAGGGATCGCTTCGATGTGTGGCGGGACAGCATTTCGTGCATCTTTGAAGTTGAAGCGTCCAGTGATGTTCGAAACACCGACTTTCATGCGGAAATTGATGCGAACATGTTCGGTCCCATCATGCTGGCGCGCACGGAAACGACCGCACAGCGATGGAGCCGCACGCCAAGCCTAATGGCCAAGGACGGGATGGATCATTATATGATCCAGCTCTATGAATATGGAAATACGCATTGGGATACGAACTCCGAATCCTTGAAATGCCCGGAGCGCGGTCTGATCGTCTATGATCTGACCCAGGCAGCAGACCTGAAGACAAAAGATTTCGCAAATCTCTCCCTGATCATTCCGCGCGACCTCCTGGAAGACCAGCTTTCATCAAGTGATGACCAGCATATGCGCGTATTGGACGGCGCAGAACCAATGGTGCAGTTGTTTCGCGAACACATTATGTCGCTGAGAAGTCTGGCGACCCAAATGACGACGCGCCAGGCCTTGGAAGTTGCGCCCTCCACCGCCGGGCTCGCTGCAGCATGCCTTAACGGCGTTGAATCCGAAAACCCGAACCAGCAACGCGGTGTTTCCGTTGCGCAGATGACACTGGTACGCCGGTTCATTGAAGCCAATCTGTCCGAGCTGGACTTGACGGCCGACTGGATCGCAAAGCGAACCGGAATCTCACGCTCGAAGCTCTATGTCCTGTTCGAATCCTATGGTGGCGTATCGACATTTATCAGGGATCGCCGCATGCGGCAGGCCTTGCTGACGCTGGTCGATCAGCGCAATCAGACCCGATCGATCTATGACGTTGCGCTGCAAGCCGGTTATGCTTCAGACAGTACATTTTCCCGTGCCTTTAGGAGCCGGTTCGGCGCCTCTCCCAATGAGGTTCGGAACGGTGTCGCAATGGACAGAATGAATGAGGTGAACCGGGAAAGTCTGGATCGGCGATACGAGGGTTGGTTACAGCACCTGTCGGTCTAGAGTGATGTGCGTGCGATCTTCCCAAATGTAGTTTTGGCGACTGGCGCACCCTATCTTTCTGCGCATCAGTCTATGCATCAGTCTGTGCACCCTTGCAATGCAGATCGGATTTGCGTTTCCATGCCCAATTCAATCGTGCCCCGGCCTCCGCCTCCCCAGCTAAAGCCGGAAGCCAATCACCGCGACGTCATCGCGCCGATGCTGGGCGCCCTGATAGGCGATCAATGCTTGGTGGACGGCTTCTTGTTGTTCGGCCATCGGTTTTCCTTCGATCTCGCGCAGCAGAGCGGAGAACCGTTTCTTACCGAAGGCACGACCGCGCTCGCCCCCGACCTGATCAATCAACCCATCCGATGTCAGATAGATGGACTGCGCGCTGCTCAGGCTCAGATCGTGTTCCTGGAAGGACTGATCAAACGGAATGCCACGGTATCCTATGCCGCTCTTCGTTGACCGCAGGATCTCGACCTCGCCGTCCTGAACGATAAACAGATCGAAGCGCGCCGCCGCAAAACGCATGTGCTTGCCGTCGGATGGCAAAAAGCAGACGCCCAATTCCATCCCATCATCGGATTCCCCATCCGGGATATCCTGATTGAGTGTTGTCTGGACCAGTTGGTGAACCTTCTGCAGGAAATCCCCAACCCTGCCTTCCGGTGTTTCAATCAAGGCACGCTCCATCGCCCCGGTCGTGATCAGCGTCATGAAGGCGCCGGGAACACCATGGCCGGTACAGTCGCCCAGGATGACCAAGACGCCATCGCCCCATTTTCGGGCCCAGTAAATATCCCCGCCCACAACATCGCGGGGCTCCCAAAGGACAAAGTGATCCATAAAGACCGAAGAAAGCAGAGCCGGATCGGGCAGAACGGAGCGCTGAATACGGCTGGCGTAGTTGATGCTGCTGGAGATGATGTGAAACGCATCCGTCAGTTCTTCTTCAGCCTTTTTGCGCTCGGTGATATCGACCGCCACTGAAACAGTATGACCATCCGGCGCCGGGTTTCGCGACAACTGGATATGGCGTCCATCGATTGTCGTATCTTCAAAGGAAACGGGCTCAGACGACTTGAAGGAGTCCACCCTGGTGGCAAGGATATCCTCGTCAGGATCGCTCCCCTGGACAATGCCGGCCTTGATCTCGGATTGAAGGAGATCCCGCATCGATTGGCCAATCTCCGCCCTCCCCTCTGGATTGCCGTAAAACTCCCGATATTTTTCGTTCAACAGAACGATATCAAGTTCGGAATCGACGACGACCATGGCACCCGGCATGTTTTCCAATGCCATACGAAGCTGCGCTTCCTTTTGGCTCAGACTTGCCGTGCGCTCTTCCACCGTCTTTTCCAGGCCGATTTTATGCGCCTCCAATTCTTCATTGGTTGACCGCAATTGTTCCGTCAACTCCTTGCGGCTAACCGAGGACAAACGGCCGCGCAGATCCTCAACCAGGCTGTCTTGGATAGGCACCCCCCTGCCCCGAAGCGGTTTGATGGCGGCCGCCAGGCGAATGCCGGTGCCTGTAACCCCTGCTTGGAAGTCGAAATACGGGGAGGTCTGAATTGCGTGGATCGTCTGCTCGGTCTCAGGAAATGTCAGGATAAGATCCTCGACCACAGTTGCCCCATTCAAATAGATGCCCAAGGCTCTTTCCGTATTATTCGTGCAGATATCTCGAACCATGCCGGAGACCGTGGAGGCGGTTCGGGCCGCATCAATCTCTGAACACCCAACCAACCGGCAGGTATCTGCAATTTTCTGACGCATTCCATAGATCGACACGCCGCTTCGAAGCGGAAGCATACCGACCCTGGTGAGTGCCCTGGGCATGCTAATGGCACCTCCAGACCACACAGGTCGCATCATCGTGATGCTTCCCAAACTGCGCCACAACGCTCTGCGCCAAGCGATCCGCCGGAAGGGCGCGATATCCGGAAATCTCCGCCAACTCGAAACGGACACTAATGCCATCGGTGCAAAGCACCATGATATCGCCACTGGATAAGGTGTCGTGGTGCAGTTTCGGTGTAGGAATTGAATGCCCGAACATGCCGTCCTGCCGCGCCAGGCTGCGGGGGTCCCGGCCAAAGATCTTGCCGTGTGTGTCGCCGATCTGGATATAGGACAGATCAAGGGTCACTTTGTTCAAGTGGCCGACCAACGCGACAGCGCCCGCCCCACCCTGCAACAGGTCATGAATCGCCGCCACCAGGGCCGAAAGCTCTGTGTCCCTATTAGCCTTCAGGAGCGTCTTGATCCGATATCCGATTTCGAAGGCCGGCCTGCCGTGACCAGCGGCATCGACAATCGCAAAGGTCACGCTATCGCCGCTATCATCAAGGTAGACCATATCGCCACTATAATGCTCACCCCGGAAGGCGCGCCCGAAGTGTGAAATGCTGAGCCTCTCTCGGTTATGATCAGCCATCAGCCCTTCCACAGTTTGAATGACGCTGTTGTGCCAACACCAATGTCAGAGCTTAAGGTAAAGTCATCCACCATCCGCTTTACGCCGGGCAGTCCCAACCCAAGTGTGCCGGAAGAACTGAAGTGATCCGCCATCGCCTGTTCCGGATCGGCGATACCCGGGCCATGATCGGTTGCCGTAAACTCCAGATAGGGGCCCCTTGAATCCGTCATCACATCAAACTGCACCCAGCCGGAGCCTGCATATTTCTCGATATTCCGCAGCAATTCAGAGGCAGCTGTGACAGAACTTGATATCTGGAGTTCCCCAAATCCGACCCCTTCCAACATGGTCCGCAGCTTCGACAACGCAACGATGATATCGGTTTCCGACTTTATGATCTGGCGCTTTCTCGTGATGGGCATTCTATGGCCCTATTTCAGTATCGGCGAAGCGGAGGGCGGATTTCAGATTTAATGCCGTGGAAAAGCCACCGATGTCGCAGCCCAGCTCGACAATACTTGCGGCAACACCTGGTCGAACGCCGGCAATAATCGTCTTTGTTCCCATAAGTGCAGCGACATCAATCACCCGGCGTAGTCGCTGAAAATCCCAGTCGTCTATCAGCTCCAAATGCGTTGCATCCATGATGAGCACACCGCAACCACTTTTACCCAGCGCGAATGAAACATCATCGCAGAGGCTATCGAAATAGAAATCGTCGTCCTTCGGATGCAAGGTCACGATCAACCTGCCGTCAATTATATTAAAGGCAGTTTCCGTCCCGTCCGACGGGTTGTTTGATTTTGGATCCTGCATCACACCGGATTCCCTGACCGTCATCCAGCGCCTACTTCTCCGTGACCGTCATACCCACATGATCAAAGGCGTGTTTCAGGGCTTCCCGCAGATTGCCGGTCGTCTGGATTGTGCCGACATCAATCCCGAGATTGACGATGGTCTGCGCAATTGCCGGCGAAAGACCTGAAATCAAGGGCTCACATCCCATCAAGCGGCAGGCCTTGGTGATCTTGATGAGGTAGTTTGCAACCGCCGTATCGATGATCGCAACGCCGCTGATATCCAAGATGAAGCAGCTTGATTGTGTCCGTCCGATTTCTTCCAACACGCGCGCCGTGATATCCAACGCGCGCTTAGAATCGATGATTCCAACCAGTGGAAGCATCAGGATATCGTCCCAAATGGCGGTAACCGGCGTCGACATCTCGATCATCGATTTGCTTTGTTCAAGCATCACTTCGTTGGTGACCTGGGAATAGGTATCCGCCGTGATCATCTCATCGAAATGCATGAGCTTGGCGATCGCCAATAAGGTTCTCTGCCTTTCGTTTCCCGGCTCCTCGTCGGCCATAAGAACATCGACGCAGTTCTCCAGGCAGTTATTCATTGCCGCCATATAGATATCAAGCGGCAGCTCGATCTTCGCATGGACGCGACCGATATGTCGCCGGGTCTCGACAAAGTCATCATCAATCTTTGCATCGAAGAAATCATGCCAATACTTGGTTTGCTGGGTGCGAACTTCCTGAACATGGGCATCATCCATGAAGAATTCGTACTTGAACGGTTGTTCTGCCAGCCAAACGTAGAATTGATCGACGAAGGCATCTATTTTCGGGCGAATTTTGTCACCGAATTGACGGACAAGGTCCAAATCCGCATCCGTGATCCGGAATTGTTTTAAGAGCGTTGCCGCGTCTTTCGTTGTCGATCTGGTTCCTGTTGATGAAACGATCACATCGGTCATAGCTGCCCTTTCCATGCAAATGTCAGAGCCCGACCCACAGATCGCGCTTCAATAGTCGATAACCCTCCAGTTAAGTCGACCGCCGGCAGCGTCGACCCCTCACCCAATCGATTATGTCGCCAATTGGAACTTCAAAACCTCAAGTTACACGACCGTCAGTCTGAAATCTTAACGGCAGACCGTTAACCAATCGTTAACCAAACGCCTAACGCGGTCAGGACGTTGGAGCGCCTGAGCCGATCCAGTCCCAAGCGAGACTTCTAATTGAAATGATCTTTATCTATACCTATCTTTAAGTTCTATAGAAGGTGAGGCACTGAAGGAGGAACATACTGATGCTGTTGAATATTATCTCGTGGTTGGGCGCCGCTCTTCTTCTACTATCCTTTATTGCCGTTATTATTGTTATGTTCATTCCACCGTTGAAGGAGAAGGCCGGACTGTCATGGCGCACCGTCTCCATTCCTGCCATTTCCGGGATTCTCTTATTCTCGGTCCAGTTCACCTTCTTTTATGCCGCACCGGGCATATCCTATCTGGTCCAATATCCCTGGGGCACGCAAAAGGCCGTGCTGACACCGGGTTTCAAGCCGCGCTGGTTTGGGGAAGCCATTCCCTTCAAGAAGTTCCTGACCGTCGCCTTCACCGATGATGGGGATGACGGCAAGTTTTCCGGTGCCATGCATCCGCAGGAGGTTCGTTTTTATGACAGCGTGACCGCGACTGTCGAAATGACCGCGCGGTTTGAGCTGCCCAGCAGTGAAGAACAATTCCTGCCCATGGCGGTCGCCTATCGCTCGCAAGCGAATTTGATCAACGCAACTTTGATGCCGACCATGCAGGAATCCATGCGCAATGCCGCGCGGATGTTCTCGGCACAGGAATATGTCGGCGGTCGCGGTGGTGATTTTGAGAATGCCGTGCTCGACCAGATCGAATTCGGTATCTATCTGCTGGATGTGGCAGACCTGACGCCGCGCGCCAATACGACTACCATCACCGATGACGACGATCGAACGATTGAGGAAGGCCGCACGGTCCAGCTGCAGGTCACCCCGCGCATCGACCGAAACACCGGAGAATTTGTCCGCAAGAATGACCGGGCCTTGTCACAATTCGGGATTCGCCTGTCGCAGGCCAATGTTTCGAATGTCGATCCGGACCCGGTCTTCAAGGACAAGCTGACGGAGCAGCGAGAAGCCGCCGCCCAGGTTGCTATTGAACGGCAAAAGACCCGACAGGAAGAAGAGCGCCGCCTGCGCATCTTGGCCCAGGGTGAGACCGAAAAGGCAGAGAAGCGCGTTGAACTGGAAAAGCGTCAGATCGAAATCACGCTTGCCGCCGAAACCGAGGCAAAAAAGGCGGAACAAATCCAACGGCAACGGGTGACGGAATCGACCACGCTGAAACGTCAGGCTGAAGTCGATAAGGAACGCGCCGCGGTCGAACTGGAAACCGCGCGACTGGAGGCAGAGAAGATCAAAACCCTCGCCGATGCCGAAGCGGAGGCTCGTCGCCTGATCATCGAAGCGGATGACGCCTTGCAGGCCCGCCTGGATGCCTATGTCGCCGTTGCCTCGGAATATGCCAGTGCGCTGACCAACAAACAGCTGGTACCTGAAGTGGTCGTGATGGGCGGCAATGGCGGCGAAGGCAGCAGCAACGCGACAGATCTTATCGAGCTGCTGACAGCCCGCGCCGCCCGCGATCTTGGCGTCGCGGTCCGGGAAGGCGACCGGTCCGCAACTCCGGCGCAGTAAAGGCGGCGCAATAGCGGGGCAAATCCTCGATTGACCACTTACTCGGCGACGACGCGGAACCCGATGTCGTAGCCGGTATGGGTCAATCGTCCGCCGAAGCGATAGGTGGGGGTGGAGACATAGCGGTCGAAGTACCAGGAGCCTCCCTTCCTGGTACGCTTGCTGCAATCAGGGGCACTTGGCGCATGGCTTTCGGTCCAGCAATCGCTGGTCCATTCCATGACATTTCCCTGCATGTCGTGGAGACCGAAGCCATTCGCATCGAAGGTTCCGACGGGAAATGTCTTGTGATCCCAGTCCCCGACACATCCATTGCAGTTGGCGACGTCCAACCCGGTCCGCCAGGTCGCATCGCCACCCCAGGCCGCATATTCCCATTCCGCTTCCGTGGGCAGACGGTAAACACGCCCGGTCTTCAAGCTCAGCCAGGCGGCATAATCACTCGCCATCTCAAAAGTCACATAGATCACCGGCCGGTCGCCGCGCCCCCAGTCCCGATCCCAAGGCATGCTGCGGCAGGCACCATCATCGTGGCAGGCCTTGTATTGATCGAAGGTGGTTTCCGTCCGCGCGACAGCGATGGGTCTTTTGATCCGCATCAATTGAGCCGGTGCTTCTGCAGCCTTGCCCCCGTTACGACCCATGACGAAGGTCCCTGCGGGAAGCCAAACCATCTCCGGACAAAGCGCGCAATCTTGGTAGACACTGCCGGGGGGACCCGGTTCCTGGCTGCCGGCAATACTGACTTTCGGGATCACAGCCGCAATGAGCCCTAAAAGCACCCATGCAAAAACATGTGATCGTCGGCAGCAGGGCATGGCCGGCCTAGCGCACCACCGTGCCGCCACGCACGACACCGGCGCAGGGATTACCCCCCAGGCGATAGGCAAGCTCGGCCGGGTCTTCGATGTCCCACAGAACGAAATCTGCCCATTTCCCAACCCGGAGCGTCCCCGTCTCGGTCCCCAGCCCCAGAGCCTTGGCCCCTTCCCGCGTGACCCCTGCCAGGGCTTCTTCCGGCGTCATGCGGAACAGGGTGCAGGCCATGTTCAACATCAACAGCAACGACAAGGCCGGCGAGGACCCCGGATTGCTGTCTGAGGCGATGGCGATCGGCACCTTGGCCTCACGCAACGCCTCAATCGGCGGCAGTTTGGTCTCCCGCAGGAAGTAAAAGGCGCCCGGCAGCAGAACCGCAACCGTGCCCGCTTCCTTCATGGCTTCTATTCCTGCCGCATCCAGATGCTCCAAATGATCCGCGGAGAGCGCGCCGAATTCCGCCGCCAAGGCAGCACCGCCCTGGTTTGAAAGCTGTTCCGCATGCAGTTTCACCGGCAGGCGATGGGTACGGGCCGCCTCAAAAACACGACGTGTTTCGTCCGGGGAAAAGGCAATGTCCTCACAAAATGCATCCACCGCATCGGCCAGCCCCTCGCCTGTAACCGCCGGCAGCTGCTCAGCGCAGACCTGATCGATATAATCCGACGACCGGCCCGCGAATTCCGGCGGCAGCGCATGTGCGCCAAGGAAGGTGGTCTTCACCGTCACTTCCCGTCCCTTTCCCAAAAGACGGGCCACACGGAGCATTTTCATCTCGTTTTCAACATCCAAGCCATAGCCGGATTTGATCTCAACCGTCGTCACACCTTCCGCCAACAACAGATCAAGCCGCTGCCCGGAAAGCTCCAGAAGCATTTCTTCATCCGCATCCCGTGTCGCAGCCACAGTCGATACAATGCCGCCGCCGGCCTTGGCGATTTCCTCATAGCTGGCGCCCTGAAGTCGCAGCTCAAATTCCCGGGCACGATTGCCGCCATGAACCAGATGGGTATGGCAATCGATCAAGCCCGGTGTGATCCAGCGGCCACCGGCATCGCGGATCTGTTTCGCCAGTTTCTTCGGTTCATCCGGCAGCCGCGCACGTTCACCGACCCAGGCGATCTGCCCATCTTCAATTCCAATCGCGCCATCATCCAGCGCCCCATAGGGAACCTGCGATGGTTCCATGGTTGCAATCTTGCCGTTAAGCCAAAGGGAATCCCACATAATCTCTTCTCATCTGATCAGGACCGACGAATATCTATGTAGTCCAGAGGAAGCTCTGTCGTCATCTTAATTTCCTCCATCGCGAAGCTGGAAGAAACATCACTGAGCGGCACCCGCGCGATCAGGCGCTTATAGAAGGCATCATAAGCTGCAATATCCGGCACCACGACTTTCAGAATATAGTCCACATCGCCACTCATCCGATAGAATTCCACCACCTCCGGCATATGGGCCACAGCATCATGGAAGAGCTTCAGCCAATCCGTGTCGTGCCGTGCGGTTCGGACAGAAACGAAAACCGTCGTCGATACGTTAAGCCGATCCCGGTTCAAAAGCGCAACACGCCGGTCGATAAGGCCTGCATCCTCCAACCGCCGGACGCGCCGCCAACAGGGCGTTGGCGACAACCCGACCTGGTCCGCCAAATCATTATTCGACAATGTCGCATCGGCCTGGAGCGCGGCCAGGATTTTAACATCGATCCTATCCATGGTATAAATTACCCATATTTCATATATATGTAGAATGTACTTTCATCATTTTTGATATTATAGAGAATTTTTAGAACATATCTACCGCTTCTTTGAGGCATGATCATCCTATCAATTGCAACCGCGGTCCCGTTCGAAAGAAGAAGCCGCTGCCCGAACTTGGAGATGACCAATGTCCAGCTTAATCGCCGCCTTTACCGACCACCCACGCTCCGTTGGCGAAAGCTATTGGGAGCATCTGGGTGTTGCCTCCAGCTTTTCTGCAAAACTGTTGTTGGCGGCCCTTGCCTGTATGATGCACGCTTTGCTGCCCTTCCTGTTCGTTAAGACCGGCAGCCAGATGATCACCGAGCTGCATGATCGCATGGTGGCGAACCGGGTTACGAAGCTCTGATTGTCAACACGGTCTGATCGTTATCATCCTAAATATCTTCCATAACGCGATATCTACCCCCCTTTGCGGATCTTCCGCCGATCTTCCATCAATCTTCCGCGCGGATTGTCTTGAAACGCAAGACGGGGCGAGTAGATATAGTGCGCAGGTTTTTGGCAGGCGGCCCAGCGGGCCGGGGAAGAGGATGTTATGGATCAGATCATCGGACAAGGCGCGCCGGCTGGACCGGCTGGCGGTAGTGCCGGCGGCGCAGCAGCGATTGTAGACGCAACCGACCAGACCTTCGCACAGGAGGTTCTTGAAGCGTCGATGACTGTTCCGGTCATTGTCGATTTCTGGGCCCCTTGGTGTGGCCCCTGCAAGCAGCTGGGCCCGATCCTTGAAAAGATCGTCACCGAAGCCGCCGGCGCGGTGAAACTGGTGAAGGTCGATATCGACCAGTCGCCGGGGATCGCCGGTCAGCTGCGCGTCCAATCCATCCCGGCGGTGTTCGCCTTCTTCCAAGGCCGCCCGGTCGATGCCTTCCAGGGCGCGCTGCCGGAAAGCCAGATCAAGGAATTCATCCAGAATCTGGCTCGAATGGCGGGCAAGGAAATCGGCCCCTCCCCCATTGAAGCCGCGATGGAACAGGCAACAGCCGCCTTCGATGCGGAGAGCTATGATCAGGCCGCCGCAATCTATGGCCAGGTTCTTCAGCATGAGCCGGAGAATGTGACCGCTGCCGCGAAGCTTGCGACCTCATACATCAAACTCGGCGAAGTCGAAGCCGCGGGTGAGATTCTGGGCAACCTGCCGGACAGCGCCGATAATGATGCGGATGTCGTATCTGCCCGTGCTGCCTTGTCATTTGCGGAAAAGGCTGACGAGGCAGCGCAGAAGCTCGGCACCCTTGAAGCACAGGTAGCCGAGAACCCGAATGATCACCAGGCACGGCTTGATCTTGCCGACGCACAGGCGGGGATCGGTCAGAATGAAGCGGCCATCGATAACCTTTTGCACATTGTTTCGATCGACCGGGGCTGGAATGACGATGCCGCACGCCTACAATTACTGAAACTGTTCGAGGCACTGGGTCCGAAAGATCCGTTGGTCAATGACGGCCGGATGCGGTTATCCTCGATTTTGTTTTCCTGATAGGCGGGCCGTGGTCCGCCAGAACAGGCGGGTAGTAATGAGCCGTTTCGATCCCAGTTTTGACCGGTTGCCGGCAAGCATCCCGATTTTCCCACTCGCCGGGGCTTTACTGCTGCCGCGCGGCCATCTGCCGCTCAATATCTTTGAGCCGCGCTATCTGACCATGATTGAGGATGCGCTGGCGGCTGACCGGATGATCGGCATGATCCAGCCGGACGAAACCGCCCCGCCTCTAGCCGGGGAACCGGGTGTTTTCGCGGTAGGCTGCGCCGGTCGTATCGTGAATTTCGAAGAAACCGAAGATGGTCGTTTCCTGATTACCCTGAAAGGCGTTTCGCGCTTCCAGGTCGGGGAAGAGCTGGCAACGACGCGTGGTTATCGCAAGGCCGTTACAGAGTGGACCGGTTTTGCCGGGGATTTGGCGCCGGAAGACCCTGTCGAAATTGACCGCACGGCCCTGATGGATGCGTTGCGGGCCTATTTTAAACTGCAGGGGATCAAGGCGAATTGGGATGCCCTGTCAGAAACACCGGATGAGCGTCTGGTAACCTCACTGTCCATGATCTGCCCTTTTGAACCATCGGAGAAACAGGCGCTGCTGGAAGCACCCGGACTGTTTGAACGGGCGGAGATTCTGAAGACCTTGGTGCAGATGGCCGCGCTTGACAGCAGTTCAGACGACAGCCACAAAGCCCGGCAATAGCGCATCACCGCATGGGGAGAGCCCGTCATGTCTGCCGAAACCAGCACTGAAACCATTGATCCGAAGCTGTTGGAAGAACTGGTCTGTCCGGTGACCCACCACCCCCTTCGTTTCGACAGGGAAGCAGGTGAGTTGATCAGCGAGGCGGCGGGCCTTGCCTATCCCATCCGTGACGGCATCCCGATCATGCTGCCGGATGAAGCCCGCGCGCTTAAGGCCTGATACAGAAATTCCTGATCCAAACATACCTGCTCAATAAGCGCCTGATAGAACGCTATCGGACAAGAACCCCAGATAGGGAAATCGATGACTGAGGAAGACCGCTTTTCGACCAAGGCCTGGCCAGTGGAAATTCGCCTCAAAAAAGAGGAGAAACGGCTGGAAGTCGATTTTGACGATGGCGTCTGTTTTTCCTACCCGGCGGAATATCTGCGGGTAGTGAGCCCCTCTGCTGAGGTTCAGGGGCACTCTCCCAGCCAGAAAGTCACGGTCGCCGGTCGGCGTCATGTTGGTATCATGGCGGTGGAGCCGGTCGGAAACTACGCGGTGAAGATAAGTTTCGACGACCTGCATGACACCGGCATCTTCAGCTGGAAATACCTCTATGAGCTGGGACAGGAAGAGGGCATCCGCTGGGCAAACTACGTCGCCGATCTGGAAGCCAAAGGCCTCAGCCGCGATCCGTAACGTGGCTTAGGCCGCGACGGATCGACCCGCAGACCCCAGATCCTCAAAAGCCTGTTGCAGCCTGTCGACAACCCCTTTCTCACCTTCGCGCAACCAAGCTCTTGGATCATAGAGCTTTTTAGTTGGCTTGCCGGTTGAAGGGTCCAACTGGGCCTGGAATGCAACAGGATGTTTCTCGACATAGGCACCCACGCCATGCGCAAAGGCGAATTGGGTATCTGTATCGATGTTCATCTTGAACACCCCATATCGGATGGCTTCTTCGATATCCGCGTGATCAGAACCCGACCCACCGTGGAAGACCAGATCAAGCGGGTTTTCCGCAGTGCTATGGGTGGTTTGAACCAAGGCTTGGGAGTTCTGAAGAATCTCCGGGCGCAAACGGACATTACCGGGCTTATAGACGCCATGAACATTGCCGAAAGAAGCCGCGACGGAGAAATGGCCAATGCCTGAGAGCATATCATAGGCGGCCAGAACATCAGTCGGCTGCGTATAGAGATGCGGGTTATCGGGGTCATCATGTTCCGAACCGACCCCGTCTTCTTCCCCGCCGGTCACGCCGAGTTCGATTTCCAAGGACATGTCGCTCTTTGCCATCCGTGTGAGGTAGTCGCGGCATGTTGCGAGGTTTTGGCCGACCGGCTCTTCAGAAAGATCGAGCATATGGGAGGAGAATAACGGCTGACCGCAGGCGGCGACATGCGCCTCGCTCTGTGCGATCAGGCCATCCACCCAACCCAGCAACTTCCTGTTTGCATGATCGGTATGAAGCACGACGCAAATACCGTAATGCTCGGCCAGAAGCGCTGTGTGTTTGGCAGCGGACACCGCGCCCAATACCATCGCGGTTTCCGGATTGGGGAAACCGTTACCGGCAAAGTATCGCGCGCCCCCATTTGAAAGCTGAATGATAACATCGGATTGCGCCTTACCAGCGGCCTCCAGCACAGCGTTCAGTGAGTTTGTTCCCACGACATTCACAGCGGGCAGAGCAAACTTCTCAGACTTGCAGTTTGCGACCAGATCTCGATAAGCGGCACCAAAAACAACGCCTGCAGGCAGTTTCGTCATTTGATCAACCTTCTAATGATAGGGTTTACCCATCCCCCATTTTGAGGGCTTCCAGGAAGGCGGATTGCGGGATTTCGACTTTGCCGAATTGCCGCATGCGCTTCTTCCCTTCCTTTTGCTTTTCCAACAGCTTACGCTTCCGGCTAATGTCGCCGCCATAGCATTTCGCCGTCACATCCTTGCGCAACGCACCCAGCGTTTCCCGGGCGATAACATTCCCACCGATGGCTGCCTGAAGGGCCACTTTGAACAGCTGGCGAGGGATCAAGGTTTTCAGTCGCTCGCAAATCTGCCGGCCCCGGGCGATTGCCTGGTTGCGGTGGACGATCATTGCCAACGCATCGACCGGATCACCATTGATCAGGATCGACACTTTAACCAGATCACCTTCCTCATAACCGTCCATCTCATAGTCGAAAGAGGCATAACCCCGACTGACCGATTTCAGACGATCATAGAAATCGAACACCACCTCGTTCAGCGGCAGGCGATAGACGACCATGGCGCGGCTGCCAACATAGGTCAGGTCCAGCTGCTCCCCGCGCCGTTCCGTGCACAGGGTCAGGACAGCGCCCAGATACTCATCCGGCACCAAAACTGTTGCTTTAATCCAGGGCTCCGCAATCTTCTCGATCCGGGTCACATCCGGGTAATCCGCCGGGTTGTGCAGCTCTATCGATTCTCCCCGGGTCAGGTCGATCTTATAGACAACCGAGGGCGCCGTGGAGATCAGGTCCAGATCAAACTCCCGCAAGAGCCGCTCCTGGATAATCTCCAGATGCAACAATCCCAAGAACCCGCAACGGAACCCGAAACCCAGCGCGGCAGATGTCTCCATCTCCGCATGGAAGCTGGAATCATTCAGCGCCAGTTTGCCCATCGCTTCCCGCAAGGCCTCGAACTCGGAAGAATCGACCGGGAACAGGCCACAGAAGACGACCGGGACCGTCGGTTTGAAACCGGACAAGGGCTGGGTGGTCGGGCGCCGCTCTTCAGTGATCGTGTCACCGATGCTGCAATCGGCCACGGCTTTGATGCTCGCCGTGATAAAGCCCATCTCTCCCGGCCCTAAAGAATCGACCATCAGGCCCTTCGGCGTGAAGACCCCGACCCGGTCCACTTCATTCGCCGCCCCGGTCGAGACCATGCGGATCTTCATGCCCTTCTTGAGCGTCCCATCCATCACCCGGACCAGGGTCACAACGCCCAGATAAGCGTCATACCAGCTGTCGACCAGCAGTGCGCGCAAGGGGGCATCCGGATCACCGTCGGGAGGCGGCAGGCGGGAAACGATGGCTTCCAGCAAGTCTTCAACGCCGATCCCACTCTTCGCAGAAATCTCCAAAGCGTCGGAAGTGTCGAGCCCGATCACCTCCTCAATCTGTTCCTTGACCCGTTGCGGTTCGGCAGCGGGCAGATCGATCTTGTTCAAAACCGGCAGAATCTCATGGTCAGCATCAAGCGCCAGATAAACATTCGCCAAGGTCTGTGCCTCGACCCCCTGACTGGCATCGACGACCAACAGCGACCCCTCACAGGCGGCCAGGGACCGGCTGACTTCATAGGAGAAATCCACATGGCCGGGCGTGTCGACGAGGTTGAGGGTATATTCCTCCCCATCCGAGGCTTTGTAGAGCAGGCGCACGGTCTGCGCCTTGATGGTGATGCCCCGCTCCCGCTCGATATCCATCGAATCCAGAACCTGCTGCTTCATTTCACGATTGGTCAAACCGCCGCAAAGCTGGATCAGCCGATCAGCCAGCGTCGACTTGCCGTGATCGATATGCGCAACGATCGAGAAGTTTCGGATATTGGCGAGCTTGGGCATGAGACCGTCCGAGAAATTAACGCGGCGAAACAAAGCAGCGAATTAAAGCGATGCGGCGAATTCCGCATCATGCGGCGCGAAAATAGGGTTATTGGGGTGGAAGAGCAATGCTTCGCATTCCCTGTATCTCTTCACGCCCGTCGGAGGCCGCCCTTACCGTATTTTGACGGACCATGGTCCCGCACATGGAAGCCGTAGTCGCTGTCGCGAAACGGTGCTATAGTGTGCCTGTGGGGATACCGAAGTTCAACAAAATCGCATGGGTTGATAAGACCGCGCGGTATTGTGGACGGGAGGATCAGGATATGCCTGCCATATCGAAACGGTCATTGTTTGCTCTCATCGCTGTCGGCTGCGTCGCATTCAGCATCTATGGGATTTGGGACAAAATTTTTCCCCTGGTACAGGCGCCCCATAATGTCTCGGAAGGCAATGTCATGCTGAAAGGGCATGACCCCGTCGCCTATTTCAAAGAAAGCGAAGCGGTTAAGGGGAAACCTAAGCACAGCTTGGAACATGATGGCGTTGTCTATAATTTTTCTTCTGCGGAGAACATGTCTGACTTTCAAGCAGAGCCGGAAAAATATGCACCAGCCTATGGCGGTTACTGCGCCTATGGCGTCCGCTTAGGCATGAAGTTCGACATAGACCCCGCCGTCTTCGAAATCGTTGATGGCACACTATATCTTCAGCTCGACCCCGGCACCCAGAGCGTCTGGCGCGAAGAACGCGACAAAAATATCGAAATCGCGGACCAGGAGTGGAAGCGGATCGAACCGCTTGCACCGGAAAGCCTGTCCACGCCGAAACCAAAAAATAACGCCGGCTAAGGTGATGTCTAACCGCCGGGCGCGGCCACATCCATGAAGCGGCGCCACAGGATCGCCGGGTATAGACCGCCATAGACACCATCCGTCGGACTGGCATCGTCATTGCCCATCCAGACACCAGCCGTCAGCGATGTCTCTCCACCGCCGCGATAACCGATGAACCAGGCATCGCGATAGTCCTGGCTGGTGCCGGTCTTCCCCGCCGCATGGCCGGAATCCGGCTTCGCGCGCTTGCCGGTCCCCCAGTCAACAACGGCGCGGAGTAGATCATCCGCCGCGGCGGTGACTTCCGGCCCGATCACCCGCAGATCGGCGGTGGTGTCACGTTGATAAAGCAATAGGCCATCCCGCCCCTCAATCCGACGGATCGCATAGGGGGTAACCGCATACCCCCCGGCTGCCAGGCTGGCATAGGCGGCTGTCATTTCCAGCGGCGCGACCTCATAAACGCCGAGTGCCAGCGCCGGATCCGGATTGATCGTCGAGGTAATCCCCAGGCGGCGCGCCATGCGGACGACGGTTTGACGGCCGACGCGTTCCCCTATGGCAACGGCGACGGTGTTAATCGAACGCGCCGCCCCTTCACGGAATGTGACCATGCCCCGATGTCCCCGGCTCGCATTCCGCGGTGTCCACCCTTCGACCGTGATGGATTGATCATCAATCTTGCTGTTGGGTCGAAGCCCGGCTTCCAGCCCCGCCAGATAGACGAACAGTTTAAAGGTCGAACCCGGCTGCCGCCTCGCCTGGGTCACCCGGTTGAAGGCGCTGGCGCTGGCGTCATGGCCACCCAGCATGGCGGCTACCGCTCCGTCACCGCGCACCGCGACAAAGGCCAGTTCACCAGCCCCTTTCGCCCGGGCCTCCGCACTGGTCTTGGCGGCGGCATTGCGGGCCGCCCGTTGCAACGCCGGCTCCAAGGTGGTGTGGACCACGATGTCGCGATCCAGCTTGCCCATCAGGTCTTCCGCCCGCTCAAAGACCCAGTCGGAGAACCAACGGCTGTCCCGCCCAATGGACCGGTCGGCAACGGTCGTCACGGATTGCTGTGCCATATCACTCGCGCCCTGCTGGGTGAGATACCCCGCATCGACCATCGCCCCTAAGACCACCCGCGCCCGTGTTGCGGCCTTCTCCGGAAAGCGGAAGGGGTTCAGGGCAGAGGGTGCTTTCGGCAATCCGGCCAATACGGCAGCCTGCCAGGGGGAGATTTTAGCCGCTGGTTTTCCGAAATAGCGCTGGGCCGCCGCATCAACCCCATTGGCACCGGCCCCCAGATAGACCCGGTTGAGATACAGCTCCAATATCTCCGCCTTGGAGAATTTTTGTTCCAGCCATATCGCCAACAGGGCTTCCTGCACTTTGCGGCGAATGGTTCGGGCACGGGTCAGGAAAAGATTCTTGGCCAGCTGCTGGGTGATGGTACTGCCGCCTTGGACCACACCGCCCGACGTTATGTTTCTGATCATCGCCCGGGCTATCCCCAGCGGATCGACACCGAAATGGTCGTAGAACCGGCGGTCTTCGGTCGCTAGAAACGCGTTTGGCAGGTAATCGGGCACACGATCCAGGCGGATGGGATCACCAAAGATATCGCCGGTCTTCATAATTTGCGTGCCATCCGCCGCCAGGATCGTGATCGCCGGACGGCGGCTGCCGATCCGAGTCAGATCGTCCGGGTCCGGCAAGTCCCAGGCATACCAGAGAACACCCCCCGCGCCCGCAATGGACAGCCACAGGACAGCGGCGATCCCGCGCCGTATCCACCGCCAGAAACCACCCCCCGCAGATCGGCTTGGCGGTGGCGGTGGCGGCGCCGGAGCGGACGCAGATGCCTTGGCCCGTGGTTTCGGTTTCTGCGCCGCCTTTGTCTTTTTAGGCTTCGCGGGTTTTCGAGCCATAGCGGTTAACTCTTTTCCTGATGGCGCTTATCATGGCCCTGCTTGTCCTGCCCGCGCTTTTCCTGCCCGCGCTCTGCGATCTCATCCAGCAGGGTCAGATAGGCTGCCATGACAGCGTCATGCCTGAACGGCGCCGGTAACAGCGATGCAGACAATTCATCAGACCGGGAGGCCGGTTGGCCCGCGATCCTTTGAACAACCAAGGACAAGGCGTCCCGATAGGAAGCCCCGGATTTCGCCAATATGACGGCGTCCGAGTTTCCTTCCTCATGCACGGCATCTGCGATTTCAATGATCCCACCGGCTTCCGGCGTGGCAATGACCGGGGTGCCCAGCGCCAAGGCTTCAAGGGCTGCATTGGGCATGCCTTCCCAACGCGATGGCAACAGGAACGCATCGGCGGCGGCAATGCGGCCCCAAGGTGCTGTATCAAACCCCGGAAACGAGACCTGCGTTTCCAAACCAAGCGCGCGCGATTGCGCTTCCAATTCGGTGCGGTCTTCGCCTTCACCCAAAATCTCGCACTGCCATTCAGTCTGACCGGCACGGTTCAAACCCGCCAAATCGTCCAACAGCCGGTCATAGCCTTTTTGCCGGGTCAGCCTTCCCGCCGCGACAAAGCGCGTTTTCTCGCCCCGTGTCGGGCGCGCTTCAGCGGCGAGACCGCGCAGCCGGTCTTCATCCACCGGGTTCGGAATGACACGCACATTCTTGCGGGAGACCCTGTACCATTCCGCCATTTCATCGGCGACCACGGCAGAAGGGGACAACAACCCCGCCGCACGCGGATAGAACAACCGCGTCGCCATCAAACGAAGTTTCGCGCCAAGCCCTTTAACGCCCCCGCCCTGCCGAGCGGCTGCAAAGATAGCGGAGGGCTGGTTCGCCTCCCGCAGGATAATTGGGGGCTGCGACCGGCCCAGCATCGCCATCATGGTCCCGGTGTTCAGATAGTTGATGGTCGACAGCGCCACATCCGCAGAGGATAGGATGATAGCGCGTCGCAAGGCCGGGATCGCACGACGCAGATGTGGTGTCTTCAAATCGGTGACCGTTGCACCGTTGGGAACGGATGTGCTGAGCGGTCCCTTGCCATTCATGACAAGGATTTCAACCTTCCGCCCATCACCAAGCGCTGCCTGTGCTACCGCCAACACAACACGCTGCGCACCCCCGCCCGAGAAGTCCGGAAGGATGAACAGAACATGGTCCGCCTGTCGGCTTCTCATGGAAGAACTCAAACTATCACGTCCTTTCAGAAGAGCGCATGCCACAGCGTGGTTCGCCCTCACCCCTGCAGCTTGAATGCCTAGATGCCTAGATGTAGGTCTACGATCCGCGCCGCATGAACACCATCAAATGTGTTGGCCACTTTGGGCAATACCTAGAATGATTCGCCGCCTCGCCCATCATGAGTTCGGACCCAGCCATCACCGTCACAAGATCAGGCACTTTCTCCAAAATAGATTGATTAATTAATCAATTTATTGAA
>SPJV01000003.1 GCA_006844765.1 Alphaproteobacteria bacterium | reverse complement strand
GGCTTTACCGAAGGGTTACAACTGTTCGCGTCTTTCGCCATGCTGATGAACTTCCCGCGCTTCAACAAGATGAAGGGCATGGGCCAAATCGTCAGTTGGTCGGTCCGGGACGAATCGCTTCATACGGCCTCCATCGTCCGTCTGTTCCGAACTGTCATATCAGAGAATCCGGAAATCTGGACCGAAGAGCTTCAACGTGACCTCTACAAGGCCTGCGATACGATCGTCGAACATGAGGACGCCTTCATCGATCTTGCTTTCTCCATGGGTGCGGTTGAGGGATTGTCCGCTGAAGAGGTTAAGCAATATATCCGGTATATCGCAGATCGCCGCCTGGTTCAGCTACAGCTAAATCCGATCTATCACGTAGAAAAGAATCCGTTGCGCTGGATGGACGAGATGCTGAACGGCGTCGAACACGCGAACTTCTTTGAAAATCGTGCAACGGAATATTCAAAAGCATCGACCAAGGGAACGTGGGACGAAGCTTTCGACTGACCGGCGCGGGTGTGGTTTGCCCAAGTTGCGTGTCACGTGATTATCTGGATGCTTGGCGCCGTTAAGTTCGGACTACATGGGCCCGCATGAAGCGGAGCGCACCAAATTCCAAGGCCCGCAGCAAGAGCATCCAATATTCCGCTTCCAACATCATTTCATCGACGAAGTCGCGGGTCAGTTCATCCTTGGACAAAGACCCAACGAAGCTATGCCAGC
>SPJV01000005.1 GCA_006844765.1 Alphaproteobacteria bacterium | reverse complement strand
CAAGCAATGCCTTGCCCCAATGGAATTCAATTTCCATGGACCCGCCTGACCGTTCCTTGATCTGATCCGACATCCAGGTGAGTGCTGCCGCTCTTGTGCCTCGATCTGGGCCAAACTCTGCATATCGGATGACGGTTTGCGCCATCGCTTGGACGCCAAAGCTCAGCGTCGCCGCAAGCGTCATCCCAACAAACAATGTCTTTTTAAACATCACTGACTCTCCCTTTTGATTATCATCCCATCCCTTAATTAGGAATTCTTGTGCAGTTTTATGTGCAGTAGGTGCCTCCCTACACATGCGCCTGAACACCGCTGTGATCACAGCAACTACCCTTCTACCATTCGGCCCCTGCGCCGTGGTAATACTTCCCGCCTGCGCCAACCATCTTCATAAATTGCATGCATTGTGTTGCTTTAGTCAAGATGATAAAACCCTTATAGAGACATATTATTCGAGTTTGCATGCAATCTAGGAGGTTCGATGAGCGCCAATCTTGATCAGGTAACTCAAGCCTTGCGGGAATCCGTGCTGGCCGGCGATTACGAGCCTGGCACAGCGTTACGCGAAGTCGCGGTGGCTTCTGTTCTGGGCGTGTCCCGTACGTTGGCCCGCCTTGCGATGGGTGCGTTAGAGCGGGAGGGGCTTCTTACCCATGCACCGAATCGTGGCTTTCGGGTTCGTCTTTTTACTGTGGACGAGATCGCAGATGCCATT
>SPJV01000004.1 GCA_006844765.1 Alphaproteobacteria bacterium | reverse complement strand
GCTTGGCACTCATAAAGGCAATCTGGGGAGAATCGAAGATTGCCAGTCGATTGGATGAAATCCAAGTAACGGCAGACACAGAGCACCGCGTTCATCGGCTCTCAGCCGATATTTTAAACCTGATCTCCCATCAAGAGCGCGTCGTCATTCCTTATGAATTCGGCTACAAGTCCATTGGCTATGTATATGTTCCCAAGCACCCTAACGGTCGAGGGATCGTCTATGCCCATGGTTATGCGGGTGACATCTCACAAGCAGGCAGACAGCTTCGCACGACCCTAAGACTAGGCTTCACAGTCGCACTTGTTAACTTCCCGGGCTATGGTGAAAACAACATTGCGGAGATTCAACACCCCCGTTTCGGGTATATCCCGCGAGACCACGATTTACTCCTATCTGTCACCGAAAACCCACTTCGATATTATATCGAGCCCTTGATCGTCATGGCAGACCATCTTCGGCAGGCCCATGGCGCTGTCACGGTAGATGCCGCAGGTTTTTCGGCAGGCGGGTGGGCAGTTACTGTTGCCGCCGCAGTTGATCCGAGATTTCGTCGGACGCTCTCAGTGGCCGGTGTACTCCCGCTCTATCTGAGACTGGGGGATCGGCAGAATCAATGGCCGCCACCACATTTGTACCCACCGCTTCTCGCCGCTTCGAACTATTTGGATATGTTCGTCCTCGCCGGCGAGGGAGAGGGGCGGGCTTACCGCCAGCT
>SPJV01000007.1 GCA_006844765.1 Alphaproteobacteria bacterium | reverse complement strand
GCTTCCCCCCGGAAACTCAATTCCGTATTGCATGGACCTGTGGAGGCGGGCAGGCTTTCCCTATGACCAAGCCAGAACACAAGAATGATTTCGATGCGCTTTATAACCTGCGCGATCCCGGCCCCTATTACCGCGGTCTGGAGCCTGCAGACTACCGGATGCCCGGCGTTGTCTCAGGCCTGATCCGGGAGTGCGGGGAGAGGCTTAGGGCTGCCCGTCGGCAGGATGCGCGCCCCTTACGCCTGTTGGACATTGGGTGCGGCTTCGGCGCGGTTGGTACGCTGCTGAGGTATGACATCGGCATGCGCGATCTCTTTACCTATCATGGCGGACACTCTCAGGAAGATCGCGGTCCGTCGGCTTGGGCAGCCGATAAAGGATTCCTGACAGACAAAAAGCGCGATGTCGTCCCGATGGAGATTGCCGGGTTGGATATCGCAGATCGCGCGCTCGATTACGCAAAGACGATTGGGGCAATCGACCATGTATTTGCGGAGAACCTGGTCGCGAATGCCCCCAGTTCCGCGTTGATTGATTGGTTGGCAACGACCGACATCGTGATGGAATGCGGGGCGCTGGCTATCCTGTATGAGCCGGGATTTCGGAGGATGATCGAAGCGGCGGCACCGAATAGACCCTGGTTCTTGCTATGCCCGCGGCCCGATGCGGATCGTACGCCAGTCGTCGAGACCCTCAATCGGCTTGGATATCGGGTCGAG
>SPJV01000006.1 GCA_006844765.1 Alphaproteobacteria bacterium | reverse complement strand
CGGCATCAGCAATCGGTGATAGACACGCCAATGCTGCCCCTGCCAGGGTGAGCGACCAAAATCATAGCGAGGCTGAAACGCGGCGACGAGATCATCAAAGTCCGAGCGTACCCGCCCCTCATCCAAATATGCGCCAAGCGTGCTTAGGCGTTGTTGCGTGGGTTCGAAGCCAATCGTATCGACAATCGCTGTACCAACGACACGATAGAAGTAGTCGCCATCCGAGAGCGGCTCTATCAAAATTACATGTTTAAGATTTGCGGCAAGATCGATTGGGTCGATATCTCCGCGCGATGGGGCATGACGGCTCCCACGCTTGGATTTCCAATACAAAAAGACTTCGTAAAGGGGGCCACGCGGGGTTACGCTCTCAGCATCAGAGCCGTAAACAGGCGCATCGCCCGTCCATTGATTTCCCCAATGTATACCCACAGCAGGTCCCTCGCATTCGACCGAGACTATCACGGTCTGCAATTTTCCCACCCTCGCGACTGTAGCATAACAACGGCCTTGCCGACATGTGACGCTGGTGAGACTTGAACATACAAATTCGATTAAGAAAATTCATTTTCAAACTTCGATACAGATCTTCAATTAGGTCTACACAGTGTCCTTAACAGCAAATCCCAAATAGTTCACCGCAAGATCGCGGCTGGACAAGCTGAATTCATCCTTTATCGGATTGTAGGTTATCCCCTTCAAATCCGTGAATGCCAAAC
>SPJV01000009.1 GCA_006844765.1 Alphaproteobacteria bacterium | reverse complement strand
GTCCAGGGCAGCACCGGTTTCTTTGTGATCCATCAGGGGATCGGGGCGGTGGATCAGCAGAAGATCGATCTTGTCGACATCCATCAGACGCAGGGAATGGTCGACGCTGGCCAGGATATGATCGCGGCTGGTGTCGTAATACTTGCAGGACGCGTCTGCATAACGACCGGCCGGGGCCACGATATCGCATTTTGTGACGATCTCGATCTGGTCCTTCAGGGCGGGGGCGGCTTTCAGGGCGTTGCCCAGAATCTCTTCCGCCTCGTACCCGCCGTAGATGTCTGCCTGATCCATGGTTGTGATGCCTTGCGCCAAGCAGGCTTCGATCTTGGCTTGGACGTGGGACGGGCTTGTATCTGTGTCGTCGCTGATGCGCCACATGCCATAGACGATCCGGCTAAGGCTAAGGGTTTCGTTCAGCTGTACACGTTCCATAGATTTCGACATTTAACGACGTTCTCCAACACCCAAAGGTGTTGCTGGGGTCTCGGTTGGGACGCGGCCATAGACCTCGGGCAGCGAGACAGTTTTCAATTGCGGCAACACGCGGCTGCCAAAGCTAATGCATTCATCGATATGCGGATAACCCGAGAAGATGAAAGAGCGAATGCCCATCTTTTGGTAGTCTTCAATTTTTGACAGGACCTGATCGGTTGACCCGACAAGGGCAGCGCCACAGCCAGAGCGGGCGCGCCCAACGCCTGTCCACATATTGGATTCG
>SPJV01000008.1 GCA_006844765.1 Alphaproteobacteria bacterium | reverse complement strand
AACCTTCGGCTGGATTGACGATATGCTGGAAGAACTGGACCGGGATCTGGCGAAGCTTTCGCCGCTTAAGTTCCTGAACAGCCTATTCGGCGGTCGAAGCTAAGGCTGATACCAGACGGGCCTTTAACAGACGGGCCGACAAAACGTCGCGTTGCTGCCTAGTCGCTGACCCGCCAATAGGTCTCGATCAACGCCCCTTCTGGTGGTGTGCCAAGTTCCAGTTTGCCCTCATTGAGGGTCATAAGCCGGACGACAATAGACAGTCCCAAACCAACACTGTTGGATCCGTCCGTCACCAGCGATTCACTTTGGGCGACAAAAGGCTGCCCAATATTCTCGCGGACAGCTTCAGGAAAGCCGGGACCATCATCGGCAATCGACACGACCAACCAATCGCTCCCATTCTGTCGCTGGGTTGCCATGGAAACAGTGATGTCCTGGCCACCATGTTTCACGGCGTTCCCAATCAGATTCAACATGACTTGCAGAAACAGGCGTTGGTCAGCGAAAACACCACCAGCCATTGACGGCGTTTTTGCCATCTGAACTCTCGACCCCGCCTGCTTGCAAAGCGCGTCCAAATAGCTGATCGCCTCCTCTATCTTCGGAAGTGGATCGAAGAGTTCAAGATTGACCTCTGCCTTCCCTGCTTCAATCCGCGAGAGATCAAGCACATCCTGGATCAGTGTCGTCAGATGTTGACTGCTTGAGAGGATACTCT
>SPJV01000019.1 GCA_006844765.1 Alphaproteobacteria bacterium | reverse complement strand
CGGACAGCCCATCGCAGTCATGGGTGATCAGCGTGACATCAACCCGATTATAGACATTGAACCATTCCGGATGGTGATCCAGCTTCTCCGCCATCATCGCGACATGGGTCATGAATCCGAAGGCTTGGTTGAATGTCTTGAACTTGAAACTGCGCTGGATGGCGTCCCGGCCAGCGACCGCACCCCATTCCGGGATATCCCCCAACAATTCCGAGCGCGCCGCGAGATCAAGCCGTTCCACCATCTACTTAATCCTCCCTATCTTCCGAAAGATACTAGATCGTTATGACGGATTGGCCAGAATTGAATGACGGGCGAGGACCGTCGGAAGCACAACCTGATTGCCGTCAGAAGATACCGTGTCGGCGCCAAATGTAATTTGGGCGCGGCAACCATTGACGTAAAATCAATCAATTAGCCTCACCTTCCCCTTCGAAGATCGCATTGGAAGCATTTTGCGTCGCGTTACTGCAGCCCTGCCACGGCAAGGCGGCTAGGCTATTGTCCCTGGTTTAAGAGACAAAGGACAATCCACCATGAAAATCACCCGCATTTCCGTCCATATGGTGGGCCTACCGTCCAAGGGTATCGGTGGTGGTGATGATGCCGAGAGATTCAAGAAAACAGACACCTATAACGCTGTCGTCGTGCAGGTCGAAACCGATACCGGGATTACGGGATTGGGCGAAGTCTGCACGATCGGCACCCATTATATGCGCGGCTTCGCCGAAGGCGCGGCAGCCGGCGTTCCGATCATTGCAAAAGGCCTGATTGGAGAGGACCCCTTTCAGGTGGAGAAACTGAACCGCCGCTGGGATCGCGTCTTTAAGGATGATCTATATATCAAGACACCTTTGGACATGGCGCTCTGGGACATTATGGGCAAAGCGACGGGACGTCCAATATGCGAGTTGATGGGGGGGCGGTATTCGGGACAGGCACCGCTTTATCGATCAATCTATTATCCGCCGAACGCGGAAGTCACCCCGGGTGACGTTGTCCAAGGCTGCCAGGCCGCGCGACGTTCGGGCTTCCGGCACTTTCAGCTGAAACCCGGCAAGAATGCGGACCGCCATATCGATAATGAGATCGAACAGATCGAGGCGGCTGCAGGAACCCGGGAATCGGGCGAGGCGATCATCATCGACGCCAATGGCAATTGGACGCTGCATGAGGCGATCCGGGCCGCGAATGCATTGAAGGACCAACCCGTCATCTTCGAACAACCGTGCGTCACATGGGAGGAATGCATCACCTTCCGCAAGCACTGCAGCCTGCCTGTCAAACTGGACGAGGTCATCGAAACACCGCAAGACCTGATCCGCGGCTATCAAGCAGGCGCCATGGATATCGTCGCGATCAAGATTGCCCGGGTCGGCGGCTTAACCAAAGCCCGTAAGATGCGCGACTTGGCGCTCGACCTGGGATTTACGGTTGTTCCTGATGATGCCTGGGGAAGCGAGATCGTTTCCTCCGCCCTGCTGCATTTCGCGGCCAGCACGGACCCGCGCTATCTGCTGTGTTACACGGACTTGACGGACTATGTCGGCCATTCAACCGCGACCGGCTACCCAAAACGGGACGGTGGTTCGATAACAGCTTCCGACGCGCCGGGATTGGGATTACAGCTAATCCCTGATGCGCTTGGAGAATTGGTTGCGGTCGTAGAGTGACCGCGCCCTCATGAGAAGGTGTGCGTTGGCGCGCAATGCATTGGGGACAGACGGCGGTGGGTATCGTCATGAATTCACCCGTCTGGTTTCAGGATCATTCGGTCCCGAGTTCTAGCTTTTCCAGGTTGCGTCTGGCCATCTCCGCCGCCGGGCGGCCATCATGCAACCGGATGAGTTCGAGCCAATCCGCCCGCGCGCCATCTAAATCACCGACAAGGCGTCGTTGTATGCCGCGTTCCAGTAATGCTTCCGGATGGCCGGGATCGAGGGTCAACGCGCGCTCCAAGTCTTCCAATGCCAAATCATCGGCATTGATGAAGCGATAGCCACTCGCTCTCAGGACGAGCAGATCCACCCGCGAGTCATCCACGTCCAGAGCACGGGTCAAATCGTCAACCGCTTCCCAATACCGATCCAGTTGGGCGAGCGTCATGGACCGGTCAGCCAGAATATCCGGATTTTTCGGTGTCAGCGCCAATGCGGAGGTTTGCACGGCATAGGCCCGCTCCGCATCACCGCCTTCCAACCAGGCGATCCCCGAATGCGCCAGGACACCAGCCACGGCACTGGGCGGCGTGTCATCGGGCATGCCCTTGGCCATGGCCTCCAAACGAGTCGCCGCTTCCCGATAATGGCCGAGGCGCATGAGTGCTACAGCCGCACAATGTTGGGCCGGCGCCCCGCCGCCCAAATCCTGCCAGGCCAGGGCTTTCTCAAAGGCGTCATTGGGATCGATATCGATTTGTCGAACACAGGCGCGGTATTCGCGCTGATTGAGCTCATTGATGCCCTGCGCTGAGCCTGCCTGCGGAAAGACAGCAGGCAACAGAAGGAAGAGGGGCCCAAGCCCGAATTTCATCACGTGCATTCTCATGCCGCTAACCTCGCTTGACCCGGGTGGCCTTGACAAGCCCCCTGCGACAGGCCACCTCGCCTTTATGTCTGATACATCCAAACGACTGTTCATTTTCGGCTTCGGTTTCTCGGCCAAGGCCTTTGCGGATCGCATGCGAAAACGTGGATACCGGATTGCAGCAACCTGCCGGTCAGAGGAAAAACGCGTGCTCTTGGCGAATGAAGGCATAGAGGCTTTTATATTCGACCGTGACACCCCTCTTTTGGATGCAACAGCCGCTCTAAAGGGGAGCACACATCTGCTCTCATCCGTCCCACCGGATGCCGACGGGGACCCGGTCCTGAATCAGCACGCCCAAGACATCGCTGCGGCAGGCCCATTCGAATGGGTTGGCTACCTATCGACGACCGGGGTCTATGGCGACCGCCAGGGCGGCTGGGTGGATGAGGGCAGCGCGTTGGAACCCACAGGAGAGCGCGGTCAGCGCCGTGTGTCTGCTGAGGCCGAGTGGCAATCACTGACCCAAGCCCATTGCTTCCGTCTCGCAGGGATCTATGGTCCGGGTCGCAGCGCGTTGGACACGGTCCGCAAGGGCCGCGCCCGCCGCGTCGTGAAGCCGGGACAGGTCTTCAGTCGAATTCATATCGATGATATCGCGCAGATCTTGGAAGCCTCGGTGCTACGCCCAAATCCAGGCGCAGCCTATAATGTCTGCGATGATGCCGCCGCACCGCCGCAGGATGTCATCACCTATGCCTGCACGTTACTCGGTATTGACCCGCCGCCGGAGATTCCCTTCGATCAGGCGGAATTGAGCCCGATGGCCCGCAGCTTCTACGCCGATAACAAACGGGTTGATAACAGCCGCATCAAGGAAGAACTCGGCGTCCAACTGAAATGGCCGGAATATCGCGCAGCCCTGAAAGCCATGCTGTAACCACAGTTTCTCACGCTATCCAATTGCCGCGATCAGGCGCGCCAAGTCTTCATCCGTCGACAGTCGATGATCACCGGATTTGGAAACCGTCATCAAGACATCATCAGATGTCACAACCCCCAAACACCGTTCCGCATGGGACAAGGGCACGACCTCATCTCTAAGCCCGTGTAGGATGCGCACCGGGCCATCGAACGCAATCGGGGAACCATCCAGCACCTCATGGGCCGCCGATTCCTCAATCAACTTCATGGTAATCGGATAGGCATCATCCTCAAATTCAGAGGGGCGATGCCAAACCCCGTCCCGATCCAACGCCGCGCGGGCTTCGGCATCAAGGCTTGGCCACATCAGCTTTCGAGGAAAATCCGGGGCCGGAGCAAGTAAAACCAGCCGCGCCACCCGTTCCGGCATTGCCTTGGCCAACAGCAATGCCATCCACCCCCCCATGGAGGATCCGACGACGATCTGCGGGCCCTCGCAAACCTTTTTCAGGACCGCTTTTGCATCAGAAAACCAGTCGCCTATCGTCCCATCTACAAACCGCCCGGAAGATGCCCCATGACCGCGATAGTCGAAGCGGGTATAGCTGCGCCCCTGCCGCGCGGCCCAGTCATCCAGAAACGTGGCCTTGGTGCCTTCCATATCCGAATGAAAGCCGCCACAGAACAGAATACCAGGCTGCGGCGCTCCATCGCATCCAGCAGACTTTCCAAGCCGTTGCCGATATGCGATTTTTTGAGTTTGGGAGAGTGGCAGTTCCCGGATAGACTGGGGCATGGTTGCCTCTACCTTTTTGAAACAGCCTCTACCGTCGTGGAGGCCTTTAGATGTGAGCTTCAGGCTAGACTAACTATGACCGACCAGCAATCCAACACAGAAGCAGCAGCGCAGGAAGACGCGCAGGCCGAAAGTGTGCCGGCCGAAAGTGTACAGGCCGCATCGAGCGTCGACCCGAACGCGCCGGTTCTGCTTCAGGTATTGCCGTCGCTTGTAACCGGCGGGGTTGAACGTGGTGCCGTCGATGTGGGCGTCGCGGCTGCGAATGCAGGGTTCCGCTCTCTCGTCGCATCAGAAGGCGGGCCGATGGTCCGCGAACTGATCCGTGCCGGTGTTGAGCATATCGAACTCCCGCTCGCCTCTAAGAATATCTTCACCATGCGCCGAAATGCGGAGCGGTTGACCGAGATCCTTCAGCGGGAAAATGTGGCGATCGTTCATGCGCGCAGCCGCGCTCCTGCCTGGTCCGCCTATTGGGCGAGCCGAAAGACCGGCACGCCCTTCATGACGACGTTTCACGCCACCTATAACTTCAACAATCCGCTGAAACGGTACTACAACTCCGTGATGACTCGCGGGGATAGAGTGATCTGCATCTCCGAACATGTGCGCCGGCATATCTTGCAGAACTATGAATGCGACAGGGCGGCGCTGCGTGTCATTCATCGTGGCATCGATATTGAGCGCTTTGATCCGGAGAAGGTGTCTGCCGAGCGTGTGATTCGTCTCGCCGACCGTTGGCGGTTGCCGGACGGGGTGCCGGTGGTGATGCTGCCGGGCCGTTTGACCCGATGGAAGGGGCAATTGCTCCTGATCCGGGCCTTGGCGAGACTGAAGAATGGACCTGTGCGCTGCCTCCTGGTTGGATCCGCCCAGAAACGGGATGCCTATCAGCGGGAGGTTGAAGCCCTGGCCGAGAAGCTGGGGGTCGATGGCTCCGTTCATATCGTCGGCGACTGTGATGATATGCCCGCAGCCTTGAAGCTGGCCGATATCGTTGTTTCAGCGTCGACAGACCCGGAAGGCTTTGGCCGCGTCGCGGTGGAAGGCCAGGCCATGGGGCGATTGGTGATCGCACCCAGCCACGGCGCCGCGCCAGAGCAGATCACCCCCGGCACCAATGGATGGCTGTTTGAGCCCGGCAATGTCGAACAATTAACCCAATGCTTGGATGAAGCCTTGGCGCTGAAGGCCGAAGACCGGGAGCGTCTGCACGCGGCAGGCATTGAAAATGCCCGGTCGAACTTTACCAAGCTCACCATGTGCGAGGCCACTTTGTCCTTGTATAACGAGCTATTGTCGGCCCCGCCGGTCCGCTCGGCCGCCTGAGTTTCTTCCCAAAAAGCCGCCCGATGAACCCACTGCCTTCCCCGATGCGGCGTATTCTTGTCATCAAGCTTGGTGCGCTGGGCGACTTCGTCCAGGCCCTGGGACCATTTCAGGCAATCTGCACCGCCCATCCCGATGCCCAAATCACGCTTCTGACAACGAAGCCTTTCGCGGAGTTAGCGAAACGGTCCGGATATTTCGACCGGATCGAAATCGACGAAAGGCCGCGCCGCCCTGCCGGTTACTGGAGGCTGCGTCGGCGTTTATTGGATGGACAGTTTGATTTCATCTTCGATCTTCAGACATCCGATAGGTCTGGCCATTATTGGAAGTTGATGTGGCCGCACCGCCCCCCGATGTCCGGCATTGCCGCCGGCTGTTCGCATCCGCATGCCAATCCCAAACGCGATGACATGCACACTGTGGAGCGCCAGAGGGAACAGCTCGCGATGGCAGGGATCGCCGATGTTCCGCCGCCGGATACCGACTGGATGGAAGCAGACCTTACCCGTTTCGCCTTACCGGACGGTTTCGCCCTTCTTGTACCCGGTGGGGCGGCGCATCGACCGGATAAACGCTGGCCGGTGGCACAATTCTCAGCATTCGCAGCCGCGCTGAAGGATGAGTTAAATCTTACGCCGGTTCTGTTGGGGGCCGGTGCGGACCGTGAGGCCACGACAGCAATCGCCGAAGCCGCGTCAGCCTGCATCGACCTGACGGGCCAGACCAGTATCATGGAAATTGCGAGCCTGGCGCGTGCCGCAACCCTTGCAATCGGCAATGACACCGGCCCCATGCATCTGGCCGCCGCCGCCGGCTGTCGCTCCGTCGTACTCTATTCCCACGCTTCTAACCCAGCGCTATGTGCTCAGCGCGGCCCTGCCGTTGAAATTCTACGCGTTGAACAGTTGGAATCTCTGACGGTAAGCCAAGCCCTAGAGGCCAGCCGCAGCCTTACAAATCATCCGTCAGTTCCGGAATAATTTCCGACAGGACAGAGGCATCCATGACGACATGGACGGCCAAAGGCTCGTTGCGCCCTCGCACCGTGATTTCATCCGCCGGCAATCTGTCCGGAGGCATGACATTGGCAACTCCAAGCACACTGCCGGAAACAATGAGCTGAGCCCCATAGTCCTTCGTTTTCGATTCCAGCCGGCTGGCCGTATTCACCGTATCACCAATCGCTGTCAGCTGGGTCGCACGGCCATAGCCCATCTCCCCAACAATCGCGGCCCCTGCGTGAATACCAATGCCGATCCGCAACGGCTGCCGCAGATCATTCTTCAGCCCCTGATTAAGGGATGCCAGACGTTCCGACATCAATTCCGCCGCCCGCAACGCCTTCCGACAACCATCTGCCGGATCATTATCAACACCGAACAGGGCCATGATGCCATCGCCGATAAATTTATCCAGATGCCCGCCCGCTTCTTCAATTGCGCGGCCCATACTGTCGAAATACCGGTTCAGCAGAAAAACCGTGTCATAGGGCAGGCGATCTTCACTCAACTGCGTGAAACCACGTAGGTCCGCAAACAGAACCGCGATCTCCATTTCCCGCCCCTGAAGATATTCAGGTCGATCATGGCCATCCTTGGCCGTCGCACTCGGGGGCAGAAGCGGTGTCACCTCAACCACACCGCAGGCCGGAATACATTGGCAGGCAAGGCGTACGTCAGACGCGGCCCTGATCCGCCGAAGAACCTTCACCTCCGCTTCGGAAGGTTGCGGCAGGAATTTCCCCCCCGCACGTACGCGTACGCGACAGGTCGAGCACCGCCCCCGCCCGCCACAAACTGACGCATGGGGAATGCCTTTTTCCCGGCTGGCCTCCAGAATGCTGACGCCCTGATTGATCACCGCTTCCTTCCCATTGTCATAGCGGATATGCACCAGACCACGTCGACGTTCCATCCTGTGGCGCAGAAACCGCAACGGCGGGATCACGACCAAGAAGAACAGCATGGTGATAGAGATCCAGAACTCCGTCAGCTTCAGCATCTCGACAAGGTCCGGCCCCAGGCTTCCAACCTGCTGCAGGGTCTTTTTGATCCAGTCAGGATTCTTCGTAAGGGCCGCTGCTTCCTGGCCCGCACTGTAAAAACCAAGCAACGCAACGGTCGGCCAGACCAAGGCCGCCGCAAAGAGCGGTTGCCGCACCCGGCCCCACCACGGCTTCAAGCGAAGCCAGAAATAGATTCCCAGGCATCCATGCACCCAAGCCGCCAGCAGGACACCAAGCTGCCGGAGACCACTTAGTGTGTCGAATTCAAAGAAGATCGCCATGATCCACGGATATGTCGGATCCAGGGCAAAGACGTCACTTGCCACACGGGTTGAGACCAGGTGGAGCACAAGCAGCGGCGGAATCGCAAAACCGAAAGCGAGCTGAAAAACTTCACCAGCACGCATGTTCCGCCACCGGCGACGGCGGTACAACGCATAGAAGGCAAGCGCCAAATGCGCCGACATTGACGCGTACAGCAACCCCTGGCCCGGCAAGGTTTCCCATGGCGCCTGCATGAAGGGTCGGACTTGCTCCATCAGGGCAAGGGAAACATTGCCCAACGCCGGCGCCACCAAATGCATCGTGACATAGGAGAAAAGGATAAGACCACTGATAAGTCTGACACGGCGTATCACGGACCAACAATTCCCAGATTTGAAGACCCGCCACGATAGCGGAGGCCGCGAGGAACCAAAAGACGCAAAACCGTGATCTCGATCCGTATAAAAAATACGGAACAGGCCTTGAAAATTCTTTGTGACTAGGTACATCGGAAGCGCTTATGGATAATTCCCTCCAATTGATCGCTTCTGACCATCATGATTGAAATCGATAGCCTCACCAAAGACTTCGGCGGTTTTCGGGCTGTGGACGGGCTGAGCTTGACGGTTCCCCGCGGGGAAGTCTTGGGCTTCCTGGGCCCAAACGGCGCCGGCAAATCCACGACGATGAAGATGGTGACAGGCTTCCTGCGCCCCACATCGGGCAGCGCGGCAGTCTGCGGCTACGATATCCAGCAGGACCGCCTGGCCGCCCAACGCTGCATCGGCTATTTGCCCGAAGGCGCCCCGGCCTGGCCGGAAATGACGGTTGAAGCGATGCTGCGCTTTGCCGGTACCGCCCGGGGCATGGAGAAATCAACGCTAGGCAATGCGCTCGGCCAAGCGATGGACCGGACTGAGTTGGCCGCCGTTGCGCATCAGCCGATTGAAACGCTTTCCAAAGGGTTCCGGCGCCGCGTTGGTCTGGCGCTTGCCCTGCTGCATAACCCTGATGTCCTTATTCTCGACGAGCCAACCGACGGGCTGGACCCCAATCAGAAACATGGTGTGCGCCGATTGATCGCGGATATCGCAGCGGACAAAGCCATCGTGGTTTCCACCCATATCCTGGAGGAGGTGGAAGCCGTCTGTACCCGCGCCGTGATCATCGATCAGGGCCGGTTGATTGCCGATGGCACGCCGTCAGAGCTGGAAGCCCGCGACCCGTTGCATGGCGCCGTTCGATTGACTGTCGATCCTGGAGAGCGCGGCTCTGTCATTGACGCGATCAGTGCGGCGATCCCCGATGCATTCATTGATCCCGAAGGGACAGGCGCGTTGATCATCCGCCCCGGTGCGCATTCGGCCTCCGATGTCGCCGCCGCGCTCGACAAAGCCAATATTCGGACGGGTGGCTTCACCGTTCTCTCCGGTAGGTTGGATGCGGTTTTCCGAACCATCACCCAGACGGAGGATCGCCAATGAGCGCAGGAAACACCCTGACAGCCGTTTCCGCCGTCATGCGGCGTGAATTGGCCAGCTATTTCGCCACCCCATTGGCGGTTGTCTTTCTGATCGTGTTCCTGCTGACCAGCGGCGCCTTCACCTTCTATCTGGGTGGGTTCTTTGATCGCGGACAATCGGATCTCTACGCCTTCTTCCAGTGGCATCCTTGGCTTTATATCGTGCTGGTACCGGCTCTTTCCATGCGGCTTTGGGCGGAAGAGGCACGGGCAGGCACCATAGAATTGCTGCTGACCCTGCCAATCGGCATCGGTGCCGCCGTCGTCGGCAAGTTCCTCGCGGCCTGGCTTTTCATCGGGCTTGCCCTGGTGTTGACCCTCCCCATCTGGGCGACGGTCGCCTATCTGGGTGATCCAGATCATGGCACCATTCTGGCCGGTTATATCGGCAGCTTTGCCATGGCCGGCGGATATCTGGCGCTGTGTGGATTTCTATCAGCCCTGACCCGTAACCAAGTCATCGCCTTCGTCGCCGGTGTCAGTGCTGCCTTCGTCATCACCGTCAGCGGCGCCCCTGTCGTCTTGAACTTCTTTTCCGGTTGGGCAGGGTCGGCAGTGACCGGCTTCATCGCCCAGATGAGCTTTCTGACCCATTTCGGGGAAGTCATGCGCGGCGCTATCGAGTTTCGTGCCGCCATCTATTTCCTGTCCTTCATCCTGCTATTCCTGTTCGCGACCCGGATCGCGGTCGAGCGTCAAAGGAGCTAGAGAGATGATCGCCCGTTTGATGTCCCGACCCGGTGGCTGGTTGATCGCACTTCTTCTTGCAGCGGCTGTTTTCGTTGCTGTGAACATCGGTGCTCGCGGCTTGAGCGGTGCCCGCATCGACCTGACAGAGGACCGTCTCTTTACCCTGACTGAGGGGACAGAGGCGATGCTGGCCGGATTGGAACGGCCCGTGTCGCTAACCTATTACTACTCAGCCCGATTAGGGGAAGCCGCCCCGGCCTATGCGACTTTTGCAACCCGGGTCCGGGACATGCTGGATGGCTTCGCAGCGGCGAGCGGCGGCAAGATCACGGTTCAGGAAGTTGATCCGGAGCCTTTCTCCGAAACGGAAGATCTGGCGGTCGAAGCCGGCATTCAGCCGATCTCCCTCGGCACGGGCGGGCTGGACAATGTCTATTTCGGTCTCTCCGCCCAGGTTGATTTGGATGATGGCGGGGTTGGCGAAGGCAGTGTCCCGTTGTTCCAGCAAGACCGGGGCATGTTTCTGGAATACGATCTGGCGAAGCTCGTTACCAGCCTCGCCCTCGGTGCGAAGCGCAAGCTTGGGATCATCACGTCGGTCGATCTTTTCGGGGTCGGCAGATCCATGGGCCGGTCCCAAGCAGGTCCCTGGGCTATCCTGGATCAGTTGAACGAGCTCTACGAAGTCGCCGCGATTTCAACCCCGCAGCAGCTTCGCGACCAAGCACCAGATCTGCTTCTGATCCTGCATCCCAGCCCGCTTGAAGACCCGATGCTCTACGCCATCGACCAATATCTGCTGGGCGGTGGCGATGCGGTCCTCTTCCTGGACCCCAACTTTGAAAGCGCCTTTGTCGATCAGGGCATGGCGCCTTTGGGGCCGGTCTCTATCGAAAGCAACCTGGCGCCAATCCTGGAGAAATGGGGCATTAAGATCCTACCGGAAACCGTTCTCGCCGACCGCGGCCTCGGGAGACTGGTGAATGCCGGCACGGCGAGTGATGTTGTCCCTGCCCCTTATGTCGGTTGGTTGGATGTGCAGCCAGAGAATTTGAACGCGGCTGACCCGATCACCGCACAGTTGAACCAATTGCTGATCCCAACCCCCGGCATCATCGAGCTCGCAGATTCCTCGGGTGTTACAGCCGAACCCTTGATCCTGAGTTCAACCGATGCCGCCCCGATGGACCGCGAAGGTTTCGGACAGCAGCCGGATATCGCCGCCCTGACCGAAAGCTTTGTGCCAGACGAAACCGCGCCATTTGTGATCGCAGCCCGACTATCCGGTCAGGTGGAAACCGCCTTCCCGGAAGGCCCACCGGAAGAAGAGGTGGTTGAGGAAGAGTTGCCGGAAGAAGGGGCGCCCCCAGAAGAGACATCGGCTGAAGAGACATCATCTGAAGAAACATCGGTCGAGGAAACAACCGCGCAGGAACTCCCACCGCATCTCGCAACAAGTATCGAGCCCTTGAATGTCGTCCTGGTGGCCGATGCGGATATGCTGGTTGACCGCTTCTGGGTTCAGACCCGCAGCCTGTTCGGTCAAACGGTTCGTGTTCCCCATTCGGATAATGGTGCCTTCCTGAATAATGCGCTGGATAGCCTCGCCGGGGCTGAGGCGTTGATCGGTCTGCGCGGGCGAGGCACTGGTGAACGTCCCTTCTCCGTAATCGACGACATGCAGCGTCAGGCAGAAGAGACGTACCGGGCGGAGGAACGCGCCCTACGCCAACGCCTGGAAGAACTGCAGGCCATGATGTCGAACCCCGAAGAGAATGAGGCCGAAGCAATCGAAGCGGCACGCGAAGAGCTGCTCGATACCCGCCGGCGGTTGCGGGAAGTAAACCGGGCGCTTAACGCGGATATCGAAACGTTGGAAACCCGTCTCGCGGTTTTGAATATCGGGGTAATGCCGATCCTCGTCGCCCTCGCCGGTTTCGCCATCGGGTGGCGCCGGCGCCGGTAAACGCTATTCCGTCGGCATTGCGGGTACGAGAAGCGCGGCGTCCAGGCGTTTGCCGAACCAATTGACCCGCCAATCGAGATGCGGTCCAGTCGAGCGTCCGGTGGTTCCCACCGTCCCCAAACGATCACCCTTTTTCACGGTCTGACCGACTTCCACCTCAATCGTCGCCAAATGCAGAAAGGTTGAGGCAAGGCCGTGCCCGTGGTCCACCATCAAAGTGCCGCCGGAATAGTACATATCCTCATGCACCAACGAGACGACACCATCCGCCGGCGCGACGAAGGGGGTGCCTTCCGGTGCCGCAATATCAATCCCGTAATGCGGCTGCTTCGGTTGCCCATTCAAAATGCGTTGCGATCCGAAAATGCCGGTAATCCTGCCCGTCACAGGCCATCGCCACCCGCTGGCAAAACCGGCGAGGGGGCTGTCCTTCGCACGCGCTTTGCGGACCAACGCCGCTTCTGAAGAAATGCGATCCAGAACCTCTTGTGGCGGGGAGACCTTTTTCGGCGGCAAGCCATCAATGCGTTGAATGTTGTAATCCCGCTGGGCAATCGTCAGCCAGCGCTCTGTCTGCTCTCCGTCAGGATGGCGAATTTTCAACAGGAGCTCCTGTTCTTCATCCCGGTGGAAGCCAAGCACGAAGGTGCCGTCGATCCCGACGCGCACCCGCCGGTCACCCAGCCGGACGACGGCATCCGCCTCCGTCTTGCCAAGCGCGAGACCACCTTCCACGAACTGACCTTGCAGCTCGAAAGTTCCCGCTTGCACGGCAGATACGGACAAAGCCGCCATGACGGCCCAGGCCGCAAAAAACCAACGCATCAAAACAGGCTCCCTTGATCATCTACAGGCGGTGACGGCTTGGCTCGCGGCTTTCGTTTCGGCTGAGGAGCCGGTTCCGAAGGCTTTCCCGCTTCCGTAACGACTGCCCCGCCCAGAGCCGCATCCACGGCACCGTCCGCGAATTGGATGGAGACCTGCCCCGCTTCCGGTAATGCGGAAACACGTGACACGACTTTGCCATCTGGATCACGGACAACGCTGTACCCACGCTCCAGCACCCGACGATAGCTGAGATTCTCCAACTGGCGGGCCAGATTGCCCAGCCGCTCTTCGCCCCGGCCCAAGCGCTGTTCTATCGCTGCGTCCATCCGAACCCCCGCTCGAGAATCCGCGAATCTCATTGCTGGGCGTTCAATGGCACGCGGCCCCGCCTCCAAAAGACGCGCGGACCGATCAGACAGCGTCTCCGCCATCCGACGCAACATCTGAGCCGGCGAGGTCAACCGCGCAGACGCAGCATCCAGTCTCTGCCCCCGGTCCTTCAACAGCCTTGGGAGCGCGCCCACCAATCGCTCTGCGCCATCGTCCAATCGTTGAGACGCACTTTCGAGCAGTCTTCGCGGGTGGGAAAGACCGCGGCCCAATCCTTCCAGATACTGTCGGCGTTGATCCAGCCCGCGATGCGAAGCCTGATCCAGTCGACGTCCCCGATCCGCGACCTCCGCCATCAGGTCGGCCCGAACCGGCACCGCAATCTCTGCCGCCGCCGTCGGAGTCGGCGCCCGCCGGTCTGAGGCGAAATCAATCAAAGTTGTATCCGTCTCATGCCCCACGGCAGAGATCAGCGGAATGTCGCTTGCTGCCGCAGCGCGAACGACAACCTCCTCATTAAAGGCCCAAAGATCTTCCAGCGACCCGCCGCCTCGGGCAACAATCAGTAAGTCTGGGCGCGGCACCATGCCGTCCTTTTCCAGTCTATTGAAACCAGCGATGGCGGCAGCCACCTTTTCCGCCGCGCCATCCCCTTGAACGATAACCGGCCAGATCAAAACCCGGCGCGGAAAGCGATCATTCAGCCGATGCAGAATGTCACGAATGACCGCCCCGGTTGGGGAGGTAACCACCCCAATGACCTCAGGCAGATAGGGAAGCGGACGTTTCCTTTCTTCCGCAAACAGGCCTTCTTCCGCCAGTTTGCGCCGCCGTTCCTCCAGCAGCTTCAGCAGCGCGCCTTCCCCTGCCGCTTCCATGTCCTCAATAACGATCTGATATTTTGATCGACCGGGATAGGTCGTGATCCGCCCGGTTGCGATCACCTCTAATCCGTCTTCCGGTCGGATGGGCAGCCGTCCAGCAGTCCCCCGCCAGCAGACGCCGTCCAGAACCGCATTCTCATCCTTGATCGCCATATAGAGATGGCCGGAAGCAGCGCGCTTGAAGCCGGAAATTTCACCACGCACCCGGACACGGCCATAGGCTTCTTCCACCGTGCGCTTCAGCGCGCCGGACAACTCGCTGACGCTCAATTCAGGAAGATTGTTAAAGCGATCCGACACTGGCCTGTGTTCCTTGGAGTAGATCCCGCTGCGGGTGGACACTAACCGAACCCGATTCCCCAAGGGCACGCAAATCGAGACAGGGGCAAATTTCGTTATGATTATTTATGATTGCGAAAAATAAACTACAGCGACCTCCGATAACAATAAATCGCCACTTTCGTGCCTCAATCAAGCCAATAGTAAGACGAGAATACACCCATCAATATCTAATGGTGGGAGAAAAAAGAATGAACAACCGCGCAAATCCTGCAGGGCTTTATCCGATTATCACAAACGGGACGCAGACCCTGTGGCGTTACTTTACTTTATTGGATGATTTTCATCACGTCCAAAAGCCGCATTACCTGGCACCATTATTGGACCGGATAAAACAAGGGGATTATATCATCGCGATGACACCAAGTTACTTTCAGGCCATGCGCTCGCCGGATGGTTTCCGGTTCTATGAGCATCGGCAGGGGGGTGGTTTGTTGCGCATTGACGATATTACGGCCCAAGGTCCGGTTGTTTCTGTGCTGTCTTCCGGCATGACCCTGTTTTCTGAGGCCGATTGTCATGATATGCCGGGGGCCGAAGAAGAGGTAGAGACGAATCCAAATGATGCGGTAGCCTGACGGGCGCCTAAATTTGCATCTGAGGGTCTTTCCCTTGTCCAATTTGATTATGTGGGAGAATTTATTCGATGCGAATCCTGGTTGTCGGATCTGGCGGGCGGGAACATGCCCTGTGCTGGTCGATTGCATCATCGCCGCTTTGCTCAGCCCTCTACTGTGCGCCGGGCAATGCCGGGATCGCGCAGGACGCAACCTGTGTTCCCATTGGCGCCGAAGACATCGCCGGGATCGTCAAATTCGCCCGCGAAGAAGCAATGGATTTCGTTGTTGTCGGGCCGGAAGCACCGCTGGTGGCCGGCATGGCTGACAGATTGCGGGATGCCGGGATCAAGACCTTTGGCCCCAGCGCCGCTGCGGCGCGGCTGGAAGGTTCCAAAGGCTTCAGTAAAGATATCTGCCGCAACTACGGAATCCCAACCGCAGATTACGAACGCTTCACAGATGCCGATGCCGCAAAAGCCTACATCCAAGAAAAAGGCGCCCCAATCGTCGTAAAGGCGGATGGCCTGGCAGCCGGGAAAGGCGTCACGGTCGCTCAAACGGTTGAGGAGGCTCTTGCAGCCGTCGATGCGGCAATGACCGACAAGACCTTCGGGGATGCTGGCGCAGAATTGGTGGTCGAAGAATTCATGGAGGGAGAAGAACTATCCTTCTTCGCCCTGGTGGATGGGGAAACAGCCTTGCCCCTGGCATCCGCGCAAGACCACAAAGCCGTCGGTGAAGGCGATACCGGCCCGAATACCGGTGGTATGGGCGCCTATTCCCCGGCTCCGGTCGCAACCGAGGCGGTTGAGCAATCGATAATCGACACGATCCTGAACCCAACCGTCGCAGCAATGAAGGCCGAAGGCTGCCCCTTCCAGGGTGTCCTGTTCATCGGCCTGATGATTACGGCGACGGGGCCTAAAGTTATCGAATACAATGTGCGCTTCGGTGATCCTGAATGTCAGGTGATGTTGATGCGCGTGATGTCGGACTTTCTGCCGGGGCTAATCGCTTCCGCCGATGGGCAACTCGACCGTTTTCACTTGCGCTGGTATCCGGAAACGGCGCTCAACGTCGTTCTCGCCTCGAAAGGCTATCCGGGCAGCTATGATAAGGGAACGCCGATCACCGATCTTTCCAAGGCTGTAGCCTTAGAGGACGTGACGATCTTTCATGCTGGCACAGGTCGGGATGCAGAGGGCCAGCTTACTGCCACGGGCGGACGTGTCTTGAATGTCACCGCGCTGGGAGCAGATACTGCGGAGGCACAAAAGCGCGCCTATGAAGCCGTTGATCTGGTCGAATGGGAAAACGGTTTCTGCCGCGGGGATATCGGGTGGCGCGCGATTGATCGGCAGACTTAGAGACCAAAAGAGTAAGCGCCAACAGAGCGAGGAATAAGGGTGAACGCGATGGAATGGTTGGGGGCCTTCATGCAGAACGAACCGAACACGGTCGCGATAATCGGTCTCATCGTGCTGGGACTGTTCTGGATCATGCTGCGGCGGCAAAACCGCCAGCGCGGGCCTCGGCACTACACGATTGATCAGGACAAGGACCCGAACGACTTGCCGGACCTGTCACCCAGCCTGAAACGGGCAAGAATACAAATTGTGATGGCTTTGGTCGGGATTGCCGCTTTCACTTTCATTGGGATCATGGGACTTTTGCAATAACAGGTCTTTCCCTGGGGCACGACCAACCCCACATATTTCAGGCTTGAACCCGCCCAAAGCAGGGCCGTCCACAGATACGTTAAAACCTCAAGGAAGCATTATATGACCGACAGTTCTTCGGCCGCCGATATCGTCGACGATTTGATTTCTCGCGCAAAAAAGGCCGGGGCCGATGCGGCAGATGCCGTGGCCGGTGTCGCCGTCTCCCTCAGCCACGCACAGCGTCTCGGCAAAATGGAGAAACTGGAACGGTCAGAAGAACAAGATTTGGGGTTGCGGGTCTTCGTTGGCCCGAAACAGGCTGTCGTATCGTCCAATGATTGGAGCCGCGCAGCCCTGGACGTCTTAATCGACCGCGCCATCGCCATGGCCAAGGCCGTGCCGGATGACCCCTATGCCGGTATCGCCGACCCGGACCAGATTTTGACGGATACCCCGCCGGATCTGGATATGAATGATCCGGAAGAACCCTCAGCGGAGACATTGATCGAACGCGCCCGGGAAACCGAGGACGCGGCACGCGCTATGGACGGCATCACGAACTCCGAAGGTGCCGAAGCCGATTGGGCGCGCTGGACTGTTACGCTGGGCGCAAGCAATGGGTTCCTGGGCACCTATGAAGGCTCCCGCCACTCCATTGGTGTCTCCGTCATCGCCGGGGAAGGCACGGAGATGGAAGGGGATTATGACTTCACCACCGCTGTTCACGGCGCCGATCTGAAATCCCCGACAGAGGTTGGCGAACGGGCAGCCCGCCGGGCCTTGTCACGGCTCGCGCCGCGCAAACCACCGACGGGAGAAGTCCCTGTCGTCTTTGACCCTCGAATTTCGAGCAGCCTTGTCCGGCACCTTGCGTCTGCAGTGAATGGCGCCGCCATCGCGCGCGGCACGAGCTTCCTGCAGAAATCGATGGGGGAGATGGTGATGGCACCGGGCCTGACGATTACCGACGACCCGCATCGCCCGCGCGGCCTGGGGTCCAAGCCTTTCGATGCGGAAGGCATCGCCAATGCGCCGATGGATCTGGTCTCCGATGGGGTGCTGAAAACCTGGATTCTGGACCTGCGCACGGCCCGTCAACTGGGTTTGAAGACGACGGCAAGAGCCTCTCGCGGCGCCGGTGGCCCGCCAAACCCGAGCACCACGAACCTCTATCTTCACGCCGGCGCAGAAAGCCCGGAAGCCCTGATCGCAGATATCGATGAAGGATTGTATATCACAAGCTTGATGGGGATGGGCGTCAATGGGGTTACCGGCGACTACAGCCGTGGCGCCGCCGGCTTCTGGATCGAAAAGGGCGAGAAAACCTATCCGGTCAGCGAAGTGACAATCGCCGGAAATCTAAAAGACATGTTCAAGTCGATGACCCCTGCGGATGACCTGACCTTTGAATATGGGACGAACGCCCCGACGATTCATGTGGCCCGTATGACTGTCGCCGGCATGTAGGCTCCCGACCACCCTTTTGGCTCCAACACAGTGCAATCCTGCCTGTCGTAGAATGAGGGATAAATGCGATGAGCACCGACAATACGTTTTTCAACCTCAATGATCCGGAACAAGGCATCAAGCGAGAGCTGGCCCCCGGCATCAACACCCGAATTTTCCCTGGTGATCAGGCGATGTTATCCGTGGTGGTCCTCGCGCCAAATTCGGTCGGAACCCTGCACTCACATCCGCAGGAACAATGGGGTGTCCTGCTGGAAGGTAGCCTTATCCGCACCCAAGATGGTGTCGAAACCGAGGTGAAGGCCGGAGATTTCTGGCGCACACCCGGCGGCGTCGAACATACGGTACGCGCCGGGCCCGACGGCGCCCGTGTACTCGACGTATTTGCGCCACCGCGCGACGAGTACCGCAAGGCAGGCTCCGGCTTCGGCGACTAACCTTCCAGCCTCCACAGCGGATTCCCAGCCAGAAACCCGCTGTGACAGCCGACACAGACAGATATCCACCAATTCGCTAAGAACCACCTCATTATGGGGCGCAGAACGCGTGTTCGACCGAAATTGATGGGATTCTTACCAAGAATACCCATCTTTTAGAGAAACGTGGTTTCGGTCATTGGTTTGAAAGGCAACGGATATGGCGAATGAAACGACAGTGAACGGCAATATGGCAGCCGACCGGCTGATCGATTTGTTGACCCAAGCGACTGAGACAGTGCCACAAGGGGTCCTGGCTCAGGCAACCGTTATTGGCGCCGCAGATATTACGACGCGCGCCCTGCGGATTCCTCTAAACGTCGCGGATATCGCTTTCTCAAAGCTGATCGGCCATGACGCAATCCTTATCACCCCGGATGGTCAGGTGGTGATGGTTGAGGATTATGTAGGGATCCTGGCGCAAGACAGTATTGATCACGTCTCCACCCCCACCGGCGAGGAAATCCCGCCGCTGGAATTGCTGGATGACGAATCCTTGATCTTTAAGCTCTCCGAAGAACTCGACGATCTGGATACGGCGGCGGGGTCGGCTCAAGCGGTTGGCGGCACATCCAGCCAATTTGCCAATGACGACCTGCCGGGACGTGTCGGGGATGGCCCGCAATCCAATCCGCGCGGTCTCGACAATGAACGAGGCGCCGCCCGGCGCGGCCCGGACCCTCTTGATGACCGTCGAGATGAAGGCGCGGTTTTCGAGACCGTGACAAACGCAGCTGCCGCTGCAGGGACAGAAGCAGCGACCCCCGCGGGGACAGAGATTTTCGGCACGGACGGCGTTGATACGCTGATCGGCGGCGACGGCAATGATGTGGTTAAGGCCGCAGATACGGCAACCCTTTCCGTTTCCGATGGTACTGTTTTGGCCCGGGATGACTTCTCCAGCGATACATCCGGCTGGACGGGCGACGGCATCGACCGAAATGGCGGGCGCTTGCGCATCGGCAAGGACGAAACGGCCTCCAAGACCTATAACTTCGGGGTGGAAAATGCCGGTCAAACCGTGACGATTGAGTTCGATGCTCAAACCTTCGGCAGTTGGGATACCCGCGGCCGGTTACAGGATCACCTGAAACTATCTGTAAATGGAGAGGAAGTCCTTTCCGATAGCAGCAAAGGCAAGAAGAGCCACAGCCTAACGGCAACCCTGGACGATGAAGGCAAGCTCCAGCTTGCGATCACCGCCGACGCGACCGGAAGTGACGAAGGCGTTCGAATTGACGATATCGAGGTTTCCGCTGCCGGCGATTGGATGATTGAAAGCACCGATCATATCGATGGCGGTGCGGGCAATGACACGATTGACTATAGCGGGTCGGATGGCGCGGTTGTGGTGGATTTCGTCTCTCAGACAGTCCGGGGCGCTGAGAATGACACTTTCTCAAATATCGAGAATGCCGTCGGCTCGGATCATGATGACACCCTGACCGGCGATGACGGCAACAATGTGTTGTCCGGTGGCGCAGGCAATGATGTGTTGTCCGGCGGCGGGGGAGACGACGTCCTTGATGGCGGTGCTGGTACCGACACGGTTGACTATTCATCTGCCGACGAAGCCGTCACTGTCGATTTCTCCGGCGGGACTGTCTCCGGCGAGGGCAATGATGTGGTCACCAATGTCGAAAATGCCATTGGTTCCGACTTCGATGACCGCCTGATCGGTAATGCAGAGAGCAATCGACTGGATGGCGGCGCCGGTGACGACACCTTGACCGGCGGCAGCGGTGGCGACGTCTTCGTGCTCAAGCAAGGCGGCGGCACGGACCGCATCACCGACTTCTCGACCGAAGAAGGCGATGTCTTGGATGTCTCTCAACTCGTCAATGCAGATGCGGAAGCAGACCTGTCGAACTTCATCCGCTTGGCTGAAGACGGCAATGGCAACACTGTCGTCCAGGTCAATCAGGAAGGCACCGGAGAGGCCGGCGAGTTTGCCGATGCTGCAGTGCTGGAAGGCATCGTCGGGATCAACCTTTCCGATATCATCGGGGACGAACAGGCCGCCGTTGCGGTCTAATACTGATAGCTCTGCAGAACGGCTTAGGCGCGCGGTCTGATTTGGGAGCCGGTGTTCGGTTTCTTGCCGCGCACCCGTTCTCGATGGGCGATGTATAGGCCACTGCCGATAATCACCGCCATGCCGAGCGCCGCAATCGGGTCCGGCAGACTATCAAAAAAGATAAACCCCCATAGCGCGCCGAGCAGGATCGAGACATATTCGAACGGTGCGACAAGGCTGGCCGCCGCCTGGCGATAGGCTTCCGTGATCATGAACAGTCCGACGCCTGCCAATCCACCGCAGGCCCAGATCATCATCAGGTCCCAGAATTCCGGCATGGTCCAGGCGCGGAGCATGAAGCCAAGCGATGGCCCGGCATCCGGCGGCAGGTAACCGCCATGCCAGACATGCAGACCGATCAATGCAGCCCAGGCAAGGAAACAGATATTGGAATGAAAGCCCATAGCAGCCCCATCGGCTGAGGCTTTCAACTGACGGGCCATGATGATGCTGGACGCATAGAACACCGCCGCCGCGAGGGCCAACAACATGGCCGGATCAAAGCCTTCCGCGGTGGGACGGTTGATCAACAGCACGCCTGCGAACCCAAAAAGGACAGCAACCCAACGCCTTCCGCCTACTTTCTCCCCCAGGATGGGGGCGGACAGCGCGGTAACGATCATCGGTGTCGTGAATACAAGTGCCACCGCGATGGCGATCGGCAGCGCCGCTAGAGCCAGAAAAAAGCAAATGTAGGACGCAAACATCAAGGTGCCGCGCAGATAGATCAGAAACGGGCGTTTGACCGAAAACCCATTCATCCCTGTCCGCCAGACCACGAGCCCGAACAACACCAAGCCACTGACCAGACAGCGCAGCAGCACGACCTGCGTCACGGCATATTGCGTGCTCAAATACTTCATCAAGACATCCTGCAGGGAGAACAGAAACATCCCGCCCAGGATAAACCCGATGGCAAGTGACGAGTTGCCGTCTTCCTCCCCCACCTCATTCCCGGTAGTCAGCGGGGGTGGGGAAAAGCCTTCGGTTTGGTCCAGGGATGCCATCGTTCCAGCTGCCTCATACAGTCTTTGACCTAACGCTCATACACCGAGAATACGCGGAAGGCGCACGACTATTTTTAAAGACCGGATTTGAATTTTCGATTGACCTCGCGGTCCCCAATCGGCCCCATGAAGCGCAAGTGCATGGTCAGTCGTATGGTCGGGCCCACAGGCAGGCGCAGAGTCAGGTATAGCGGAGGAGGAGGACATCATGGATCTCAGCAATTTGCATGAAGAACCACTTCAAGAAAGTTGGCTGGATGCCTATGGCCATTTGAACGAAGCGTATTACCTCGTGCCCTTCTCCAATACGACCTGGAAGCTGCAGGATATGTTCGGGATTGGCGTTGCCTATTTCGAAGAAACCGGCTGCGCTCTATACACGCTTGAAAGCCATCTGCGCTATGTGCAGGAAGTCCGCGCGCCGGCAGTAATGCAAGTCCATGGCATAATCCTGGATGTGGTGCCGAAACTGATGCGCATCGGGTATTCGATGACGGTCGATGGGACAGAGCGCGCGACCTTCGAATGCAACATGCTGCATTACGACACGCGGGCGGGTCGCCCGACAGCATTCCCCGATCCTATATTTGAGGCGATAAAGGCCGCGATACCGGCGGCGCTTCCTGATTGGGCCGGCCGGTCCGTGTCGCTGAAGAAAGGGTAATCGCGATATCGCACACCCGCCACAGGCAACGTTATCGGCTAGGCGTTATCCATTGCCCGTCTGCCGGAATGACATAAGCCTGGCAGCAAATTCACGCTCATTGTCATGCAGCACACCATCGGCCTGAATGAGCCGCCCAGCGAAAACCAGAACATTTTCCAGCGTGGTTTCCCCGTTCCCAGAGGCCAAGGCCTCCGCACTTTCCAAGAAGGCTGTCTTGTCCGGCTTCAAGCGGGACATAAACTCCGCCAGCCGTTCCGGATTGATCTCATGCTTATAGGCATATTGCAGCAGATACTCGATGATGATCTCGGTTTCTGCGATATCCTGCCGCCCATCGCATTGGGCAAGGAAGGTCAGAATGATCACGCCATGCCGGGCTGACTTCAACGCTTCCAGGGTCCCATCAGCCGGGGCCTCTTCGGTCTTTGCCTCACCCCAATAGCGCAGGAAGCCGGTCGGCGGCTCCCAATGTTTGCCGGTTACACTATCCACCGCATCCAATATGCGCCCGGCGCGGAAGATCCGCGGTTCCCCACGCAAATGGCAGAAGCACCGCAACAGGACGGCACCATCCGTGTCGGCGCTGACACCGCGCATGGTGATCGACCGCAGAGAAACATTGCCGTTCACATCTTCGTAGCGAATGAACAATTCCGCCGGCAAGGCCTGGTTGGGTGTTTCACCGGCAATTGTCTTGGTTCCGGGATCGAGCGTCGGCATCCGGTGATCGGACATCATGTCAGGGCCGGAGCTATACTTAAAATCGGGATCAACCGAAGGCCGGACCGGCGCGTCTGCCAGCATGTCCTCGGCATCCGCATCCTCCCCCGCCATACGGTAGCCCGATGGCAGATTGGCGGATGGCGCCCCCAGGGTCTCTGCAATTTCCCGCAATAGCGATAGCGCGTTGCTCATCTTCGAGCGGCTCCCCAACGTTCCGAAGAGCTTTAGTCTAGGGAATTCAACACGGCGTTGCCACCGGGGAAATTGCCGCTATGTGAGGATGGCAACGATACGCGGCTCTTCTTTTTCCCTTGGCGACCCTCAAAAAGGGGTGCGATACTACCGCCATGCCGCTCACAAAACTCGATCATGTAAACATTCGCACTGCGGATCTGGACCGGTCGCGGGCCTTTTATCGTGACATTCTGGGAATGGGAGAAGGGTGGCGCCCGAACTTCCCCTTCGACGGTGCCTGGATGTATCTCGATGGCCATCCCTTCGTGCATTTGGTCGACGTGAAAGAGACACCGGCCCCGCCAGAAGCCCTGAGCCTTGAGCACTTCGCCTTCTCCGCAACCGACATGGATGCCTTCCTGGCCGTGCTAAAGACCGCCAACATCCCCTATCGCCTCGCCGAGGTCCCGGGCACAGACATCACCCAAGTGAACCTCCACGACCCCGATGGCAACCATCTGCATGTGGATTTTCAACGGGACTAGATTATGTCCGTTCTTGACGGAAACGGCGCGGGGAACCTGCCTTTATTCGTTCCTGCGTTTGTAGCGGTCGTGGACAAGCCGGGCCGCAGCGATGTCTTCGATTGCGATACCGACCGACTTGAAAATAGTTGTCCGCGCCGGGTCGAGAGATACCGAGCCGCCCAGGATCTCTCCGGCCTCGGCATGGATCGACGCGCCCGAAAGGATGACATCGCCCGCTTCCTTCATGGCCGCATCCCGTGAACCGACGATGAGGGTCTCCCGCATGGCCGCGTCGTCTAGTTCGCGCCAGTTCGGGCGGGGTGAGCCGACGGCGTTCACATGCGCGCCCGGTTTCAGCCATTCGCCTCTCAAAACCGGCTCAATCGCGTTGGTCGCGCAGACGACAATATCGGCGCCGTCCACAGCATCCTCGGCGGCGGTCGCTCTCGCACCGTGGGTCGCGGCAAAGTCTTCGGCATTCGCCGGTGTACAGCTCCAGACACGGACTTCATCAAAGCGGTAGAGTTCACTGAGCGCGGCGAGATGCGCGGACGCCTGTACGCCACTGCCGATCAGGGCGAGGACACGGCTGTCCGGTTATGCCGCCGCTTTGGTGATGGCTACCGAGGTCGCCGCTGTCCGCATCTCGGTAATCAACCGGCCGTCCATGAAGGCGAGCGGCAGCCCGAACTCAGGATCGAACAGCGCGATGCTCGTCTGATGTGTGTGGTGTTCGCTCATTGCATTCTTGGGATAGAAGCAAACCAACTTCGCCCCCATTGCGCCTGAGGCGACCGCCGGCATGATGCCGAGATAGCGCTGTTCTGGCTCGACCGACCTCTACGACAGCTTTGCTCGGTTCTCCGTACTATCCTGTGAAAGGCCGCATGCGGTGATCGACAACAGGGTAACGGTGATAATTATCCCTTGAAATTTCGTCATTTTCTCTTTCACACGATCGGTGCCCCATGAAGCTGGCCACCGCGCTACCCAGTTACGATCGGCTCGATGAGAACTGGAACGTTGTCGATGAACACACGAAGTGTCGCACGCACCTTTGGAGGTCCATGTAGGAAGGTACGAAGAATCATGACGAAGAATGGGGTCTCTTCCCGGACCACGTGGCGAACCGAAAAGGTGAAATTCTTCGTGGGCTGATGATAGGTCATGCCCGGTTCGATCACCGCGCCGGGCGGCGGGGCTTCCTTAAAGATGATGACCAAATTGTACCATCGCATGGCGCGGAGTACATCCTGGGAAGACAGCGCCGCCTCATCAAGTAGACGGTCCGGCCCTTGCGTGAGTGCGCTCGCATCAAAGCTTGCCTTGAAACTGTCCAGCGGCAGACCGAGCTTCCCGTCCGGAACAAGGAGATACGTGACATCGTTCGCGAGCGCGTTCCGGGGATGCAGTGGGATCCAGCTGCTATCGGTGAGTTTCCAATCCGGCCCGTCTCTTCTAAGCGCCAGTTGAACCAGCGATCGCGTCGTAAAATACTTGGTTTCTAAAGATATGGAGAGATGGACCGATGCATGAACCCCATTGGCGGATACTTCCATATCGCCGATAGCATATCGCGCGTTACGCCGCGGCGGCGGTTCTCGCGACCAGGTTTTCCGCGCATTCAAAAATTGCGCGCGCGTTTCTACCTTGGCGGTGTCTTGGTCCACGACGGTCGTTCTCTGGAAGTCGTCGGTAATGAACCCGGCGAAAGCATCAATGTCGTAGGCTTGCAGCGCGGATTTATGGGCTTGGAGAAAACGCACGATCTCCTGGTCGAAATCCGGGTTTGCCGCGGCTGTTTCGAGGGTATCGCGAAAACCATCGACCAACTCGGCCCGGGCTTCGCTTACGCGCTCGGTATGGAGCCGTACAGCCGTTTTGGTGGGCCGATTCCATTTCGTATCAACGGCGACGCAGGCGCTGCACAGCGTTGCGACCAAGCCGACAAGCAGCCACTTCATTGACAACAACGACGGGCCGCTAGCAGACATTAACGATTTCAGTATCATTGAGCGCGAGATCCGATCCGGCCGGTGTCGCATCGATTTGCATTCGTGCTTCAGCAAGACGTTCGAATAGAACAATACTGTCGGCGGTCAAGCTCGTCCGTGCAACAACGGATGTTTCCGAGGCGACGGGCGCATGGGCGACAACGACTAGCCGGAGGGCTGGAGAGAGCGCCGCGAAGGCGATGTCGGGACCGGCGGAACTGGAGGAGCCCACATCCCCACCGCTGGATCGTGCAAAGTCGATACTGTCGAAATGCAGCGCGATCGCGGTCTCGGCAACCATGTCGCCGGCGGCAATACCACCGTCATCTCCGCCGCACGCAGATGTCGTGGAGGCGCCAGATGCGACAGCTAGGACGACACCAGCCATAAACACAAGCGGGGTAAAAAACAGTGATGGCACAGGATCGTCTCCCGAAGAATTTCAATCAGGATTTCAATCTTATAGTAGTGAATGCCAATTGTGAAGCACGTGTTGCCTCTTGCGTTACAACAAATCTCTCGGATCCTACCCCCGCATGCGCTCCGCTTTCGGATCCCAGAGTGGTTGGGTTGAGATCGTGGCCGGGCGCATGTCGCCGAAGATTTCGATTTCGAAGGCGCCCTGGCTTTCGTCATCGGCCATGTCGTTGGGGACATAGCCCATGGCGACTGACTGGTCGATATGGTGGGCGAACATGCCGGAGGTGACATAGCCGACGATCTTACCATCGCGATAGATCGGCTCGTTCCCCATAACGTCGATTTCGTTCACATCGACCGTGAAGGTGACCAGGCGCTTTTCCGGGCCTTCTTCCTTCTCCCGCCGGGCGGCTTCCAGGCCGATGCAGTCGTTCTTCGTCAGATCGACGAAGCGACCCATATTGGCAGCGAAGGGGCCATAGATCGGACGGTATTCGGTCGCCCAAGATCCAAAGCTCTTCTCCAGCGAGAGGGACCGCATGGCGCGTGCGCCGAAGGGCTTGATGCCGAACTCAGCGCCGGCTGCCAGGATGTCGTCGAAAAGACGAGCGTGCAGTTCCGGCTTCACCCACATCTCGTAACCAAGATCGCCGGTAAAGGTCACACGGCCCACCAGCGCCGGCACCATACCAACCGACATTTCCTTGATATCGAGGAATTTGAAGGCGTCCTTTGAGCAATCTTCGCCGGTCAGCTTCTCCAGCACCGCCCGGGAATTCGGCCCGGCGATGGAAAGACCCAGCAGCCCCATGCCATAGGGGCGGATATCGACCCCGCCGTCTTCCGGCATGTGCTCTTCAAACCAGCGCATGTGATAGACCTCACCCATGCCAGAGCCGAAGATGAAGAAGCGTTCGTCGCTGAGCTTGGCGAGCGTGAAGTCACCGATGACCTTGCCCTGATCATTCAGCATCGGGGCGAGCGTCATGCGACTGGCCTTCGGCATCTTGCACGCCAGAATACGGTTCAACCAGCTCTCCGCATTCGGCCCGGTGATTTCATATTTCGCGAAGGAGGAGATGTCGCAAACCCCGACATTCTCCCGCACATTCTTCGCTTCCGCCTTGATATGCGGGAAAGCATTGGAGCGCAGGAAGGTGATGTTCTCAACCGGCTCCATGTCCTCCGGCGCGTACCAAAGCGCCTGCTCCATACCATAGGCGACCCCGAAGACGGCATTCATTGCCTTCTGGCGTTCATAGATCGGCGTGGTGCGCAGGGGACGCGCGGCAGGCAGTTCCTCATTGGGGAAGGTAACCTTGAAGCGGCGTGAATAGTTCTCCCGGACCTTGGCATTGGTGTAGGCCATCGTCGTCCAGTCGCCGAAGCGCGCGACATCCATACCCCAGATATCGAAGCCCGGATCGCCATTGACCATCCAGCTGGCGAGCGACAAGCCAACGCCGCCGCCCTGGCTGAACCCGGCCATGACGCCACAGGCAACCCAGTAGTTCTTCAGGCCACGGACCGGGCCGACCAACGGGTTACCATCTGGTGCGAAGGTGAAGGGACCGTTGATGATCTGTTTAATCCCCGCCCGTTGGAAAGGCGGGAAGTGTGCGAAGCCGACTTCCAGAGACGGCGCGATCCGGTCGATATCTTCCTGCAGCAGTTCATGCCCGAAGTCCCACGGGGTTTCCTTCGGTGACCAGGGAACGCCGCCCTTCTCGTAGGTACCCATCAACATGCCGCCCCGTTCCTGGCGCATGTAGATCTCGCCATCCGGATCGACGACGTGGAGCACTTCCTTGCCCGTTGTGCGGTTGACCTCAGCCACTTCCGGCATGTCTTCGGTGATCAGATACATATGCTCCATGGCGAGGATCGGCAGTTCCAAACCGACCATGCGCCCGCATTCCCGCGCCCAGAGACCACCGGCATTAACCACGTGATCCGTATGGATCGTGCCTTGCTCCGTCACCACATCCCAAGTGCCATCCTGGCGTTGGACTGTGTCGGTGACCCGGTTGCGCAGATAAATCTCCGCACCCTGAATCTTCGCCGCCTTGGCATAGGCATGGGTCACATCCGCAGGTGCCAGATGGCCATGCATCGGCGTATAGAGCGCGCCCCGGAACTGGTCCGGATCCATGATCGGCAGGATCTTCTCGCATTCCTTGGGTGTCAGCAGTTCGGTTTCGATCCCGAGCAGCTTCTCCTGGCTTTGCATAACCTTCAGGAGTTCCATCCGCTCCGGCGTCACGGCGAGGAAGACACCGCCCGTCAGGCGAAACCCGGTTTCCTGACCGGAGATTTCTTCAATCTCCTTATAAAGCTCGATCGTATAGGACTGCAGCTTTGCGACCTGAGGATCGGAGTTGAGGGTGTGGCACCCCCCCGCCGCATGCCATGTAGAGCCGGAGGTCAGCTCAGAGCGTTCAATCAGGACGACGTCCTTCCAACCCATTTTCGTCAGGTGATACAGCACCGAAACGCCGACGACTCCGCCACCGATAACGACCGCTTGTGCGTGGGATTTCATGAATTTAACGCCTTTCCTGGAGGGGCCCTAACGACCTTCGTTGAAATTTGCCAAAGTGTTACCGCTTCGCAGAAGCTTTTTCTCGCACCATCCGACACTCACCGGTCAATTCGCGACGTTGACTTCGCAAACGAGCAATTTTGCGATCTAACGGCTCTATTGGGAATCGCGATAACAGAAAGGTTGTTCACTCTTATTGTGAACTGCCTCACGGTCGACCTCAGCGAAAGACACTATGTTCTAACGTGAGGGCGGGTATTGAACTGACAGAATGATCGCCGGCGCAGATACACGTCCGGGGGTGCCTTTAGAAGGATCGGAGTTCACCTGCATGGCCTTCCCGGCCTATCGCACAATTTGTTTCCTGGGCGTTGCAATTCTTATTGCTGCGATGACGCCGCCTGTGCATGCGACATACGCAGAAAATGGCCGGCAGTTGAAGGGGGCGATGTTTGTTGGCGTGATGATTGGCAACACAGTCGCCGGAAAGCGCGGTGATGGGACACGCTATCACGTCTACTTCCTGAATGGGGGCATCGCGACCTACGCCGATGAGCATGCGGAGAAAGACTTCGGGCGCTGGTGGCTGCGCCCTGAAGATAACGCCTTATGCCTGGAATGGCGGAGCCTTCGTGGCGGAGAAAGCCGTTGCGCACCAATCTGGCTGGATGGCCGCATACTTTCGGCAAAAGGCCATGCCCTGATGCATCGCGCCGAGCTTCTGGGCGCCGTCGTCGCGGGTTTCCAATAGCGAAATAAGGTTGAGACGGGTGTCTCTTACCCACCTGCAAAAACGATCAACTAAATTTAACAACGCTTTCCCTTGCAATTTAGGGCCGAAAGGCGGGAAACTGTCATCTTGATGTGCCATAAGGCGAATGTCAGAGTGAATTTTTGGGGAAGACAGGGGGATACGAATGGGTTCAATCACGGTAACGGCACCCTTTGATGGGGCCGAGATCGGTAGCCTGCCAACTGCGGATGCAGCGGCGGTGGAAAACGCACTGGCGACAGCGCATGGGCTTTACCGAAACCGGGATGCGTGGTTGCCGAAAACCCAGCGCATCGAAATCCTGCGCAAAGCCGCGGAAATCATCAAGGAACGCCGCGAAGAGCTGGCGGTCGAAGCTGCACGCGAAGGCGGCAAGCCACTGCCGGATTCCCTGGTTGAAATCGATCGCGGTGCCGATGGGGTTGAAGGCTGCATCGAAGAGCTTCGAACCAAGGGCGGCAATGTCATCCCGATGGGGATCACAGGTTCCTCTGCCGGCCGGGTCGCCTTCACACAGTTTGAACCGATTGGTGTTGTCGCGGCGGTCTCCGCCTTCAACCATCCGTTCAACCTGATCGTCCACCAAGTGGCGCCCGCCGTTGCAACCGGTTGCCCGGTCGTAGTAAAACCGGCAGCGGCGACGGCCATGAGCTGCAAGGCCTTCCTCGACATCCTGGCCGAAGCGGGACTGCCCGACGGCTGGGCGCAGATGATCATTCCGGAAAGCCATGATCTCGCAACGGCCTTCGTCTCCGATCCGCGCGTTGCTTTCTTCGCCTTTATCGGCTCGTCCAAGGTCGGGTGGATGCTGCGCTCGAAGCTTGCACCGGGTGCACGTTGCGCGCTGGAGCATGGCGGGGTCGCACCGGCCATTGTCGCGGCTGACGCGGATCTGGATGCAAACCTGCCCCGCATCGCCAAGGGCGGCTTCTATCACGCCGGCCAAGTCTGCGTTTCGGTACAACGGGTCTTTGCCCATAGCACCATCGCGCAGGAAGTAGCAGATCGCCTGGGTAAGCTTGGTGCTGCGATGAAAGTTGGCGATCCGACCCTGCCGGATACGGAAGTTGGGCCGATCATCAACCACAAGGAATGCCAGCGCATCGCTGACTGGGTTTCAGAAGCCGTTGAAAAAGGGGCAACGTTGATAACGGGCGGAGAGAAAATCTCCGACAGTTGCTACAAGCCAACGGTTCTGCTGAACCCGCCGCAGGATTGCACGATCTCCAAGAACGAGATCTTCGGTCCGGTGATCTGCGTCTATAGCTATGACGATCTGGACGCGGCTATCGACACGGCGAACAGCCTGCCCGTCAGCTTCCAGGCAGCTGTCTTCACCGAAAGCATTGATACCGCCATGCGCGCCTATAACCGTCTCGACGGAACCGCGATCATGGTCAATGAGCATACGGCCTTCCGGGTTGACTGGATGCCTTTCGCTGGTGCCCGGACCTCTGGGCATGGTGTCGGGGGCATTCCCTACACCATCCATGAAATGCAGATCGAAAAAATGATGGTCCTACGTTCAGACCACTTCAAATAAATACCGTCCTATTCCCGTCTGGGTGGCGGGGATGACGGAAACAGATAGAAACAGTTATCAATAGTCTTCAGTTTGGGAGCACCTAAGGGGGAAGTACCATGAAAGCATCTGATCTTTTTGTGAAATGCCTAGAGGAAGAAGGGGTCGAGCGGATCTTCGGCGTGCCGGGCGAGGAAAACGCCGACACCATGATCTCGCTGCTGGATTCCAAAATCGATTTCGTATTGTGCCGGCATGAGCAAGCCGCCGCCTTCGCCGCCGATGCCTATGGCCGGTTGACGGGTAAAGCGGGCGTATGTCTTGCAACGCTTGGTCCGGGGGCAACCAACCTGGTCACCGGTCTGGCGGATGCCAATATGGACCGGGCACCGGTCGTCGCCATCATCGGGCAGGGCTCAACCAGCCGTCTGCACAAGGAAAGCCACCAGAATATGGATTCGGTGGCGATGATGAAGCCGATCTCCAAATGGTCTCAGACCATCGTTGCTGCGAAGAACATCACCGAAGTCGTCCGCAAGGCCTTCAAAATCGCTGAGACTGAAAAGCCTGGCGTGACCGTGATCGAACTGCCGGAAGATGTCGCCAAACAACAGATCGACGATGTCCCGATGCCGCCGATGAAAGTACGCCGTCCCGCTGCCGACCATAAGGCCATCGCGGAAGCCGCCAAGCTGATCGGGGAAGCCAAAAACCCGATCATCCTCGCCGGGAACGGCTCCATCCGGAAGCGCGCGGCGCAACAGCTGGAACGCCTTGCACAAAAGACCGGGATCGGTGTGGTTAACACCTTCATGGGCAAGGGCGCCGTCCCGATGGACAGCGAATACTGCCTCTACACCATGGGTCTGGGTTCAGGCGACTATAACAACCTCGCCTTTGATGATGCGGATCTGGTAATTTCTTGTGGCTATGACCTGGTGGAGTACGCACCGGCTGCCTGGAACCGCACCAACAAGGATACGACCAAGATCATTCATATCGACTTCTGGCCGGCGGAGGTTGATCGTGACTATCCGGCGACCGTCGAGATCGTTGCGGATCTGGCCGATGCACTTTGGCAGCTGAATGAGAAGCTGAACGATATGTATGGCGACAAGCTGCCGCTCTTCGATATCGGCAGCCGCAAGAAGCTGCGCGATATCATGACCGAAGATTTCGCGGCGGAAAAAGACGATCAGGCCTGCCCGGTCAAACCACAGAAGATCCTGTGGGATGTCCGTCAGGTCATGGGCGCAGAGGATATCCTCTTGTCGGATGTGGGGGCCCACAAAATGTGGATTTCCCGCTACTATCAATGCCTGGAGCCCAATACCTGCCTGATCTCCAACGGTTTCTGCACCATGGGTTTCGCCATGCCGGGCTCCATCGGCGCCAAGATGGCCTTCCCGGATCGTAAGGTACTGTCGATCTCCGGTGATGCCGGCTTCATGATGAATGTTCAGGAGCTTGAAACCGCCGTACGCCGCAAAATCAACATCGTCGCCATGGTCTGGTGCGATGGCGAATATGGCCTGATCAAGTGGAAGCAGCAGAACGGCTTCAACGGCAAGCACTCCGACCTGCAATTTGGCAACCCGGACTTCGCCAAAATGGCCGAAAGCTTCGGCATGTGGGGTCGCACCATCGACAAGGCCTCGGACATCGTGCCTGCGCTGGAAGAAGCCTTCCAACAAGAAGGCCCAGCCCTGATCGCCGTCCCGGTCGACTACGCCGAAAACATGAAACTAACCGACCGCCTGGGGAATGTCTCCGTCGCGATGTAAGCGCCGTCAGACATAATTTAGAGCATCGCTCTTATCATAAAGGGGGCGCAGCCCGACCAATCCGGTCACCGCTGTGCCCCCTTTGCTCTTCCGAAAGCGGGAAAAAATGTTGTCTCCCAAGACCTCAGGCCAGAACCCCAAGGCCCACGATCTTGTTACTAGCCCAAATGTGGTCGCGCGTTGAAATTATGAAATGTTCGTTTTATTTTAGGCTATGGCTCGAACGAAAGAATACACGCGCGAAGACGTCCTGACCAAAGCGGTAGATCTGTTTTGGCAGCAGGGCTATCGCGCAAGTTCCATGACCGACATTGTCCAGGCAACCGGACTGAACACCGCAAGTATGTACAAGGAGTTCGGTGACAAAGATGGCCTATTTGAAGAAGCCCTGAAGTACTACCGGGTGACCATAATGGGCCCGCGCATACAAGTTCTTACTCAGAAGCCGAATATCGAGGGGATTAAGGCGTTTCTCGAAAACGTTATCAATGGCGCGGCGTCTGGGACGTATAAGGGCTGTTTGATGATGAACCATCTGGCCCAAACACACACCATCAGTCGACAGGCGGCCAGCCAAATCAATGAGTTTTGCGAAGAGATGGAAGGCCTGCTGGCAACCGCACTTGGGAACGCGCAATCGGATGGCGACATTCCAGCCAACAAGGACCCAGCTGCATTGGCAAGCTTCATCATGTGTTCCGTACATGGCTTGGTTCTGTATGGCCGTCACGCCGACAAGAAATCCACCATTCCAAATCTTTACGACGTTATTCTAAACGCACTGCGGGACTGAACAGTCCCATAGGTGACAGCCACGCCCCGGCAGCTTGAGAATATTTAACAATAGACATTATAAAATGATCGTTTTATAATTCGGCTCATTCGCCACTCAGATGGAGTGGTGATTCCAGAACAACTCATATTGAGAGGTCTATTATGTCCATTTACGAAACCACACTGGCCTTTTTCGATGCCTGTGAGACGGGCAAAGGATGGAGCGTCTGTCAGCAATGGTGTCACGACGGCGCAACGTTTTCGTGCCAAGCGGACGCGCTGGCAACAATTACAACGGTTGAGGGTTATACTGGATGGACCGCGTGGCTTCTGGGCCCGATTCCTGATTTGACGTATGAAATTCATGCGGCGGCCACAGATGTAGCGCGCAGCACGGTGGTTGTGCAAAGCGTGGTCTCGGGGTCAAACACCGGTGAAGGCGAAGGCGCGCCACCCCCCACCGGCCAAAAAGCCGTCGTCGACTATGTCTATGCCATCAAGTTCGACGGCGACAAAATCAGTCATATGACCAAAATCTGGAACGACGGACACACGCTGAAACAGCTCGGATGGGCCTGAAGCAATAAAGTGCACCCCGTCAAATCCGCGATAGGTCGTTTGCGGGCGCGGTCATAGGATTACAAAATCGCATAAGGTCACCGCCGGGTTGGTCTCTGAAGCGGCTGAATGAGCCGTAAACAGAATGAAAAAAAGCGATAGGATTACCGGCGCGAGCATCACGCGAAGTTTCGAGGTAGAGGCACTCATCAAACAACTCCTATCGTCATCTTTTAATGTACCCGCTCCGATGACCATGCCGGTCTTTAGAAACCCGTCGATAGCGCAATATCGCGTATTCTATAAAGAGGTTCTCTTTACCCCAAGCAAAGAACTTAGTGACACCCCCAAGCTGACAAATACGATCAACCGCCTGTCCTGCCCTCCTTAAAATTGAGCCAATTCAGACATATCCAGGCAGCCCATTATTTTCGGGCTTAGCCCTGCCGCGCCACGCTCCCCTACAATCCTATCCCCTTAATCCGGCATCGCCGCGCGGGTTCCGCGGGGGTTGATGGGGGTTTTGGTGGGAAGGTTCAGGGCATCCTCTATCGCCGCCGCGTTGCGCAGAAGGTCGGCTTCTCCTCTTGGTCGGCCGACCAGTTGCAGGCCTACGGGCAATCCATCCGGGGTGACACCGCAGGGCAAGGCAATGACGGGGCAGGCGGTCATGGTGATGGCGAAGGTGATCGCGAACCAGTCGATATAGGTCTCGCAAGGCTGTCCATCGATCTCCGTCACATAACGCCAATCCCCCGGGAAGGCGGCGATAGAGGCGGACGGGCAGATCAGCATGTCATGGGTCTCAAAGAAAGCCGACATCCGCTGGGCAAGGTGCCATCGGCTCCGCTCCGCCGCGAACAGGCTGTCCGGCGTCACCTGATAGCCGCGCTCTACATTGCCGATGATATCCTCGTGGATCGCGTCACGATGCTGGGCCAACAGATCCCCCATCATGGTGCCGAGCAGCACGCCCCGTAGTGTCTGGAAGGCAGAAAGAACGCCGGTGAAGTCGGGGGTGTCATCGGTTACATCATAGCCGGCGGATGTCAGGGCAGCGACGGCTTTGCCCGCAACATCGCGAACGTCGGCGGCCACCGGAACAATGCCGAGATCCGGGCTGAAGCCAATCCGGATCGGGCCGGCGGGGCGGTCCAGTGCCGCCTGAAATGTCTCCGCCGGCGGATCGAAAGAAAGCGGATCTTCTGGCGAGAAACCAGCACCTGCATCCAGCATCAGCGCAACATCCCGCACCGTCCGCGCCATCGGCCCCTCAACCCAGAGCGTATCAAAAGCCTGAAGCCTTTGGCCCCGTGGAACGACCCCCGGGCTGGGCCGCATGCCGACAACACCATTGAGCCCCGCCGGTGTCCGGAGACTGCCGCCGAGATCATTGCCGGTAGCAAGCGCGACCTGCCCGCTGGCAAGCGCTGCGGCCGAGCCACCGGAAGACCCGCCGGCACTGCGCGACAGATCCCAGGGATTGCCGGTGATCCCATTGACCGGGTTAAAGGTGTGGCCGCCGGCCCATTCCGGCACATTGGACTTCGCAATGGGAAGGGCCCCGCGTCGCTCCAGTTGCGCGACAGTGGCGTCTGATCGGGCTGGCACATTGCCGGCAAAGATCGGCGAGCCATAGGTCGTCCGCACCCCGCCGACATCATTATAGTCCTTCACCGCAATCGGCAGACCGGCCAGACCACGCGGGCCGAATGCCTCGGGATCAGTTCGATCCAACCTCTCGGCCTGGTCCAAGGCGCGCTCAAAGCAATGGATCGGCAAGGCGTTTACGGCGCCATCTACCGCCTCGATACGCGCGATTGCGGCCTCGACCGCGTCTCGGGGAGAAACCTCACCTGCCTTCAAAGCCTTCACGGCCTCAACAGCGCTTAATGTCCAGAATGTGTCGTCGCCCATTATTTTTCCTTCTTCTGACGATCTTCCCTGGCGCTCCCCCCAAGGAAGAATTCGGTATCTATGCTGATCTTTGATCGCCGCGCGTGCAAGTGTACTAAGAGGCTCGATGCAGCCTCTTACGGAATAATCCGTTTTGCCTGATCTCGGGGATGACGAGCCCTGGGAACAGGTTTGGTGGGGGCAGTAGATACTGTCTTCATCGGTCGATACCCAGCGCCCCTATGAGGATCAGGGGAGATCGCCGGATGTGGTGATGCTGCTAAAGGCGCATTGGGGGGAGCATTGGGCGGCACACTGGGCGGCGCTGAAGGGGCGGCATAGGCCGGGGTGGAATAAGCAGAAACCGGATGACGGGCCTCATCAACGGGCATCGCCGCATCGACAGGGGCGATACCCGCATCAGGATCGGCGAGGCTGTCCAGCAGGTCGGAGCGGTCTTCCACTTTTTCCGCGATGATGTGAATGACGATCCCTTCCCGCTGTAATTCTCCAGTCACCCGCATCAACCGCGAGGCCAGGACCTGACGGCGGAACCGTTCAAATGTATCCGACCAGATCACGATGTTGGAAACCCCGGTCTCATCTTCCAGCGTTGCGAAGATGACCCCCTTGGCACTGCCGGGCCGTTGGCGCACCAGGACGAGACCGGAGACATCAATCTTCCGCCCCGGCTTGATATCCAGAAAAGCTTCCGCCGGGACATCCGCCTGCAACGGAGCATCAGCGCGCGCCCGCAATAGCGCCATTGGGTGCGCCTTCAAACTGAGCCGCAGGCTGGAATAATCCGCCACCACCTCTTCAGAGAGCGTGGGTTCCGGCAGCAGAACGGTAGGATCAACGCCGCGATCCGGTTCCCCCGCTGCTTCGAAGAGCGGAAGCGGGCGGGACGCCGCCTTTACTTCCGGCACCACGCCCCGCACCGCCCAAAGCGCCTGCCGCCGTGTCAGGCCAAGCGAGGCAAAGGCATCGGCACGGGCCAGGGCTTCCAAAGTCTGACGCCCCACCCCGGCTCGGCGCCAGATATCACTTGAGGAGCCATAACCATTGCCCCGTGCGGCGACGACCCATTCGCCTTCTTCCTGCCGGACCCCCTTGATCTGGCGCAGTCCCAATCGCAGCGCATAGCCGCGCGCGCCGGCTTCCAGCGTGCAATCCCAGTCGGAGAAGGTGACATCCGCCGGGCGGACCTCCACCCCATGATCCCCGGCGTCCCGCACGATCTGCGCCGGTGCGTAAAATCCCATCGGCTGGGAATTCAGCAAAGCACAGGCAAAGGCCGCAGGATAATGGCACTTCATCCAGGCGGAGACATAGACCAACAGCGCAAAACTGGCGGCATGACTTTCCGGAAAACCATATTCCCCGAAGCCTTCGATTTGGCGAAAACAGCGTTCGGCGAAGTCACTGTCATAACCGCGCGCGACCATGCCTGACACCATCTTTTCCCGGAAGCTGTGAATCTGCCCGGTCTTGCGAAAGGTGGCCATGGCGCGGCGCAGCTTATCCGCCTCTGCCGGGGAGAAGCCGGCGGCGACAATCGCGACCTTCATCGCCTGCTCCTGGAACAGCGGCACCCCAAGGGTTTTCCCCAAAACTTGTCTTAACTCATCAGAGGGAAACTCAACCACCTCTTCCTTATTACGGCGGCGCAGATAGGGATGCACCATATCACCCTGAATGGGACCCGGCCGGACGATGGCGACTTCAATCACCAGATCATAGAAATTCCGGGGTTTCATGCGCGGCAGAAAGGACATCTGTGCGCGGCTTTCAACCTGGAAGACACCAAGGCTGTCTGCACGACACAACATATCATAAGTCGCGCTGTCCTCCGGCGGGATGGTGGCCAGGTCGTAATTGCGCCCATAATGTTGTCGCAGCAATTCGAAGCCCTTGCGCACACAGCTCAACATACCAAGCGCCAGTACATCGACCTTCAGCAGCCCCAGGGCGTCGAGGTCATCCTTGTCCCATTGGATGACAGTGCGGTCCGTCATG
>SPJV01000041.1 GCA_006844765.1 Alphaproteobacteria bacterium | reverse complement strand
GACAAGGGCATTGTTCTGACTGGCGGCGGGGGCATGTTGCGGAATCTCGATTATGTGCTGCGCCATTCGACTGGGTTGCCGGTTTCGATCGCGGATGATGCGTTGAGCTGCGTGGCACTGGGGACGGGGCGGTGCCTTGAAGAAATGCGGACACTTAAGAACGTTTTGATCAGCATGTACTGATTAAATACAGTTGGTTTTGGTGTTGCGTAGACTTTTGGGTTTCCGAATCGGTAAATTTAAGTAATCGTTAAGGAACTTCGGCTAATATACTTTGCTGAAGTCTTGGACGGGACATACCTTTCGTGAGTCAATATCTGTCGTGAGTCAGGGGTCGTGAAGCAACAAAGAGCGGGATCTGCAGTTCGTGTGGCGCAGCCTCTGCGCACCCTGGCGCAACGCTTCACCTTTGTTCTTTTGATCGCTGCTGCGATTGCCGTGATGCTCGCCGGCCGAACCGATCCACGTATCTTCGAAGAAGCCCGTATTGCCGTCACAGATGCTGTCGCACCGATCCTGGATGCGGTATCTCAGCCGATTGCCGCTGTCGACAAACTGACTGCCAATGTCATCGCGTTGCGCGATGTCCACCAGGAAAATCAACGGTTACGACTGGAAAATGAACGGCTTCTACAGTGGCAGGCCGCCGCCCGTCAGCTTGAAATTGAAAACCAACAACTCCAATCCCTCCTGGCTTTTCAGCGACCTGATGTTGAACGCTT
>SPJV01000039.1 GCA_006844765.1 Alphaproteobacteria bacterium | reverse complement strand
GTGTTCAAAATATAAAAGGATGGAAGTCAGACACTTGCAAAGGTGGCGCGATATTCATACCACTTCATCATGATGCTGATCGCGCAGTGGATTCGGCGCGCTTCCGTTCCTTTGGCGGCGACGGCAGCAGCGCTCTTTATAGCAGGGGGAATCGTTGGGACGATCCTCTTTGCCAATGAGCTCGACCAGACTGCGCGACGCGCCTGGATTGAGCGCGCCAGTGTTGATGCTGAACGTTTAACCGAATTTGCAACACTTGGGATCGCTCAAGGGGAAGCATCTCTCCGCATTATTGCGGGTTCTCTGCGGCAAGTAGGCGGCGTTGATGCAGAGCAGTTCATCGATGCCGCGCATGAATCATTGTTTGATGCCGAAGGTGTTCGACTGGAAGCGGTTGCCTTTGCCCCTAGGGTTCTGCGTGAAGAGCGGATTGAGTGGGAAAACCGTTTGGGTGGGATGCTCACTCAATTTAAGGATAAAGAGGTTCCATCCCCAGACCTGTTTGAGCATTTTCCGGTGGAATTGGCGGCCTTGGACGACACTTTGCTGCCGTTCCGAACGGATCTATCAAGTGAGCCAACTTTGTCTGGCGCAGCGTCTGGTGCCTATCGTGTGCCCGGCAGAATATTTCTGTCGGGAACCTTTCGGTGCGGCAATCAGGTTTTATCGGCTCTGGCGCTCAGGGCCCGAAACGGCGCTGATGAAGGTGTAATCGTGGCCCTTAT
>SPJV01000130.1 GCA_006844765.1 Alphaproteobacteria bacterium | reverse complement strand
CATCTCGGAATCACGCCTGTCCTCCTTCGGCCCTTCTGATTCCAGCCGAAAGGAAAGCCAAAGAATGGACGCGATAACAGCGCCAGTCGAAACAGCAACAATAAGCACATACTTTAAGCTATTACGTGCCACGCCACCTCACTCGGGTTTCTATAAGCCCCGATATTGAGTGTCCCTTTCCGACAAAAGGCAACCGCTGCCTACAATCGCTCCCCACGACCATCACCCTTGTGTTATTTTCTAATCATTCATTAATAGATCAGGGGTTAACAATCTATTAGCGGGAATGACATAGATTTCAAAAAAAGCCGTCACGATATCCCCTGGAACACATTCTCATTCAATGCCCGCATCTTTGACGTTGCCAAGCGGATAACCACGACTATAGTGCCGCGCTGATGAACGCGGGCTCGGCAATATCCTTTCCACACCGGCATTTGCTTGGGATTGAGGGCCTATTGCCGCCCCAGATTGAGACAATTCTCGATCTAAGCGACAAATATGTCGAACAGTCCCGCCGCGTCGATAAGAAATCCACTTTGCTAAGTGGACTCACCGTCATCAATCTTTTCTTCGAAAATTCAACACGGACGCGCACATCCTTTGAGGCTGCAGCAAAGCGTCTTGATGCGGATGTGATCAATATGTCCGTCTCTACCAGCTCGATCAAAAAAGGCGAGACGTTGATCGACACCGCGATGACACTGAATGCGATGCACCCGGATGTCC
>SPJV01000129.1 GCA_006844765.1 Alphaproteobacteria bacterium | reverse complement strand
GCGATGCTTCCGCCGATGCGTATACCTTCAGGAGATGTTCGACTGATGTATCGATTTCAGCATTGGGGCAGGGCGCAATATGGTCCTGAAAACGGCGAAACGCTGCGCCGTCATCCAGATTGCTATGTCCCTCCTGTAAATAAATAAATCGCTTGAGATCAGGCTCTCTCAAGATGCCGGCGGGCGCACCATTGTCGTCCAGGACCGGAAAAACGCTAGCATTTCGATTCTTCCGAAACGTTTCTGTCAGGACAGACTGACAGTCACGAACGCCAATTGTCGGCGGCTTTAGCAGCCGGCTTCGAATAGAATCCGCATCCGTTATCCGGCGGCGCCTGTCGCGACGGTTCGTCTCAAGGACGATCGTATAAACCGGCTCCATTTCGCGCGGACTCATTGTCGGCTTTGCAACGTAGTACCCTTGGGCGAGATTGCATCCGATTGCCTTACAGGCCAGGAACTCACGCTCTGTCTCGATTCCCTCGGCGATGATCGTTGTTCCAACTGAATGGGCAAGATTGACGATTGCGGAAACGAAAAGACGCCTTCTCGCGTCCCGGTCTATGTCGGTAATGAAGTATCTGTCAATTTTGATGAAATCGGGCTGATGCTCAAACAGCATCTTCATTTCGGAAAAGCCCTGCCCGTAGTCGTCGATGGCAAGCTTATAATCGTGCTGTCGGCACATACCCAGTGTGTCTGAGACATGCATCGCAGACGCGTTGTCATA
>SPJV01000131.1 GCA_006844765.1 Alphaproteobacteria bacterium | reverse complement strand
AGGAGGGCGCCATCGCCTTGCGGGCTGCGCCGCCACATGCCGCAACCGGTAATCACGGCCAAACCGGTTAACATCAAACCGCTGACGGCCAAGCAGAGCAGTGTCTCGGGCCAGAGGATTTTGGCGAAGTCATTTGCCAGCCATAGACTGGTAATGATCAGGATAACCCCGAAACCTAACATCACTGCTTTCCGCATTTAAACTTTACCTTTCCTCATGGTCCCTCGACATGCGCTGCTCGGAGGCCTGCAGGTCTTAAGATCCGCTCGTTTCTCTCTTTCATCGATCTGGGATCGCCGTCATTGGTTTGACAGCTGCCTCACAGAACTTGGGTTCAATGGGAGAGAAATCTTGGCGAAAATTGTTAAGACGCACCTCAATAAAGGATCGCGACATCGCGATGCTAAAAACCGCATCAATAAAGACGAATGTCCGCAGCCCGTCATATCCGGCCTGTTTCATCTGACATCATGTCCTCGCGGCACCAATAGGGCCCGCAGCCAAAGGAATGCCCTTCGCCCAGGGCCCCCACCACTTGCGTACAAACCATAACGACGTGGCAGAGACTATGAAGCACTTCACGGAACCAACCGTTTCTGCAGCGGTGATCCCTTGGGTCGGTGGCACTGCCAGACCTTTGAGCGTCGCGTTATTGGCTCGTCTCAAAGGATTCCTATCCGGAGCCGGAGCAACAAATCTCTGCGCTCAGGAATTCTCGAAAATTTGGACGAT
>SPJV01000034.1 GCA_006844765.1 Alphaproteobacteria bacterium | reverse complement strand
GCGCCGAAGGCACAAACAAGAACTCTTCTGATAACGACGTACATTTTCATTTCTCCACACCTACAGAAAATTGTATTTCGTAAAAAATAAAATACATCAGGGTCTTGGACCAGGCAACTTAATCTTAAAAGTGTCACAAAAAAAACGGATCAAAATGGCCAAGTTAGGTTAGTCAAATGACGATTGAATAGGCTGATTTCTATGTGAAAGATATCTTGTAAGTATCTTTGATATAAACTCTATCTTGCTATCATGCGGAAAAAGTGTCTGAAAGTTTCCTTGGGGATCTATCAAATAGGCATTCGGCGTGTGGTTGATCAGATATTCTTCCGGCCCTGCATCCGGCATCGGTACTTTCATCCTGTGCACACGGAAGGCTTTGGCCGCAGCAGCCACCTGTGCCTCAGTCCCGGTCAGGCCTAAGATAGCCGGATGAAAGGCGGAAACATAACCGGCCATGACCTCAGCCGTATCCCGTTCCGGATCGACCGTCACGAAAAGCGGTTGAACGTTCGACAACGCCTCCGGCTGCAATAGATCAAGGGCTGCCGCCAGACGGGCCAGATCGGTTGGGCAGATATCCGGGCAATAGGTGTAGCCGAAATAGACCAGCAGATGCTGTCCTGGAAAGCTTGCCTCACTCACCGGGTGACCATGGTGATCCGTCAGGGAAAATGGCCCGCCGATTTTGAAAGGCAAATCTGTGGCATGGGCGCCCTGTCCGAACGGCGTC
>SPJV01000036.1 GCA_006844765.1 Alphaproteobacteria bacterium | reverse complement strand
GTCTCTTCTTCGCCTTCCAGCGCAAGCTCCAAAGTTTGTTCGGCCGCCAACAGATCGATCTTATTCAGTATTTCGATCTTCGGCAGGTCATCGGAAAGCTCCAGACTGTCGAGAATCTCATCAACATCTTGTCGGGCTTCTTCCGTGTCCTCTGCGGCGATGTCACGAACATGCAGTAAGATATCGGCACCGCGAACTTCTTCCAAAGTCGCGCGGAACGCAGCCACCAGATCGGTTGGAAGATCAGAGATGAACCCGACCGTATCGGACAGGATGACAGAACGACCGGAGGGAAGCTTGATCGACCGCATTGTCGGATCCAAGGTCGCGAACAGCATGTCCTTCGCCATCACGGAGGCGCCGGTCAAGCGGTTGAACAACGTTGATTTGCCGGCATTCGTATAGCCGACCAAGGCGACGACTGGATAAGGCACCCTCTCCCGCGCGGCCCGGTGCAGTCCCCGGGTACGACGCACATCCTCCAATGACCGCTTCAGCTTTGCGATGCGCTCATCGATCAATCGGCGGTCGATCTCCAACTGGCTTTCACCCGGCCCCCCGATGAAGCCGAGACCACCTCGTTGACGTTCCAAGTGCGTCCAGCTCCTGACCAGGCGGGAGCGTTGGAAGGTCAGCGCCGCCAATTCAACTTGCAGGCGCCCTTCATGGGTCCGGGCGCGGGCGCCAAAAATCTCCAGGATGAGACCTGTCCGGTCGATGACTTTGGTGCCAAGGGCTTTTTC
>SPJV01000120.1 GCA_006844765.1 Alphaproteobacteria bacterium | reverse complement strand
AGATTGGCGCAGGCTTTATGGGCAAGGCCTTCTCCGGGGCGCATGGCGCCGACGACGCAGCGACCATCGCAGATCTCCCCCGACAGGCGCCACCGACCGAGCGGTTTTGCTGCGGGTACAGGGCTTGGCGCGTCAGTTTCCTCGTCACTCGGTGAAAGCCCGCGTTTGCCGCCGCCGAGCTGTAGCATCCGCAGGGAGCCACGCTCCATGATGATACCACGGACTTTGACCGCCTTACCGTCATACTGGTTCACACGATGTTGGACGCCGGTCTTGCCATTGCCATTGAGCAGGATCGCCTGATCGGCCGGTAGTGCCTCGGTGCCTTTGGTGACCCACAAGGCGGGATAGGGACCGCCGATGATGATACCTTCCACCTCCTGTGCGCCATAGTCCCAACGGAATTGTCCGCCTTCAGGGTCGTCCTGCGTCGCGCCGAGCAACAGAGAACCGCCGGCAAAGCCACCGATCATCAAGATACAGACAACAGCCAGGAAAGGTTTCAGCGCCTTGGGCAGCTTGTTGGACCAGCCAATGAAGAAGGGCGCGGGTTTGGGCGGGCGATTGCTGTCGCTCATGCCGGGGCCTCCTCTAGGGTGATCGGCTCCTGATCCGTGCCGGGCGGATTGGCGGTCTGGTGAACATAGAGCATGTCATCGCTCAGGCGCAGCCGATAGGTCGGGATCATCTCGGTAAAGGGCGGTGGAGAGCGACCATCGCGCATCCGATAGCCAAAGCCATGCCAAGGGCAGGTGATGCAGCCACCGACGATCTTGCCTTCACCCAGCGGGCCGTTCTGATGCGCGCAGGCATTCGCAACAGCGGCGATGGTGATGCCATCCCGGAAGACAGCGACCCGCTCTTCCGATGACAGGACGACGATGCGGCCACGTTTGTCCGGGATCTCTCCGGGGGCACAGACTGGGACCCAACCATCGTCATCACTCATGGCGTGATTGGCAGCGATGCGGCGCTCTTTAAGGCCTGCCAAAAGGTGGAGGAGGGCGACAGCACCCGCCGCGCCAAACAGCAGGAGACCGAGCCCTAATGTCCCCTGGTCAAACCAAGCCCCGAGCGTTAGATGCCCGACGGCAGTGACATAGCCGATATAGACGGCGAAATGCAGCATTTTCCAGAGCTTCGGGCCAAGGAAGTTCAGCCAGAAGTCATGGCTGGTAAAGGCCATGACCGCCATTGCCAGCAAGGCAACAATCCCCAGGGTCTCAAATGGGAAACCGACGAGATGGGAAAAGTCTGTGTTCGATCCCAATAACGCTTCCAGTTTCGGCGTACGGCTGAAGGCGAAGTACCAATCCAGCACGAACATCGCATGCGCGCTGGCGACCGCGAAGGTCATAACCCCGAAATGCCGGCGGTTATAGAGCAGTGGCAGAAACCGGCTGTCGAGCCGCGCCAGCGGGCCGATCGCCAGGATGACGGAGAGCATCAGGAAGGCACAGGTGCCGAATGCGCGCGCGCGCCAAACCTGTGTGTCGACCGGCTTTGAATGCTCTGCCAATGCTGGGCCGAGATAGAGAAACAGCGCGATGTAGAGGGTGACTGCAGCGACCAGGACGCCGTCATAGAGCCACTTGTTTCGATTCCATTGAACGGGGATATATCGGACGCTCATATCAGCCTCCACTCCGCAGTGGCGCCGATTTTCTCAGGCGCCGGGGCGGTGCTGTCGACAGGCACTGGGCGTTGGGTTGCCGCGATCAACAGGATTACCGCAATCGCTGCCGCCATGCCAAAGCCAAGCAAGCCGGCGGATTTACGCTGGGGGGAATGGCGATTGCGCCAATCCTCGCCGCCGCTCTCCGCCAACCGCCAGCGCCAAAGAACCAGAGGCCATAACAGGCAAAGCCCCGGCAGGATCAGCACCCGGAAAACATAACCGTTCTTCGCGTTCGGTTCGATCCTATCGATACCGAAGGTAACAAAGAGGAGTGCGACTACAGCGCCAATAGCCAGCCAAATCTCAACGGTGGTGATCAGGCCCGCCGGGCTCATGCGGCGCCCTCGACCAGCTTTTTCAGCCCATCCATGTGGCGCTGCAGGGCCTTATCCGTGCGTTCATTGATGAAGTTACCATCTTCATCGAAAGCTGAACCAGCCTGTGCCACCATCAATTCCGGCAATTGCATGATGTTCGGATTGAAAGGCGTCAGGCAGTGGCGCAGGGAATATTGCGAGCGCTCGCCCCCCGCACGTCCGGCGGCTGCGGACATGATCACCACCGGCTTACCATTGAGTGGTTGCTCTTTATCGCGGCTCACCCAATCCAGCGCATTCTTCAAAACACCCGGCAGGTTCTTGTTGTATTCGGGGGTGGAAATCAACACACCGTCAGCGGCGCGGATTTGCTCAACCAGCGTGGTGACACTTGCCGGCGTGCCTTCAGCCTCCAGGTCTTCATCGAAGAGCGGCAGGTGGAGATCCGCCAGCTCGCAGTCCGCCGGGGCGAGCTTTTTGAATGCCAGCCTGACCAAGGTTGTGTTGTGAGAGGCACGACGAAGCGACCCCGAAATACCCAGAAATTTCATAGCCCATGCTTCCTTTGTGTCGTGTCGCCGTGATCGCCCGACAGATTGCCGCCATCCCAGGAGTGAATTGCTCAAAAAGGGGCGGCGTTGCAAGGAGACAGTGGCTATCGTGACTTCACAGTATCGTTAGTGGAATGCGAAGGGAAGGGGGCTATCCGCTAGGCTATTTCATCAGGAATATGGACTAGGAATAGGGATTGTCTTCGTCCTCACGGGGCTTTGCCAGCGAACTGGTGAATCCATCCCCGGTCGGGCTGTGGGCGGAAGCGCGGGTCTGTGGTGTAGGCGTTGTGCTACGCGTGGCGGCCTCTGTTGCTGCGGTCTCGGTCACGGCTTTGCCTGCGTTTTCTTCAGACTGCTTTTCCATCTTGTCCTGGATCTTGTCCTCTATCTTTTTACGCTCTTCCGGCGGCAGGGCGGCAAGTTCTTCAGGGGTCAGACCCTCCTGGGCGAGGAGAAGGACGTAGTAACGCTCTTCCGGGGTCATCTCCATCCATTCCAGAAACTGGGTGGCAGCATCAGACTCTGTGTCGGTTTCGTCTGTGGTGTCTTCCTTCGCGGTAGCACCGGTCGTGTACTGGGAGCTCTCTTGCGCCTTTAGCAGTGCGTCGCTTAATGCTGCCGATAGTGGGGAGGAGGGTACCCCGATCGCAGGCGCCGTGGTGCTGTTGTTCGGATCGGATGTGGGATTGCTGAAGGACGCCTCACCCTGACGCGCTTTCGGATCATCAGGCGCGAAAAGAGATGTGGTCTGGTTAATGCCAAATCTGTCACTGGATATGTGCATGACTGCCTCCCCAAGGTCAGTGCTGATCCTTGTGATGTGGCATGCAAACACCAAGCCAATTTTGGCAGTATCAATATATTCGTACCCGGGAAATTCATGCCCTGAAGCCTGAGGCTCTTTTGGTCGAGTTTTCCTGGTGCGGGAAAGCGTGTATAGCGATTTCCCCAATCGCCTGAATTCGCAAACTGAGGCCTGCCGACGTTATGACGATCTCATTCTTTGCAAATCCACCAGATCCAGCCGTTGCGGAATATTGGCAGCAGTTAATCGCAACGCGTGGGCGGGAAACGTTGGTGCGGCCGCCGGTTCCGGAAGGGCTTGAAGCCTTTGCGGCACTTTATGCCCCCTTTGTCGTCGAACATGACGGACCGATGGTCGTTGCGCAGCTGGGACAAAGCCTGGATGGATTTATCGCGACTGAGGCAGGTGCCTCGCACTATATCACTGGGCCGGAGAGCCTTGTTCACCTGCATCGCCTGCGCGCGCTATGTGACGCGGTAGTTGTGGGCAGCGGGACGGTGGAGGCGGATGACCCACAGCTAACCGTGCGCCATGTGCCGGGTCAGTCGCCATTGCGGGTTGTTCTCGATCCCACCGGGCGTGTGGCACCAGATCGGAAGGTCTTCGCGCAGGATGACGCCGGTTGCCTGCACATCACGCATCCGGATGTGCGGCCTGTCACCGAGGCGGCTCATCTGACAATCGGAGCAGGCGAAAGCTTCGCGAAATCTATCCTTGAAGCGCTGGCGGCGCGGGGGTGTCGGCGGATCCTGATTGAAGGCGGCGGTGTAACCGTCAGCCGAATGATCGCAGAAGGGCTTGTAGACCGTCTGCATCTGGCCATCGCACCGTTGATCCTGGGGGCGGGGCGACGAGGGCTTGGCCTACCTGCCTATACCGACCTTTCCAAGGCGCCGAGGCCTGAGGGAAACCAGATGCCGATGGGGCGGGATGTGCTGTTTGATCTGGATCTAAGACGGGTCTAGAATCGCAACCAAATCCTTGTGACCGACTGAAAGCTGGCTGGTGCTGGTATCGATATGGCTTTGACGCCGGAGCTTCCAAGCGTCGATATCTGCGATCCGGTCCGGCGCGATCTCCAGGGCGGCCTTCGCATATCCGTCCAGAAGCGCGGATTGCAGCGCAGCATCTTCCTTCTGTAAGCGCCAGGGGCTGTCGTGGACAGTCACTCTATACCCAACCGCTTCTAAGGCGTCGGCGAGCTTCTGCCATCCCTGATAACCCGAAGCAGGCCCAAAACCCTTATCGGAGTGCATGTGTTGGGAAAAGAGCCCCGCCATCTCTGAATCCGATGGATCTGCCGGCGTCCAGCTGATGTCTCCATCAACAGAGAGGGTGAAGAGACAGGCGGAAACGTTCTGGGTGCGCACCTGATGCGCGAAGGCGTCTATCCACACCTCGGAAACGAGATCGATAAAGGCTGAGGCGGTGACGAGCGTATAATCCGAAAAGGGTAAGGTGGTCAGGTCTGCCGCAAGATCTACCTGGTGCAGCGCGACAGTATCGACGTGAGCGAACTCCCGGCAGGTTTTCTGCGCATGGGCGAGTAGGTCGGGGTCGCTATCCGCCAATGTCCAGTGCTGGCCCGCTGGCAGTCGCGGCGCGAGATAACGCAGGTTCGATCCGCCGCCAGCGCCGATATCAAGGATATGCAGGGGCGTGTCATTGTTGACAGAGCGTAGGACCGGCGCGAGTGCTTCGTCGCTCCGTGCGTGATGGTCATAGGGCTCCCGAAGAGTAAGCCAGGCTGTATCAAACTCTCCCATCTCAGCAGGCTCCCTGTGTCGCTTCGACATGCTCAAGAATGCTGGCAAAACGTTGTGCCGTGTCGTTCCAGCTTGGCAGATCGCGTCTGGCGGATTGGGCGCCGGCTGTTAACTCGGCTCTCAGGTTCGGTTCTGTCATCACGCGCTCAAGGGCCGCGCCGAATGCTGCGACATCACCGGGCGGGGTAAATAAAGTGGCTGCTTCCGGCGCGGTATCAACAAGCGCGCCGCCGGTTGTTGTGATGATGGGAAGGCCATGGGCGATGGCTTCCTGAATGACCATGCCGAAGCCTTCATAGAGCGAGGGGAAGACGAACAAGTCAGCCTGATTATAGCAGGCGATCAGTTCCTCTTCGGAGAGGTCGGATAAGAGCGTCACGCGTCCTGAAAACTCATCTTGTTGCGCGAGAAGAGCGATCTCCGCCGCATGGTTGGGATCGAGTGAGCGACTGCCTACGCAGACCAACTGCCAGGGAAGATGGGTCAGCCCTGACAGTGCCTTCAGCAGGATTGGATAACCCTTTCGTCGGGTCAGCGAGGCGACGCAGAGTAAGCTCAATGCCGCTTCATCATGCCCTTTGGCGAGGGGCTTTGGATCCGTTCCGGGAATTGCGACATGGACAGGAACAGTGTCCGGCGGAACAAATTCTGCCAGCCGCCGCTTTGTGAAAGGGCTTGTGACGATTGCGGCGGAAACCTGCGAAAGCGCTTGCCGCTCGCTGTCGAGGAAGAGCTTCGATTGCTCTGCCGATTGCCCCGTTTCATCTGCCAATGGATGGTGAACCAGTGCGACGATCCGAAGGCGCTGCGCCGCATCGGTTATGATCTCCGGAACCGCCCCGGAGATCAGGCCGTCGATTACGACCGTCGACCCTGTCGGTATCTCATCCAGGCAGGACCTGAGCTGCGCCCGTGAGCTGGCGGAGGGAAAGGGATAATCTTCCGCCAGCTCATGCACGGTGACGTCATGCCCCTGGGCACGCATGCCCTCCACAACGCGGCGGTCATAAATCGACCCGCCGGTCTTTCGGGAAAGCGCGCCCGGTACCAGAAAGTGTCGCGTCGGCATCGGTTCCCTAAAGGTCCGCTTCGTAAGCAGCGGAGGCGATGTGAGATTCATTCAAGCTGATCTTCATCCGGGTCAAACCTGACGCTTCCGCACCGAGGGCTCCCGCTACGATCTGGGCCTTCATTTTGTCGAAGATGACCTTGGCCAGGAATTCGGTGGTCGTGTTTTTCCCTGCAAATTCAGATTCTTCATCGAGGTTCTTGAAGTTCAGCGCACTCAAGGTGGCCTTTAAGGTTTCGCAGGCGCGGCCGATATCAACGACGATGCCATCCGAATCCAGTTCGGGCCGCCAGAACTCCGCGTCGACGACATAGGTCGCCCCATGCATGGCCTGAGCGGGCCCGAATACGGCGCCCTGAAAGCTGTGCGCGATCATGAAATGGTCTCTGACACGAACGGAAAACACGGCGAAACTCTCCTTAGCTATGAATTGGGGTATTGAACCCGGATTATGATGCTGGTGACTGATTGTTGCGCTCTAGTAGCGTATTCGATGGCAGAGCGCATCCCGCGCTGTTGCAAGTTTTTCGAAGACGGTTGGTAGGTCGGTAAAATCATCTTCGCCGGTGATCAGGACATCCAGTACCGGGTCCTGCAGAAGCTCCAATGCCGTCTGCATCCGCCTCGCATGGTTCCAACGCGCCCTACGGTCCGCCGGTAGATTGCCGACCTGCGAAGATATGATCTTGATGCGCCGGTCGTGAAAGGCTTCTCCCAGCGGCAGGGAGACCTGTTTATCGCCATACCAGGACATTTCAACAATGCTGCCTTCCGCCCCAATGATCTCTAGGGCGCTGACGAGGCCTGCAGGATTGCCGGAAGCGTGAAATACCAAATCGCGGTCCTTGGCGGCATTGTCCGGTGTCGAAAACCGCATGCCGAGTGCCTCCGCGATAGCTTCGCGGGTCGGCTCCAGATCAATAAGTTCGACATCGGTTCCCGGTATTTGGCCAAGCAACCAGGCGGTCAGGCATCCGACGGTACCGGCACCGATGACGGAGATCTTGTCACCGGTTCTAGGCAGGCCATCCCAGGTCGCATTGACGGCGGTTTCCATATTGGCGGCCAGGATCGCGCGTGCTGCCGGGATATTCTCCGGCACGATGGTCACGGACTGTCTGGGGATTGTGAACCGGCTTTGATGAGGGTGAAGGCAGAAGACGGTTTTGCCGATTAGGGCGCTCTCTCCCTCTTCGACCTGACCGACGGCCATATATCCGTATTTGACCGGGAACGGAAAATCGCCTGCCTGAAAGGGGGCCCGCATCCGGTCATACTGACTTTCCGGCACACCGCCGCGCCAGACTGTTGTCTCCGTACCCCGGCTGATGCCGCTATAGAGCATCCGAACCAGAACCTCATTCGGTTGGCATTCGTTCAACGCTTCCGCACGGATTTCGCCCTGCTTGGGGTTGGTTACCCAATATGCAGAGGCTGATTTATTCTTTTCTGTGCTCATGTTTATGCAGGGGCCGGTCTTTAGGTGTGTGAGTTATTGGTGGCGCCAGTGCAGCCGAATTCGACAAGGGCGTAGTCTAGGCGGTGCCCCTGAATTTTGCATCTGAACTTTGCATCTGAATTTTGCACCCGAACTTTGATCTGGAAAGCGGGCGCACTGTGATTGTAAACACATTGTGAAAGCGGAATGGGGGATTTTGATGCAGTTGGCATTTTCAGGGCCTTACAAAGTATGCGATACCCTCAAGCCGGTAACGTGTTGCTGTTCTGCCCCTTTCTAGGCTGGTTGTGGTTGTCGTTAGCGGTCAGATATTGAGAAGAATTGGAAGCTTTAAATATGAGTGAAAGTCGTCTTTCGGAACTGGATCGGGCTGAGGTTGTGGGGCTGAAACAAGCACCCGTGAATGATGCGGAAGCGGTGTCTGACGAAATCGGGCGCGGGCTTACCGACACGATGACGGCGGACCAAAAGCGCAAACATGCGCTGGGCTGTATTCGCTTTCTTCTCGAATATATTGGTGATGATCCGGATCGTGAAGGGCTTGTGGGGACGCCGGACCGGGTCCTGCGCGCTTGGGATGAGCAGTTTCGCGGCTATAACGAAGATCCGGAAGATGTCCTTGGCCGGACTTTTGAGGAAGTCGACGGTTATGATGACATGGTGCTGCTGAAGGATGTCGATTTCGACAGCCATTGCGAACATCACATGATCCCGATCCATGGGACGGCGCATATCGCCTATATCCCTTCTGATCGCGTGGTCGGCCTGTCGAAACTGGCGCGGGTCGTGGATATCTTTGCAAGCCGGCTTCAGACCCAGGAAAGCTTCACCGCACAGATTGCCGATACGATTGAAAAGGTTCTGGCGCCACGTGGCTTGGCGATCGTGATTGATGCCAGTCATCAATGCATGGCGACCCGGGGTATCGCTAAGAAGCGTGTTCGGACTGTAACGACCGTCTTCCGGGGTGAGTTTGAGGAAAAACCGCATCTGGAAACTCGGTTTCTTCGTCTGATCGAACCGGCACCCGGCGTCTGATCCCAGCCAGGGTTCCGACAAACTTCGTTAGATCAGATAGGCGTATTATGTCGTCCAATCCTTCAAAACGTGATCCGCGTCTCGATTTTTTTCGGGGCAGCGCGATGTTGATTATCTTTATGGCCCATGTCCCGGGTAATCTCTGGGCACGCTTCATCCCGGCACGCTATGGCTGGTCTGATGCGACGGAGATGTTCGTTTTTTGCTCCGGCTTCGCGGCTGCGTTGGCGTTTGGGAGCACCTTTATTCGCGCAAGTTTTTGGTATGGCACTGTGCGCATTTTTTATCGCATCTGGCAGATCTATGCGGCCCATATTGCGATGTTCTTCTTCATTGCGACCGTCGTTGCCGCCGGGACGGTGTGGCTCGATGCCCGCAACTACATGGATCAGCTTGGGATCACCTGGTTCTACTCGAATGCTATGGAAGGGATGTTGGGGCTGTTTACCCTGACCTATGTCCCGAACTATTTCGATATTCTGCCGATGTATCTGGGTGCGTTGATTTTGATCCCGGTGGTAATGGCATTGTCCCGGATCCATCACCTGCTGGCGATCAGCTTTTGTGTCGTGCTTTATACATTGAACTATTCGCTCGGTTGGGGATTTCCCGGCGATGTGCCGCGTGGCGTAGACCGGGAGTGGTTCTTCAATCCGATGGGGTGGCAGCTGCTGTTCTTTACCGGCTTTGCCTTTGCCTTGGGATGGATCAAGCCGCCGCCCTTTAATAAGGGGCTGTTGATTGCCGCGATTGTCTTTGTTGTGGTCAACATTCCGCTGTCCCGCTGGGCGATTGCCCAGGACTATCAGTTTTTGCTCGATATCAGGGAAGCTATCTGGTTCCTGCGGAGCAAGACGGATTTCGGGATCATCCGCTATATCCACTTCCTGGCACTCGCCTATATTGCGGTGTCCATTGTCCGGGGGCGGGAGCATATCCTGCTGATGAAATGGGCGGATCCGATTGTGACAGTCGGACGGAACTCCTTGCCGGTATTCCTGCTCTCCATGGGATTGGCCCGGGTTGCCGGCATGATGCTCGACCTTCTCGGTCGGACTGGTTGGAGCTTCTTCCTGGTCAACATCCTGGGGCTGTCAATCGTCGTGCTGTTTGCCTATTGGTGCACGATGTTGAAGCGCCAGCCCTGGCGGAAGATGATGACGGCCTAGGAGTTACCTAGGCCGTTCACAACACCATCAAGCAGCAGCGTTTTCTTCCAACCTTTGCAGGGTAGGGGCGGCGATCCGGTCTTCCGGAATGTCGCAAAGTCCCAGCCACGCTGTCCAGCGATTAAGATGGGCAGAGGCGGTGCCGACTGCCAGCGGAACAGATCCCACAAGGCTCAACAGGATCGGCAGTGCCCAGACGATGAACCCCGGGTTCGTTAGGGCGAGGGAGCCGAGGATCAGCAACCCGAACAGGGTCGGTTGCCAAAGGCCCCGACAGGCTTCCCAGAAGCCAAGAACAACGCTTTCCCGACGTTGGGTGCCCCAACCAATTGTCTTGCCGAATAGCAGACCAGTCATGAATCGCGCTTGGGCGAAGCTGACGACCGGCGCCAGAAGGGCGGAGAACAGAAATTCCATACCGGCGCCGATAATGACGCGAATGCCGCCGCCATAGCGCTGACGGTTCCGTTTGCTGATTAAGATGCTGGCCACACCGACGATCTTGGGCATCAAGCTCATGGAAATGATGACGGCGAAAAGTCCCCACCCCACTTGCACCGGGAAGTTGGTTGTGGGGTAAAGCGCCAGCTGAGTGACGCCCAGGATGATGAACAACACCCAACCCGGTGCTCCGACATACATCAGAATAGCGAGCAGAAGCTGTACGCGGCTCATGAAAGGCAGGCCGGGCATTCTGAGCAACCACCAGTATTGCATGTTGCCCTGACACCAACGCAGATCGCGTTTGATGAAGTCGGGCAGGGTGGGGGGATTGTCCTCCCAGCTTTCATCTTCTTCGGCGATCACCCGGACCTCATACCCAGCGCGACGCATTAAAACGGCTTCGACCTGGTCATGGCTCAGGACATAGCCGCTCAGCGTGTGATTGCCGGGGATCATTGGCAACGCGCAATGCGCCTTGAAGGGTCGCATGCGGATAATAGCGTTATGGCCCCAGAAAGGCCCACAGTCGCCATGCCACCAGGCACTTCCCGTTGTGTAGGAACGCATGCCATGGCGCATGCCGAACTGGAAAACACGGGTGAAGAAACTCTCTGCGGGGCGACCGACGACCAAGCCCTGCAGGATACCAATCCGGGGATTGACTTCGATCGTCCGGACAAGGCGAGCCACCGCGGCGCCGGACATCAAGCTGTCGGCATCAAGCGGGACGAAGAAATCATAATCATCTTCGCAGCGGGTCACGAATTCCCAGACGTTGCCGGCCTTGAAGCCAGCGTTATCGGTGCGGCGGCGATAGTGTATGCGGCTCGGGTCCTGCGCAGCAGCCTGCCAGGCCTGTATGGAGGCCTCTTCTTCAGCAGCGATGGCATCTTCTGAGGTGTCGCTGAGTATGTGATAGTCGAAGCGGTCAGCGTCCGCGCTGGCATCCAGCTCTGCCTTCAGAACCCGCATCCGCGCGAGCGCCTCGGATGTTTTTTCGTTCCGGATGGTCATGGCAATGGCGATGCGGGAGGAGATGCGGTCAGTATCCGACGCAGTGCGAATTCCCGGGGTGACGAACCCTGCCGGATCTTTCGTAAACAGCAGGATGAAAAACCCGATCAAGGCATTCCAGAAGCCGAGGGAAATCCACGGCATGGTCGAGATGAAGGAAACCAGCATCAGAATATCGATGAGGCTCCAGCCGCCCGACGACAGCAGATAGGCCATCGCTGACGCGAGACCTCCGATGGTCGCAAGGTTGAGACCTAAGACCAGGACACGGCGCCACTGATAGGGACGACTGCGGTCCGTGTCAGTGTTTTCCAACAGGATTTCGGCTTCGCCAGCCGGGATTGATTCTCCAGAACTCATCTATGCTGCCTCGATTGCCAGGAACGGGCCGACACTTGTCGGCAGCAAAGATAGGCCCCAATTCCACATGGACTTCAACAGCAATTGGCCCCGAAAGAGACCTAGTTCTCAATAAGTTTACCGAATGTTAGCGGTGGGGCAGTGCCGCCTATAGCATTCGGTGCAAAACCGTGTCTCGTTTGACGAAGAAATGCATCAGGGCAGCGCCGATATGAACGACGATCAGGCTCAGTAGAACCCATCCGAAAATCTCATGCAGCTCATAGAGTAGCCCGCCTAGTTCCGGATCCTTGTCGATGAATTGCGGGATGGACACAGCAAAGAAACTGACGGGGTAATCAAGTGCATCTGTGGCCAACCAGCCGAAAATCGGCATGGCGAAAAGCGAGAGATAGAGCCCCTTATGCACCGCCATGCTGGCAAGCGATTCCATCCGCGTCAGAGGGGGATCGTAATCCGGCGCTCCTTTGCGAATTCTGACGATAATCCGCAACACCATTGCGGCGAGGATAAGCAATCCGAAGCTCTTATGAAGCAGATAAAGAAGATTGCGACCGGTTTCGCCTAATTGCTCCGTCACGCCCTTAAAGCCCAGGAAACCCATTGCCAGGCCTCCCGCCAAGACAGCCAGGACAATGAGCCCGATCCCCCAATGCAACAGGCGTTGCAGGGGAGAGTATTTCGAAACTGTGTAGGTCATTATCGGAGCCTCTTCTCAGCCTTTGTCAGGACGCAATTTATGTCTGCCTCAATACCGGATTCCCGATTGGGTAACAAATGGATCGAAACGGTCGCAATCTGAATTGACAAGAAACGTAACTTCTTGCCCGATCCGGCATAGGGAAACCTTGGTCCGTGGAGGAGTAAAACGCGATGGCCGAGATAGTAATACCCTCGCCCGATACATTCGTGATGTCCGATGATTGGAGCGACCTCCGCAAATTTCGCGATTTGCCGGAGATCGATCATGATCGGCTCCTCCGCTATCGGGCAGAGCGCTTGCGGGAACAGATGCGAAAGGCCGATGTCGCGGCACTGGTGATCGTCAACCCGATCAGTCTTCGCTATGCCGTTGATTACAGCACCTATGCGCTTTTCCAATCACGGATACCGACCACCTATCTGTTCATGGGGCAGGAAGGGCCGACCGTCATTCACGGCGCCTATGCGGAAGGTCTGCCGTTGATCAACCGTGCGGCGCCGGCGCGCCATATCTCCTTCTTCGACGCTGCGGATAACTTGGCGGATAATGCCCGCTTGCTGGCCGATGATCTGGTAGCTTATCTGGATGAGATCGGCTCTGATAGCCGCCGGGTTGCGATTGAATATGTGAACCCGAGTGTGACCCAGGCCTGCTTGCAGCGAGGACTGGAGGTGGTGGATGGGATCGCGCTCTCAGAGAAAGCGCGGATCATAAAATCCCCGGATGAGATTGCCTGCATCAAATGGGCCATTTCCGTGGCGGAACATGGTATCGCGAAGATGAAGGAAGCGCTGCGTCCAGGCGTGACCGAATTGCAGCTTTGGGGATTGTTGAACTACACCAATTTGGCCAATCGCGGCGAATGGCATGACGGGCGTATGCTGGCTTCCGGCGACAGAATCAATCCGTGGCTTCAGGAAGCGTCTCAACGGGTGATCCAATCCGGTGACCTGGTGGGCTTTGATACGGATATGGTTGGTCCCTTCGGCTATTTCTGCGATGTGTCCCGGACTTTCCATTGCGGGCCGGATAAGCCGACGGTGCGGCAAAAACAGATCTACCGCATGGCCTATGACGAAATTCAGCATAATCTGGCGCTGGTTCGTCCCGGCCTCGGGTTTCGCGAATTTCAGGATTTGGCCTTTCCAATTCCGGAAGAATGCCAGGAAAATGCCTATCCCTGCATCCTGCATGGGGTCGGGATGTGTGATGAATATCCCAAGATCGACCCGACCCATCGCGGTGCCAATCCCTATGATGGGGTTCTTGAAGCCGGAATGGTGGTGACCATTGAAAGCTATATGGGGCCAAAGGGCGAGCGGGATGGTGTGAAACTGGAAGAACAGGTATTGGTCACGGAAGACGGCTTTGAATTGCTGTCTTCCTATCCAATGGAACCCGACCTGCTTGATTAAATGCGGTGGGTAGGTGCCGCGCTAACCTCAAGGGAAGCTGCGGTATTGATTGACAGAGCAACGGTTGATATTGCGCTGCACGGCGACAAGCACCACATTACCTGAAAGGCCTGGGATCACTTTTGGCCGCAATAAAGGTTTATGAGGTTTATATGGCAAAGGTGAAGTGGGGCCTACTTGCGCTGCTGACCATCGCATTCGGTCTTACCCTGCATTATTCACTGCCGCAGAATGACATCGTCCGCATTGTCGGGACTGATGTGAAGCGGATGGATATTGGCGGTAAAGGGTGGTTCTGGGCGGAACAGGACGCGCTGACAGACAAGCAGTTCAACCGCGATGTTCGTTTCATCAACGCGGTCTCACCCGATGGCGACCCTTATGTCTACCGAAATGAAGATACGAATTGGTCCTATCCGCCCTATTTCAAGTTCGATAGCGGGTCCTTGGTCGCCGCGGCGCAGGGGCTGGTGTCGACAGAGGGGGCACCGGTCTGGGGGGTGGTTACCCATTATGGTTGGCGGATCGAGTTCCTGACCATGTTCCCCAATGTGGTGGATATTCGCCCGGCTGAGAGCGTCGATGAGACGATCATTCCTTGGTTCAATATCTTCTTCTTTATCGCCTTGGCCGGGTTCTTCATCTTTCTCTGGCGGCTTTATATCAAGATCATGCGGGATTTCATTGATCCGCTAAGGGTCGAGATCGAAATAGCCTTTGAGGATCTGACGGAAGGGCCCTTGAAGAAAGTGAAGGCATTCATCAAAGGCCTGCGAAGCCTGTTCGCGCAAAGGCGTGCAAACCGGTCTTCCTGACGGATTTCTTGGCGGCTTCTCTGGTGGTTATTCAGAAAAGCTCAGGCGGCCGGCTTTTCCTTGGCGCGTGCAATGTTGGACATGAGGTCAGTGAATTTTTCGCCCTGAACGGAGACATGGTCCCGTGCAGCGGCCGCCGCCGCGTTCGAATCGCCGGCGTCAATGGCGTTCAGGATAGTGCGATGCTCGTCCATCGATTGGTTCATCCGCCCGCGTCCACGAAGCTGTAGACGCCGAAAGGGCTGTAAACGCCGATGTAGCTTTGCGGCTTCGGAGGCCAGGAAGCTATTGCCGCTCGCTTGGTACAATAGGGCGTGAAACCGCTCATTTTCCCAATAATAGACGTCCGGGTCGCCGCCTTCTCGTGCAATATCGCAGTCATCTGTGGCTTTTCGGAATTCTTGTAGCTCTTCTGGTCCCATCCGGCGCGCTGCCAATCTTGCGCAGAAGCTTTCCATCTCTGCCATTACTTCGAACATTTCCACCAATTCTGTGGGGGAGGGATGGCGGACGAAGGCGCCCCGGCCGGGCTGTAGTTCAACGAAACCACTTGCGGCGAGAGCCTGAAATGCTTCGCGGAGTGGGGTTCTGGAGACATTGAATCGGTTGGAAAGTGTGACTTCGTCAAGCCGATCCCCATCGGAGAACTCGCCGACAAAGATCGCGTGTTCCAGTGCTTCTTGGATTTGATTTGCCCGTCTCTGCTTCATGGCGTGGAGTTTAACGCCCTTCTTTGTATTCGGCAAAATCAAAATTGTATACAAAACCGTTGACTCTGAATGCAGCTGCCCTAGGATCAAGCAATCCCAGTTAATGGGCAAACAACATGCGGCACAGCGACCGCTTGGGAGGAAACAGATGAAATATACAGTTAAAGCCGCTGTGGCGGCGCTTGCCTTATGTGGTGTGGCTTCTGTTCCGGCAGCGGCAACGGAACTTCGTTTGTCGCACCAATGGTCGACGAAGGATGTCCGGCACAAAGTGGCAGAGATTGTCGCGCAGGAAGTTGAGAAGGCGGGTGTTGATCTGTCGATCAAAATCTTCCCGTCGAAATCCCTTTTTAAACCGCGCGAGCAGTACAAGCCGCTGTCCCGTGGTCAGCTTGATATGACGGTCTTCCCGCTTTCTTATGCCGGTGGCCAGCGTCCGGAATTCAACCTCACCCTGATGCCGGGCCTGGTTAAGAATCATGACCATGCCGCGCGCCTGAATAACTCACCTTTCATGGGTGAGCTACAAAATCTGATGGCCGAAGATGATGTGATGGTTCTGGTTCACGGCTATCTGGCCGGTGGTTTTGTTGGTGTTGATCGCTGCATCACATCGCCCGAACATGTAAAAGGGCTGCAAACCCGTGCGGCGGGCAAGGCCTTTGAGCAAATGCTGGCTTCAGCAGGCGCATCGATTGCTTCCATGGCCTCTTCTGAAATCTACACGGCAATGCAGACCGGTGTGCTGCAGGCGGCGAATACGTCTTCTTCCTCTTTCGTGTCCTACCGGATTTATGAGCAAGCGAAGTGCTACACGCCGGCTGGCGATGTCGCGCTGTGGTTCATGTATCAACCGCTGCTGATGAATAAGTCCGCTTTCGAAGATCTAAATGACGCACAAAAAGCCGCGATCAAGGCGGGCGCTGCGAAAGCGGAAGCTTTCTATCTTGCTGAAGCGAAGAAGCAGGATGCGGCCTCCGTCAAGGTCTATAAGGATGCCGGGGTAGAGATCGCAAACATGACGCCTGCTGAGTTTGAGGCATGGCGCGCGATTGCCAAGCAGTCGTCCTACAAGAACTTCGTCGAGTCTGTGCCCGATGGTCAGAAGCTCCTCGACATGGCTCTGTCGGTCGAATAGTCACTTTACGAACTGGGTTGATGGGGAAGCCGGTGCCAAACTGGTTTCCCCATCGTCTTTCTGGTGGATGATTTTGGCGATTGTCTTTGGCGGGACCCGACTAGGGCGATGCTGAAGGGGGAAGGCCGAAGGGGGGCACATGTCTGGTCACGGTGCAGCCGGAAAACTGGCTGAGGCAGGAAACAGCCGTTTCCTAAGGCTTGTTGCGATGATTTCAACTGTCAGCGGTTGGGTCGCGGCATCCATGATCCTGTCAGCGGTTCTTATCACCTGTCAGATGATCTTTGTTCGCTATGTCCTCAATCAATCGACGATCTGGCAGACAGAGGCCGTGGTCTATCTGGTCATCGCCGCGACGATGTTGGGGCTCCCCTATGTCCAGCGCCTGCGTGGCCATGTGAATGTCGATCTGATCCCATTGGCCCTGAAGGGTAGGGCACGGCTGATCCTGTCGCTGTGTACGATGGGGCTTGGAATCGCTGTCGTGTCTCTGATGCTCTTTTATGGATTTGAATATTGGTATGAAGCTTTCTCCCGCAACTGGCGGTCTGACACGGTCTGGGGTGTGCGGCTCTGGATCCCCTATTTGGCGTTGCCGCTTGGCTTCAGCCTTTTCCTTTTGCAAATGGTTGCGGATTTCTATGCGGTCATCGCCGGATATGAGGCACCCTTCGGTCTGGAGGATGAAGAATGAATGATCCTCTCGTCCTGGGCGCCATCGTCGCGATGGCGACGATCTTGGTGCTGTTCTCCGGCATTTCTGTCGCAAACGGTCTGTTGGTTGTTGCCGCCGTCTTTCTGGTGATTTTCGACGGGCTGCGGTCCTTGGAGCTAATGCCGGAGATCCTCTTCGGTAAACTGGACAGCTTCGCACTCTTGTCTATTCCGATGTTCATCATCATGGGCGCCTCAATTGCCTCGACCAGGGCAGGGGCTGACCTCTATGAGGCTTTAGAGCGCTGGTTGACCCGGGTGCCGGGCGGGTTGGTAATCTCCAACCTGGGAGCCTGTGCCTTGTTCGCGGCGATGTCTGGCTCGTCCCCGGCGACCTGCGCGGCAATTGGCAAAATGGGCATTCCGGAAATGCGGAAACGCGGCTACCCGGATGGTGTTGCTGCCGGGTCAATTGCTGCCGGCGGAACTCTCGGCATTCTGATCCCGCCCTCCATCACCATGATCGTCTATGGGATCGCGACGGAGACCTCGATTGGCCGGCTGTTCCTGGCGGGGGTTATCCCAGGTGTCTTGCTTGTCGGATTGTTCATGGCCTGGTCGCTGTTTGACACATGGCGTAATGGATCGGCCGAGGTGCTTGCGACAAAGCAGTACAGCTGGCGGCAGCGGTTTGAGATCATGCCCCGTGTGCTGCCGTTCTTGTTGATTATCATCGGCGTCCTCTATGCCATGTATGGCGGCATCGCGACACCGTCTGAGACGGCGGCAGTCGGGGCCTTGCTATGCGTGTCGGTCGCCTGCGTCATCTACAAACTGTGGAGCCCCAAGGCGCTGTGGGTGGTGTTGCGGGATTCGACGCGGGAAAGCGTCATGATCCTGTTTATCATCGGTGCTGCCGGCGTGTTTTCCTATATGCTGTCCAGCCTGTTCATCACCCAGTCGATTGCCGAATGGATCGTGACCCTGGGCGTGAACAAATGGGCCCTGATGATTGCGATCAACCTGTTCTTGTTGGTCGCGGGATTCTTCCTGCCACCGGTTGCGGTGATTTTGATGGCGGCGCCGATTTTGCTGCCGGTCGTGATCTCAGCGGGCTTCGATCCCTATTGGTTTGCCGTTGTTCTAACAATCAATATGGAGATTGGCTTGATTTCTCCCCCGGTCGGACTCAACCTCTATGTCATCAACGGGATTGCCCCTGATATCCCCTTGAAGACGATATTAAAGGGGTCGATCCCATTTGTCGGTTGTATGGTTGTGGCAATCATAATTCTATGCCTTGTTCCGGACTTGGCCACATGGTTGCCCACCGCGCTTATGGGAGAGGTATTTTGAGCTCATTCTTCTCTGATCTTCTTGGAACGCTGTTCGATAGGAATCTATTGCGGTCATCGGGTGATGATGGGCGCGCTATCGAGGCGATTTGTGCCGAATTGATCTCCGTCCATGGCGAGGTCACCGGCGTTAAGGATGCCACTGCGGTCCTTAGCCGCTATCACGGAATGAATGAGGCGGAAAAGACCGCGTTCTTCGATTATCTGACGGAAATGTTGGATGTTGATTCGGACGCAATCGCAGCGGCGGTGGAAGCCTATCGGGAAGAGCCGGATCGGGCGAACTATTCGAAATTAATGCAAGTGTCGGAACCGCTTCGACAAGAACTTCTGCGGCGCCTCAATCAGGTTCCGGGCGCCACGGCAGCGCTCGTCCAGATGCGTGTCGACCTGTTGCGCATGCTGAAGGACAAACCCGAATATGGCCGAACCGATGCGGACTTCCGGCATATGTTTGGATCCTGGTTCAACCGGGGCTTTTTGGTCATGCGACGGATCAGTTGGGAGACTCCGGCCAACATCCTTGAAAAGATCATTCAGTATGAAGCGGTCCATGCGATCAATGACTGGGATGATCTGCGCGGACGCATGCAGCCATCAGATCGCCGATGCTATGCCTTCTTCCACCCGGTGATGCCGGAAGAACCGCTGATCTTTGTTGAAGTCGCGCTGACCCGTGGGATTCCGAATTCAATCCAAACGATTTTGAAGGATAAGCGGGAGGTTCTGGCCCCGCATCAAGCTAATACGGCGGTCTTTTACTCGATCAGTAACTGCCAAACCGGCTTGAAGGGGATTTCCTTCGGGAATTCCTTGATCAAACAGGTTGCCGCTGATCTGGCCGCAGAGATGCCGCAGTTGAAGTCCTTTGTGACACTGTCCCCCGTGCCAGGCTTTGGCCGGTGGTTGGAGAGTGTATCCGAGGATGAAGCCATTGGCCGGATTGCCAATGCCATACTGAAACGTAGCCGCCAGGATTTGATGGATGGGGTCGATGCGGAGGAAATCCGGATGCTCGTCGCCCGCTATTTGGTTGAGGAAAAGCGGAAGGATGGCCTGCCGCTCGATCCGGTTGCCCGCTTCCATCTTGGAAATGGCGCGCAGCTATTTGATATCCATGCCCGTGCCGATGTCTCGGCCAAAGGTGTCGCGACAGCGCGGGGGGCGATGGTGAACTATCTCTACGACCTGGGTGAGGTCGCGGAAAACCACGAAGCCTTTGTTAACGAAAAGAAGATCGTCGCCTCCAAGCCCGTGCGCCAATTGGTCCGGGCGCTTGGAAAGCGGGGTCGGGAATTGAAGTCGGAAAATGCCTAATTGCCTTTATGATGCTTTGTTCGGCCGCCACGCCGAAAGTGACAAGACCTGCCTGATCCAAGCGGATGGTAGTCATCTTAGTTATGCCGGCTTCCTGGAAATGGCGGCACGCTATGCCAATTGCTTTAACGCTCAAGGCCTGAAGCCGGGAGACCGCGTTGCAGTGCAGGTTCCTAAGTCGGCAGAGGCTTTGGCGGTCTATGCGGCTTGCGTAAGGGCGGGACTGGTTCTGCTACCGTTGAACACTGCCTATACCGCGGATGAGCTGGATTACTTTGCCGGCAATGCGGAGCCCGGCCTGATGCTCTGCGCCCCGGAGGCGGAGGGTGCTCTGACCCCGGTCGCACAAAAGCACGGCGCGCGATTGCTGACCCTGGATGGTCACGGAGGCGGGAGCTTCATAGCGGCTGCGGCCGATCAGAGTAGCGAGTTTGAGACCGTATCGCGTGAACCCGATGACCTGGCGGCCCTGCTTTATACATCAGGGACAACCGGGCGGTCGAAGGGCGCGATGCTAAGCCATGCGAACTTGCTCTCGAATGCTGAAGTTCTAAAGGTTTCGTGGGGCTTCACGGAAGAGGACGTTCTGCTGCATGCGCTGCCGATCTTCCATACCCATGGGCTTTTCGTTGCCTCCAACATCACCTTCCTTGCCGGCGGGGCGATGATCTTCCTGCCTGCCTTTAAGACGGAAGCGATGGTTGAGAACCTACCAAAGGCAACATCGATGATGGGGGTTCCGACTTTCTATACGCGCCTTCTTGATAGCAGCGACTTCACGGCAGACTTGGTCAGCCACATGCGGTTGTTCGTTTCCGGCAGTGCGCCGCTCTTGGCCGAAACCCACACAGCCTTTGAAGAGCGCACAGGCCACCACATCCTGGAACGCTATGGGATGACGGAAACGAATATGATTACCTCCAACCCCCTTGAGGGGGATCGTCGGGCCGGTACAGTCGGATTTCCCTTGGATGGTGTTCAAGCCCGCGTTGTTGACCCGGATTCCGGCGCGCCTGTCCAAACGGGTGATGTCGGCATGGTCGAGGTCAAAGGGCCGAATGTCTTTCAAGGCTATTGGAAGATGCCTGATAAGACCGCGGAGGAATTCCGCGCGGATGGTTTCTTCATCACCGGCGACATGGGGCGGATCGATGAAGACGGCTATCTATCGATTGTCGGTCGGTCGAAGGATCTCATCATCTCCGGCGGGTTCAACATCTATCCCAAGGAAGTTGAGCTGTTACTGGATGATCAAGAAGGCGTTCTGGAAAGTGCCGTAATCGGCGCGCCGCATCCGGATTTCGGGGAAGGCGTTGTCGGTGTTCTGGTTCCGGTGCCGGGCGCGCAGCTCGATGCGGATGCGATCCTGGCCAAAATCAAGCCAAAGATCGCGCGCTTCAAGCAACCGAAGGCCCTGTTTATCCTGGATGAGTTGCCACGCAATGCGATGGGCAAAGTCCAAAAGGCTGCCTTACGGGAGACGCACAAGGACTGCTTTCGGTAACATAATACTGTTGCTGTTGGCGCTTAACGCGGCAATCCGTCATGAAGTTTTCGCTTGCCCTTGACGGGCGGGGCAATAGTCTGCGCCGCACTTCGCCTGTACAGAACCATTCCAGCGACCGGAGAGACCCCGATGAGCGCGATTATCGATATCCATGCCCGTGAAATCCTTGATAGCCGGGGTAACCCGACAGTGGAGGTTGACCTATCCCTCGAGACCGGGGCCTTCGGGCGTGCTGCGGTGCCCAGTGGGGCGTCAACCGGTGCGCATGAAGCCCATGAGCTGCGCGATGGCGGGGCACGCTATCTTGGCAAAGGGGTCGCGCAGGCCTGTGATGCGGTGAATGGAGAGATCGCCGATACGCTGATTGGGCTCGATGGCGATGATCAGGTTGCGATAGACCGCGCGATGATAGAGCTGGATGGCACCGCGAATAAGCAGCGCCTGGGGGCTAATGCGATCTTGGGCGTTTCCCTCGCGCTCGCCAAGGCTGCTGCCGATGACGCACGCCTGCCGCTCTATCGTTATGTCGGTGGCGCTTTCGCCAGCCGCATGCCGGTTCCGCTGATGAATATCGTGAATGGCGGGGCGCATGCAGATAATCCAATCGATATTCAGGAATTCATGATCATGCCGGTCGGCGCGGAAAGCATGCCGGAAGCGGTGCGCTGTGGGGCAGAGGTCTTTCATGCCTTGAAAGGCGCGCTGAAAAAGGCGGGACATGGAACGAACGTCGGTGATGAAGGTGGGTTTGCGCCCAATCTCGGCTCCGCAACCGAAGCGCTGGATTTCATCATGCAGGCAATTGAAGGCGCAGGGTACAAGCCGGGTTCTGAAGTCGCCCTGGCGCTTGATTGCGCGTCAACGGAATACTTCAAGGATGGCTCCTATGTGCTTGAAGGGGAGGGGAAAACCCTCAGCCCCGAAGGCCATGTGGATTATCTGAAAGCACTTGTTGATGCCTATCCGATTGCTTCCATCGAAGACGGAATGGCGGAGGATGACTGGGATGGCTGGAAAGCGCTTACCGAAGCGGTCGGAGATCGCTGCCAGTTGGTGGGCGATGACCTTTTCGTCACCAATCCTGTCCGGCTCCGTGATGGTATCGCGAAGGGCACGGCAAACTCGATCCTGATCAAGGTCAACCAGATCGGCACGCTAACCGAAACCCTTGAGGCTGTGGAAACGGCCCATAAGGCAGGTTACACAGCGGTTATGTCTCACCGTTCCGGGGAAACCGAAGACGCGACCATCGCCGATCTTGCCGTCGCAACCAATTGCGGTCAGATCAAAACCGGTTCTTTGAGCCGGTCAGATCGGCTCGCTAAATATAACCAATTACTTCGTATTTCCGAGGAGTTGGGTTCCGCGGCTCTGTATGACGGCTCTGCATTCCGGCGCTAAAAAAGCAAAAAAGATCGTTGTTCCGGATAATCTCGGCGGCGGTTGGGAAATGGACGGCGGACATTTCATCAAGCGTTGGTGGGCTGCATAAAATCCCTCGACGCGGTTTGTATTCCAATCAAAAGGGAAGGGGCTCCATTACGGAGCCCCTTCTTCATTTCGGACCCGATCGAACAAACGGGTTAGGTAAACGGGTCAGGGAATATCGTAGTAATCCCCTTTCGTGTCCGTGAAGATATGGTCGCCGATCTCTAGGCCTGTATCGCCATCCAAAGTCCCTGCGGTGAAGGAAATCATGTCTTCGTCATAGCGACGCCAGAACAGAGAGCTACCGCAATTTGTGCAGAAGCCTCGTTCTGCGGTGTCCGAGGAAGCGAACCAGCTGAGTGTCTCCGCCTTTGTCAGGCGAAACTTCTCTTGCGGGATCTGGGTGGAGGCAAAGTAGTGACCGGTTGTCTTGCGGCATTGGGTGCAATGGCACGCGATCACGGGTCGCATTGGCCCCGTCGCTTCATAGGCGACACCGCCGCATAGACAGCTCCCGGTGTGTTTTTCCTCGGACATAGAACGTCTCCCTAATTGTTGTTTCTAAAGAACACGAAGCTGCGGATCTCGATACTCCGACGGGGCGGCGCGCCGGATGGGGTGCGCGGGTCGTCAAACCCAGTATGCGGTGTGAAGCGCGCGCGTCCATCCTCTGCAGAATCATAGCCCTTAATCAGAATGGCTTCATCCGGGGTCATTGCCGAGAAGGTGACCCAGTGCTGGTCTGGATGATATTGCAGGTCGAAAGTCTCTCCCTGTCGATCAGGATAGATCAAGGCTGTGTGTCGCAAGTCCTCCGGTTTCACGCTGCGCGCATCGGCAATCGCGAGGGGGCTGGAGTAGACCGGCGCCCCAATTGGCCGCCAGAGGTTGATCTGTGCAACGCGTCCTTCGGCCAGACGCTTGTTCGCTTCATCCTCGCCCAAAAGATCGCGCAAACGCTGTGGGCCAGAGTTCTCTGTATAGTCATTATGGGCACCCCGGACAGGGCGGCGCGTTGCGTACAGATCCTCTGTCCGGACCGTGTGATCAAAGATTATAACATCCTGTGCCCCGGTCGCGCCTTTCAGGATCGCCTTTGTTTCCGGATAGTAATCGCGTTCGATGACCGGATCGGTATCCCGCAGGTGAGCAGGCAGAATACTTGGTTCTCGGACGAACTGGAACCCATGAACATCCAGTCTGTATACGGTTTCATCGACCCGCCCATCATGGATGACGGTCGGCAGTGTTTGATAGTTATAGTTTCGAAGTGCGTCCTGCCCATATTCGCGGTTTCTGACCTCCGGCGTTTCGGTGCCTCTGGGCAGATAATTGATCGGTGCGATAACTGTTTGAAGTTCTGACATTTTATTCATTCCTTTCCAGTAAAAGGAAGCCCGGATTGATGTGAATGCCGCCTTGCCTAGAAAGATTGGTCGAAATGGGTGCAATTACAAACGATAGATTATTGCTATATTGATAAGAAAAACTTACAAATAGATATGTCTGACCATCTACCTCCGTTAAACAGTCTCCGCACCTTTGAGGTCGCAGCGCGGCATCTCAGTTTCTCTCGTGCAGCCGAAGAGTTGCATGTGACCCCGGCGGCGGTCAGTCAGCAAATCCGAGCTCTTGAAGCCCATTATGGGATGGCGTTGTTCCTCCGCACGACCCGATCCTTGGTTCTGACCGAAGATGGTCAGGCGGCGCTTCCGGCGATCAGGGAAGGGTTTGACCGTCTGTCCCAGGCCGATCGGCGCCTTCGTGACCGCGCGGGGCAGGGGATCCTGACCGTCAGTGTCTATCCTTCTTTTGCCGAGAAGTGGCTGTTGCCCCGGCTGGAGCGTTTTCGCGCGCGGCATCCTTCCTTCGACCTGCGGATTCATGCCGCGGATGACTTCGCGGACTTCCAGCGGGATGGGGTTGATATCGCAATCCGCTATGGGCATGGGCGTTATGATGGGGTGACTGTGATCCCGTTTTTGGAGGAGACGGCCTATCCGGTCTGTTCACCTGAGCTCTTGAAAGGCGCGATCCCGCTTGGTGAGCCATCTGATTTGCGGCATCACACGCTGATCCATGCAGAATGGCGCATGCGTCGGGCGACGGGGGCGAACTGGCGTATTTGGCTAAAGGCAGCGCATGTGGAGGATATCGATCCTGAACGCGGGCTGCGGTTCAACCTGGATGCCATGACGATCCAGGCCGCGATTGATGGTCTGGGGGTCGCGCTTGTACCCTCAACCCTGGTGGAAGAGGATTTGAAGATGGGAAGGCTTGTGCGCCCTTTCGCGACAGATATCGCGCTTGGTGCGGATTTCCGGCACTATCTCGTCTATCCGGATCCGCCCAGCACTAAGGCCGAGGCCTTTCGGGATTGGGCCATCGAGGAAGCGGCGACATTCAAGGAGGGTGAGACATGATAGGTGACAAAGCTAGTTTTCTCGCCGCCCTCCATGCGGGGGCGTTTATCGCCATAGATGGCGCCATGGGGACTGAAATTGAGCGCCGAGGGAAAGGCAATATCGCTGCGGATGATTGGTTATTGGCGAATGTCGGTGCGCCTGAGACCGTTGCTGAAATCCATGCAGACTATGCGAATGCCGGCGCGCGGCTGCATATCGCAAATTCCTTCGCTGCCGGGCGTCATGTGCTTGAGCAAGTTGGGCTTGCGGAACGATTTGAAGCGCTCAATCGCGATGCGGTCCGTATCTGTAAAGACGCGATTTCCCCTCGGCTCCGGGCGGAAGGATGGATCGCCGGATCCATCTCAACCTATATGGTTGGAAGCGATAGAAGCCTTTTGCCGCCATTAGAACAGCTGCACATCAATGCCCGAGATCAGGCGCGGATTCTGGCGGAAGAAGGCTGCGCTCTCCTTGTCTTGGAAATGCTTTTTGACGTTGATGTCAGCCTGGCGCTTTTTGCAGGCGCCGCTGAGGTCGGCTTGCCAATCTCCGTGGGCTTTACCTGTGAGTTTGATGTGAAACAGGGGGCGACCATGCGTGGTTGGGGGGATAGGGGAGAGCGCTTTTCGGATGTTCTGGACAGTCTTCTGTTACGATTGCCTCAACGCGATGGAACGATACTGTCGGTCATGCATTCACTTCCCGATGCCACAGATGCGGCACTAGCCGATGTGATGGCTCGATGGGATGGGCCTATCGCTGTTTATCCGAATGCGGGGCGGCACCAACGGGGGCACGGCTGGCAATACCAAGACGTCCCATCCCCACAGGAGTTTTCGGATCAGTGCAGCGGGTGGCGCAGTGCCGGAGCCACAATTCTCGGCGGGTGCTGCGGGCTGGGCCCTGACCATATCTCGGCAATGGTTGAGCGCTTTGATCACTGTTAGGGGCGACTGCCTCCGCAACATATGCTGAAACAGATAATGGGGAGAAGCCGAGCTTCCCCCCATTGAATACAGGTAAATTACTTCTGAAGGTCTTACGCAGCCGCGCGTTGCATGCCGGCGCGGAGCTTGTCGATGATCTCGTCAATATGGTCTTTCGTGGCGACCAGCGGCGGCGCGACGATACCAGACGGCCCCGTGAATTTGACGTGTATACCTTGATGGAAGAGTTCTTTTTGCATTGCAGCACCATCGCCGGTGATGTCAAAGGCGCCCATCAGGCCCATGCCACGGATATCCGTGATCATGTCGATATCCGACAGGCTCATCATCCGCTCTTGGAAGTGCTCCAGAAGATCGGCACTGCTGGTCAGCAGGCCTTCATTCTCATAGATATCCATTGTTGCGATCCCGGCTGCGCAGGAACAGGGATGGCCGGAATAGGTATAGCCATGGAAGAATTCGATGGCGTTTTCCGGCGCGGCATTGGTGACGACGTCATAGATATCGTCCTTCGCCGCAACGGCACCCATCGGCTGTGCGCCATTGGTAATTGCTTTGGCGAGCGTCATCAGATCCGGCGTGACACCGAAGGCCTGAGCGGCAAATGGCGTGCCGAGTCGGCCGAAACCGGTGATGACCTCATCAAAGACAAGCAGGATGCCATTGGCATCACAGATCTCCCGCAGGCGCTCCAGATAGCCTTTCGGCGGCACCAGACAGCCGGTGGAGCCTGCAACCGGCTCTACATAGCAGGCTGCAATGGTGGAGCCGCCATAGGTATCGACCGCGCGCTGCAGGTCTTCAGCCAAATCGGCGCCGTTTTCTGGCTGACCCCATTTGTAGCGGTTCTCCGCGCCGTCCAGCCAGGTGTGGCGCATATGGACGATATTCGGCATGACGGCAGAGAAGGTTTCCCGGTTCTTGACCATGCCGGAGAGCGAGACGCCGCCCATGTTGACGCCGTGATAGGCACGTTCCCGGCTGACGAAGCGGGTGCGCTGTGCGTCACCATTGGCCCGGTGATAGGCCATGACCATCTTCAGCGAGGTATCAATTGCTTCCGAACCGGAGTTGCAGAAGAAGATGTGGTTGATCTCATCAGGTGTGTGCCGTGTGACCTTGCGGGCCAACTCAAACGCTGCCGGATGACCCATTTGGAACGGTGCGGTGTAATCGCATTCCATCAGCTGACGGTGCACAGCTTCTGCGATTTCCGTGCGGCCATGGCCGGCGGCAACATTGAACAGTGAAGAGGAGCCATCAATCAGCTTATTGCCGTTATGGTCCCAGAGATAGACACCTTCAGCCTTCGTAATGAGCCGGGGATTCTGTTTGAAATCCCGATTGCCGGTGAAGGGCATCCACTGATTTTCCAAGGAATTGGTCGTATATTGCATGACGCGAGGGTCCTCTGTCTGAAACCGAAATGTGGGAAAGGGGCTCGGGCTTGTCCGATGCTGGTATTGAGCTTAGCCTTGGCTTTTGGCACAAGCCTAGTGCCAGCTACGGAATTATATTGAGGCCAGAAGAACTTGGCTTAGGGCCAATTTGTATCAGGGGAACTCATGCGGGACACTTTATTTCATCTCGACCGGACGCCAACGATTTCGATCCAGGCACAAATTCGGGAGATGATCGTTTCCGCCATTCTGTCCGGCCAATTGCCCCGTGGGTCGGCGCTGCCGAGTTGCCGGCGGATGTCTCAGCAGCTCAAGGTCTCCAGGAATACGGTCGTTTTGGCCTATCAGGGGCTCGTCGATGACGGTTATCTGACGGCGCGGGAGCGCAGCGGCTTTTACGTCAGTCGGGAAATCCTGGAGGGCAGGGTGCCGCCCGGCCGCCGCGCGCCGCCGCCCCAGACGGAGGATGAGAGCGCCGCTGCACCGGATTGGGAGGATCTCTATCGGATTTCACCCACCCGGCAGAACAAGATTGAGAAGCCGGATAGCTGGCAGGAACATAAATACCCGTTCATCTATGGGCAGCTCGACGAAGCCCTGTTCCCAATTGCGGCCTGGCGGGAATGCACCCGTCAGTCATTGGGACGGCGCGGGATGGGCGTATGGACGTCTGACCGCTTGGGGCAGGACGATCCCATGCTGATTGAACAAATCCGCACCCGTTTGCTGCCAAGGCGGGGAATTTCTGCTTCGGAAGATGAAATCCTGATCACCTTGGGTGCGCAGAATGCACTCTATTTGATCGCGAGTCTGTTAATTAAGCCGGGCGATGTTTTTGCACTGGGCGATCCGGGGTTTGCGGATGTTCGGAATATCGCGCGCTTGAAGACGGATGCGATCCGGCCCATCTCGGTGGATGATGGCGGATTGATTGTCGATGAGCGCATGGCGGGCGCCCGTTATATCTATGTGACGCCTAGCCACCATTTTCCGACAACGGCGACGATGCCTTTATCCAGGCGGGCGGCGCTTCTGCGACTGGCGGCAGAGACCGATGCTATTGTCATTGAAGACGACTATGAACCGGAAGCGAATTATGTGTCCGAGCCAACGCCAGCGTTGAAGAGCTTGGATCGCAGTGACCGGGTTCTCTATGTCGGCAGCCTGTCCAAGACAATGTTTCCAGGCCTGCGTCTGGGCTATGTCGTCGCCCCTGCACCGGTGATTGCGGAACTGCGGGCGTTGCGTCAGTTGATGATGCGGCATGCGCCGACCAATAATCAGCGCACCACGGCGCTTTTCCTGGCGCTCGGCCATCACGACACCATGGTTCACAGGCTGAACCGGGTTTATCGCGCGCGGTGGGAGAAGATGCGGGATGCCATTGCGGAGCATCTACCCGGCTCCAGCCGTGCGCCAAGTTTCGGCGGCACCAGCTATTGGGTGGAAGGACGCGCGGAACTGGATGCAGAGGCCCTGGCGGCGGCGGCGTTAGAAGAGGGCGTAGTGATCGAGCCCGGCGGTGTTCTGTTCGATTCCTATCCCGATGCGCCAAAGAACTATTTCCGCCTGGGCTTTTCCTCCATCCCGGAAGACAGAATTGCGCCGGGCATAGAGATACTGGCGCGGCTGATTGATGAGCAGTTGGGATTGTAAGCTTGGCCTATGGCGGTCACGTGCTTGTGTAGAACATTCTGACAAAAGCCCCCTTGCAGCCACTGCTTCCGCCAACCATCTTGCGGGGAAGGAAATATAGACGCGCCGGTCAACAGGCTGTCTTAATAGCGGGAGAAATTTGATATGAGCGATTATGACTACGACCTGTTTGTGATCGGCGCAGGGTCCGGCGGTGTACGCGCGGCACGGATGTCCGGGAGCCTCGGCGCGAAGGTTGCGATTGCCGAGGACCGTTATCTGGGCGGCACTTGCGTTAATGTTGGCTGTGTTCCGAAGAAGCTGTTCGTTTATGCCTCCCATTTTCATGAGGAATTCCACGATGCTGCCGGTTTCGGATGGACGGTTGGACCGCGTGCTTTTGATTGGAAGACGCTGATTTCCAACAAGAATACCGAAATTGCCCGCCTTAATGGGATCTATGAGAGCCTACTCAGCAATGCCAATGTGACGCTCTATGAAGCGCGCGCCACGATTGTCGATGCGCATACGGTCGAGGTTGGCGGCGAACGCGTGACGGCGGAGCGGATCCTCGTCGCGGTCGGCGGATGGCCGTCAGTGCCGGATATCCCGGGCAAGGAACATGTGATCTCCTCCAACGAGGCCTTCTTCCTCGAAGAAGCGCCTAAGCGTGCCATCGTCGTCGGTGGCGGCTATATCGCCGTTGAGTTCGCCGGTATCTTCAATGGCCTGGGCGCAGAGGTCACGCAGCTCTATCGCGGCGATATGTTCCTACGCGGTTTTGACGATGATCTACGCCACTTCCTGGCGGCGGAGATGGGGAAAAAGGGCGTCAATCTGCGCTTTAATGCCAATATTGCCTCTGTTGAGAAGACCGGTGCAGGGCTTGTGGCCACATTGGAAGATGGCTCTACTATTGAAGCGGACACGATCATGTATGCCACGGGTCGGCATCCGCTAACCCAAGGGCTTGGATTGGAAGAGGCTGGGGTCGAACTGTCCGCCAAGGGCGCCATTGTCGTGAATGACGATTTTCAGACTTCTGTTCCATCGATCTATGCATTGGGTGACGTGATTGACCGGGTAGCCTTAACGCCGGTGGCGATTGGGGAAGGCATGGTCTTTGCCCACAACACTTATGCCGGTGAAAACCGCAAGATGGACTATCGCGATATCCCGACGGCCGTCTTCAGCCAACCTACCATAGGCACGGTCGGCCTTGGCGAAGCAGCAGCGCGGGAGAAATATGGGGAGATCGATGTCTATCGCTCCGAATTCCGCCCGATGAAGCATACGCTGTCCGGCAACGGAGAACGCGGCTTAATGAAGTTGATCGTTGATCGCGCTTCCGATCGGGTTGTCGGCCTGCACATGATCGGCCCCGAAGCGGGAGAGATCACCCAAGGCTTTGGAGTCGCCCTGAAAGCCGGCGCAACCAAAGCCGATTTCGACGCAACAGTCGGCATCCACCCAACCGCCGCCGAAGAATTCGTCACCATGCGCGAACCGGTTGCCCAAGCAGCGGAGTAGGGGGAAGGCAAATACCTGTTAAAACCCAGGCACGTCAAACATGGGCCTGTTAAACATGGTTAGTCGCTTTTGTCCGTAGCCAGTTGAGAAATGTCTGGAGGCTTGGTCTTTTGGGGCCGGGGGCTGTGACGAGTGTGAAACGTGCGAAGCCGGGGTCGGCGTGGATCGTGATAAGGCGGCCAGCGTCGATGTCGTCCTTGAAATAGGTGCAGACTGATTCTGTGATCCCATCGCCACGCCGCACGGCCTGCATGATCAGGTTGCCGGGCATGCGTGTGACAGAGGCGGGGGCCGCGTCACTAATGCCGCGTCGGGCGAACCAGTGAGCGACATCGTCTCTCCCTAATTCTTCGAGCCACGGGGCGCTTGTTAGATGTTGTGGGTCGCGCCGGGCGTCTTCGCTGAACAGGACAGGGGCACCGATGATGGCGGTATCGAGAGTCAGGAATGGTTCCCCCTCTGCTTCAATGCTATCCTGTTCTCTGAACCGGATCGCGAGATCAATACCGCCAGGCTTGAGGTCTAGGACTTCGACCGAGGGATTGAGCATCAGTGTTATCTCCGGATGCAGCGCCTGAAACTCCGGAATTCGGGGGAGCAACCATTCCGCTGCGAAGGCCGGTGAGGTAGTTATTTGCACAGGCCGTTCGGCGTCAGTACCACGAAGCGATTCAATAGACCGGCTAATCGCAGAGAAACTGAAGGCCAAGTCCTTGGCCAAGACCTCTCCAGCGTCAGTGAGTATGATCCCGCGTCCAGATCGTTGTACGAGGGAAAACCCTAACCAGGTTTCGAGTATCTTTACTTGCTGGCTGACAGCGGCTTGCGTGACATTAAGCTGACCTCCCGCATCAGAGTAGCTGCCTGTCTCCGCGACAGCAGAGAAGGCCCGAAGGCTGTTCAAAGGGGGAATGTCTCGCCAGTTCATTCAGATTTATAGAATAGAAAAACTAATATGTCTGGAAATTTATTGCTTTGCTGAAAACAAGCATTTGGGCGTTAACTTCATGCTATCCAATCTGTGTAGGAGAATACCGATGAATTCCAATCTGCCACACCCGGTCACCCAAGCGGAGATCGATACCTTCGACCAAGATGGTGTCGTGATGATTGAGGGGATGTTCGACGCAGATTGGATTGCTCTGCTTGATAAGGGGTTGAGCGACAGCCGTGATGATCCAACAGATCGCTCCCGCGTTTGGGATCGCGACGAAGCAGGGCGGGAGGTTTACTACGACAGTCAGGCCTGGACACGGGTGCCGGCGTATCGGGATTTCATCTTCAACAGCCCGTGTGCCGAATTGGCCGGGCAGTTGATGGGATCATCTGCCGTGAATTTCTTCTTCGATGCCGTGTTCTGCCGAAGCCCTGGTACCCAGTTCCGCACCCCCTGGCACCAGGATGAACCCTATTGGTCGGTGAAGGGGTTTGAGACTTGTTCTGTCTGGATGCCATTGGTGCCTGTCTCAGCCGAAAGTGCGCTTGGGGTTGTGCCGGGTTCTCACCGGTGGGCGGAGGCGTTCCGGCAGCAGGATTTCGGTGCCTTCAACCCGGATGGGGATGAGGTCCCGCATGCGGATTTCTCTCAATTCGATCTGGAGCCGCTTCCGGATATTGATGGCGATCCGGAACGCTACAAGCCGGTTAGCTTCGATATGAAGCCGGGCGACTGTCTGGTCTTCAATGGCCGCTCCATCCATGGCGGGTCAGGATGTCTTCCGGTGGATCAGGACCTTCGGGTGTTTAACACCAAATGGTGCGGGGATGATGTTCGCGTCGATTTCCGTCCCTGGGGCATGGATCCGGACCATAGGGACGTCATGACCAAGGCTGGCTTGGTTCCCGGTGATAGGCTGGGAACGGCGCTGTATCCGGAGATCTGGCGGCGTTAGTTAGCCGGCGGCGAGGGCATCCAGGATCATCAGATCGAACAGCCGTACTTGTTCCTCACGCGGGCCGAAGCGACCGGGGCGATGCTTTGGTGACATCAAGGCCCGGTGTTGTTTTTCAAGAATGGCAACATCTTCTCGGCCGACCTTTTCCCATCGTTCGAAATAAGGGCGGGCGAGGGGCTCGAAATCCGGTCGTGCAATGCTGTCGGCTGGAAAGCAGCCACCGATTTCCACGACTGACCTATCGACGGATAGTGGCCGAATATTCAGCCACCAAAGGCAATCCTGGGCGACAGCGAACTGACAGTTTGGCAGGATAGCCGTGAAGTAAGTGCCCTGTCGTGCCTCTTCATCCAGGCCTGCGATTGGGGCAAAGCCCGGTTCATCCCCTGGTAAGGTGGCGATGGATCGGTCGCTCAAGACTTGCAAACAGGCCCAATGGCCCCGGGTTTCGATGCCGCGAGACGCTTGCGCGCCGACTGTATCTCGGTGAACCAAGCCAGTGTGATAAGCCTCAATCGCATTCTCCAGCAGCAGCTTCCAGTTACACGAAGCTTCCAAACTCACTGTCCAGACATGCCGCATCTCCTCCAGTTTGTGGGACGCGAGACGATCCGGCATGTCACCCAGCCAATTGCGCAGAGGCGGGGCGTTGTCGTTACAGGTTATGAACAGAAATCCGGCCCAGCTCTCCATTCGCAAGGGGATCAGGCCGTTATCCGTGGGCTCAAAACCTGGCAATGCCGCCATTTCCGGTGCAGAGGAGAGGCGACCGTCCAGGCGATAGCTCCAGGCATGATAGGGACAGACAATCCGTCGGCAGGATCCCTGACCCTCCAAAAGAATGGAGCCACGATGACGACAGATATTCGCGAAGGCGCGGACTTCTCGATCTTCCCCCCGCGCGATCAAGACGGGACCGGCGGCGGTATCGGCTGCAAAATAATCGCCGGGGGCGGCGACTTGATCGTCGCGGCAGATGAATAACCAACCAGCTTCGAAAAGGGCTTTTCGTTCCAACTCGAAAATCGACGGATCGGTGTAGAACGCGCCCGGTAGGGTAAGCGCCTGGTCCAACGGGGCTCCGGTCTTCTTTCGGGCCTCCTCGATCAACTGCTGATAGGATTTGGTGTTCATGGTTCTCGTCTCATTCGATCCCGGCTATAGTGCCCGGACCTGCCGAAACGACAAGAGGTCAGTCACATGAGCCTTCCACAATCTCGCCGACTTGATTTCGACGAAGTTCCCGTCATCGATCTTTCACGCTTTCGGGCGGGAGAGCCTGCCGATGACGATATTGCCGCGCTCTACCGCGCCTGTCGGGACGTTGGGTTTCTCTATGTTTCCGGACATGGGATCGCGTCTGAATTGATTGGGCAATTGCGGGTTGAGGCGCGCCGTTACTTTGCGCTGCCGGTTGAGGCGAAGGCAAGATACTCCCTCGACCAACGTATGCGCGGTTATCTGCCACTGGATTATGCGAGCTATGAGGGCGAGGCGCGCCAAGCCAAGAGCCGGCAGGAAGGGTTTTGGATCGGCCATGACCGACCGCTCAATCAGGACAATCTTCTGGATGGCCCGAATTATTGGCCGGAAGAAAGCCCCGGTCTGCGCGATACGATGGAGACCTATCTGGAAGCATCCGAAGGATTGGCACGGGTTCTCCAACGCGCTTTCGCACGCGCGCTTGGCTTGGATGAAGCCTTCTTCCTGGAGCTTTTCGAACAACCGCAGTCTTTGTTGAAGCTCAATCACTATCCGCCGCAGGAAAATCCGACGACCCTTAGCCATATCGGGGTTGTCCCGCATGCGGACTCGGGTGGGTTCACTATCCTTTGGCAGGATGAAAACGGCGGGCTTGAGGTTCAAACGAAGTCCGGAGATTGGGTTGGTGCGCCGCCCATTCCTGATACTTTCGTCATCAATATCGGCAATATCTTGCAGATCTGGACGGATGGGGAGTTCTCATCTACGCCGCATCGGGTCATCAATCGCGGGAATGCGGATCGGTATTCTATCCCTCTCTTCGTCAATCCCGGCATTCATGCCCCTATTGGTCCCTTGATCGGACCAAGGGCGGGGCAGGAGACCGGGGATTATCGGTCCTATCAGCGCAATGAATGGCGCCGTGCGTTTCCCATTGCGAAGATCGCGAGCTGAAGTCGGGCGTCGGAGGGAATCGAAGGCGCTATCCACCCTCTTACAGACAAAAAAATCCCCGCGCCGATTGGGTGCGGCGCGGGGCTATGGGAGCGAAGCCGGCTAAAAGGGGACGTGCCGGCTTCGATGTGACATCCACGTACAGGGGAACGGGATGTCGGGGGTAATAGGGCCATCGCGGCTGCCTGAGGGCTTCGGTATGTCAGGCGATTGGGGCGGTGCCGCGATGGTGTCTCTTGGTTCGAAAGTGGGCTCTCTTTCTGTCGTTCTGTAACGTGTTTGTCTTTCGGTGTCTGCTAATGTGGTTCTAGATCAGCAGGTTGCCGAATGGCTGTTGTTCGTAGATGCGATACGTGTTGCAGCCGCCGCAACGGGGCGCATGACAACAGCAGTGATCGCCTTTAGGATTGTGCCGAAAACCCGGTGTGCCTCTTTGGAGCGCTCCATACGGGCGCGGACCATGGCAGCCTGAAGAATTTGCGGGGTGACGCTGGTAGTGGCTTCAATCGAATAGGTACCCATGACGCGATCCTCCTCCGGTTTTCAGTTTCAATGCTTCCGCTTCAACGCTTCGATTTTTTGGCACGTGGTAGGTTGGTGCCCTCAATCCGATGTCTGTTAACCTATACCTGTTCAAAAAATTTATAATCACCATAGTTGTCAGTTGACTTGTGACTGTTTGGAATTAATCTGGCGTTATTGGGGCTATTTAGAGTTCGAGAGGATGGTATAGGGGCCAATGGATAGAACGGCAGAAATGGCGATCTTCGCCAAAGTTGTTGAAGAAGAAAGCTTTTCCGGGGCCGCCCGGTCTATGCGATTGACACCTTCAGCGGTGTCAAAACAGATCAGCCGGCTTGAGGATCGTTTGGGCGCGCGTCTCTTGAACCGAACCACCCGTCGTCTGAGCACGACGGAAGAGGGGGCGGCCTTCTATCAAAGCTGTGTTCGTATTCTGGATGAGATTGAGGAAGCGGAAACCGCTGTCAGTCGCCTACACTCTGCGCCACGCGGTACGTTGCGGGTGAACTGCGGTGTTGCGTTTGGTCGCCATCAGATTACCCCGCTTATTCCAGAGTTCCTGTCCCGCTATCCGGAGCTAGGTGTGGAGATCACTCAAACCGATGCTCTGGTCGATCTTGTAGAAGAAGGGGCCGATGTTGCGATTCGGTTCGGATATCTGCGAGACAGTTCTATGGTGGCACGGCAATTGGCGGTCAGTCGTCGGGCAATTTGCTGTGCGCCCTCATATATTGAACAACATGGGGAGCCTAAAACCCCTCAAGAACTTGCAGACCATAACTGCATCACATTCGCGAATTTCGGGCACTTAAACGATTGGACCTTTCGGCTTCAAAATGGGGATGAATTTCCATTCAGGGCTTCTGGAAACTTTATCGCCAATAACGGCGAGACGGTCTTTGAAATGGTGCTGGCAGGATTGGGTATTGCGCGAATGGCGGAATTCCTTGTCGGGCCATCTGCGCGTTCCGGGAAGCTGGTCAGGATATTGAAACCCTATTACCGGGATCTGGAAGTGCCGATCAACGCCATCTACCCGACGCGCCGCCATTTGTCGCCTAAGGTTCGGGCTTTTGTCGATTTCCTGGTCGAGAAATTTAACCCCGTTCCACCTTGGGAAGCCGATTGAGGCAGGAGACTCCCCTCGGTGAAACGGGGTCAGTTCAGGATGGGATGGAATTAACCGGGAAAAGGATCGAACCCGGCCAACTCCGCCGATAGGGTGGATGAGACCCTATCGACAAGACCGAAGTTACCCTCGTTCTTCCGTTAAGAATTTGATCTTGGTCAAACCTGGGAGAGTTTTCCGTAAAGGTCATAGTCATCGGCCTCATCGACATTGACCGCGACCAGGTCTCCGGATTTCAAATTGCCAACCCCCGGCCCGTCGATGACCAAGGTGCCATCAATCTCCGGCGCATCGGCATAGGTGCGCGCGATGGCCAGCAACTCGCCCGTGTCTTCATCGGTTTCCAGGTCATCGACCAGCGCCTGCATGGTTGTGCCGACACGGGCTTCCAGCTTCGCAGCCGAAATGGTCTGCTGATGTGCCATGAAGCGTTCCCAACGCTCCTGCTTCACAGGTTCTGGAACCTGGTTCGGCAGATCATTCGCAGTGGCTCCGGCGACATCCTCGTATTTAAAGCAACCGACCCGATCGAGCTGCGCCTCGTCCAGCCAATCCAGGAGCAACTGGAAGTCTTCGTCCGTTTCGCCCGGGAATCCGACGATGAAGGTAGATCTGAGGGCGAGCTCGGGACAGACCTTTCGCCAATCCGCGATCCGGCTGAGCGTTTTTTCCTGATGGGCTGGTCGTCGCATGGACTTCAGCACATTGGGGCTGCCATGCTGGAACGGGATATCCAGATAGGGCAGGATCTTTCCCTCCGCCATCAGCGGCATCAGACGGTCTACATGCGGATAGGGGTAGACGTAATGTAGCCGTACCCAAATGCCCAATTCTCCCATCGCCTCACAAAGATGTTCGATATCAGCGCGGACCGGGCGACCTTTCCAGTTGCTTTCAGCATATTTGATATCGACACCGTAGGCGGAGGTGTCCTGAGATATAACGAGTAGTTCCTTAACGCCTGCCTTTGCGAGCCTCTCTGCTTCATACATGATTTTTGCGGCCGGGCGGCTGGCCAACTTGCCCCGCATGGAAGGGATGATGCAGAAACTACACGCGTGGTTGCAGCCTTCAGAGATCTTTACGTAAGCGTAATGACGCGGCGTCAGGCGAAGTCCTTCCGGCGGGACCAAGTCGGAAAAAGGGTCATGGGGGCGGGGCAAATGATCATGAACGGCGTCCATTACGGCTTCGTATTGATGCGGTCCAGTGACTGCAAGCACGTCCGGGTGTGTCTCTCTGATCAGCGCTTCCTCGACGCCCATGCAGCCGGTGACAATGACCTTGCCGTTCTCAGCAACCGCTTCGCCGATAGCGTCCAGGCTTTCCTGTTTGGCACTATCTAGAAACCCGCATGTGTTCACCAAAACGACATCAGCGCCTTCATAATCCGGCGATAGCGCATACCCTTCGGCGCGCAACTTGGTCACGATCCGCTCAGAATCGACCAGCGCCTTTGGGCAGCCGAGACTGACGAGGCCCACTTTAGGCGTGTCTTCACTTACCATGTTCTTGTTCCAAATAGACTTTGGTGTCGGTCAACATAAGGTGCGGCCATGTTCACCGACAGAGGGGTGTGATGTAAGGGATGAAACAGAAGTCAGCAACATTGCCGACAGGAACGCGAGTAGGAACAGGATTGAGTTGAACAGCATGCTTCCGGGAAGCGCTCCATCTCGCAGTCATAAAAGTGAGAAATACCTTGGTATGACGCGAATAAGCATTGCAATCCAGTTAGGGTCAAGGTGAAGTTTATCTCTGCCTTTTCAATTCTGGGGGACCAATGGCGATGGGACGAAACTGCCTGATCATCATGGCTGATGAGCATGCGCCGAATGTTTTGGGCTGTGCCGGGCATCCGGTAGCGCAAACACCCAACCTGGACAAGCTGGCGGGGCAGGGGACGCGGTTTACCAGCGCCTATACCCCGTCACCGATCTGCGTGCCGGCCCGGGCGGGTTTTCAAACCGGGAAGTATGTCTTTGAGACTCGAAACTGGTCGAATGCCATGCCCTATCACGGCGAGACCGAAAGCTGGGGGCATCGGTTGAAGGATGCCGGGCACGACTTTGTTTCCGTTGGGAAACTTCACTTTCGGTCATCAGAGGATGACAACGGCTTTAGCCGGGAAATCGTGCCGCTGCATTGCAAGGGGGGACGCGGCTGGATCCAAGGCCTGTTACGTCGACAAAGACGGCATGCCGATACATCGGAATATGCCAAGGCGATTGGGCCGGGGGAGGATGGCTATACCGATTACGACCGACGGGTTACCTCAGAAACCCTGCAATGGCTCGATCAAGAAGCAACGGCGCCAAAGGATAAGCCATGGGTGCTGTTCGTCTCCTATCTGCGGCCGCATTACCCGCTGACCTGTCCGAAAGAGTTCTATGATCTCTATCCGTTGGACCGCCTTCCGCCTATTCGCTATG
>SPJV01000028.1 GCA_006844765.1 Alphaproteobacteria bacterium | reverse complement strand
TTCGGGTATATCCCGCGAGACCACGATTTACTCCTATCTGTCACCGAAAATCCCCTTCGATACTATATCGAGCCCTTGATCGTCATGGCAGATCATCTTCGGCAGGCCCATGGCGCTGTCACGGTAGATGCCGCAGGTTTTTCGGCAGGCGGGTGGGCGGTTACTGTTGCCGCCGCAGTTGATCCGAGATTTCGTCGGACGTTCTCAGTGGCCGGTGTTCTCCCGCTATACCTGAGACTGGGGGACCGGCAGAACCAATGGCCACCACCACATCTGTACCCGCCACTTCTCGCCGCTTCGAACTATTTAGAAATGTTCGTCCTCGCCGGCGAGGGAGAGGGAAGAGCTTACCGTCAGCTCTTCAACCGATATGACAGATGTTGTTACCGAAACACATATGGACTGCTTTATCGTGATGCAGTCCGTGATGCGATTTCTGCCAGTACTGGACGTGGAGAATTTGATGTAATCATCGATGAGACCCACGCACACCATATGTTCTCTGGCTTTGCGGAAGGGGAACTACAGAAGTTTCTCCAGGAGCCGCCTGAATAAGGGCTTTGAAGCCTGCGCGGTATAGCGTAAATAATGGGCGCAGAGCAGATTGCTGGAATGAGGAGTATGTCATGGAAGTCAGGATCTACAGCCCGACAAAGACCGCGATGCAGTCAGGCCGAGGCAAATTAAAGTCCTGGATTCTTGAGTTCGAACCGTCGGACGCAGGACGCCCTGACGCGTTGATGGGC
>SPJV01000029.1 GCA_006844765.1 Alphaproteobacteria bacterium | reverse complement strand
TGGGGTCCCTTCGCACCGCCGCTGTTTTTCCTGCTTATGTTTATCGGTGGTTGCGCCGGATCAACGACCTGCGGAATCAAGGTCTTCCGATTCCAGATTCTGCACGCCATCGCCCGGGTTCAGGTTCGCCGGCTCTTGCAGCCGAATGGCGTCTTCCTTGCCTATTACAATAAGCGTCGGGTGACAGAGCAGGTGGAATCCTCAGTCCTCAGCTTCTTCTTCCTCTTCATCATGATCTTCGCGCTGCTGTCGATTGCTTTGGGCATGTATGGGCTGGATTTTGTGACCGCGACCAGCGCAGCCGCAACCGCCATTGCCAATGTCGGGCCGGGGCTGGGGGAGATCGTCGGCCCTTCCGGCAATTTCTCCAGCTTGCCCGATGGCGCGAAATGGCTACTGTCCATCGGCATGCTGCTCGGCCGGTTGGAAATCTTCACCGTCCTGGTCTTGCTGGCGCCAAGTTTCTGGCGCGATTGATCTGCGCCCCGTTCTTCGTCCCCTTAGCCCCACACACTGGAAAGACGCATGACCGAAAACCCTGTCGAAATGCTTGAGAAGCTGGTTGGCTTCGACACTGTGTCATCTAAATCCAATATGGAGCTCATTCGCTTTGTCCAGGACCGGCTTGCCGCCCATGGGATCGAAGCGACCTTGATCCCGAATGATGAAGGGACCAAAGCCAATCTATGGGCGACAATCGGCCCCGTTCAGCCGGGCGGTGTCTGCCTTTCCGGTCATACCGATGTCGTCC
>SPJV01000026.1 GCA_006844765.1 Alphaproteobacteria bacterium | reverse complement strand
CGATGTGATCATGCGTCTCGATACCGCGCAGATCGATGCGGAAGTGGCGGAGCTTCAAATCCGTCTCGTCGGGCTTCGGATCGACATCGCTCGTGTACGGGCTGAGATTGCGGGGAGCAGTGATCCAGATTACCCGGCAGATATTCTGAAGGCTTATCCGCACCGTATCGCTGAATCGCGAGAGCTGATGGAGACACGCCGCAAACGTTTGAAGGCTGAGTTCAATGTGCAACGCCAGCTGATCGCCCAGCGCGATCAGGAAATTCAGGAAGTTACGGCCCGGATCGAGACCGCTGAGACATCAAAGACCTTCCTGGATGAACAGGTCACGATCAGTGAGTCTCTGCTCAAGCGGGATATCACGAACCGAATGACACATATTAACCTGTTGAAGGATATGGCCCTTCTTGAGGGGCAGATGAAGGAAGACCGGGCCTTCCTTCGGCGAATGCGAGCGGCGCGCGGGGAAGCACGGGCCCGGTTGAACCAGATTGCTGAGACATTCGAAGAAGATGCCCGAAGCCAGTTGAATGATAGCCTACGAGAACTGGACGAGCTAACCGAACGGCTTGAGAAGTTCCTGGACAGCCAAAATCGGATGGTGTTGACGGCGCCTGTGTCCGGTATCGTGAAGACGGTCAATGTCGCGACCGAAGGCGGGGTCCTGAAGCCCGGTGATGTGGCGGTTGAGATTGTTCCCGGCGGTGAAAACTTGATGATCGATGCGCGCCTGCCCTTGGAGGATATCGGCTTTGTCCGTCCAGGTC
>SPJV01000027.1 GCA_006844765.1 Alphaproteobacteria bacterium | reverse complement strand
CTGGCACCGGGTCGCCAAAGCTCTTGCGGTTGCTTGCAGTCAGGAAATCCAGCGCTTTGACGATGCCATCTGCGCCAGCACCCGGCCCGCCAAGATCACGGGATTTGTAAACGCCCGTCGCGATCAGGACGAAAGTGTGTTTGGCACGGATGTCTGCAAAGCTGATGTCTTCACCAACATTGGTGTTCAGCTTCATTTCGACACCGCCGTCTTCCAGCTGCGACACGCGCTTTAGCACAATGTCTTTTTCCAGCTTAAAACCTGGGATGCCGTAGGTCAGCAGGCCACCGCCACGGTCATAGCGATCATATACGGTTACCTGCAGGCCCGCGCGCCGCAACATGTCCGCCGCGGCCAATCCACCAGGTCCTGCCCCAATGACACCAACGCTTTCGGTTCGCTCAACGCTTGGCACGATGGGTTTAACCCAGCCATTTTCAAATGCTGCGTCGGTGATGTATTTTTCAACTGAACCAATAGTAACTGTGCCGTGGCCGGACTGTTCGATCACGCAGTTGCCTTCGCACAGGCGGTCCTGCGGGCAGATACGACCACAGATTTCCGGGAATGTGTTCGTGGCTTGCGAAATTTCATATGCTTCCTGAAGGCGGCCCTCAGCGGTCAAACGCAGCCAGTCCGGAATGTTGTTGTGCAATGGACAATGGCTCTGGCAATAGGGCACGCCGCACTGGCTGCAGCGGCTTGCTTGCTCTGCTGCTTTGTCGGTCGCATATTGCGCGTAGATTTCGTTGGAGTCTTCTTTACGCAGATTCG
>SPJV01000025.1 GCA_006844765.1 Alphaproteobacteria bacterium | reverse complement strand
CCGCAATGATCACATCCGGTTCTGCACAAAGCGCCAGAGAGATCACCACACGTTGCCGCATTCCGCCTGAGAACTGGTGCGGATACTGTTTGATCCGGACGGCAGGGTCGGGAATGCCGACTTGCCCCAGCAAATCCACGGCCCGATCAAAGGCCTCCTTGTCCGAGACCGGCAGATGCTGCTGGATGGTTTCGGTCAGCTGCTTTTCGATGGTCTGCAACGGGTTAAGAGAGGTCAACGGGTCCTGGAAGATCATGCCGACGCGGGCGCCACGCAGCTTACGCTTCTCATCTTCTGGCAGGGTATCGATCCGCTCCCCCTTCAGATAGACCTCCCCATCCGTCATCTCGCCCGGCGGCTCTAGCAAACCGATCACCGCATTGCCGATGGTCGACTTCCCCGCCCCCGATTCACCGACGACACCCAGAATCTTTCCGGGCTCCAACGTCAAAGTCACCCCGGCAACGGCAGTTACATGCCCCCGGCGGCTGGGGAATTCGACCTTCAGATCCTTGATTTCCATCAACGACATGAGAATACCTTCCTCGTCCGCTCTATCGGAGTTTGGGGTTTAGGGCGTCACGCAACCAATCGCCCATCAAATTGACCGCCAGGACCAGCACCACCAGCGCGATGCCGGGGAAAATCGTGATCCACCATTCACCAGAGAACAGGAAATCATTCCCGATTCGGATCAATGTCCCAAGTGACGGTGTTGTCGGCGGCACTCCAACACCGAGGAAGCTCAATGTCGCCTCTGTGATGATGGCAATCGCCAAATGGATGG
>SPJV01000024.1 GCA_006844765.1 Alphaproteobacteria bacterium | reverse complement strand
CGACGGTCCCACGGTTGGTCAGGCGATGAGCGCGCATCCCGATATCGACACCATGTCGCTTACCGGTTCTGCGCGGGCCGGGATTGCGGTGACCAAGACCTCTGCGGATACGATCAAACGTGTGTCGCTCGAACTTGGTGGGAAGGGCGCCAATATCGTTTTCGCCGACAGCACCATCGAGAAAAGCGTGAAGCGGGGAGCAATCCATTGCTTCAACAACACCGGTCAGTCCTGTAACGCACCGACCCGCATGTTGGTTGAGCAGAGCGTCTATGATGACGCCGTGGAAATCGCCCGTGCCGCTGCTGAAGCGACCCATGTCGGTGATCCGATGGAAGAAGGCCGGCACATCGGGCCGCTGGTCAGCCAGATGCAGTTCGACAAGGTGCAAGGCTTGATCCAAGCCGGAATGGATGAGGGTGCCCGTCTCGTCGCAGGCGGTACCGGGCGTCCGGAAGGTGTTAATCGTGGGTATTTCGTGCGTCCCACGGTCTTCGCCGATGTAACGAATGAAATGACCATTGCGCGGGAAGAAATCTTTGGTCCTGTCCTGTCTATGATTCCCTTTGAGGATGAGGAACATGCCGTTGAGATCGCCAATGACACGAATTACGGCCTGACCGCCTATGTTCAGTCCGGCGACCAGGCCCGTGCGCAACGGATAGCGCGTCGTCTGCGCAGTGGGATGGTCCAGATGAATGGCGCCGGTCGTCCCGGCGGTAGTCCTTTCGGTGGATACAAGCAATCCGGCAATGGCCGCGAAGGCGGTTACTGGGGCATCCTCGACTTCCTAG
>SPJV01000022.1 GCA_006844765.1 Alphaproteobacteria bacterium | reverse complement strand
AACGCCAGTTTCGAAAACATCTCCGAAGTTGATGGCGGTGCTGGGCATGACACGATCCGCGGCACGGCTGGCGGCGATGTGCTGAAAGGCGGATCGGGCAACGATTTCCTGAGCGGCGAGAAGGGCAATGACCAGCTGGAAGGCGGCAGCGGTAATGACCGTCTCTATGGCGGTGATGGCGCAGATACGCTGAGCGGCGGTGATGGTGCGGATCAGCTGGATGGCGGCTCGGGCAATGATATCTTGTCGGGTGGCAAGGGGACGGACCGGCTGACCGGCGGATCAGGCAATGATACCTTTGTCCTGGATGGCAAGGATGACGCCAATGATGTGTTGTCTGGTGGCAGCGGCACGGATCGGGTTGTGTCCGCCGATGACGGGGATATCCAGCTCAATCGCTTCGCTTCGAACAACTCTGTTGAAGTTGTCGATGGCGGCACGTCTGAAAGCCGGATTGTGGGTGATAATGCCAATAACAGTCTCGACTTCCGCAATTCGAGTTTCCAGAACATTTCTGAGGTTGATGCCGGTGCCGGGAATGACTCGGTTCTCGGTACGTCTGGCGGCGACGTTCTGAAAGGCGGCTCGGGCAATGACTTCCTGAGTGGCGAGAAGGGCAATGACCAGCTGGAAGGCGGCAGCGGCAATGACCGTCTCTATGGCGGTGATGGCGCTGATACGCTCGTCGGCGGGAAAGGCACGGACCAACTCGACGGGGGTAGTGGCAACGATACCTTTGTTCTGGATGGTGAGAATGATGCCAGTGATCGCCTCTTCGGGGGCACAGGAACGGATCGTGT
>SPJV01000023.1 GCA_006844765.1 Alphaproteobacteria bacterium | reverse complement strand
CTGACGATTGTCCCGATGTTCGATGTGATATCGGATTGGTTTGATCCTGCGGAGAAAGTGCTTCCATCCCATCCCCGGAAGGTAAATGTTCCATCCGCTGTCGCACCGGCATTCGGGACAAATTTCAAGAAATCATTTCGGCCAAGCGCAAGACCACCAGAGGCGGCGACCGTGGGAACATTTTGGAAAACTTCGTCGTTTTCCAGCTTGAACTTCCACTGGCCATTAGTGTTATCGAAACTGGTCGCGACGATCCCAAGGCTTGTCGCGGACGTATCACCATCGCGGATGATCCCTCCACCAGTCAGGCTTTGAACCTGGAAGCCGTTTATGCTCGCTTCGGCGGTATTCTCAACCACTTCAGCAGCCAGAACACCGTTGGAGAAGATGTTCGTCAGGCTGGAATCAACCGCAACGACGGTGGGGGAGCCATTGACCGTGCCGGTGACCCCGGATGACAGGTTCACATCAAAAATCGTCGATGAATTACTGGTACCGTTGAACCGGAACCAGGACTGAAGATCAACGCCATCCTGTGACGGGGAGGAAACCGGGATTGAGGTCGCGCTATCCGCCAGCAGTGCGACCTCATCGGCTGGCTTCGCCGCTCCAAAGACCCGCACTTCATCAATGATTCCACTGAAGAAATTATTGGGGCTGCCGGTACCATTGTTGGCGCCGACCGCAAAAATGTTGGAGGTCTCGGAAATGGGGCCTGTATAGCTGTCATCCGAAATGCTGCCGCCGTCCCCGGCGCTCCAGCCGGTTGCCGACCCATCCAGATAGCCTTCGACCTTTGCGGTAT
>SPJV01000114.1 GCA_006844765.1 Alphaproteobacteria bacterium | reverse complement strand
CGGTGATTGAACCTCTTCTTCCAAGCAAGCCGCGTGGCGTTCCGCGTGTTGACGACCGGCGGGTGTTGAACGGTATTTTCTGGGTCTTGCGCTCGGGCGCACCGTGGCGCGATCTACCGGAGCGCTATGGCCCGTACACGACCTGTTAAAATCGCTTCAACCGATCGCGCAAGGCAGGCGTCTGGGACCGCATCATGGACGCGGTTTCCGAAGCTTACGACGGTGGCATCCAGATGATTGATAGTTCTGTGGTGCGCGTTCATCAGCATGCCGCCAACGTAAAAATACGACTACGATCACTGTATGGGCCGCAGCCGAGGAGGGCTGACCACTAAGGTTCATGCCCTGACCGATGCGCAAGGGCTTCCCGTTAAGCTGGCCCTCACCCCTGGCCAGGCTCATGACGCCAACGGTGCGGCAATGCTGTTGACCGATGTCACCGACGGCGGTGTCGTTCTCGGCGACAAAGCCTACGACGCAGACTGGATCAGGGAGCGGATCGAGGCCCAGGGTGTTGCACCGAATATTCCCGACAAGGCCAACCGCAAGCGCCGCCACCGTTTCTCCAAGGCTCTTTATAAAGAGCGCAATCACGTTGAGCGATTCTTCAACCGGATTAAGCATTTTCGCCATGTCGCCATGCGATTTGAAAAACTCGCTACCAACTACCTTGCGATGATAAAGCTGGCATCAATCCGAGTATGGCTTCGCACTCGAAAACCCGGCATAGGCTGCCCAGACCAAGGTCTGCTTTCAGGGCAAGAACAGCCAAGATAGGCTTTGCCGCCAAACAGCCGGGTTTAGCCAGAAG
>SPJV01000113.1 GCA_006844765.1 Alphaproteobacteria bacterium | reverse complement strand
GTGCTTTCCAATTCGATGCGGCCTTCATGCAAATCGACCAGAGACCGCGCGATGCTGAGACCAAGGCCGGTCCCTTTCTGGCTGGTCTCTATGCCTGCTTTGCCCTGTTCAAACGGCTCAAGCACACGGTCGATCATTTCCGGCTCAATCCCAACCCCTGTATCCCTAACCGAAATAAAGACCTCATCCCCCACCTTGCCATAGCTGACCGTGATCAACCCGTCCTTCGGTGTGAATTTTGCGGCATTGGATAAAAGATTGGTGAGAATCTGATGCACCGCCATATGGTCCGCCCGAAGCTCCACAGGTGTTTCCGGCGCCTCAATGACAATTTCGAGGTTCTGTTGATCCGCCTGGGTCCGAATTAGGCGAACGGTCGCCTTAACGACCTCAGCCACATCAATATCCGCAAGCTCTATAGAGAGTTTCCCGGCCTCTATCTTCGCGAGATCAAGAACCTGATTAATGTTGTAGAGCAAGGTTTCCCCTGCATCGTGGATGAAATGCAGATACTCGTGACGTCTTTCAGCGGTCAGGCTCATGGTTTCCTGCCGCATGAGCACTTCGGAGAATCCCATTATGGCATTCAGCGGCGTTCGGAGTTCATGGCTGACATTCGCGATGAAGGCTGACTTCGCCCTGTTTGCTTCTTGTGCGAGTTCCAACGCCATCTTCAAGCCGGTTTCATAAGCATGCCGGTCAGTCATATCGGTGTAAGTGGTTGTGTATCCCCCGGTACTCACCGGGCGGCTCACAAGGCGTATACGGCGTCCGTCAGGAAGCGTGAAAAACCTGCCAGAATCGAATTGTTCC
>SPJV01000119.1 GCA_006844765.1 Alphaproteobacteria bacterium | reverse complement strand
AACATGCCGCCTTTGTCGAAGAACTCGATATCTAACCATCCAGATTTCTGGCAATCGAGAATTCTGGCAGCCATTAAGTTTTAGCACGCATTTAATGATCTGGTTCTTGAGGCAATAAGCATATTTGCGCTACAATTGCTTCAGGAAATGGGGGGCTCATCAAACGCGGCGGATTCCGCCCGCCGAATGAGGCTCGTGTATCATGACAAACAAACATTCTTCCAAGTTTAGTCTGGGACGTCTTCTTGCGGTCTCCATCGCTGGGACAGTCACGCTTGTCGGATGCGCCTTCGACGGGTCGTTGCTCTATCGTGAATCCTTCCAGGAACGCTATGACCATGACCAATTGATGGCCTTCAATGGCGGTAAGCAGATGCAGTTGGATGTCTACGGGAATCCCTTCCAAGAAAATGCAGATGCTGTCGCCACCGCCGTCTCCAAGGCGATGTATGGGCACAATGACGGACTGCCGATTGAATTCACCGCATCGCCTTCACCGGAAACATTCGAGCATAATCGCGTCGTGGTGCTGTTCCAGCCGCCGCCAAGCGCGATAGGACGCACGGTTTGCGATGGCAGCACCTTGGCATCGGCTGACCCAGGTGCCGGCGGTAGCAGTGACATCGAAGCATTGGTCGCCTTTTGTTGGCGCGGGGCGGAAAGAAGCTCCCTTCGCATCCGGATGGGGGACATTTCAAGCCCGCAAGATCCGGCTTTCGACACCATGTTCAGCCGGGCAACCGACCGCCTCATGCCCTACAAAAATCCATTCTCCGGATCGGAGACTTGCAGGCCGAATTGCTGAAAACGCCGCTTGGATAGAT
>SPJV01000118.1 GCA_006844765.1 Alphaproteobacteria bacterium | reverse complement strand
GTGGAGAGTTTTACCGTGCGACGTTTCCTCGGTCTCGTTGCCGCCTTGGCCGGCGTTGCTGTATTGGCGGGGCCGGCAGCGTTTCACGGAGCGGAAGGTGGCATTATTGGACAAGTTGCAGTTCTGCTCGCCGGGTTGTCCTATGCCTTTGCCAGCTATTGGGGGCGTCGACTGACCCATCTGCCGAGTCTTGTTGCTGCAACCGGTCAGCTTGTAAGCTCGGGTACAGTGATGGTGATTCTTGCCTTTATGATTGATTCGCCTCTATCCCTCGATTGGGCGGCGGCGTGGTACAGTGGCGCAATCTGGTCGATGATAGGCTGCGCTCTGTTTGGAACAGCGGGTGCCTATCTTTTGTATTTCGAGATATTGAAGAGGGCAGGGCCGGTGAACACGATGTTCGTGACCTATCTTGTACCGCCTGCGGCAATCCTAATAGCTTGGCCGACGTTGGGGGAGGCGCCGTCTTTTGGGTTGGCGGCAGCAGCCGTTCTGATTTTTATCGGGATCTATCTCGCGTCCAAGAAGTCCGGTACCTCACAGTAATCCGCTAAACCGTGAACGGCAGCCCCTTGTATTCTCTATGATGTGGACGAGACTGGGACAGTTATCTTAACCCATCACCCATTAAGGGGGGAATTTCATGTCCGCAATTACATCGCTGATGCCGCGCCAACCCGTGCCGTCGTTAGCGCTTCAAACCGTCGGCGGCGGGAGCTGGAGCCTCGCCGAGCAACAACCAGAGAATTTCACCATGGTCGTGGTCTATCGCGGCCTTCATTGCCCGGTCTGTTCGACCTATCTTGGCGATTTGAACCGCCGGGT
>SPJV01000117.1 GCA_006844765.1 Alphaproteobacteria bacterium | reverse complement strand
ACGATGCGCACTGCCTCGCTCTCATCGACGGGCTCAAGAGCACCGATTTCGCTGATCACATGGGTCGTGATGTTCGCCCTGTCGGAGACAGCCCGCATGGCCGGCAGCAATTCTCCATTCACATAGGCCGCCATCTCAGACTTCACGAAGTCGGCATCCGCCGGTCGCACGGGGCGCATCTCCCATTCCAACTCGCAATGCCAGGGAATGACGTTATGCGCGACGCCGCCCGAAAGGCTTCCGACTGAAACCGTTGTATAGGGAGGATCAAAGATCGAGCCTTCCGGCGCCCGCGCCGCCAATTCTTCACGCAGACTCATCAGCCGGGAGACGTAACGCACCGCATATTCAACCGCATTCACAGCACGATCCGGCAGAGAGCCGTGACCAGACATCCCATCGAATTCAACCGTATACTCGTTGCAGCCCTTATGCCCTTCGATCACCCGCATTTCCGTCGGTTCACCGATAATGGCAACAGCCGGCTTGAAGTCATATCGTGCGAGATCCTTCACCAAGGCTTGCGCGCCAAGGCAGCCGGTTTCCTCATCATAGGTAAAGGCAAAATGTACTGGCCGGGTCAATTTGGCTTCCGCATAGCGTGGTGCCATTGCCAGTGCCGCCGCGATAAACCCTTTCATGTCGCAGGTCCCACGGCCGTAGAGCCGGCCCTCGTCTTCCCACATGTCAAAAGGGTCACGGCTCCAGTCCTGCCCTTCGACCGGCACAACATCAGAATGACCGCTTAGGACTATCCCGCCATCGGCATCCGGACCAATGGTCGCGAATAAGTTCGCCTTGGCGCCACTGTCATCCTTAAACACGT
>SPJV01000116.1 GCA_006844765.1 Alphaproteobacteria bacterium | reverse complement strand
GGCGCCGGTTTCTGGAGCCGAGCCCATAGCGGTGATCGAAATTGCCAGCGGGCCTGATGTCGCCGTACTGTCTCCCCCGGCAAGTCGGATACCGAACGCCTCTTGATCCTGCCGCAACCCTTCTGAAAAGGATGCCAACCAGCCCTCATCCAGGCGCTCAGGTAACATCAAGGTCAAGAAATAAACTTTGGGAACAGCGCCCTTAGATGCCAGATCGGAAAGATTCACCCGCAGCGCTTTCCGCGCCACGCTTTCCGGGGGATCAGTCGCGAGGAAATGAATAGCCTCAACTAGGGCATCGGCTGTAACAATGAGACCTGGGCCAACAGTATCAGGTGTCAGGACCGCGACATCATCCAGCAGCCCCCGGGCCCCGTCGAAATCGGCGGCCAGCGGCGCCAAATAGCGGGCGATGCGCCCAAACTCATCAAGCGATCCAGGATTAGCCATCACGATTGTCGCGCGATGCGGCCAGATCCTCCGCCCGCAGGACCTGGGCAAGCCGGTCCAGGACACCATTTACGAAGCCGGGTTCCCCCCCGCCGAAGAACGCGGAAGCGACTGCGAGATACGCGCTGATCGTAACCGGTGGATCGATATCCGCGCGCTGCGATAGCTCAAAGGCGCCCGCTCGCAGGATGACACGCACCAAAGAATCCAAATTGGCAATCTGCCGCTTTCCATCCATCGCACCATCGGCCAACTCGTCCAGCCGGGCATGCTCTGTCGAAACGCCCCGAACCAGGGCTGTGAACAGGTCAGGATCGGCGGGCACTTCTTCCCCATCCAGATCGGCGATGCTGCCGCGTGCCGCAAAGTCACGGATG
>SPJV01000115.1 GCA_006844765.1 Alphaproteobacteria bacterium | reverse complement strand
TTATCGTTTCAGACCGTTTCTCAGCCGCCGCCGCATCGGTATCTTCAATCCAGACCGCGAATTCATCGCCACCATGACGGCAATAGATGTCATAGGGACGTACCGACTCACCGATGATACGCGCGACATGGCGCAAGACCTCGTCCCCAACGCTGTGGCCATGGGTATCATTAATCGGCTTGAAATTATCCAGATCAATATAGAGAAGTGCACTTGGCCGACCATAGCGTTCGCATCGCTTCAGGCTACGTGTCAGGTCATCCCGAAAAGCCCGACGGTTCGGCAATCCGGTCAATTCATCGGTTCTGGACAAAAGTTCCAACGCGCGTTGGTCCAGCAACTGCTGGAAAGCCACAGCGAACTGTGGCTCAACCGCCGCCATAAGTGCGGTTTCGTCATCATCCCAACCGAGACCGGAAACATGCCGCCAAAGACTTAGAACACCGTTCGCGCGCCCTCTGTAACGGGTGACAATACCAAGCGCTGTATAACCGTCCTTTTCAATAGCATTTGGCCCCGACGTTTCACACAGTCCCGAAACCACTTCATTCATCAAATCCGGATCCGGGGGATCGCCGTGCATGGCAGCCAGATAGGGCTGTTTCCCGGCTTCGATAATGTGAACGAGACACGCATCGCCGGAACTTGAGCGGTCAAGAGCCGTGGCGGCAGATTCCAGCATCTCTACCGGTGTCACTTCCGCCCTCAATGCATCCACGATATAGCTGACCAGGCGCTGGCGCGTTTTAATCCGAGCCAGTTCGCTCTGCCTTAACCTGTCCATTGTGACATCAATTGCAATACCACGTGTCCCGGTCTGATTTCCGGTC
>SPJV01000128.1 GCA_006844765.1 Alphaproteobacteria bacterium | reverse complement strand
CCCATATCGAACAGGGTCCTATTCTGGAGAATACCGAAACACAGATCGGTGTGGTGACAGGCGTTCAGGGCATCAAATGGTACGATCTGACAATCACCGGGTCGGAAGCACATGCCGGGCCGACGCCGATGCCGTTGCGGAAAGATGCGCTGGTGGCCGCGTCGGTTTTGTTGCCGAAGATCTACGCCATTGCCCATGACAACCCACCGCATGGCCGGGCGACAATTGGCGAATTTCGGGCTCTCCCGGGGTCGCGCAACACCATCCCCGGCACAATTGAAATGACCATCGACATCCGACATCCCGACCCGGCTGTCTTGGACCAGATGCATGAGGCGTTAGAGGCTGCGGTGGCAGACGCTGCCCGGGAAACCGGCCTTCACTTCGCGCTAGAGCCCGTCTGGACATCGCCACCGGTGGCCTTTGCGGAGAAATGCGTGGATGCGGTACGCCGGGCGGCAAGGGGCATGGACTACTCCTCAATGGATATCGTCAGCGGGGCCGGTCATGACGCGGTCTATATCTCCCGCCTGTCGCCGACCGGGATGATCTTCATTCCTTGTGAAGGCGGCATCAGCCATAATGAGGCGGAAGAAACCGCGCCGGGCGATGTAGAGCGGGGTGCCAATGTGTTGCTCCACGCGATGGTCGAATTGGCGGGCATTGTGGACAGCTGAACCAGGGAGGCCAACACATGCCGACGCAGATCGCAGATAGATGGTTCGAATATCGACGGATCGATGATGACATCACTTTGATTTGGGAGCCGCATGTCGATCCACTGCTGCGCTGTAATATCTGGCTGATTCGGGGCAGTGAACGGGACGCCTTGGTGGATAGCGGGTTGGGGGTCGTCAGCCTTCGGGACGCGGTCAATAACCTGTTCGAGAAACATGTGACTGCCGTCGCGACCCATTATCATCTGGACCATATCGGTGCGCTGGGCGAATTCGAAGACCGGGTTATTCACGCGCTGGAATCAGACGAGCTGTCGAAGCCGGAGCCCTGGGGGCGTTTGCTTAGGGAACACTATGATCCGGAAAGCCTCGCAGCCTTGGAAAGCTTGGGGTATCCGATCCCAGAGGAACTACTAAGTGCTCTGCCGCATCACGGCTATGATCTTGAGGCCTACACAGTACCGCGAACGACGGCGACCCGGACGGTTGAGGAAGGTGACGTCATCGATTTGGGCTCCCGACGGTTTGAGGTTTTGCATCTTCCAGGGCATTCGCCTGGAAGCATCGGGTTGTGGGAAGAAAAGTCGGGCATTCTGTTTTCAGGTGACGCGATTTATGACGGGCCTTTATTGGATAACCTTCCGGATTCATCGGTCCCCGACTATGTCGCGACGATGAAGCGGTTGCGGGAGTTGCCGGTGCGCGTTGTTCATGCCGGCCATGATCCAAGCTTCGGACGCGAAAGGTTGATCGAACTTGTCGATCAATACCTGTCCATACGGGCGTAAAGGCGCTGGTTCCAGGCAATTCGTGTCGTCGCGTAAAAACTGTTCGATTCAGGAATATACTCTGATAAGGCTCCGCATCGTTGTTAAGAATTTTTTAAGTCGTACCATTGTATGGTCCTAATTGTAGAGTGATTGAATATGAGTTTTCCGCTGGATTGATCCGGCGATTGGGAAATCTGTTTCGCTTCCAGTTTGAACCAATGTCGTGCCATTTGAATTGGCCAACAAGAAGTACAAATGTCTTTGAGGCGCAAGTCGAGGAATACGTTATGTCAATAGACATGTCAGCGCTTTCGATTTACGTGGTTGATGGGAATTCGCATATGCGTACCCTCATTGAATCGATCCTGAAGTCGTTCGGAGTCCGGCAGATCACAGGCGCAAATGATGGTTCCGAAGCATTGAAAGAGATGAAAACGCGCTATGCGGATGTGGTTCTGACAGATTGGTACATGGATCCGTTGGATGGGCTGGATCTAACCCGTCTGTTACGGACGTCTCAAGACAGTCCAAACCGCTATATTCCGATCATTATGGTAACGGGCCACACAGAAGCGCATCGGGTGGCCCAGGCGCGGGATGCAGGTGTTACTGAATTCCTTGCCAAGCCATTGAGCCCTGCCGGTCTTTATTCGCGTTTGGAAACGGTAATCCTTCGACCGCGTAGTTTTGTTTCAGCGCCTGGGTTTGTTGGCCCGGACCGCCGCCGCCGCGATTTTGCGCGCCCTGATCGGGTCGATCGTCGCGCGCAATCTGCGGATGCGGCTCAAGTCGCTTAGGCTGTTGTCAACGTCTGACCCATATCTCGTTGGGTATTAATCGCCGCCTAATCCTACATTGCGCCCCGAAACTGCGGCCCACCATTGCGTCCCGAATTTTCGCCTTGTGAAATCCAAGCTCTCTTTGGATGCGTAACTCTCATTGAACGCTGATCGCGCGGGCGCATGTGACGATGCGCAAAGAAATGGGATGCTTGCGAATGAAGATCGAGGACTTTCAGGGCGGCGCGCCAAGGCTAGAACTTGAGCAGTTTTTTGCCGGCAGGACCGAAGCGTGGGGGATGTTCCAGGATCGATTCGGCAGCGTCCGGCGGCAGTTCACCGTCGACATAGAAGGCATTGTGAAAGACGAGACCCTCATTCTGGTGGAGGATTTCTCCTACAGTGATGGAGAGGTGGAACGTCGTGTCTGGACCGTGCGGCGGACAGGTCCAGACAGTTATGAGGGCGAGGCAGAGGGCGTCAGCGGCAAAGCGCGTGGGCGAATCTCAGGCAACGCCTTTCGCTGGAGATATGATTTTGACTTGTCGATAAATGGCCGTGTGTGGCGTGTTCATTTTGATGATTGGATGTTCCTCCAACCAGGAGGTCAGGTTGTCCTAAACCGTGCCGCCGTTTCCAAATGGGGGATTGGCCTTGGTGCGGCGACGTTGTGTTTCGTCAAACCGTCCCAAGAGCAAGCGGCCGCAAATGACCGCCGCCGCACAGAGTTGGCGGCGGCGGAATAGCCGAAATTTTTCTTATGAGAACTAGGTGTGGCCAGGATTACCGGAACAATCTTTCCCCGACCTGCTGTTCCATACCGTCATACATATGGGCGACATATTCGCCGTAGCCGTTATAGACACGGGTCTTAATCCGCTCGCGGCTTGAGAGCAGTTCCTCATAGGCCTGTGACCAACGGGGGTGTGAAACTTCCGGATTCACATTTGCCCAGAACCCGTATTCCTTCGCTTGCAGCTCTTCCCAAAAACCAACGGGTTGCTCTGACGTGAAGGTAAAGCTGACGATCGATTTGATCGACTTGAAGCCATATTTCCAGGGCAGGACCAGGCGAAGCGGGGCGCCGTTTTGTTTCGGCACCGGCTTCCCATAAAGACCGGTGGCAAGGAAGGTGAGCTCATTCATCGCCTCATCGATCCTGACACCTTCGGTGTAGGGCCAGGGGAACCAACCGGCCTTCAGTCCCGGCATGGAGCTTTCATCAGCCAGCGTTTTCATCATGATGTATTTGGCATCGGATTTTGGCCGTGCGATTTTGACCAATTGGTCCATCGTGAAACCCGACCAGGGAACCGTCATCGCCCAGCGTTCAACGCAGCGGTGGCGATAAACCCGTTCTTCCAGTTGAACCTTTCCGATCAGGCTATCGAAATCGATCTGCATCGGTTCTTCGACAAGGCCATCAATCGTGACCGTCCAGGGCCGCAGAGGCATCGCCTGGGCTGCAGATGAAATGTATTTGTGGCTGCCGAACTCATAGAAATTGTTATAGGCGAGGACTTTTTCTTCCTCGTCCAGCGGACGTTCGCCTTTGTACTTCTCGTTCCGGTCGACCGGATAGAGTTTTGCTGTCGGATCCTCTTCAATCGCTGAATGGGCCGATTTCATGGAAGCGAGCAACGAGGGCGCTGCGATAACGCCAGCCCCTAGACCCTTCATCAGCGCCCGACGGTTTACATATACGCTCTCATCCGTCGCCGCGTTCTCGGGTAATTCCCAACCGCGTTTCACCTTCAGCAACATGTTTTCTGTCCTATCCGAAACCTATCCAAGGGTGGGCGTCGCCTCATTGGCGCGCATTCCACACTAATAAGGCTTGTTCGGGCGAAGCCCAAGTCAACGGCGGTCACGCTTTGGTGAGCAGCTCTGGGAAGGTGGTTAGGTCGCGACAGGCGGGCTGTTTTTCATGGCGGTTTCCATGAAAGCCTTGAACATCTGCTCCACCGGTTCCCGCTTAACATCGCGGGCGATAATCACCAGCTTGGACACGCGTTCTTCATCGGGCCAGGATTCCAGCATGGCCGGTGGGTGGAAGACATGCTGCACGCCGTGAACCGCAACCGGCCCGTCGGCGCCGACCACATTCAGTATGCCCTTCATGCGCAAAAGATTGGGCCCGTGAGAAACGGTCAAGGCGTCGATCCATTCGACGAAACCGTCCCAGATGATCGGTGGCTCCCAGGTCAGGCAGAAGGCATGGATGCCGTCATCATGCCGGTTCGGGTCGTGATGGTGATGGTTATGGTGATGATGGCTGTGGTCATGATCGTGATCATGACTATGGTCGTGATCATGCTCCTCCGCAAAGGCTTCCTCGGCAAGCCAGCGGCGGACATCCGGGCTCTTTTGCTCCGGATTGAAAAGCCCTGCTTCGAACAACAAGGCGGGATCAACGTCACCATGTGATACGGAATGGATGGGTGCCGCCGGATTTAATCCGCGCAGGCGGGCCGACAAATCCTCTGCGCCAGCATCCGTGACCAGATCCCGTTTTGTCATCAATAGTCGGTCGGCAACGGCAGCTTGCTTCACTGCTTCGGGTTGGCGGTCCAGGCTGTCGCCGCCAGTTGCTGCATCAACTGTCGAGATCACACCGTCCAGTCGATAGCGGCTGGAGATCACCGGGTCCGTCATCAAGGTATGCAGGATTGGCGCCGGATCTGCGAGGCCTGTTGTTTCGATAACCAGGCGTTTGAAAGGCGGTATTTCCTCTTTCCAGCGTCGCCGGATGAGGTCGCGAAGCGTGTCGATCAGATCGCCCCGAATGGTGCAGCAAAGACAACCGGAATCCATCACGATCATGTCTTCGGTCGCGCTTTCGACCAGCAGATTGTCGATACCGACCTCGCCGAATTCATTGATGACGACAGCGGTCTCCCCCATATCCGGGTGCTTCAACAGCTTGTTCAATAGGGTGGTCTTCCCGCTTCCCAAGAAGCCGGTCAGGACGGAAACAGGCAATCTTTCCATGCCCGTATCGCTTTGTGCTTGCCGATTATCGCTCATAGGCGCGACTATAGTCGCCGTGGCCCAACCGGCAAGAGACGGCAGTCACCAAAACGCTGATTGGATTGTCGCAGCTGCGCCGGTTTTTCGAATGACCTGTCCTTAGGGAGGATGATCTGTGAATGAGCTGATCCAATTGACAGCGGTGGAAGCCGTTGAACGCCTGACATCCGGGGATATTGCCCCCATCGACTTGGTTAGCGCGGCTTATGATCGGATAGCAGAGGTTGATGGCGATGTGAATGCGGTGCCGACGCTCTGCCGGGAACGGGCGGAAGCGCAAGCTCGGGCGTTGGAAGGAAAAGCGGCGCCCACCGATGCGCCAGCTTGGCTTGCAGGACTACCGATCACGATCAAGGATCTGGAGGACGTCGAAGGGGTACGGACGACCTATGGCTCGCCGATCTTTGCGGATCAGGTTCCTGCGCGCTCCGATATCTCGGTTGAGCGGTTGGAGGAAAGAGGCGCTGTCGTTCTCGGTAAATCGAATACGCCGGAATTTGGCGCGGGGGCCAATACCTTCAATGAGGTCTTCGGGAAGACGCTTAATCCATACAACACCGCGATGACCTGTGCCGGGTCGTCTGGTGGTGCTGCGGTGGCACTGGCGACTGGGATGTGTTGGCTGGCGACAGGATCCGACCTGGGTGGGTCGCTTCGAACGCCGGCCAGTTTCTGTAACGTCGTTGGTTTCAGGCCAAGCCCGGGCGTTGTTGCGCGGTCTGATGAGACGGGTAGTTGGGATCAGCTGAGTGTTCGCGGACCCATGGCGCGAACGGCAGAGGATGTGGCTCTCTTCCTCGATGCCATGTCCGGCGTGCATCGCGAGGATCCGATCTCCCGACCGAGTCCGTCACCGTCCTATCTGAAGAGTTGCCGAGAGGGCGCCGCGCCACTCCGTGTGGCTTTCTCTGAGGATTTGGGGGGCGTGAGCCCGGTTGATGGTGAGGTTCGCTTGATCTGCCGCACCGCCGCCAAACGGTTCGAGACGATGGGCGCGGTTGTTGAAGAGGCGCATCCCGACCTGAGCGACGCACTGGAGGTCTTCAAGGTCCTGCGCGGTGCGGAATTCGTGCAGGGCATGTCCGATCTTTATCAGAACAAGCGTGATTTGCTGAAACCGGAAGTCATCTGGAATATCGAGATGGGAATGGCACTGACGGCGGAACGGATTGCCTGGGCCAAGCTCAAGCGCCAAGGCTATTATCGTGAAATGGTCTCGCTGTTCAGCACCTATGACCTTCTGATTTCTCCGGCCGCGATGGTCCCACCTTTCCCCGTCGAGAATCGTTACCTTGAATCCTTCGACGGAAAGCCATTCGACAGCTACGTTGATTGGCTCGCTTTGCAAGGGGCGATCACCCTGACAGGATGCCCGGCGGTCAGCATGCCGGCTGGCTTTACTGATAGCGGATTGCCGGTCGGCCTTCAGCTAACCGGGTCGCCACGCGGGGAAGCTGCGTTGCTCGGCTACGCCCGGCATTTTGAAGCTGAGACTGGGCATATCTCGCGCGCGCCGATTGATCCGCGGGCGTAACTGAATCCGCTTAAGAGACCTGTGTGAATGAACGGCGACCTTGCTTGGTTGAGCCGGGTTGCACCGACATGTGCGTTTCTTTATATTGCACTGCAACATAAATCTAAAATAAGGCGGGTTCGCTAAGGATTCGCCCAAGGCGTAACACTCCGGGGGCGCCGATAGGAAAGGAAAACATGGTCATGGATAACACACTCGGTCTACATGAAGATCTGAACGGCTTTTTTATCGAAGACCTGACTGTCGGGATGTCTGCAGTCTTTGCGAAGACGATAACAGAAGCTGATATCGTGTTGTTTTCTGGCGTGACCGGAGACATGAACCCGGTTCATGTGAACGAGGAATTTGCGATTGATACGATGTTCAATGGCCGCATTGCGCATGGTATGCTGACGGCCAGCCTGATTTCGACGGTTCTGGGAATGAAGATGCCGGGGCCGGGCTGTATCTATCTTAGCCAGTCCTTGCGTTTCCTGGCGCCGGTCCGTGCTGGCGATACGGTTGCGGCGCGTGCGATGATCACCGAAATCATTCCTGAGAAGAAACGCATTATCTGTAAGACCACCGCGTCGGTAGGGGAAACAATGGTCTGTGATGGCGATGCGAAAATGATGGTGCGCAGCCGGGTCGAAGAAGCGCGTAAGCCGAACGCCTAAATTCCTAAACCGACAGCCTCAATCGACAGTCTCAACCGACAGCCTTAATCGACAGCCTCGAGGTTCGAAACCAGACACCTCGCGGGGTAAAGGCTTCGTTGGGCTGGTGAAAACAATACGCATCCCATAGACTAGTTCGGCCGAGGTCGAGACGGCATTCGCCGGGGAGGATTCATGCTCTTTGACAGACTAACTCAAGTGCAGAAACGTGCACTTTTATCATATGCAAAGATGATGATGATCGTCGATGCACAAGTTCAGCCAGAAGAAATGGCTTTTTGCACAATGCTGGAGCGTATCCTCGGGGAAGAGGTTGAGATGCTGGGGGATGTGTTCACTGGCGAATTTGATTTTTCTGAGTTCTCCGATCCCATGTCTCAGAAGATTCTGATTTTCACTTTGAACATGATGGCGCATGCAGATGGGCAGTTCCACCCGTCTGAATCGGGTCTCTTGAGTGCTGTTAGTAGCCAAACCAAGCTCCATGGTGCCGAGTGTGACGAACTCCTAAAACTCGCGGCGGAACAAGGAAAGTTGTTCCGGAAGATTTCACAGTTCTTCAGTTAATCGCCGTTGTTTCTTGACGCGCCTTCTTCCAACAAATCGTGATAATCTTAATCTTCACCGATGCTTGAGGGGACGGTGAGTGCGCGATAGGCTACGCTCTTGTCGGTTCGGGCCTCAGTTTTCATGAATGCTTAGGGTCGGAAACCGCTGGAAGTAATTCGAAGGATGGTGACTTGAAGATCAGGCAATTGCGCTCCGCTGGGATCAGCGCGGCGGTTATCGCGGGACTGCTATTGGCGGGATGCGTCGCAAGTGATGCGCAGGATGGCAGCGGCCCAGCTATAGGGCTGACAACTGCGCCGGGGCCGATACAGGTTGCCGATGTTGGTTCGTCGCATGTTCGGATCAACGACCCCTCCCAGCTGGAAACGCCTTATGGCCGGTATCTCGCCGGGCGCCATGCGGAACGGGTTCATGATTATCGCCACGCGGCAGAAATGTTCGCAGCCGCTCTTGCCGATGCACCGGGTAATGAAGGCCTAAGGCTCCGGACGTTCAGCGTGATGCTGCGTGCTGGAATGATTGATCAGGCCCTGCCTGTTGCTCAGTCGCTCTATGCGGCCAATCCGGATCAAAGCTCGATGGTAGCTCTGGTACTGGCGGCAAAGGCACTAAAGGACCAAGATTATCCAGCGGCCCTCAGTTATCTGCAAACGCCGGCCCGTCAGGGGGAACAATTCTCGTTTCCCGTGCTGAAGGCGTGGGCGCATCTTGGTGCCGGTGATTCGGAAGCGGCGCTAGCAGCGCTTGTTCAGCTTCGCGAAGGAGATGCGTTTCCGGACCTGGCCCAGGGGCACTCGGGCCTCATTCTGAAGAATAGCGGCGATCTGCAAGGAGCAGAGGCCGCAATTCCGATTGCGTCGAAAGATCTGGAGTCTGTTCCGGCTTGGCTTGTTCGCACGCTCGCCCGCGTGAAACTGGATGCAGGTGATGCCGCCGGGGCGACGGACCTCTTGGATCGATATGCGACCGGCAACCGGTACAGCCTGGAACATGTCGAGGCGGACCGGGCAAATCTTGCTGAAAATGGAACGCTCGCGCCATTGATGACCCTCCCCAACACGGGGGTGGCAGATGGGCTGCTGCGGATCGCATCGGGCGTCAGACCACGGACAGTCGATCCCAGTATTCGGCAACCGGCTCATGATATCGCACTGTCCTATGCGTGGCTGGCTGTATATCTGGATGACAATCACGATGAAGCACGACTTCTGATCGCGGGGATGCTGCGTGATTTGGAACGCTATCAGGACTCATCGCTTGTCTTGGACGAGATCGAAGCGGGTGCCCCATTCTCGTGGCGGGCACGCATTGCGATCGCTGATAACTTCATCGATGCGCAAAATGATGAGGCCGCTATTGCTTTGCTCGAGACGATGTCGGCTGAGCGTCCCGATGACATTGATGCATTATTGAAGATTGGGGATATCCTGCGCAGCCGCTCTCGGTTCGAGGAGGGTACGCAGGTCTATAACCGCGTGTTTGAACGGGTTAAGCCAGAGGATCCAGGGCGGTGGCGCCTGCATTACTTCCGCGGCATTACTTATGAACGTTCCAAACACTGGCCGGAGGCGGAGGCTGATTTCCTCGCTGCGTTGGAAGTCAATCCGGACAATCCCTATGTCTTGAACTATCTCGGCTATTCCTGGATCGACCAAGGAATCAATGTTGAACGCGCGACGGAGATGGTGCGGCAGGCCGTCGATCAACGGCAGAATGACGGATATATCGTCGATAGTCTTGGCTGGGCCTATTACCGGGTCGGCAAGTTCTCGGACGCTGTTGTGCATCTGGAACGCGCGGTGCAACTGCGGCCATCGGATCCGGTGATTAATGATCATCTGGGCGATGCCTATTGGCGCGTCGGGCGCCAACGCGAAGCGCGCTTTCAATGGACACGGGCACTTAGTCTGGACATAGACGAAGACCTGATTGCGCCAATTGAAGAGAAGATGCGCGATGGTATGGGGCCGCCTGAGGTGGTGGGAGCCGCCAAAGAGGAAGGCTGATCAATGCAGTCACCGGTTCCAGAACCGGGGACGGCCGCAGGGGGCGAGGAACAGCAGCGCGCGCTAACCGTTTTCGCCCCCGCGAAGGTCAATCTATCGCTCCATGTTCTTGGACGACGGGCGGATGGTTACCACCTGTTGGATAGTCTTGTCGCCTTTGCCGATATCGGGGATCGCATCGAGGTTAAACCGTCTGAGACGCTTTCGCTCACGATTGATGGCCCTTTCGCGCCGACCTTGGCCGACACCGACAACAATATAATCCTGCAGGCCGCGCGGGCCTTGGGCCCATCGGAAAGCGCCGATATTGGGCTGATAAAGCATCTGCCGGTTGCAAGTGGTATTGGCGGAGGATCATCAGATGCGGCCGCCACGTTGCACGCACTCGACTGGTTGTGGGGAAAGGTTCTCGGAGCGGACAATCTCGCGGAGATCGGGTTGACGCTTGGCGCTGATGTCCCCGTCTGTTTGCGGCGTGAACCGATGCGGATGGCTGGGGTCGGAGAAACCTTGTCGCCTGTTGCGCTTCCGTCCGGCATTGGCATCCTTTTGGTGAACCCCGGTGTCGGTGTCTCGACGGGCATGGTCTTCAAGACGCTTGCCGCGCGGTCCATTGTGCAATCAACGACGCATTCAACTACGCAATCAACCTTGCCGGACCGAGAGTCCGATTTGCGCGATAGGGCCACCTTTATTGAGGTGCTGCGAGGCTGGCCGAATGATTTGGAACCGCCTGCCAAAACCCTTTGCCCTGAGATTACCCAGGTGCTTGAGCAATTGGATAGGCTAGAGGGCCGGTTGATCGCCCGTATGTCCGGCAGCGGCGCCACCTGTTTCGCGCTGTTTCCTACTGTTGCCAGTGCAGAGGTCGCTGCGCGGCAACTGCGACAGGACTGTGAACGCGAGATGCGCGGAACGATTGGGAAATGGTGGATCCAGGCAGGGCGGTTATTGAGCGAGCCGTTACCAGTCTTTAGTGAGGGAGCTGATTGAGATGAAGGACGATCGGCCAAAGCGATTACTTGTTTGCGTCAATCCGATCAGCGGACCGAACAAGCCATGCTGCGGGGGTGATAGGAACTCAGAGAAACTTGCAAATGCCTTGCAGGCAGGGCTCGTCGAAAGGCGGATCGATTGTCGCGTCGAACGGATTCATTGCCTGAACAAGTGTCTGCAAGGACCAGCAATGCGAATCGCACCAGGTGGTGATTTCATGCTCGGCGTTTCGGAAACCGACATTCCTGTGATATTGGATGACCTGGAGGCGCTATGTGGGACCAAGACTGATGAAGAAACCCCGGATTTCAGCGGTTTTTATCCCGGCGGATAATCAGTCACGCGAGTACTTGCAAGTTCGGACGGTTTTCCATAGATTGCGCTCCGCTTGGGGTGTGGCGAAGTGGTCTAACGCACCGGTTTTTGGTATCGGCACTCCTAGGTTCGAATCCTAGCACCCCAGCCATTTGAGCTCTTGCGACACAGTATCGGGCCTCTGTTTATTAAACCCGACCTCATCAGAATGATAAAATCTGCCTGTTGCGCAAACGGACCTATTGTGTCTGTGAAGCCCTGAAGCGTTCATTGGCTTCCCTGAAGATTTTTCGGGCTCCGTCGAAGTTGTAACGCCGTTCTACCAGTGTTTCCGGATCCCATTCACTTCGATCGGGCGTGAAAAAATCACCCCCATAGACATGCAAGGCGGACGTTAGCTTTCCCGTCGGGTTCGTTACGGAATGAATGGCGTTCGGGCCCAGTACACCGACATCACGAGGCGCCATGGTCGACGCTCCGGCAGCTGTAATCGAGCTGTCGACCCGTTTCCAAAGGATGCTGTCTTCGCGCCCGGAAATTAGCCCAATCACAGCCCACATATTGTGGTTATGCGGCATCAGCGTCATTAATGGGGCCCAGGTGAAGTTCAGGATCGTTAGTTCATCACTTCGGTAAACATCCTGAAAACCGGCTTCCTCTGGTTCGCCCAGATCAGCCAACACTGCAGCCGGATCAGAAACCGCTTCGGCGACCACTTCGCGAATACCACGCTGGCCACTTCCTTCCTTTATCGCCCGCAGGCAATCCTCAATAAACCGATCTCGATCAAACATCATTCCCCCCTTTCGCAAATTCGGTGTTGCGTTCAGCTTTCTCCAAATAGACAGAATTAGGTGACTTTCACGGCGGCAGGTCTCTAATCGGGTTCAAGACCATACTCGCGGACGGCTTGTTCCTGAGTGATATATCCCGCAGCAATATCGGCGCGTATTTCATCAGCGCTTCGTGCCGACGGCTCTCCATAGCCACCGCCTCCCGGCAAATGGAGAACGAGCCTTCGACCAGCCGGTATCTTCTGTTTGCCTTTGCCGCGTAGTTTGGTTCCATCATCCATCAGGACCTGACCTTCACCCCCTGTCAGGCCGCCATTGCGGCCTCGTGCGGGATTATCAATCCGGTCAAACATGGCGTTGAATGTAAGTTCGTATCCTTGGTTGGCCTCGATCTCGATGATCTGGCCTAGACCGCCCCGACATTTACCCGCGCCGCCGGACCCTTCGCGCAATTCTTTACGCCATACCGTGATCGGGCCGACATGTTCCGTGGCTTCCACCGACATGGTGCTAACGCCGGATGGAAAGGCTGTCGCACTCAGGCCGTCCAGCGTTGGTCGTGCGCCGGTGCCGCCAGAGTTAAACATCAAGACGTTTGCGGCCGGTAATCCCGATTGAAGGTCGCTCGGCGCTAGGTGCATTTGGATATTCCAGAGGGCGCTGGCGCCTTCCGCCGGAACCGTATTGGGGAGGCATTTATCTAAGGCTCCAAGAACCACATCGGGTATCAGATGCCCCAGAACGTGACGAACAGAAACGGGGGCCGGATGTGGTGCATTCAAGATGCAGCCTTCTGGCGCAACCACTTCAAATGGCCGCAATGACCCTGTGTTGTTTGGCACTTCAGGTGCGATGGCGCATTTCAGACCATAGCAGGCATAGGCACGGGTATAGACCATCGGCACATTGACACCGAGTGAACTGAGAGCGGTGGTCCCATCGAAATCAGCAAGCAACCGGTCTCCGTCCACGATGAGTTTAAGCCGCATGGTTACCGGAGCATCATGCCCATCGACGGTCATTTCATTGCCGTAGACGCCGGGCTTAAGATTGGCGATGCATGCACGAGTCGCCTTGTAACTGGTATCGATGATGAAATCGGATAACCCTTCCAGATGCGGCAATGCGAACTCAACCATCATATCCTGGAGGCGTTGTTCCCCCGCCCGGTTGCAGGCGGCCAGCGAGTAGATATCACCAACGACCTGATCCGGTTCTCTAACATTGTTTCGGATTATCTGAATCAGGGGTTTGCAGACCGCCCCACGCTCCGCAAATTTCATGATCGGAATATTGAGGCCTTCTTCGTACACGTCATTTGCATCCGGCCCGAAACCGCGACCACCAATATCCACCACATGCGCCGTACTCGCCAGATAACCAACCAACGCGCCGTCCAGAAACGTTGGCGTGACGACCGTGACATCATGAAGATGCCCGGTCCCCAGCCAGGGGTCGTTGGTTAAGTAGACATCCCCGTCGAAAATATTATCAACGCCGATTTCCCGGATGAAATGCTCCACGGCTTCCGCCATGGCGTTGACGTGCCCGGGGGTCCCCGTTACGGCCTGTGCCATCATTCGCCCGCGTTTGTCAAAAAGGCCCGCGGAAAGGTCGCCGGCCTCCCGAACCGAGGTTGAAAATGCCGTGCGGATGAGAGCGGTTGCCTGTTCTTCGACCACCGCGGTCAAACGGTTCCACATGATCTGGTAGTCGATACTGCTGATTGAACTCATGCCGCAGCCTCCACCCTATTTTTGCTCAACAGGAGTAATGATCCATCTGTCTGCGCTATTGCAGAAAAGCCGGAGGTCACGATTGTTGAGGTTTCATCTTCTGTAATGACGGCGGGTCCAACCACCAGATCGCCGGGTGATAGGGCACCTCGGGCAATTTCCTGTGCCAATACAGTCCTGCGCAACGCCGCATCAAAAAACTGCCGTTGACCATGACCGCTGACGGCTGCTCCTGTGCGCTTCGGTGTTACAGCTTTGGATTTTTTGCGAACCGTCGATACCACCAATGACCAGTTTGTAATCTCAACCGCCAGGTCTTCAATGATCCGTCCAAAGAGCGTTCGGTATGCGTCTTCAAAACCAGACTTGAAGAGGGTAACATCTTCCGGTGTAAAAGCCTTGTAGGGCATCTCAACAGGAACTTCCGACCCCTGACCGGCATAGCGCATGAACACCAGAAGCGTGGTTTCCGTCGCCGCGTCACCCGCACCTTCTTTAACGAAATGCCTGACCTCCCCATCCAGGTTATTCAGGACCTGGTTGACCTGATCAGCATCAAATTCAGATAACCGCTGGAACATCCCCTTTGTCGCTTCATAGGAGAAAGGCGCCTGAAGGAAACCGATGGCGGATCCAACGCCTGCGCCTGACGGAATCAATAATGACGATATCCCTAGTTTCTCACAGAGCCGGCACGCATGCAGGGGGGCGCCGCCGCCAAAGGCGATCATGCTGAAACTGGTAATGTCGCGACCATTTTCGACCGTATGCACACGGGCTGCGTTGGCCATGTTTTCATCGACCATTTCAGTGACGCCAAAGGAGGCTGCCTCAACATCCAGATCAATTTTACCGGTCAGTTGAGTTTGCACGGCTTGTCTTGCGGCATCTGTCGATAGTGGAATAGCGCCGCCGGCGAAGTTGTCCGGGTCCAACCTGCCCAATAGAAGGTTAGCATCCGTGACCGTTGGGTCTGTGCCGTTGCGCTGATAGCATGCGGGGCCAGGTTCAGAACCCGCGCTTTTCGGCCCGACACGAATTTGGTTCATCGCGTCAATGGAGGCAATCGAACCACCACCCGCACCAATCTCCACCATCTCAACCACGGGCGTTGAAACGGGCATTCCCGAGCCCTTTTTGAAGCGATAGGTGCGGGCAATTTCAAACCGGTTCGCTGTTTTCGGTTTTCCCCCTTCAACAAGGCAGATCTTTGCGGTCGTGCCGCCCATGTCGAAAGACAACATCTGATCGATGCTGTGGCTCGTTGCAAATTCGGCGGCAAATATTGCGCCCCCAGCAGGCCCAGACTCGAGCAATCGGACCGGTTGTTCGGAAGCGGTTTCTATACTGATCAATCCGCCGCCCGAATGCATCATGAATACCGGTGCAGTAATTTCCCTTTTTCGTAAGAGCGCGACCAGCCGGCCGAGATATTCAGCAACCTGCGGGCGGACATAAGCGTTGGCGATAACCGTATTAAATCGCTCAAACTCTCTCATCTGAGGAGAGATCACACTGGATATGGATATCATGGCGTCAGGCATCGCCGCTGTGAGGGCATCTGCAACGGCGACTTCATGGGCACTATTTGTATAGGAATGCATGAACCCAATGGCGACGGCCTCATACCCGCCATCTGCCACACGAGCTGTTAGACTGTTAAGGTCTTCCGGATCAATTGCGCGAAGCACGTCCCCCTTGGCACCAATGCGTTCTTTCAAGGTGTAGCGGTCGGCACGCGCCACAAGTGGCTTCGGCAAAGAAAGATTTAGGTCATATTGCTCAAACCTGTTTTCCGTCCGCATTTCGATTACATCGCGAAAGCCATCTGTTGTAATGAAAGCCGTTCGGGCCCCGCGGCGTTGAATGAGTGCGTTTGTTACCAGGGTCGTTCCATGGACAACCTGACTGATATCAGCAAGGCGCACACCGGCTTGTTCAGCAGCGGATTCAATTCCGTCTAGAATTGCCTGTTCCGGGTTCGCATAATTTGTCAGCACCTTAACTGTCGCGAGCCCGCCGGAATACTCCATAGCGACATCGGTAAACGTTCCACCAATATCTACGCCAACACGTATCTGCTCACTGGTCATGAATTATTCTCTTCTGCACGCATATGACGTCCCTTTGAAGATTTCATGTGCATTTCAAACCCAGATCGCGGTAGAGGCGGTCTGTTTCTAGTGCGTTTTCAACGGCATTGAGTCAGCAAAACAAGCCTCTTCAAATGGCACATCCCATTAGGAAATACAGATGATCACCCCATGATTTGGGCCATCGATTTGAATAGGTTCGTCGCTTGCGCCTGCGCAGGAAGCACAGCGATATTTGATCGGAATAATATGAGTGAAACAGCTAATTGTGTCAATATACAGAATTATAATTTTAAATGCCGGAACAATTAGAGCCGCGAATGCTCTTAAAAATCACCTCCCTGAATTTAGATTTATCCCCATCGGCACGTGCAACGCCGCCAGGCAGAACTTTCCCAATGGGGGCTGAATAGGTCTCTCTATGCGTGATGGACATCAAATGGAAGCGGTTAATAAGGTTAATAAAAACAAATAATTGCTTGGTATATGAGTCTTTGGATAAGACTGGTGGAAAATGAAGTTGGATCTGCAGAAGAGCAGTGCAGGAGGGGGGACTAAATTGGTCTCGAGTTACCGTGTTTATCAGAGGCGGCAGTGAATTGGGCGGTCACAACGCCTTAATGGACTCGGTGACACCGTGCGCTGCTTTTTTTACCAACTCACTGATCTCTTCAACCTGCCCATCGGCGAGGCGAATTTCCGGTATGGCAACCGCGATTGCCGCGATCGTTGCGCCGGCGGGATCGTAGATTGGGGCTCCGATGCTATAGACCCCTTCACGATATTCGCCGGTGTCAATGGCGACGCCGGTTTTCTGGATTTCTTGAATGTTGGCATCGAGGCGCCGAATGGATGTGATTGTCTTGTCGGTATATCTGTTTAGATCATCCTTAATCAGGTGACGTAGGCGATCATAGTTTCCCGCCAATAAAGATTTGCCTGTCGCGATACAATGAAGCGGCGCGCTGCCGCCTTTCCGCGTGAACGTGCGAATTGGCTCCGGACTATCTATTCGATCAATATAGAGGTTATGGAGCCCGTCAAGAACAGCTAAATACACAGCCTCTCGGGTCGCAGCGGACAGCATTTCCATCTGAGGCGCTGCAATTTCCGGCAAGTTAAGCTCTTCAATAACCTCTTGACCAAGAGTCCAGACCTTCATGGTCGTCTTGTAACGCTTTGAGTCTGTTTGTTGCACATAACCAAGCGTGCTGAGTGTGCGAAGCAATCGAAAGGTGTTTGATTTGGTCAGGTCAAGTTGAGCCGCAAGCGTCGTCAATCCAATACCTGCAGAATTTCCAGCCAATGTTTCAAGGATGCGGAGGCCTTTTGAAAGGGTGGAATCAATCTTCGGTGATTCTTCAGACGACCCTTTTTTTGCATTATTTTTCAACGCTCAACCTCTACCTAATTGTAACAATGCTGCAATGACCTATCAAACTCTCATACCCTATGCAACGCGCAATAGCTTTGTGAGCAATGGCCACGTTCGACTGTGGAAGGTAGAAATTCGGTGCTATTTCTGCTGCTTCCCGGTGTTTTACTGCACTTATGTAATCGTCCCAAACCGTGCGGCTGTAGTCTACGGTCCGGGGTCAGAAACTATCGATACACTTCAGTCGGCAGCCAGAGAGCAAGGTCTGGGAACATGAGAAGAAACGCGATCAGTGCGAACAGCGCGAATAAGAATGGCACGGCACCAATTGAAACATCGTTGAACTTACCGCCACGGGATCGGATGCCATGAACAACATACAAATTGATACCGATCGGTGGCGTGATAAGGGCCGCTTCCATCAATACCGTGATCATGATGCCAAACCAAACCGGATCGTAGCCCATATGCATAACAATCGGGAAAACCACAGGGATGGTTGTCAGCATCATGGAAAGCGTTTCCATGAACATGCCGAGTAATAGATAAAAGACGATGATGGCGAGCATGGTCTGTATTGGTGACCAGCCCAAATCCTTGATGGCTTCTAGAATTGCTTGCGTGACACCCATAAAGCCCAGCACAAAGTTCAGGAAAACGGCAGCCAGAATAATCAACATGATCATTCCAGTTGAACGCATGGTGCCTTCAAAGGCCCGTTTTAACATCTCCAAGTTCAAGGTTTTGTTCCAGGCAGCGATGCCCAAGGCAAAGACAACACCTATTGAAGAGGCCTCCGTCGGCGTTGCGATACCAGCGTAAATGGATCCGACAACAATAACGAAAAGAAGTAAGGGGGGGAGCAAATCAGGCAAGACCTTAATCCGCGTTTCCCAGGATGTTTCAACCTTGTTGCCGTCATATTTGGGGCGCCAGATGCAGGCAATGGCCACCACACCCATGAACAGCATTGCTAATAGAAGTCCGGGGAAAATACCTGCTAGATAGAGTTCAGGTACAGAACTGTCCGTCAGTAACCCATAGATGATCATGTTGATGGATGGCGGAATGAGGATTCCCAGTGTGCCGCCAGCGGCGAGTGAGCCTAAAAATAGGGGTTCGTTATAGTTATATTTTTCGATCTCAGGATACGCCACTGTACCGACAGTCGCGGCCGTCGCGACACTTGACCCGGATGAGGCCGCAAAAATCGCGCTGGATCCGATGTTGGCATGCATCAGTCCACCTGGCAGCCAAGACAGCCACTGGATCACCGCACGATACATGCGCAGTGCAATCCCGGACCGTAACATGATCTCGCCAAGCAGGATAAACATGGGAATGGCAACCAGGATATACTCAATCGTTTGTTCCCAAACGAAGTCGCCAAGCATCAGGGACCGACGCCCCCTCAGGAAAACTTCATCCAGCGAAAGACTGAGAATACCCAGAACAGCAGCGACTGGAACGGCGGCAGCAATCAGAGCGATCAATGCGATTAGAATTACAAAAGGCATCAGACGTGTGTCTCCTCAATAACTTCTTCTTCGACGGTCTTGACGCCGGCGACATCATTGATGGTCTTCCAATCTCCTTTTGCCAGTGCCGTAAGGCAGTAAACCGACAGGAAGGTGAGACACAGCAAGAAAAAGAATAAGCCTGAAATCCAGAATATTTGCGGAATCCAAAGTGGTTTCGCCATCGTGGTTTGGGCCAGAGAATTAAATTCCCAATTTTCAGAAAACATCACCCAGGCATTGGTGGATAGCAGGTAGATGTAATAGAGCAGCAATAGGATACCGAGAAGATCCAGCAGCGCCTTGGTTCGCAGGCTCATAACATTGTACAGCGCGTCTATTCGGATATTTGCCCGGTTGAATAGGCAATAGGAATAAGACCACGCCGTGGCTGCAGCGAAGATATAACCTGAGATCTCATCGGCACCGGACAGTGTAATGCCAAACATTTTTCGGGCTAACACATCCAACGTTACCATGATCGCGGAAAACAACATTCCGGCGCCACCGACCCAAACTGCGCCGCGCGAAATGGCAATTAGCTGTGCGTGGATTGCCTCAAACATATAGCCCCCCCCAGGATCGTGATAAAAAAAACGCTACGCGAAAATTATGGCTTCGCGTAGCGTTTATTTAAATCACCATCATCGTGTTTACTCAGCGGCTACCATGCCGACGACTTTGCCGACGGTTTCATTCCACTCGTCAGCGCATTTCTTGCCGCAGCGCTTCGCCCAACGTTTGAGGACAACGTTCTCAACAATCTCCTTCAGCATCGCCTGATCTTCCGGAGAGGGATCGATACCCGTCACACCACCAGGCTCGCCTTTTTCACATGGGCCGTGGGAATTACAATCCATGCCGGCCTGATCGAGGCTTTCCTCGAATTCCCAAATTTCATTCTCCAGCTTCTCAGCTTCCTTCAGAATGAGGTTCTGTGTGTCTTCGTTCAGGTCGTTCCATGTATCCATGTTGATTGCTGTGAAAGAGGCCGCATAACCAACGCGAACACGGACATTATGTGTCACAACTTGATACCATTTCGCATTATAGGCGGGCATGGTGCCTGTGATGCCACAGTCCGCAACGCCTTTTTGCAGTGCTGGGACAACCTCACCGAAAGGAATTGATACGGCTGAGGCATTCAAGCCTTCAACAAAATCACCCAGCGTTCTGGAATAGGTCCGGATTTTTTTGCCCGCCAAATCTTTCAGCGAAATCGACTTGATCGACTTATCCTTCAGGTTGCACCAAAGCTGCTGGCTTGGGAAAGGGTAGGTGTTGATCAGTTTTGCGTTATACTTCTCAGCAAGTTCGCGCGCCATAATTGGGCGATAGGCCTTCAGAGCCTTGCGGTAGGTTGAATAATCCTGAATGACACCGGCCAGATCGATCCCTTCCAGGGCGACACTGGCTTTCGCGGCATAAGGTGCGGTGGCATGTGCTGCATCATATGCACCACGCTTCAACCCCGACATCACCTCGTACCCTTTTACCCCAAGTTCCGTATACGGCTTGGCGTTGGCAGTCAGCTTGCCACCGGAAGCGGCGGGCAAACGGTTTTGCCAGAAATCACTTTCGAAAATTTTCCAGTTTTCAAGAAACCCCCAGGTGCCGACCACCTCAAACTTGAATTCCTGAACTTCTGCTGACGCCTGTGCTGCGCCAAGCGCTAGTGCGCCCCCTACGACCATTCCGACCAGGACTCTTTTCATATGCATGAGTACCCTCCTGCTGATGTGACCTTTCAAGCTGCCGGAGCAGATGGCCGTCTTTACATTTTACTTATAGACCACTTCCCCAACGGTTCATTCACAATTCCGGTATATGAAATTGCAGTTTTGATAAATAGAACAATTAGATTTTTGTGTCAATTGTTTATAGGGCTGGCCGAAGACCCAAACGGATATGCCAATCGTCGGCCCAAATCAGTCCAGATGACTCAAAGCTTGAGATAAATCCTCAATAAGGCTGTCAGTGTTTTCTAAGCCAATATTAAACCGGACGACACGCCCCTCGTGCGTCCAGGGCGTCACGGTCCTGTTCGGTGAAACTGGCAGGACCAGGCTTTCAAACCCACCCCAACTGACGCCGACATGAAACATCTGCAGTGAATCAATAAAGGTCTGCAGGTTTGCATCGCTGCATGGTTTGATGATCACGCTGAACAATCCGGCGGCGCCTGAAAAGTCACGTTGCCAGTAGTCGTTGCCGGGGCAATCGGGAAAGGCAGGGTGGAGGATTTTAAGGACTGCGGGTTGTCGCTCTAGCCAGCGTGCGATCGTTAGGCCGGCCTGTTCGGCGGCAGACATGCGAACGGCCAATGTTCGCAATCCACGCAAGGCGAGGAAAACTTCCTGTGCGCCTGGCTTCTCGCCAAATGCAATTGCTGATTTTCGCATGGTTAGGTATTGCGCCTCGTTCGCCACAATGAACCCAATCATGCAATCGGCATGGCCGCCGATATACTTGGAGCCCGAGTGGACAACCACATCGACGCCTAGCTTCAAAGGCTGACAAAACGCCGGTGTCGCCCATGTTCCATCCAAAACTGAAACAATACCGTTTGCTGTCGCGGCGCTGGTGATCGCAGGAATGTCGGGCACTTCGAATGTTCCAGAGCCCGGCGCTTCGAACATCAGTGCCTTTGTGTTTTTCCGAAATTCAGCTGCGACTCCGGCGCCAATGTTGGGGTCGAAATAAGTAACCTCGACACCATAGCGCGCCAGAACATTGTTGCAGAAGCTGCGGGTGGGTTCATAGACATTATCCGCGACAAGCAAATGATCGCCTGCTTCAAGAAACCCGGTTAGCGCGATAGTCACCGCAGCCAGGCCGGACGACACTGCGATGCAGCCATAGCCACCTTCAAGGGTGGCCATCATTTTTTCGAGTTCGAAACTGGCCGGATTACCATAGCGTCCATAGTAAAGCGTGCCGTGTTGATAGCGGGCGTCACGGGCTTCTTCGAATGCCGAGAGCGTATCGAACAGCATTGTCGAGCTGATGTGGATCGGCAGGTTCACGGACCGCCCGGACATGTCCTCGCCACGCCCCAGTTGAACCAATTGATTGGATAGTTTCGACTTGCCTGTGGTCACTGCTTTCCAACTTTCTTTGCACAGCCTTCTCGATCAGGAATCGTATCGAACAGGCCTGATTTAACGTCTCGGCGATATCGTCTGGGACGTGACAGGATAAGACTAGTGTGCCAATATTCTGAAATCAAGTTTCACATAACGGTACAATCTATGGGCAACAGACAAGATAAGAACGCGTTCGTTATTGCACATCATTGGGGCCCCGGCGTTGCCAGCGTCAAGGATGGGCGGTTAAGCAATATCGGCTCTCACCCCGATGATCCCGACCCGTCGCGAATAAACGAAAATCTCAATAGTGTTTATGGAACGGCTCGAATTCATCAGCCCGCCATACGGCGCGGCTATCTTGAGCATGGCCCGGAACATACAGAGCGAAATCGCGGGGAAGATCCGTTTGTCCCCGTTAGCTGGGACTATGCCCTGGACTTGGTCTGTGCGGAACTGAAGCGTATCCGTGCCAAATACGGCAGCAAGTCGATCTTTGCCGGGTCTTACGGTTGGGCCAGCGCGGGTCGCTTCCATCATGCGCAAGGTCATTTGAAACGGTTTTTGAGCGCAACCGGTGGCTTCGTTCCTTCAAAAGGCAATTACAGCTACAACGCGGCTCTCGTCCTCATGCCGCATATCGTTGGAGAATTTTTTGAACAGCTGAAACTTGCGACACGGTGGCAAATGGTTGCCAAGCACGGCCGCATGGTTGTCATGTTCGGTGGCATTCCCCTGCGCAACGCACAAGTTGCGAGCGGCGGTATTGGTCGTCATACATTACGGGACGATTTGATCGCGTGCGCCCGAGCAGGTGTGAAATTCATTAATTTCAGCCCCTTGCGGACGGACGCTATTGAAGCCCTGGACGCTGAATGGTTACAGCCGCGACCTGGTTCAGATACTGCAATAATGATGGGTCTGGCCCATACCTTGATCCGCGAAAACCTTCATGATCTCGTATTCCTGGATCGATATACGGTTGGTTTCGACAAGATCCAAAGTTATCTCATGGGCGAAGTGGATGATGTCGCCAAAGACGCTGATTGGGCTGAAGCGCAGTCTGGAATCTCTGCTGATCGAATTCGACAATTGGCGCGCGACATGGCGAGCCAGCGAACAATGATCTGTACCGCGGCCGGCTTGCAGCGGACGGAATATGGCGAACAACCGCTATGGATGACAGTAACGCTCGCCGCCATGCTGGGTCAGATCGGAATTGCGGGCGGCGGTTTTGGTATTGCGTATGGTTCGGATTCGGCAATCGGCACATCTGATCGTCCGGCACGATGGCCGTTTGTTTCGCAAGGTGAAAACCCTGTGAAAGACTACATTCCTGTCGCGACAATTGCTGATATGCTGCTGAATCCAGGCGGCACCTATGAATACAATGGCGAGACCCGTACCTATCCCGACACCCGCATGGTCTGGTGGGCTGGCGGCAATCCATTTCATGCCCATCAAGATCTCAATCGGCTTCATCAGGCGTTTCAGACGCCTGAGACGGTTATCGTTAATGAGATCAATTGGACTGCGACGGCGCGCCACGCGGATATTGTACTCCCGTCGACATCACCTTTGGAACGAACGGATTTTGTCGCTGGTAGCCGTGACCGGGTCATTATTCCGATGCCTCAAGTTATTCCGCCTATCGGAGAGGCCCGCGATGAATATGATATCTATGTCGAATTGGAAAAGCGTTACGATATCGGCACAAAATTCAGCGAAGGCAAATCCTCGGCGGAGTGGCTGGATGAGATGTGGGAAGAAATGCGCGAGACGGTCAGCACACTTGGCCGCAGCTTGCCCGACTTCGAGACTTTTCTCGAAGGTGACATGATCACATTGGATGACCCTACACCCAATGCTGTTCTTTATTCGGATTTCCGCCAAAACCCGGAAAAAAATCCACTTGAAACGCCAAGTGGGAAAATTGAGTTATTCTCTGACGTGATTTCAGGCTTCGGGTATGACGATTGTCCGGGCCATGCGACCTGGTTACCGCCACGCGAATGGTTGGGCGGCGAGGTCGCGAAAGACTTCCCGCTGCATCTGGTGTCCGGTCAGCCTGAAACCCGCTTGCACAGTCAGTTCGATGAAGGCGCCTTCAGCCGAAGCCGCAAGATCAAAGGGCGGGAGCCGGTGCTGATCAATCCCAAAGATGCGGCGGCGCGCGGTATTTCAGATGGCGATATTGTCTGTCTGTTCAATGATCGGGGCGAGGTTTTGGCAGGGGCAATTATCACCGAAGATATTATGGAGAATGTCGTCTTCCTATGGACCGGCGCTTGGCATGACCCGGATTATGAACACTTCAAACAGCGCGACCGACATGGCAACCCGAACGTCCTAACCCATGACCGCCGGACTTCCAGACTTTCTCAGGGGCCAGCGGCACACAGTGCGCTGGTTGAAGTCCGAAAACATACGGGACCGGTCCCTGACGTTCGAGCCTTTGACCCCCCGCCCTTTGTTGACGTCAGTCGTTAGATACTCGACCCCGTGTCTGGATCACATGATCGCGCATTGAATCGCGTCAGCCGAGATCCGTATCCTGGGAGTGTAGGCGAAAGCTGGACCCGATATGGGACAATCGGACATAGGTTACCGGGTTACCGGAAAGCCAAGTGCGGCGTTCGATGATAAAGACGGCATCGGTCGAATCCAGTTGCAGGTGCTCTCGTTCATCGCCATTTGGCATGGCGGCGCTGAAGACATGTTCGGCATGGGTGAAAGGGATCGCGGATAAAAGCCATTCATTGGGGCCGATGATTTCGAAGTCTTCATCGGCAGCATCTGGAACAGTCTTAAGGTCGATCCAGCGGTTCTCCAATTGATAGGGTTCTCCATCCGCCAGATGCAGGCATTGCAGATGCAGGATGGGATTGCCTTCCGAGGTGTCGAAACGCCCGACCAGATCGCTGTCGGACAAAACGGTACTCCGCCGGAGCAACCTGTATCCATAGGCGCGTCCGGTCTTTTCAATCTCGACACGGACCAAGGGGATTTGGAAGGTTGCCCCCCGGGTTTCCCGTTGAACAACGCGCGTCCCGGCCTTCCGTCGGCGCTCCACAAGACCGGCGTCGGCCAGTTCGCGAAGGGCTCGGTTCACAGTGGCGCGGGCACAGCCATAGCTGCGGGCAAGGTCTTCCTCATGGGGAACCGTCTCTCCCGGTGCCCATTCCCGATCCATGATCCGGGTCAGCATATTTTCCTTAACGCTTTTATAGGTGACCGACATTGTCGCTTCAGACCCCGGCGCTACAGGCTTGCAAGCATGGATTTGATTGCTGCACGGTAGTTGGCTTCAATTCTCTCTCGCGCCACATGCCGGCCTTCTGAGACACAATGGCGTCCGGCAGACCACAGGTCGCGAACCAGGCCATCATCGGCAGCGAAGACCCATTGATCCAGGAACCCGGTTGGGTCAGTTCCTTCGAAACAGGCCGCCTGTCCGTCCAAAACGACGAGGTCGGCCAGAAAACCCGGCGCTATCTTCCCGCAATTCCGGCCCAATGCTGCTGCGCCGCCGGTCAATGATTGCTGGTATAGAAAGTTTCCGACAGAGCCGGGGCCGTCGACCAGGACATTGCGTGCTACATCTCGAAGACGTTGGCTATATTCCAGGGTTCTCAATTCTTCTGATACGGAAATGCGCACATTGGAATCGGTGCCGATGCCGAAGCGTCCGGATTCTTCCAAATAGTGGGGGCCGTCGAAGGGACCATCGCCTAGATTGGCTTCCGTGATCGGGCATAGCCCTGCAACGGCACCGGACTTGGCGAGGTCTCGTGTTTCCTTCTCAGTCATATGGGTTGCGTGAACCAAGCACCAATTCGGGCCTATACCGATATTGTCCAACAGCCATTCGACAGGGCGGGCGCCCAACCATGTCTCGATTTCCGAGACCTCTCGCGGTTGCTCGGCGATATGGATGTGGATTGGGCCGTTAGTGAAGACCGACGCAACCTCTTTGAGCTGAGCTGGCGTCGTGGCACGCATGGAATGGGGCGCGACTCCGACCTTGCAATCAGCTGTCAGGGTGGTTTCGCATGCAGCTTTGGCCTCATCGACCAGATGCGTGAAGCGCGCCAGGTCATTACCGAAGCGCTGCTGGCGATCCGACAACGTGACTTCGCCGGCGCCGCCATAGGAATAGAGAACCGGCAAATGCGTCAGCCCGATACCTGTTTCCCCGGCCGCCGCGAAGACCCGCGCTGACATTTCAGGGAGCGTATCATAGGCCCCGCCCCCCGGCTGGTGGTGGACATAGTGAAACTCGGCAACGCTGGCATAGCCGGCTTCTTGCATCTCAAGAAATGCATAGGCCGTAACAGCCTCCAAATGCTCTGGCGTTAGTCGGTCAAGGAAGCGGTACATCAGTTCCCGCCAACTCCAGAAACTATCCTGACTCTGGGCGCGATATTCAGTCCTGCCAGCCATAGCCCGCTGGAAAGCGTGACTGTGCAGATTGGGTAACGCGGGTAGCAGGATGTCTTTGGCAGCCCTATTCCCAGAGCTTGTTTTCACATGAGAGATCGTCCCGTCGGAGGCAATCTCGACGGTGACATCTTTCGCCCAGCCTTCAGGCAAAAGCGCATGCTTGGCAGATATTTGTGTCACGGTAGGTTCCCGTTGAATCTAGGTTATGTATATGCTTATGACTAAACTTATTCTTGGTCAAGTGTACGAGCTGTGACGTTACGGGTATACAATACAGTGGCTTAATGAAATTTTCTGAAAAAAATGATCTAGCGCGGTTATTTTTAATAAAATATGTATAGACATAATAAGCGCTCAGTGTATAGAAATGATGACTGTTTGCGCTGGTGCCGGGATCATCGGTATCCAGCCGCGATGTTCCTGATAGTGCAGATCACGGTCGGCCTGACCGGTTGAGGAGACGATGATGACCAATCCCCGCCACAATCTTCGCGATGTCTTCCCGCCGACTGGAGCGGAAATCACGGCCAAGAGCTGGCTGACGGAAGCGCCAATGCGGATGCTCATGAACAATCTGCATCCGGATGTGGCAGAAAATCCGCATGAGCTGGTGGTCTATGGCGGTATCGGGCGGGCGGCCCGTACCTGGGATGATTTTGACCGCATTGTTGCGACGCTGAAGGATCTGGAAGAAGACGAAACACTGGTTGTCCAATCGGGCAAGCCGGTCGCTGTGGTGCGCACACATGCTGATGCGCCCCGTGTTCTGATCGCCAATTCGAACCTCGTGCCGCATTGGGCGACCTGGGATCATTTCAATGAGCTCGACCGGAAAGGGCTCGCCATGTACGGCCAGATGACGGCGGGATCGTGGATCTATATCGGCAGTCAGGGCATTGTTCAGGGCACCTATGAGACCTTTGCCGAGGCTGGACGTCAGCATTATGACGGCAGTCTGTCGGGCAAGTGGATCCTGACAGCGGGCCTGGGCGGGATGGGCGGTGCGCAACCGCTGGCCGCTGTGATGGCCGGCGCGTGCTGCCTGGCTGTTGAATGCAATCCGGATTCGATCGATTTCAGGCTTCGGACCCGCTACCTGGATGAGAAAGCGGAAACCCTCGACGAGGCTCTGGCGATGATTGATCGCTGGACCGCGGCGGGGGAGGCCAAATCCGTCGGCTTGTTGGGGAATGCCGCTGATGTTTTCCCGGAACTGGTGAAGCGCGGCGTGCGGCCTGATATCGTGACGGATCAAACCTCCGCCCATGATCCGACCAATGGTTATCTGCCGCAGGGCTGGAGCTTGGCGCAATGGCGTTCGATGCGGGAGTCGGATCCGAAAACGGTGGAGAAGGCCGCGCGCGCGTCGATGAAAATCCATGTCGCTGCGATGGTCGAGTTTTGGAATCGCGGCGTGCCGACGCTCGATTATGGAAACAACATCCGGCAGGTGGCATTGGACGAAGGGTTAAGCGATGCTTTTGCCTTCCCAGGCTTTGTACCGGCCTATATCCGCCCCTTGTTCTGTCGGGGGATCGGTCCCTTCCGCTGGTGCGCCTTGTCCGGCGATCCGGAAGATATCTATAAGACCGACGCCAAGGTGAAGGAACTGACGCCGGGCAACGACCATTTGCATAACTGGTTGGACATGGCGCGGGACCGGATTGCGTTCCAGGGCCTGCCGGCGCGGATTTGCTGGGTTGGGCTAGGTGACCGGCACCGGCTCGGCCTCGCGTTCAATGAGATGGTTGCCTCTGGGGAATTGAAGGCGCCGGTGGTGATCGGGCGAGATCACCTTGACAGCGGCTCGGTCGCGAGCCCGAACCGTGAGACGGAATCGATGAAGGATGGCTCCGATGCGGTCAGTGATTGGCCGCTGCTCAACGCCTTGCTGAACTGCGCGAGCGGCGCGACATGGGTCAGCCTCCATCATGGCGGGGGTGTTGGAATGGGATTCTCCCAGCACTCGGGCATGGTGATTTGCTGCGATGGGACAGAGGCAGCGGCGAAGCGTATCGAGCGCGTGTTGTGGAATGACCCTGCATCGGGCGTCTGGCGCCATGCAGACGCAGGCTATGAGATGGCGATTGATTGCGCGAAAGAGCATGGGCTCCGACTGCCCGGCATTCTTGGCAACTGATCGATAGGGGGAGCGGAGCAATGACCACGATTACGCTTGTCCCGGGTGAGACAACCTTGGCGCAGCTGTCCACGCTTTATCGCGATGGGGTGGCGGCGAAGCTCGACCGATCTGCGCGACCGGGTGTTGACGCGGCCGCCGATCAAGTTGCCCATGCCGCGCAGGGGGAGGCCGCCGTCTATGGGGTCAACACAGGCTTCGGTAAGCTGGCGAGCGTCAAGATTGCTGCCGAGGATACCGAAAAGCTTCAGCGAAACCTGATCCTCTCCCATTGCTGCGGTGTTGGTGATGACACGGAGTCTGAGATCGTTCGTCTGATGATGTCGCTCAAACTTCTGTCCTTGGGACGGGGTGCCTCTGGCGTGCGCTGGGCGGTCATCGAATTGATTGAGGGGATGCTGGCCCATGGTGTGACCCCGGTTGTGCCGAGTCAGGGTTCCGTCGGTGCCTCCGGTGATCTCGCGCCACTTGCTCATATGGCTGCTGTCATGATGGGTGAAGGCTTCGCGGATGTGCGGGGGGAACGCCTTTCAGGGGCGGAAGCGCTGACACGGGTCGGGCTGCAGCCGGTCGTTCTGGGTGCCAAAGAAGGGCTCGCGTTGATCAATGGGACGCAGTTCTCAACCGCCTATGCGTTGGCCGGGTTGTTTGACGCTGTTCGAAATCTGGAATCAGCTCTTGTGACCGCGTCGCTGACGACGGATGCGATTATGGGCTCAACCTCTCCTTTGGTCGCGGATATCCATCGGTTGCGGGGACATGCCGGACAGATAGCAACGGCAAATGTCATGCGGGATTTGCTGACAGGGTCGGAAATCAGGGAGAGCCACCGCGAAGGCGATACACGGGTTCAGGATCCCTATTGTGTTCGGTGCCAGCCTCAAGTTGCCGGCGCGGCGCTGGATATCTTGTGGCAAGCGGGCAAGACGTTGGAAATCGAAGCCAATGCCGTGACCGACAATCCGCTGGTGCTGACCGAAGTGGATCGGATTCTATCCGGTGGGAACTTCCATGCGGAGCCGGTCGGGTTCGCAGCGGATCAGATTGCCATTGCGGTCAGTGAGATCGGCGCCATTGCCCAACGGCGCATTGCGTTGATGGTCGATCCGTCACTCAGTTTCGACCTGCCGGCTTTCCTGACGCCTGACCCAGGTCTGAATTCAGGCCTGATGATTGCCGAGGTTACGACAGCGGCCTTGATGAGCGAAAATAAGCATCTGGCAAATCCCTGCAGCACGGACAGCACCCCAACCAGCGCCAACCAGGAAGACCATATCTCCATGGCGGCACATGGCGCCCGGCGGTTGATGCGGATGAACCGCAACCTCTCCTACATCCTGGGGGTGGAGGCGATCACGGGCGCTGCCGGCGTTGAATTCCGGGGCCCATTACAGACGAGTCAGCCGCTACAAAGGGTTCTCGCGCGTGTCCGTAAAGACATCGCGCCCCTGGGTGAAGATCGCTATCTGGCTCCTGACCTGGAGAAGTCTGCGGCGTTGGTGCGGTCCGGTGCTCTGGTCCAAGCCGGGACAGAGTTCGACCTTATGCTTCCCGCCGCATAATCGGTGCCAAATCAGCGTTCGGAGAAGACATTTTGCAGGGCGACATAGACCGGGCGGGTCAGGTATTCCAGCAGTGTCTGTTGGCCGATACCGATGTCGGTCTGAACCGTCATACCGGGAACGATCCGGTGTTCGGTTTCTCCAGCGGTGATTGTTTCCCCATCGAGCTTGATACGCCCCCTGAAATAGGTGCTGCCATCATCCGCGGTATAGGTTGTGGGTGAAATACGTTCCAGCTTGCCCAAAACGACGCCATAGCGCCGGGCGTCGAAGCCGCTGACCACGACACGCGCGGTCTGACCGATTTCCAGGTGACCGACGTCCTTTGGCTGGATTCTGGCTTCAACAACGATGTTTTCATCGACCGGCACGATGGTCATCAGAACATCAGCCGGCTCGACCACCGCGCCCGGCGTGTTGACCTGCATCCGATGAACGACTCCATCGACTGGGGATATGACATCCAGGCGCTGCACGCGGTTTTCAAGGCGTTCGATATTTTCACGAACCTCTGCCAATTCAGCCAGGACGACGCTCAACTCCTCCATCGCGGAGGACCGTTCATTCAGCTCCAGCTCTTTAATCTGGTTGCGTGCCTCGTCGATGGAAATTCGCGCCTGCGCTTGCGAGACCTTTGCTTCCGTCACCGCCCCCTCGGCCTTGGACTGCTCCAAAGTCGAGGTGATGACATTGACCCGAGACTCGATCCCTTTCTGGAACAGTTTTTCACGCATTGCCGTGACTTCTGCGACAAGCTTTGCCTGCTCTGACAAGCTTTTGACCTGTTTCTGGAAGTTTTGGACCGATTGCTGGCGTTGTTCGATCCTAGCCTCCAGAACCGCCTTGCCGCCCTTCATCCGTTCCCGCGCCGCCATCAGGGTTACCCGGGCTTCTTCGACCAGGTTGGGATAGGTGCCGGCGAAGTCGCTATAGTCGACCTCCTCACCGCCGACAAAGGCGCGCAGCCGGCGCTCCCGAATAACCAAGGAGGCTTCTCGCGCTCGGATCTGATTGAGCTCAGCTTGGCGCAAGGTCGGATCGAAGCTGATCAGAATTTCCCCTGCGGTGACGACGTCACCATCGGCCACATTGATCTGCCCGACAATGCCGCCTTCCAGATGCTGGACCACGCGCTCATTGCCGCTGGGGACGATTTCGCCTTCCGCTGTCGCGACAGAGGTGATGGAGACATAGGCCGACCAAACAAACCCGGCTGCCAGTAGCGCAATGATCGCCAGCGAGCCGATGAAGGCAAAGCGCGACGGTGCCAGCTGTTCAAGGGCTTCCTCCCGCGTCAGATAGGCCAAATCCCGTCTGGATAATGCATTTTTCTGTTTTGCCATCTCTCACTGCCTCCGCATCGGTATCCGAGCGATCTGTCCTTGTTATCTTTATTGACTGGTCAGGCGCGCTTGTCCCGCGCCGACCCGACCTTCCAGTACATCCTGTGCTGCAAGCGTATCAGCATGGACTGCATCCAGTACTTTTTCGGGCTCGCCGAAGTAGCGCAGCTGCCCGTCTTCCAGATAGACCAGCTTGTCGCAGAGCAACATGTGGCTCGGTCTCTGTGTCACCATAAGAACGGTTTTGTGGTCCCGAAGCACTTCCAAGGCGCGCAAGAAGAAGCGCTCATCTTCTTCGTCCATACCGCTGGTCGGCTCGTCCAGAATATAGACCGGCGCATCAACCAGGAAGGCGCGGGCCAAGGCCATTTGGCGGAGAAACCCTTGCGGGATTTGTGTATGCAATCCGTCGCGGAATTCGGTGTCGAAACCGCCGGGAAGAGCCTCAATCTTGTGAAGCAACCCAGCCATTTTACACGCTTCCCGCACGCGATGGAGGGAGGCTGTGGGGTCGGCCAATCGGATGTTGTCGAGGATTGAACCCGGGAAAGCGTGGTTCTTCTGTGGCACATATCCCAGGGTCTGGCGCAGGGTTATCGGGCGCAGTTGCCGCAAATCAATGCCATCCAGATTGATGGCCCCGCCTTGGGGTTGATAGAGGCCGAGCGCGAGCTTCGCCAATGTCGATTTTCCGGCGCCACTGTCCCCGGCAATTCCGACGATCTCGCCCGGTTCAATGGCAAAACTGACGCCTAACAGAGCTGGGTTTGTGCCGGCTCCGTAACGCATACTGACCCGGCTAAAGGTCAGCTGCCCATGGAATCGAAGCGGTGTTGAGGGGCTTTGATCCGGTTCCTGTTCACGGCGGTAGGAGAGCATCTCGGTCAACTGGCGGAAGCTCTGCCGCAGTTGCTCCAATCGGTTTGCAAGCCCAAAGAGGGTTTGGATCGGGCCCAGAATACGCCAGACTAGCATCATCGTCGCAATCAATGCACCAAGCGTCATATCGCCTGCATTGACCATGAGCACGCCAAAGCCAAGCGTCGTGGCGCCGGCGATGAACATGATTGACTGGGCCAGGGCGGTGCTGCCGCTATGCAATCGGCTGACTTCGAAATTCGCCCAGGCCGCATTGGCAGAGGCATGGCGAAAACGTTCCCGCCAAACGCCGGGACCAATGGTTTTCTTGATCGATCGCATGCCCCACATCAGCTCTACCAAAAAGGTATGGCGATTGGATCGGGCCTTGCCGGCGCGTCGGGTTCGCTCTCGCAAGACCGGTGCGATGCCTCTGGCCAGTAGGAAATAGATGAGCCCCAATACAACAGGTACCAAGGCCAGCGGTCCGCCGATCCAGAAGAGAATACCGACGAAGATGATGGTGAAGGGCAGGTCCAGCGCGATTCCCGCAATCGGACCGGAGAATATCTCGCGGAAACTGTCGAACTCGCGAATTCGGGTGACCTGGCCGCCAACCGGTGCGCGCTCAGTCAGCAGAGGCGGCAAATGCAGGACTTGTTGAAAAACCTTGATGCCGACCTGATAGTCCAGCTTCGCCCCAACATAGGCTTGGCATCGTGCTCTCAGAACCCTGAGGCCGATCTCAAACAGGGCGGCAACCCCAACCCCAAGCAGCAACCAGTCCAGCGTCTCCAGGGATTCTTTTGCGATCACCTGATCATAGATCACCATGATCGAAAGCGGACCGGCGAGGGATAAAAGGTTCACGATCAGGGCCAGAATGAAGGCCCATATAATGACCTGTTTGAATTCGGCTACCAGAGCCCCCAGCCAGCGTTTTGCGCCTGCGGGATCGTTGGATCCGCCGCGTTCTTCTCTTTCTTCCTGGCCGATCGGTTCGACGATCAGGAAGGTTCCCCCACGCGGCAGGGACTTCGCGACGGTCTCTACTTCAATGCCGGTTTGGGGAGCTAATACAAAATCGCGTCCCTGACGCCGGATCACAACAGTCGGCGCCGTGTTGCCGCCGCCGATATGCAGGCAGGGACATAAAGCGTCGGACAGACGCCGATGAGACATCTTTATCTTGATGGTGCGCAGGCCAAGTCGTGCCAATGTGTTGCGCAGCTCTTCAAGTCCAAAGCCATCATTCTCCGGCACCGCCTCGACAACTTGCCGGGCGCTTCCCCGCCAATCCTGGGCATCCAGCAAGTTTAGGAGTGCGCAGAAGTAAGGGTCTGTCTCGACATATTCTCCGAAATGATTGATCAACCCGCGTTGCCAGCGGATCAACATGTCGTGCGGCGTGTGCGGGGCGAGTGTTACGGTATTCATTCCGCAGACCCCTCTTCGATCTGTCGCGGTACGTTGGCACCCTCGACAGTTTGTGTTGTGCCTTGCATTGGTGCGGCTAGCCCACCGCCTGTTTCAATTGCGCGCCCACGGTTGAATTCGATGACCCGGTCTGCAAGTCGCAGCAATGAAGGGCGGCTGGTAACCATGACGATAGTTTTGTCGCGCTTTAGGTCTTCCAACAGCATCCGAAACAGATGGTCGGTTTCCATATCAAAGGCAGAGTTGGCTTCATCCAACAACAGCAGCTCAGGCTCCCGCGCCAGGACGCGGACCAGGGCGATTTGCTGCTGCACACTGCTTGGCAGAACGTCTGACGCTGTGTCGCCGACTTCTGTTTTGAGACCCTGCGGCATCAAGGCGAGTACTTCATCCAAGCCAAGCCGCCGCGCATAGCTAAGGGCAGCCGGCAGGTAGTCCCGTCCACCGAACAAACTCAAATTGTCTTCAATCGTCCCGCGATAGAGAACGGAATCCTGCCGCGCAAAGCCGATCTGGGAGCGAAGAGCATCCGGATCAATGCCGGAAATCGGCAGGCCGTCGAAGGTCAAATCCCCCTCGTCAGGGGAAACCAACCCGGCCAGCAAATCCATGAAGGTCGATTTGCCGCCCCCAACCGGTCCCTGCACAGCAATAAAGGCACCTTTCGGAATATCCAGGCTGACCTCTGACAGGGATGGGAAATCTGGGGTGCCTCGGTGAACGGTCACCTTGTCCAAAACGATATCGCCGACATTCGGCATGTTGGTGGAAAACGTCCCCTTGCGCGCTGCCTCTTGCGGCATGGCCATCAAGACATTCAATCTTTCTTCCGCCAAATGCAGCGTGCGCGACTGGACCCATAAGCCGATGATCCGCATCAAGGGTTGGATCGCGCGCCCAGCCAGCAAGACACAGGCAATCAGAGCCCCGCCACTGACTGATCCCTGAACGACAAGGATCGAGCCCAGCGCACCGGTTACCACCATCGCCAGGTTACTGAACGTCGTCGACAACGATTGGCCAAGTGAGGAGAGGTAGGAAACCCGCTCCACAACATGCGCAAGCGGTCCCATCATCGCTTCATAGCGCCGCTGAAATTGCGCCTCCATCCCCAGGCCTTTGACCGTATGGATTCCGTTCAAGACCTGAAAAATGAAATTGTATCGGTCGTCATCCAGCGCGGCACGATCCCGCAAAGCGCGATCCAGCCGGGCGCCGAGAATGACGGAAAACAGCAATGCTGTACCGGCAACCGCCAAGGTCGCGAAAACCAACTCCCCACCGATCAGCCAAATCAGGACCAGGAAGATCGCAGCGAAGGGCAGGTCGGAGATGGTGATGAGCCCCTGGCCCGAATGAAAATCCCGAAGCGGCTCAACCGCAGCAATTCTGTCCAGATGAGCACTGGGAGAAGACTGCTCGAACGCATCGATCTCAGAGCCCATCAGGCGATCAACAGCGCGGCGTCCCGTTGCGTGCTCAAAACGGGCGGCAGACCAGCCGGTGATGTGGTTTCTAAATTGCCGCAGGATATAGTCCAGTACCGCAACAACCGCGATTCCCAGCATGAGAACGGTAAAGGTATCCAATGCCTCTTCCGGGATTATTCGATCATAGACTTGAAGAATTACGAGCGGCAGGGCGAGGCTAAGAACATTGACCCCGAAAGACGCAACCAACACATCCAACCTGGCCAGGGCAGCCCGATAGAAGGATCTGAGGAAAGTTGGGGATTTACCGCCACGCGGACGGGTTCCTGCACCCGCTGCGTGGTTTTGTGTAGCGTCGGCCTTACTCATACACAAACTCGCCTCTAACGTCCCAGAGTACCGCTGTGCTTTCTACTAGCGGCCCGCAAATTCGAGTTCCCAACGCTACTCTAGTAGAAGCGTCTGAAAAACTCATTACACCGATTTATCGGTCATGTGGGATGAATTGTCGATGCTCCGTGACCTCGATCACATCCAACTGGCATGATTTATGTAAAATACAGGATAACTTTTTGAAACGTAGAAAACGAGCTCTGGAGCGGTATCATGGTAGAGGGCCTGGAAAACAACGGTTTTCAAGGACATGTCGAGTTGTTCGACTTCGCTGAGGCGGATGGCAATGCGACGGACCTGGAAGAAGTTGCCTTGACTCCGCAGGCAAATGTTTCCGTAGAGACAGATGTTACCATCACCAACACCCATGCAGGCTCCGCCCGGTCAAGAGGCGTCGAAGCCCAGCAGGAAGATACCGAGGAAAAAAGCGGTTTCGAGGATACGGTCGACATCCGCGCCATTCGTATCTCCGTTGATCGGGCGTCGGTCATTGCGGCGCAGAATGCGGAAGGGGCCGCACAGGGTCTAATCAAAGTGGATATCTCTGGTATTGCTGGAGACGCTGGTGATTTTGGCGACCTCGATGTGCAACTGGTCCAACGAGGCGGGCCGGCTGACCCGGCAGAGAATGCCGGTCAAAATCCCGGTGGTGCAAATAGCGGGGCTGGCGCGGAGAATGGCGCGAACGGCGCGGGCGGCGACCGCGTTTCGGTTGGGGAAGATGGTGTCTTCTTCATCCAGATCTCACCGGATGCGCCAGCGGAAGCGATTGAGGTAACGGCGGCCTTTGGACCGGAAGGGTTCGAACTGCCGGAGGATTTGGAACCGGTTGAGGCCACCGGTCCGGAGGACCGGGAAGAAGGGCCGCTTCGTCCGGAAACTACCGACCAGCAGGATGATGATGATACGCCGGTTGAACCCGTAGAAGAGGTCGCGGAGCCGATTGCGGTTGATGCCGCTGCTGAAGCCCCGGAATTGGCGGTCGAAGCGGCGGCCGGACAAGAAGATACCGCGATCGACCTGGACATTTCGGCCCAATTGGTTGACCAGGATGGTTCGGAGAAATTGTCTGTTCAGATCAGCGACATACCGAGTGGCGCGGTCTTGCGATCGGGCGGTGAGGTGATTGATGTAACCGATGGCGTAGCCGAGCTTTCCTCCCAAGAGCTGACCGATCTGACAATTACGCCCGCGGCAGATTCTTCGGATGACTTCACGCTTCGGGTCCAAGCCATTTCGGTTGAAAGCAATGGCGGCGACCAGGCGGTCAGCAGCACGAATTTGACTGTTTCGGTCAGTGGTGTCGCAGACACGCCTGTAGTGACACTTGCCGCTGCAACAGGTGATGAGGATACATCCATCCCTCTCGATATCGATGTGGCTCTTTCGGACCAGGACGGTTCGGAGAAATTGTCTGTTCAGATCAGCGACATACCGAGTGGCGCGGTCTTGCGATCGGGCGGTGAGGTGATTGATGTAACCGATGGCACAGCCGAGCTTTCCTCCCAAGAGCTGACCGATCTGACAATTACGCCCGCGGCAGATTCTTCGGATGACTTCACGCTTCGGGTCCAGGCCATTTCGGTTGAAAGCAATGGCGGTGACCAGGCGGTCAGCAGCACGAATTTGACTGTTTCGGTCAGTGGTGTCGCAGACACGCCTGTAGTGACACTTGCCGCTGCAACAGGTGATGAGGATACATCCATCCCGCTTGATATCGATGCGGCTCTGTCGGACCAGGATGGTTCGGAAACACTCCAGATCACGATTTCCGGGATACCGGATGGGGCGGTGCTGCGGGCCGATGGACAGGTCTTAACCGTCGAGAATGGTAGCGTCGATCTGGAAGCCGGTCAGTTGGACGGGTTGAGCCTAACGCCGCCGGCGGACTTCTTCGGTTCCATCGATCTGTCTGTCGTTGCGACAAGTGAAGAGGCCGGCACCAGCGCATCCAGCGCGCCGCAGACCCTCACTGTCACGGTTAATGATGTCATTGATCGAGAAGCGCTGGTCGGCACCAAGTCCAGCGAAACCCTGCGCGGTGGCTCTGCGGATGAAGCGATTTCTGCTAAAGGCGGAAATGACACCGTTCTTGGGAATGACGGCTCGGACTTGTTGGATGGTGGTAGCGGCAATGACCGTCTCTTTGGCGGTAATGGCGCTGATACGCTGCTCGGTGGTGATGGCAATGATCAGCTGGATGGCGGTTCGGGCAATGATACCCTGACGGGTGGTAAGGGCACGGACCGGCTGAGCGGCGGCTCGGGCAATGATACCTTTGCCCTGGATGGTAAGAACGACGCCAATGATGTGCTTTCTGGTGGCAGCGGCACGGACCGGGTGGTGTCCGATGATGACGGCGATATCCAACTCAATCGCTTCGCCTCTAATAATTCTGTTGAAGTTGTCGATGGTGGCACGTCTGAAAGCCGGATCGTCGGTGATCGCGGAAACAACAGCCTCGACTTTCGCAACGCCAGTTTCGAAAACATCTCCGAAGTGGATGGCGGTGCCGGGCATGACACGATCCGCGGCACGCGTGGTGGTGATGTCCTGAAAGGCGGTTCGGGCAATGACTTCCTGAGTGGTGAGAAAGGTGATGATCGTCTGGAAGGCGGAAGCGGCAATGACCGTCTCTATGGCGGTGATGGTGCTGATACGCTGAGCGGTGGCGATGGTGCAGATCAGCTGGATGGCGGTTCGGGCAATGATACCTTGTCGGGCGGTAAGGGCACGGACCGGCTGACTGGCGGCTCGGGCAATGATACCTTTGTCCTGGATGGCAAGGATGATGCCAATGATGTGTTGTCTGGTGGCAGCGGTACGGACCGGGTTGTGTCCGCCGATGACGGGGACATCCAGCTCAATCGCTTCGCGTCCAACAACTCTGTTGAAGTTGTCGATGGCGGCACGTCTGAAAGCCGGATCGTGGGCGATAGTGCCAACAACAGTCTCGACTTCCGCAATTCGAGTTTCCAGAACATCTCTGAAGTTGATGCTGGTGCCGGGAACGATACGGTTCGCGGTACGGCTGGCGGCGACGTCCTGAAAGGCGGCTCTGGCAATGACTTCCTGAGCGGCGAGAAGGGCAATGACCAGCTGGAAGGCGGCAGCGGCAATGACCGTCTCTTCGGGGGCGATGGCGCTGATACGCTCATCGGCGGGAAGGGCACGGACCAACTCGACGGGGGAAGCGGCAACGATACCTTCGTTCTGGATGGGGAGAATGATGCGAGTGACCGGCTTGCGGGTGGTAGCGGTACGGACCGGGTCGTCTCTGCGGATGATGGCGATATCCGCCTGAACAGTTTTGCGTCTAACAACTCGATTGAAACCGTCGATGGCGGTGAGTCTGCCAGCCGGATCGTCGGTGATCGCGGAAACAACAATCTCGACTTCCGCAATGCGAGTTTCGAAAACATCTCCGAAGTTGATGGCGGTGCCGGGCATGATGCGATCCGCGGCACGCGTGGTGGTGATGTCCTGAAAGGCGGCTCGGGCAATGACTTCCTAAGTGGCGAGAAAGGTGATGATCGTCTGGAAGGCGGCAGCGGCAATGACCGTCTCTATGGCGGTGATGGTGCTGATACGCTGAGCGGCGGTGATGGTGCGGATCAGCTGGATGGCGGCTCGGGCAATGATATCTTGTCGGGTGGTAAGGGGACGGACCGGCTGACCGGCGGATCAGGCAATGATACCTTTGTCCTGGATGGCAAGGATGACGCTAATGATGTGTTGTCTGGTGGCAGCGGCACGGACCGGGTTGTGTCCGCCGATGACGGCGATATTCAGCTCAATCGCTTTGCGTCCAATAACTCTGTTGAAGTCGTTGATGGTGGCACGTCTGAAAGCCGGATTGTGGGCGATAGTGCCAATAACAGCCTGGACTTCCGCAATTCGAGTTTCCAGAACATCTCTGAAGTTGATGCTGGTGCCGGGAATGACTCGGTTCGCGGTACGGCTGGTGGCGACGTTCTGAAAGGCGGCTCAGGCAATGACTTCCTGAGCGGCGAGAAAGGCAATGACCAGCTGGAAGGCGGCAGCGGCAATGACCGTCTCTTTGGCGGTGATGGTGCTGATACGCTCATCGGCGGGAAAGGCACGGACCAACTCGACGGTGGCAGTGGCAACGATACCTTCGTACTTGATGGTGAGAATGACGCGAGTGATCGCCTCTCCGGCGGTAGCGGTACGGACCGGGTCGTCTCTGCGGACGACGGTGATATCCGCCTGAACAGTTTTGCGTCCAACAACTCGATTGAAACCGTCGACGGCGGTGAGTCTGCCAGCCGGATCGTGGGAAGTTCATCGAACAACAGCCTCGACTTCCGCAACGCCAGTTTCGAAAACATCTCCGAAGT
>SPJV01000079.1 GCA_006844765.1 Alphaproteobacteria bacterium | reverse complement strand
CGCCGATACTGACCGCCAGTACCGGATCAAACTCCTCCGGCTCGACATCTTCGACCGGCAGGGCAGGCCCAGCGATCCCGGCGTTGTTAACCAGTACATCGATGCCGCCCATCGCCGCCAAAGCGCCATCGACAAAGGCATCCACTTGCTCCGTCACAGCCACATCACAGGCCATCACACCGATATCCGGATAGCTGTCGCGCAGGTCTTCTAGTCCTTTCGGATCGATATCAGAAACGAACAGCTTTGCGCCGGCATCCCGGTAAACATCCAGCATCACCCGGCCAATTCCTGAGGCAGCAGCTGTGATCACCACCCGCTTACCGTCCACCCGCAATTCCATCGTTTCCCTCCTAGAACTCTTTTTTCAGCAGCGCCTCGTAGAGCGCTATTGTTTCACCAACGACGATATCGCTCGCAAATTCCTGTTCTGTCGCGCGGCGCGCCCCAGCACCAAGGGAAGTCCGAAGACTCGCATCCACCGCCAATTTACCCAGCGCATCCGCCAAAGGTTCAACGCTCTTCAGGGGTACCCTAATCCCTGTGTCGTCATCGCGGCAAATCTCCCGACAGCCAGGAACATCGGTCGCAACCACCGGAAGCCCGCACGCGGCGCCTTCCAGCAACGATTTGGGCAGTCCTTCGCGATAAGACGGCAGAACTGCAATATCGGCTTCCGCATAGAGAGCCGCAATATCGCTTCGGGGCCCGAGAACCTCGACAACACCTTCGTCTGCCCAGGCATCCAGTTGCGCCTGGGGAATGCTCGCCGGATTGGCGTCTGTCGGTCCCACCAACCTGATGGTGATCGGGGTTCCCCGCGCCCGTAAAA
>SPJV01000080.1 GCA_006844765.1 Alphaproteobacteria bacterium | reverse complement strand
GCTACTGCATCAACAGGGGCACCTGTTTCAGCGTCGCCGCTCTCACCGGAAGAATCTGTCTCGGTCTGTGTGGCCTCTTCGCCCCGTCCGCGACCACGACGGCGTCCACCACGACGGCCCCGCTTGCGGCGGCGCTTCGGCTGGGAGTCGCCGTCCCCCTCTTCCTCACTGGACTCTTCCACAGAAGTGTCGTTGGACTCTTCCGAGGTTTCGCCATTCGTTTCGGCAGGTTCTTCTTCGTAACGCCGACGCCGACGGCCCCGCTTCCGGCGGCGCTGAGTATCGTCTTTACTTTCTTCAGCGCTGTCCGTGTTGTCGTCATTTGCAACATCGCCTAGCGTTTCCTCATCCTCGCGCTCAGGTGACCGACCGCGTCGACGGCGGCTGCTATCCCTGTCGCGATCACGATCACGGTCCTTGTCGCGGTCATGGCCTCGGCCGCGCCGTGTATCACGGCGTGGCTCCCGCTCTGGCGGGTCATCCGGGATTACCGTGCCATCTGCGGCGATGCGATTCATTTCATAAGCTGGCGGCAACATGCCGTCCGCAACCACGATAGAGACTTCCAGATTATAGGTATCTTCAATCTCACTCAGCGCCGCGCGTTTGTTGTTGAGGAGATAGAGCGCGACCGTTCCCGGTACTGTAACCGTTACCGAACTGGCCCGATGACGCAGGCCTTCTTCTTCCAACGCGCGCAGCACGATCAGTGCGGCTGTCTCCGTTGAAACGATATAACCAACACCGCCGCATGTCGGGCAGGCGGAGCTCATCGCTTCGATCAAGCTGGGACGAAGCCGCTGGCGCGACATCTCAAGCAGCCCAAAGGCACTG
>SPJV01000010.1 GCA_006844765.1 Alphaproteobacteria bacterium | reverse complement strand
CGGGATCGATAAAGTAACGGCGTTCTTACGCACGCTCCGTGGTTTAACATTAGACAGGTGCCGACCGAAGTGACCCGCGCGGCTTTGCGATTTTCTTTTCAGTTCGTGCTGGCTCTGCTTGCGGGGTTGATCATTCTTGCCGGTGGCGCAATCTGGCGCCTTTCAGAAGGCCCGGTTTCACTTGGTTTCCTGGCCCCTCAGATCGAAGAAGCAATCAACCAGCCGGGGGCGAGATTACGCATTGAGCTTGGCGAGCCCCAATTGATTTGGGCCGGCTGGGACCGAGCAATCGATGTCGTTGCACCGGAAGTCCGCATCCTCTCGGAAGACACTGTGCTTCCCGTTGCCCGGCTGAGATCCGTGTCCGTTGGTTTTTCACTCGAAGCCGCCCTCGAAGGACATCCACGTCTCACTTCCCTTGATCTGCTTTCCCCGAATGTCAGACTGGTTAGAACACCGGACGGATCAATTCGCCTGCGACTTGATGATGATACCGACCAAACAGAAAATGATGCAAACACCAGCGAATCCGCAACCACATCGCCGCTGGATATCCTAGGCTACCTTCGAAGCGAGAAGGATCCAAAGGATCCACTCAGCGAATTGAACCGCATCAGTCTTGTCGACGGCTCAGTCATTCTGGATGACCATGTAACAGGCAGATATTGGCGGCTTTCCGGCGTTACCGCTGACTTCACCAGGGACGACACGGGACTTTGGGCAACGGCAAACGGCCATATTAATCTAAACGGCACTAAGGCGGGGATGCAGGTGACAGCTTCGCTGCCTCATGACGAAGCCCGTGTCGATCTAACCGTAACCGCCCGCGACGTGC
>SPJV01000011.1 GCA_006844765.1 Alphaproteobacteria bacterium | reverse complement strand
GGCGCCTGCACAGTCCTGGTTGATGGCGCCCCCTGTTGCGCCTGTCTGGTCCCGATCGGGCAAATTGAGGGCGCTAAAATCACCACCGTCGAAGGGCTTGCGGATGATGGCCGGTTGTCCCGGTTGCAGGAGGCCTTCCTGCATTATGGTGCGGCACAATGCGGAATCTGTACGCCTGGGATGCTTGTTGCTGCGAGCGCCTTGCTTGCCGAGACCCCGCATCCGACGAAGCTGCAGGTTGAGCAGGCGTTGGGCGGCGTGCTCTGTCGTTGCACCGGCTATAGCAAGATTGTTGAAGCTGTGATGAATGCAACGGATTTTAATGGTCTTCCGCATGAGACGGGCCGTAGTGACAATGTCGGTGCTCCGATCAGGCGGTTGGATGGTGTTGCCAAAGTAGATGGTACCGACATCTTTGGCGCGGACTCTATTCCCGAGGATGTGGTTTGGGTGCGTGTGATCCGAAGCCCCTTCCCCTTCGCCGACTTCTCTTTCGGAGATTTAGACAAGTTTGTGGCGGAGCGGCCACACATCGATGCTGTCCTGACGGCGGCAGATATTCCTGGGAAGAACTGTTTTGGGGTCATTCCTCCCTTCGCGGATCAACCGATCTTTGCAGAAGGAACCGCGCGTTTTGATGGGGAGGCGGTTGCGGCCATTGTTGGCGATAAGGAAGCTCTCCGTGCCTTCGATGTGAAGGACTTTCCGGTTTTCTGGTCGCCGCGAAGTGCAATGATGACGGTCGCTGACGCCGTACGACCGGATGCGGATCGACTTCACGAGACACGGGATGGCAATATCCTGGTTCGCGGGCTCGTGGAGCGGGGAGATGCGGATGCAGGGT
>SPJV01000012.1 GCA_006844765.1 Alphaproteobacteria bacterium | reverse complement strand
GAGGAGTTGCCGACAATCCGGCTGGCAGTATCCCCGCCATCGACGGCTTCAATAGAGTTGTTGGAGGCAAAACTGTTCAGGCGGATATCGCCATCATCTGCGGACACAACACGGTCCGTTCCGCTGCCACCCGCAAGCCGGTCGCTCGCGTCATTCTCACCATCCAGAACAAAGGTATCGTTGCCGCTTCCCCCGTCGAGTTGGTCCGTGCCCTTCCCGCCGATGAGCGTATCAGCGCCATCGCCCCCAAAGAGGCGATCATTGCCGCTGCCGCCTTCCAGACGGTCATTACCTTTCTCGCCGCTCAGGAAGTCATTGCCCGAGCCGCCTTTCAGAACGTCGCCGCCAGACGTACCGCGAACCGAGTCATTCCCGGCACCAGCATCAACTTCGGTGATGTTCTGGAAACTCGCATTGCGGAAGTCGAGACTGTTGTTTCCGCGATCACCGACAATCCGGCTCTCGGACGCACCGCCATCGACAACTTCGACAGAGTTGTTGGACGCAAAACTGTTCAGGCGGATATCACCATCATCAGCAGAGACGACCCGGTCCGTACCGCTACCGCCAGAGAGGCGATCACTGGCATCATTTTCACCATCAAGTACAAAGGTATCGTTGCCGCTTCCCCCGTCGAGTTGGTCCGTGCCCTTCCCGCCGATGAGCGTATCAGCACCATCGCCCCCAAAGAGGCGATCATTGCCGCTACCGCCTTCCAGACGGTCATTGCCCTTCTCGCCACTCAGGAAGTCATTGCCAGAGCCGCCTTTCAGAACGTCGCCACCAGCCGTACCGCGGATCGTGTCATTCCCGGCACCGCCATCAACCTCCGAGATATTTTCGAAACTCGTG
>SPJV01000091.1 GCA_006844765.1 Alphaproteobacteria bacterium | reverse complement strand
CAGGCGGAATGGCGCCAGCTTTGACCTTGAATTTTGTTGCGCAGTTGGGACAGGTAAGGATCATCGCTTGTTCGGCTTCGCCCTTGCGGGTAACGAGTAGAGTGCAAAGATTAAATTAAGACCATCGCATAGGGCTATCATAGGCCGCTTCAGTTACTTAAATAGCATTGAAACGCCACAGTCTCACCCAAACTGCTTGGAATGTGTCGCGATTCGATTGAAAAGGCCAGCGGTTTTGAGCCGGTTTTTGCGAAATGCGCTGCGAGGCTGAAATACAGCGCCGGGTATTTTGCGCGGTACTGAAATCCGTGCGATCCTGGGGCTTCTGGTAAGGTGCCCTGTACGGGGTGGCGAGAAGGGAGTGCGCGTTTGATTCGTTTTGAGAATGTCGGCATGCGCTATGGCGCGGGACCGGAAGTCCTGCGTGACATTTCATTTGAGCTGAAGCCGGGATCATTCCATTTTCTGACCGGTGCCAGCGGGGCGGGAAAGTCGTCTCTGTTACGGCTCATGTATCTTGCTCACCGCCCAAGCCGCGGGCTCATAACGATCCTGGACGAAGATATCGCGACCCTACCGCGGAACAGGCTGCCGGAACTACGACGCAAGATTGGCGTCGTGTTCCAGGATTTCCGGCTGATGAGCCATCTGACTTGCTTTGAGAATGTGGCACTGCCGTTGAAGATCAATGGTGCCGGCAGTGGGGTCATAAAGAAGTATGTCAGCGAATTGTTGAATTGGGTGGGGCTTGCGGATCAGGCAAATGCGCGTCCGGCAACGCTGTCCGGTGGGCAGAAGCAACGCGCGGCGATTGCCCGTGCGGTAATCAGTCGCCCAAAATTACTGGTCGCGG
>SPJV01000094.1 GCA_006844765.1 Alphaproteobacteria bacterium | reverse complement strand
GGTTGGGGGCGGGTGTCCAAAAAGGCATGTGCGTCTTTGGCGGCATCGTATTCGCCTGGGCAGCGGTTGCGAGCTTGTCCACGTGGTGGCAGTTGCGGGTGAATGACGACAAGGCGCAGGAAATCGTTGAAGCGAGGCTGTCATATCAACAGCTGCGCGGGGACTTGAAAGCCTATCAGTCAAAAATCGCGGAGTTGGCCTCGGACATCGCGGGTCGGCAACGCCAGACGGTTGGCGAAGAGCATGCGGCTCTCAGCGACGCTGTGGCATCGGCACCGCTTGAAATCGATCTTGCTGCATTGGCGGAAATCAGTAGCGGTATCGGCACCGCTTTCGACAAGATGGCACGCGATCTGGATGTCAGTGAGCAGGATCGCGATCGGATTGTTCAAAGCCGCAATTCGCTGCATCGAAAGATTGGTGAGCTTGAAGAAACGCTGGGGGATGAACGTCAGACGGTCAGCCGGTTGAGTGAGGATATCCTGCGCTTGGAAGGTGTTCTGGAAAACCGTGGCCGCTCGATCACCGACTTGGAAGACACGCGGGACACGCTGTCGGATAGGATCGTTGCACTGTCTGATTCTCTCCGTGCTGCGGAACGTCGGGGGGAGCAGCTTGTCTCTGATGTACGTGGCTTGACTGAACGGATCGATACGCTCAGCGATACGAACGAGTCCCATGTTGAGGCCAGAGAAGCCCTGAATGCTGATATTGATCGGCTGGGTGCCCGCCTGGCGGTTGAACAATCTCGTGGCCGGGATGCTCGTGAGGGCATGAGCCGCTTGATCACCGATGTATCGAAAGTCTTGGGCGATCAGAGTACCAGCGCGTTGATCGATAGCGAAGAGCCGCAAGAG
>SPJV01000127.1 GCA_006844765.1 Alphaproteobacteria bacterium | reverse complement strand
GTAACCAGACCTTCGTCAGTCCTGAATTGAAGGGTCAGGTTTTCGACTTCAAGAAGTTTATCGCTCATATCCCCATCCCTACTTCTTGTGATCCGAATAAGGATCCGCGGCATCGCGCAACCCATCGCCCACGAACACGAAGGCCATCACCATGGTGATGAAGAAGATCACCGGAATGAAGTACCATTGATAGTTCAACAGAACGTCGCCGCTGGTCACATTCTGCAGCAGCACGCCCAGCGAGTTTACCGGTTCTTTCAAGCCCAGACCGATGAAGCTCAAGGCTGTTTCGGACAAGACCATGTAGGGGAAGGAAATCACCAGATCGACGATGATGTAGCTGGTAAAACTCGGAAGCAGGTGTTTGGCAATAATATGCCGAGGCGGAGCCCCGCAAAGCTGCGCCGCCAGCACATATTCTTGGTTACGCTCCGTCAACAGATGGGTACGCACCCGCCGCGCCAGGGTCGGCCAGCCGATCAATCCCAGAATGATGGAGATAAAGAAGAACCGTGCCTCGGAACTCCATTCATCGGGAATGAAGGCGGCCAAAGCCATGAACAGCGGGATCGCCGGCACAGTTCGGACCGCATCCGTGATCATCTGGAAGAAACCATCGATCTTCCCGCCAAAATACCCGGAAGCACCACCAATCATCAGTGCCAGCACAAAGCTGATCACCACCCCGATTGTACCAACCGCCAATGACGTCCAAATCGCGTGCAGGGTACGAGAAAAGATGTCTTTACCCGCCGAGTCGGTTCCAAAGATATGCAATCCGCCTTCACTGGCACCGAAAAGATGCGTCGTGAATGAGAGACCACTGATTTTTATATCAATCGCCTTGCCCGGCAGATCGATGTCAAAGGCGAATATCCGATACTCCCAACCTTGCACGAAGAATTCGAGATACCGGCGCTTTTCCGGATCAACCTTGGTTTTCCAACGGAAGTTCGTCTCAGCGCTGCGATAGCGTTCCAATCCGTGCAGGAAAGGACGCACCGAACAGCCATTGTGATCGCAGAACATCGGCATCTGCGGCGCGCCATTTTGATATTCCTTATCGCGCCCCGCAATCGTCGGATCATAGGGGGAAAGGAAAGGCGCAAAGAACCCCATGAGGACCATGGTCAACAGGATCGTCGCCGCCACCATCGCGGCTTTATTCTTCTTGAAGCGCGCCCAGATCAACTGCGCCTGGCTGGCGGTGAAATAGGCTTCCTTCTTCTTTTGCTCCCTGAGCTGTTCAGCGGTCAGGGCCGTGTCTTGTTCTGCCATGATACTAGCCCCCCATCACGCTGCGACGAACACGCGGGTCGATCAACGCCAGCGCCATATCCGTCAAGAAGTTCAATGCAACGATCGACGCCGTCAGCACGAAGATAATCGCGCCTGCCAGCTGCTGGTCGTTGGAGCGTGCCAAGGCCTCCAGAAGCAGAGAGCCCATCTCTGTCAGAACCAAGATCACGGCAACAATCGGCAACTCGTTAAAGACCCGGTTCAAGTCGAAGCCCAGCGAGTTGATAATCGGCCCCAAGGCATGTCGTGCCGGATAGCGCCACCAAAGCTTCCCGCCATAGATCCCGCGCGCCCGCGCTGCCGTGACATAAAGCTTGCCGAGTTCATCCGCCATCAATGCGCGCACGGTCTGAACGGCAAAGGCCGTCGCCGACCAACCAAGAATGAAGACAGGCAGCCACGCGCGGGACAGGAAGTCCCAGACCCTGGCGAATGACCATTCCGCGTCGCGGAATTCTTTCGAAAACAAGCCGGTCATACTGTCGCCAAACCATACGGTCGACGCCAACATGATCATTAGTGCCAGCAGGAAGTTCGGCATCGCCAAACCAAGATAAGAGACTATCCTGAGGGAGTTATTCGCGATCGGGCTATTCGCCGTCGCCGATATGATCCCAACCGGTATTGCTATCAAATAAGCAAAGAACAGGGCTGCAAAACAAATCCCAAGGGAGATCCAAATCTTCTCGCCAAGCAATTGGTTGATGTTCACACGAAGAATGCAGCTATCGCCGAATTCTCCCTTGAAAAACACATTTCCAACCCAGCTGCCCCAACGAACGATGAAGGGTCGATCAAGCCCAAGGCGTTGCTCTTCCGCCTGGATATCTTCGACACTGATCTTGCTGCCTTGGGTATTCTTAAAGGCGAGATAGCGTTCCGCACAGTTGCCCGGAACCAATTCCATTAAGGAAAAAACGATAAATGAAACCATCAAAAGCGTGAAGATGGCCATTGCAGCCCGCGTCGCCGCGAACTTTGCAAATTGCAGCATGTCACTCCCCCTCGAGTAACGACCCTTCCAAAACCAGAAACATATTCCCGCAAAGATTCTTTGAGACTAGCTCTCGAGACGTTTGGATTCCCCACTTATCGTCCCGAAGAAAAAACGGGCCGAACCGATAAACGATCCGGCCCGCATTCCAGCGCACTTATGTGCACTGCAACAATAGAACTCCGTAATCAGTCTATTCGTCAAGCCACCATTGCTGCGGCCGGTACGGATAGGTCCGATAGTACTCGTAGGACTGGGTCTTGAACTCGACCATATTCTGCAGCTCGTTCCGATAGAAAATCGGGGCCGGGCCCAGAACCGTGCCGATCATGACCAGGTTGCCGGTCAAAGCTTCGACCAACGCAGCGCCGAGACGGTTCGATTCGTCCGATCCAACCGGGGCGGATTGGAACGCATCGATGTCTTTCGCCATCTGCTTGGCCCATTCCGGAGGTTCAACACCAGAGGCACCATCATTGTCCATCCACTCAGCCCACAGCATACCGGTGCGGTGATCGAAGTAGTTGCCGAATGGCGGGCGGAATTCCTCGTTCCGACCAAGGACGATCGGCAGAGGCTTACCCATGATCCAAGCACCGACATCCAACTGGTTGGACGACTGCGCGGAGCGGTATTCATCCGGCGTGATTTCCTTGGACGTGGTCTTGATACCGACATTGGTCCAGTGTTGAGCAACAAGCTCAACCACCTGTCCGGCAACCCCTTGGGTCGCGAACTGGATGTTCATGACCAGCGCATCCCCATTCGGCAGATCACGATTACCGTCACCGTCTTTATCGACGACGCCAACTTCATCCAACAGCTTCATCGCACCATCGGGATCGAAGGCGGCGAAGTAGCTCTGCCATTTCGGATCGACGAAGTCCGGGTTCGGGGAGAAACCGGTATACTGCGTCGGGGTACCGAGGCCGAAATATGCGACATCATTGATTTCGTCACGGTTGATTGCGGAAGACAGAGCCTGCCGGAATTTCACGTTACCGAAAACTTTCCGCTTTTCCAGATCCGCAGAGGTCAGGTTCACGGAGAATGCCGCTTGAGCAATGGTCGGCTTGAGGAGGACGGTGTAGTTGCCCTTCTCGGAACCATCCATCAGCATCGGTGCGGACGGCAGCTGCAGCGACTGTGCTTTGTAGTCGACTTCAGCATTCACCAACTTCAGAAGACGAACTTCGTTTTCGTTGATGTAAACCTCATCCTGCTCGTCGATATACGGCAGCTGGTTACCAGCGGTATCAACCATGTGGAAATACGGGTTGGCGACATAATGCCGGCCTTCCGTCGTATCCTGGATGGTGATGAAGCTTTCCAGCGTCGGCATGACGTCCTTCGGCATACCCGCGACTTTATCCGCATGCGCGAGCAGCGGTGACGGGGTGTCCGTCCAGTCAGAGTTACCGTAGTAGGCTGCGATTACCGCATAGCCGTTTTCAAAGCCCATCGCCTTGGCTTTTTCATCCGCGTCAGCGCTGATACCCGGGTGGAATTGACCCAGGAAGTGCTTCGGCTGGAAGCCTTGAGCGTAGGACCATGCGAAGTGGGCCAGGAGACCCGGCTTCGGTGCCGGCAGATTGAAGCGAACTGTCAGATCGTCGATTACATCGACCGTCATCTTCTCGCCACCAACCAGGACATAATCCTTCGGCTTCGCGATGACGTTCTCATCTGTCGCCAGATTGTCGTACCAGAATTTGACGTCATGGGCGGTGAACGGTGCACCATCGGACCATTTGTGGCCCTTACGCAGAACAAAGGTCAGCGCGGTGTAGTCATCATTCCATTCCCAAGACTTGGCAACGTTCGGCACAATGGTCTGCAGATCGTCGGAATAACGGACCAAGTTTACGTGGCGGGTCGACAGGAAGTCGGACGTGCCAGCTTCGGTCGCATTCGACAAGGCATCGAAGACCCCACCATATTTACCAATCGACGCATAGGGGGCGACGACCAACGGCTCAGCAGGCAGACGCTCTGCCACTGGAGGCAGATCCGGGTTCCCGCGAATCATACCGTTCAATTTGCCAGCATTCGGGTTTTCCGAGAAGCTGAGTTCACAGCTGGCGGCAGATTCGAATTCGGCCAATTCAAATTGGCCAGGGAATGCGCCTGCGGCGACCCCCTGCATATCCGCCATTGTAATGGCCGGACAAGCCGCCTGAGCGGATGTGCTGAACGCGAACAACGCCGCGCCAACAAGCAATAACTTCCTCATCATGGATGCTCCCTGATTGGACACATAGATTTCCTGAAAGTCTCCGTACACCGAAGAGTGCCGGACACTACAGGGTCATTGTCAATGTTTTGTGACAGAAATCCCGAAAGATCCCCATCTTCCCGTGAAAGCCTTCCTCACCAAACCGCCGCCTCTTCATTCCACCAAACTTGCGAAGCAAGAAACTCAGGCGATCTCTTTATTTGGCTCCAAATTAGAGAATGATACTGAAATGTTACAAATCAGTGACAAAACAGGCGCATTCTCTAACTTTGAAACGGTCACAGAATGGCCGGGATCAAGCAAGGGCCAATTTTTCGATGCTCATTGTGCCAGATTCAGAAAAGCACTTTGAAATCGATCACAAATTCAACAAACCCGTCATATTTCTGAAACAAAACGGGGCGGTGAAAACCGCCCCGTCTTTTCAATGATTTACCAAAACCGCGCGTCAGGCAGGGTTTAGGAAGGCTGTTGTGGGATGAAGTCGTTCGGATCGATGTCAGCCACAGCGACCGGTTTCTTCATGGCATCGCGCCGGAAAGGCTCGCCCAACTCCTGGTTCAAGATCACCTCAATAAACGTGGTGACACCATCTGCCTGAGCCGCACAGGCTGTCTTCAGTGCATCTGTCAGCTCGGCCTGGGTGGTCGCTTTCACCCCTTTGAGACCACAGCCTTCCGCGACCGCCGCATAGGACAGGTTCGGGTTCAGTTCAGTTCCGACGAAGTTGTCGTCATACCACAGTGTCGTGTTACGCTTTTCCGCGCCCCATTGATAGTTCCGGAAAACGACCATGGTCACAGCCGGCCAGTCTTCCCGACCGACAGAAGTCATCTCGTTCATGCTGATCCCGAAGGCGCCGTCACCGGCGAAACCAACTACCGGCACGTCCGGACAGCCGATTTTCGCGCCGATGATCGACGGGAAGCCATAGCCGCAAGGACCGAACAGGCCGGGAGCCAGATACTTCCGCCCTTGTTCGAAGGTCGGATAGGCGTTCCCGATCGCGCAGTTGTTGCCGATATCAGACGAAATGATCGCATCCTGAGGAAGACCGGCCTGAATGGCCCGCCACGCTTGGCGAGGGGACATGTGCTCCGGTTCCCGATCACGGGCGCGTTCGTTCCAAGTGGTCCCCGGATCATCATCCTCGTGATCCATCGAGCTCAAGGTCTGCAACCAGGCTGATTTTGTCCGATGGATCATTGCTTTCCGCTCTGCCCTCTCGAAATCGCCGGCATCGTCGGACAATTGGGTCAGGATCGCTTCGGCGACCTGTTTCGCGTCGCCTTGGATACCGACCGAAACCTTCTTCGTCAGCCCGATCCGATCCGCATTGATGTCGACCTGGATGATCTTTGCATCCTTCGGCCAGTAGTCGATGCCATAGCCCGGCAGGGTCGAGAACGGATTGAGGCGCGTCCCAAGTGCAAGCACCACATCCGCCTTAGCGATCAGTTCCATCCCCGCTTTCGAGCCGTTGTAACCGAGCGGCCCGGCAAATAACGGGTGCGAGCCCGGGAAGGCATCATTGTGCTGATACCCACAGCAAACCGGCGCATCCAGTTTCTCCGCCAGCGCCATCGACGCCGGAATGGCACCACCGATAACAACGCCCGCGCCATTCAGGATGACCGGGAACTTCGCTTCGGACAAAAGACGCGATGCCTCTGCAATGGCGTTCGGACCACCGGCAGGGCGTTCGAACTGCACACGTTGCGGCAGATCGATATCGACAACCTGGGTCCAATAGTCACGCGGCACGTTGATCTGGGCCGGGGCAGACCCGCGCCATGCTTTTTCGATCACCCGGTTCAGGACTTCGGCGATCCGGGATGCATCGCGCACTTCTTCCTGATAGCAAACCATCTCCGCGAACATCGGCATCTGGTTCACTTCCTGGAAACCGCCCTGCCCGATGGTCTTGTTGGCTGCCTGCGGCGTAACCAGCAGCATTGGGGTGTGGTTCCAGTAGGCGGTCTTAACCGCGGTCACAAAGCCGGTGACGCCCGGACCATTCTGCGCAATCGCCATGCCCATCTTGCCGGACGCGCGCGTATAGCCATCACAGATCAAGCCGCCATTGGTCTCGTGCGCCACATCCCAGAACTTGATCCCCGCCTTGGGAAACAGGTCAGAGATCGGCATGAACGCCGACCCAATAATCCCGAACGCATGTTCAATGCCATGCATCTGCAGGACTTTAACGAAGGCTTCTTCGGTGGTCATTTTCATCTGCGTGATCTCCCTACGGAAAATGGGGCCTCTGCGGCGGCGACAGCACCCTGTCTCGGATGCTCAAAGACGGCAAAGCGCCTTGAAGCTGTAGAGCCAGATTGTCGTGAATTCCCAGGCCAAAACCGATGGGCCTTGGAAAACTGTGATCCCGAAAAGGAAATAGGGCCGTTAAACGCGGGCCCTTATCGGACTTTTCGCAGCTCCCAGCTTCCCTTGCAGTCGCGAGACTTCCAGGTTCCCTCTGCGTCGCGGTCGCCGAACTGGCCCACAACTTCAATATCATTTTTTCGAAACTCCGGCGCCTTGACGAAGCCTTTGTGCAGTTGGCCGGCTTCGTCAATGAACCCATTGAAGGGGGCGTTCCGGCGCGCGACCCTGGTTCGGCCATCCAGTTCACCGCCTTCAACTCGCAACCGAACGCCACCACGCTTGAGTTTGCAGTCCCGCGTTCCCGAGGTCATTTGGAAGCTACCGACCCAAGCCCCGTCATAGACAGTCGCCTTTGGCGTCATGAAGGCGGGCTTCTCGCAAGCAGCCAGAACGATCATCGCCGCAGCGCCCAGCCCCATATGCAACAATGCCTTGGGAAAGCGACGCAGGTCGGCGGTCACGCTATGAATGATATCATTTCTTCGGCGCATAGGGATTCTTACCTTGGCGAATATTGAGACGCAACGGGACCCCTTCCAATCCGAAATCATCCCGCAATCCATTGGCGAGGTAGCGCACATAGGCTTCCGGCAGGGCATCAGCCGCGCGGGAGGAGAAAATGGCGAAGGTCGGCGGGCGCGCCCCTGCCTGCGTCATGTAGCGTAGCTTTACCCGACGGCCAGACACCATCGGCGGTGGATGGGTTTCAAGCTTGTCATGCAGCCATTCATTCAGTCTGGCCGTCGAAATCCGTCGGTTCCAGACATCAAAAATCTCAAATGTCGCCTTTAGAAGACGATCCAGATTGCGTCCTTCCAGCGCGGAAAGCGTTATCACCGGAACGCCGCGCACCTGAGGGAGTGATGTCTGTAGGCGATCTTTCAACTTCTGCAGCGCCGCTGCGCGATCCTCGACCAAATCCCACTTATTGGCCGCAACGATCAGCGCCCGGCCCTCTTCAATCGTTTGTCTCGCGATGGTGAGGTCTTGTTTCTCCAGCATATCACGGGCGTCTAGAAGCAGGACCACGACATGGGCGAAATCGATGGCGCGTTTCGTATCCATGGCCGAGAGCCGCTCGACCTTTTTCTCCACACGTGCTTTTCGACGCAGCCCAGCGGTGTCCACAAGACGAATGGATTTTCCTTCCCATGACCAATCGAGCGCGATTGAATCACGCGTGATCCCCGCTTCCGGTCCGGTGAGAAGTCGGTCTTCGCCTAAATACCGGTTGATCAGCGTCGACTTGCCGACATTGGGCCGCCCAACGATGGCCAGCTGAAGCGGGCGGCCTTCTTCGCCGATTTGGACCTTTTCCTGTTCTGCATCGGCGCCTTCAACACCGTCAACCGCTTCAAGGTCGGTGGACGTCGCGATATCTTGCTCACGCGGGTCCGCCTTGAACACCGGCCCGACACCGCAATCAGCCATGGCCTCGGATATAACGTCATATAGGTCGGTCAGGCCTTCACCATGTTCTGCCGAAATCGGGATCGGATCGCCCATTCCAAGGCCATAGGCCTCTCCCAACCCCGGCGCCCCTGCACGTCCCTCGCATTTATTGGCGACCAATGCGATGCGGGTGGCCCCCTTACGCAGCAACTGTGCGAAGTGAGAATCCAGCGGTGTCACCCCGGCCCGTGCATCGATCAACAGCAGCGCCAAGTCTGCATCATCAATGGCAATTTCCGTCTGGCGGCGCATCCGAGCCTCCAGACTATCATCCGTCGCATCTTCAAGCCCAGCCGTGTCCATGACCGTGAAAACCAAGTCGGAAATCCGACCGGTACCAACGCGACGGTCGCGTGTAACACCCGGCTGATCATCGACAAGCGCCAACCGCTTTCCAACCAAGCGGTTGAACAGGGTCGACTTACCGACATTAGGTCGCCCGATAATGGCGACAGTGAAATCTTCATCCCGCATTGGGTTCCTCTCCGGTATCGCGATTATTAGCGATACGCATAAACGGAACCGGCATCCGTCTGAATATAAAGCATGCCATTCGCAATTCGCGGGGTTACCGATACTGAATCGTCCACGTCGATCTGCCCCAAGGGCGTCCCATCATAGGGCGACACAGCCCAAACCTCACCGATATTATTCGCGACGATTAACCGATCATTCGCGAGGACGGGCCCAACCCAGGAAATCGGATCATCCAGATCTTCCGGATCTTCGAAATTTGGCAGGTAACGCGCCCACCGCACGCGCCCACCGCGACGGGTTATGGCCAACAAAGCCTGATCTACCGTGATCACGAAAACAAACTCACCAGCCACCCAGGGCGACTGGACAGAAGCAATCCGGCGATCCCAAATCCGAGAGCCGGTCCTAAGATCAATTGCAAGCATTCGCCCGGAATGACTGACAACAAAAACAACGCCGCGATCAATAACCGGCCGTGCACGGATATCAGCAAGGGCCGACAATGCATCCACGCGACGAGCAGACGTCAAACTATCCGACCAACTGACCCGCCCGTTTGCCACCCGAACGGCATAAACCTCCCCAGAGGAGTACGGAATTATCGCCGTGTTATCGGCAATTGCGGGACTGGCAGCACCGAGAAGCCCTGCAACCTCGGTAAAGCCGGCATGTGTCCAGGCTTCCTCACCAGTATCAGCATCAAAGGCTGTCACCCGGTTATCAATCGTAACGACAACGACCCTGGCCTCTGCCACAGTCGGCGCGGCGCGGGCTGGGCCCGTCAGGTTAGCCCGCCAAATCTCCTGCCCATTGGAGGCATTGAAGGCTGAAACCTTTGCATAGCCCGTCGACGCATATAACAAGCCATCTGCGTAGGCTAGTCCGCCGCCAAAGGCCTCTTCATCATCTTCCGGCACATCCATCTGTTTGCGCCACAGTGTTTTTCCAGTCTGGGCATCAAAGGCTGAGATCTCATAATCCCGGTCCATGCTATAAAGGCGGCCTTCCGCGATAAGCGGGCCTTGCAGAATACGCTGATCGCCTTCCGAAGCCGCACCGATATCCGCTTTCCAAACGCGCTGGATATTTTCTCCCAACATCAAATGGTGCATAGCATGGTCGGGAAAACCACCTGATTGCGGCCAGCTTTCATTGACATAGGGCGGTGGCAGTTTCACTTGAAGGTCGGCCAAACGAGGATCCGGATCAGCATCCGTGTCAGCCAGCATTACAGCAATTCGTTTACCAGGCAGCCGTTTTTCTTCTTCAGAAAATATATCGCTGCAGGCCCCCAACGTAAACGAAACCCCAACAACCGCGATCATGGCCAGACAATGCGGAACCCGTTGCATCCACCGCCGACCTATCATGATACGCCCCTTCATAGCTTTCAGCTTAGAACGCATTAGCTACCGATCGACCGCAGCAACTCAGCCGCCGATCCGCGCAAACCAAGCGGTGCATTAGGATCATCGCTTATACGGGTCAAAAAGTCCTTTGCCGCAGCCGTATCACCACGCGCTAAGGAAAGTCCCGCAGCCACTTGGCGCGCCGTGTAACGCCATGGCTTCTCATCACCGAGTTGGAGTTCCAATTCCTTCATCAAGGCTTCCGAATCGCCATTGCCAGCAGCCCCTTGTGCAACGGCAAGAACAACAGCTAAGTCCCGATAAAGAGCCTCAACAGATGTGTCATTCGCAATCGCGCGGTAGGCATCGGCAGACGCCAAATGGTCACCCGCCTCCCCAATCATTGCCGCAGACTGCAGCCGGCCTAGAAGTGCAAAACCGCCACTGCTTTCAGATGCCAGCGCTGCCAGCGCCTGAGCGGAGGCCGGAGCCCCTTCTTTACTGGCCCCCAAGGCAAGTGCCGCCGCATATCGGTCCGCCAATTCCAGTTGAGCCGCTCGTTCGGACTTTTGCCAATACGTATACCCAGCCGCACAGGCGACAATCACAGCCGCACCGGCAATCGCAATCTTGCCGTAACGTTGCCAGGCTTGTTTGGCCTTGTCTGCGCGAAGCTCTTCATCAATTTCGTTAAAAATATCGGCCATTGGCCACTCCATTTGTTAGCTGGCCCGCCACTGCGAAGACCGTGTTCATTATGCGCCTGTTATGCCTCACGCGCCTGTTAAGCTTCGCGCTGATTCCGCCATTTGATCGAACAGCCGATCGATGCCGTTTGATCGCGCGGCCCCTGTCCAGTGCTCGCCACCTGACGCATCGCTTCCAGCAATTCCGGTCGCGCGTCCGGCACAGCATTACTTCCAGACGCACCGAAGCGCCCTCTATACTGCAACTCAAGCCTATCGTTAAAGCCGAAAAAGTCGGGCGTGCATACGGCAGCATAGGCACGCGCGACCGATTGGTCTTCATCAATGAGATAAGGAAAGGTGAAATCATGCGCTTCTGCGAAGGTTTTCATCTTCTCCGGCGCATCATCCGGGTAAGAGGCATAGTCATTCGCCATGATCGCAGCTACGCCGACCCCACGGCCCTGTAAGTCCTTCGCCGCAGCAGAGATCCGATCCGCAATCGATTTAACATAGGGGCAGTGGTTACAAATAAACATAACCAAAACACCCTTAGGCCCAGCCACATCCAACAGGGTGTAGCGGTTACCGGAGGGGTCCGCCAGATCGAAGCCGGGCGCGTTCCAACCAAAGTCGCATATGGGGGGAATGGCGGCAGGCATTGTTTTATTCCTTAACCGAACGGCGAAAACGAATAGCGAAAAACGAATAACGAACTTGAAACGAGCACAAGCAGGGCAATCAGCTGCCCAACAGCTGAGCCATTACTTAGGCCAGCCCATCCAATGGAACAACCACCACACAGGCACAAATAAATCCGTGTTTTGGTTTCTAAGCGTCAGAGACCGCAGGACCAGACAAGTGAAGACCTGAAATACCATCAAGTGCCGCCACCGTTTCCGGAAATTGAAGACCGGTTACGACGATCCCGACATATTGCCCTGCGATGCTGCTTGCAGTGTCACGAAGCATCCGCGCCATACCACCTGGATCCTTGTGAAGGGCGGTGCAAGGCACCTTTACAAAACCAAGCTGCTTAACCATCCCACCAACAGTCTGCATGCGTGCATCTCGACACAGCAATAGACCGTCCAAAACGACACAAGGGAGACGATCAAGGCAAGCGACAAGCCTGGACATCTCACAAACCTCTTCCTCGGGTACGGATAGAATTCCAATCATCAAACGATCAGGTAAACTCGCCAGGAAGTCAGCATCTTGATCAACCAAGGACAACGCATCGATATTAATCTTTATCCTTGCGTTCATTTTGCCCACCAGGTCTGCACAATAACTTAGCCGCGCTTTCGCGACCCGGCGCTGCCGGTCCCTTGTGCCCCCATCACTGGGTGAAATTGCCCCATCTTCATTGAACTCAACGACGTAGAATGTCGTTTCCTTGTTTTGAGCTGATATGGCTCTACGGATAACAACGGAACCGGGATCAATATCACCATCCGCTGCTGTCGTGGCATCGCAGTCCGGCTCATGGGACAGAATCATATCCATGATCGCCGCACGGTCCTTCTTCAGCGCTGCGACACCCCCACTTAGGTCAATAACGTCGCTCGCCACAGTTATGTCATCGCCGACCACATTGTTGACACGCTCACCAATGAACTCACTGTCGAAATTGCCATCATGGACGACAGCCACCGATCGCTCTCCACTTCGTATTGTGAGGGCGTTATCACCAGCATGCATTTCGAGGGTTCGCGCCGCTTTCTCGGCAACGGTCGAGAAGTCGACCAGTCCGTCATCCCTATCTCCACCCGCACGGAACGAAAATAACGTGAGCGAGGCATCGTTGTAGGGTGCTGAGTTTAAGAATGATTCCACGTCGTCAATAACATTCGAAATATCGGACGGCGCAGCCCATTCGGACATGAGGTCATGACCTACGCCTGCAGCATCACGCATACAATCCAAATGCAAAAATACATTCGGGCCTGAAGAACCAAGCGCTGATACTGCAACCCGCGCAGGAAACTCACCCCCATCATGCGATCGAAAATTCAAGCTGAGGTCAATTCGACCCTTACCATGCGAAACGCAAAACAGGGTTTCCATCGCAAGAGCTGCGTCATTCGGCTCAAAAATGGAGTCTATCGTCCGCCCTTGCAGTTGCGCCGCGGTCCAACCCAAATGGGTATGAAAATTGCCATAAGGCCTCGTAATTCGCCCGCTCGGATCAACGTCGAATGAGAAATCATTAACTGAATAATCCATATGTCCTGCACCAAATGAAGAATGGACCGATATTCAGCTTCTCCGACCTGCCTCGCCGTGTCTGAATTTTGGTAATGTTTTTTTATACATTCTTGCTTAATGAACAGTAAACAATTCGCGTTCCATCTGGCTGGTTAGCGGGTGGGACGAAAATGCCCGACTAGTGCCGGTTTTGCGGACGATGCAAGCCCACTCCGATGCGATTCAATCGCAGCACTTGTCATACCAAATCGCGTTTGCGAAGCTATAACAGGAACCGGATCAGAGCTAACGATGCGCAACAATCCGGGCATAAAAAAGGAAGCACGGCTGGCAAACAGCCTGCACAAGAAAATCGAGGGGGAAACAATCCATGCTTCAGCATCTCGGCCAGATCAGTGCAACGGCAGCAAATCGGTTTGGAGACAAGACAGCGCTTATTGCGGGGGACAGGCAGTTCACTTTCGCCCAGATCGACGCGTTGGCCTGCCAACTTTCCGGAGGGCTTGCGTCGCTGGGGGTCAGGCAAGGCGATATCGTCACGATCTATTCAGAAAACCGCTGGGAATGGTTGGTGAGCTACTATGGCGCGTCCAAGCTGGGGGCCGTGGTCAACCCGATCAACGTGATGCTGACACCAGATGAAGTGCGCTATGTGGTGAAGGATTGCGGCGCAAAAGCGATTATCGCCAGCCAGGCCAAGGCGGCGCCACTCGGTGGAATCGAAGCTGACAGTAACGTTGTCGCCGTTGTCTCATTCGACGAAGCTCCCGACGGAATGACCTCTTTCGAGGATCTTCTGGCGGCCAACCACCCCTGCCCGCCCGTGCCGGATGTCGATCCTGAAAGCCTGTCGACAATTTGTTATACCTCTGGAACAACGGGCCGCCCAAAGGGCGCGATGCAGTCGCACAAGGCAGTTATTCTGAACACGGCAATGACCGCGCAGATGCATCTCAAAACCTCCGAGGACGTAATCGTCAGTGCCCTGCCATGTCCTCATGTCTATGGCAATGTGGTCTTCAACTCTGTCTTCTTCTACGGCGGCACCCTGAACCTGCATGCAGTCTTTGATCCCGGCGTCGCTTTGCAAAGCATTCAGGACCATGGGGCGACTGTGTTTGAAGGCGTTCCGACCATGTATATGTATATGCTTGAACATCCTGGTTTGAACGAGTTCGACCTCAGCTCACTCCGCTGTCTGACCGTTGGCGGGCAGACCATGCCAACCGCAAAGATGGAGGCAGTCGAAGCCGCATTCGGCGTACCACTGATTGAGCTGTGGGGGATGACCGAGATGGCTGGTCTCGGCAGCACACACCCGGTTTATGGCATGAACAAGATGGGCTCAATCGGCGTGGCCCTACCTTACACCGAGCTTAGAATCGCGGACAACGAGGACTATACCAAGGTCATGCCCACGGGCGAGGTCGGCGAGCTGATGGCGCGCGGGCCGCTGGTGATGATGGGTTATTTCAACGATGCGGAACGTACAGCCGAGGCGTTGGAGCCCGACGGGTGGCTGCATACCGGCGATTTGGCGAAAATGGACGAAGATGGCTGTGTCTTTGTCGTGGACCGAAAGAAGGACATGATCGTCACCGCCGGCTACAATGTATACCCCGCAGAGATCGAACGCGTTCTTTCAAGCCATCCTGCCGTTGCCATGTGTGCGGTAGGGCCACAGCCGGACGAGCAGAAGGGAGAGATCGCCAAAGCCTATGTCGTGCTGAAAGATGGCGCGACAGGCGACGCAGATGAAATCATCAAGTTCTGCCGTGAAACGCTGGCGGCTTACAAAGTTCCACGGTCCATGCAGTTTGTGTCCGACCTCCCCAAGACCAGCACAGGCAAGATCATGCGGCGAGAGTTAAAGACATTGGACACCTGAGAAATTGGCCGAACAGTCCGTTTGGCGATGGTTCCACAGGTAAACGAATAAGTTGGCGCGGCTTGATCTGCCGGAGCGCTACGGCCTACTCCACCTGCTCAAATCGTTTTCTGCGGTGGCGTTGCGAAGGCATTTGGGCGTTCGTGTAGAGGCATGACGATCAAAACCCACGCCGTTTTCGATGCGAAAGGACTGTCGTTCCAAGTCATGATACCCGGTGGTCAGCAACACGACAGCCAGATGGTACGTGCTCTACTTGAAGGCCGACCGAGTGACGGAATGGTTCTTACACCGGATGACGCACTGTCGGCACATCGCTACACGATATGAGAATCACGCAGCCAATTTCCTCGCCATCGTCAAGCTCGCCGCCATCCGGCTTTGGCGACGCGTCAATGAATCCACACACTATTGTTTTCAGTAAAAAATAAGTTTTCTACGACTTATATTTCTTACAACAGCGCCAAGAGTGCCCGTTGCTGATCCGCTGCGACAGACAAAGTACTGACCCCGATCTGTTGTCGAACCTGAAGGGCGGAGAAACTTGCCCCTTCCTCACTCAAGTTCGCGAGAGTCAGTTTATCTGCACCGATGTTCAATCGGCTGACATAGTTTTCGGTGAAGTTCAGCCGGGTATTGAGGATCGCAACGTTTGAGCCAAGCTCAGTCGCTGACGCCCGTAGTCGCGTGATCGCCGTATCAATCCGATTGATCACCGTGGTGGCAAACGACACTTTCGAACTATTGGCTCCCAGGGACGTAAATGATCCGCCTGACAGTCCAAAATTCGAGATATTGATGTTACCACCATTCGCCGAAAACACCGAAATGGTGAAAAGTGCGCCGGCCGAAGCACCAATATCCGCGCCGGTTGCGAGCAGGTCCTTACCTTTTACTTCAAGTTCTGAACCGGTTCGGACGCCAAAAGAGACTTCCAGTTTCGATGACGTGCTATTCAGGAGATTCTGACCCTGATATGACACATCCTGGACAAGCTGAAATAGCTGCTTACCCAGTTCCTCGAAACTGCGGGTAGCGCTCTCGCGTTCGGAATCAGATTGGGTCCGAGCAGCCCCTGCAAGTCCCTTCAACTGCTTGAGAATATCGTCGGCTGATTTTGTCGCGCTGAGATTCGCCTGCAGTGTGGAAATACCCTGATCGATATTCGCCTTGCGGATCGTGAAGTCAGCGGCCCTATCGTTCAGTGACTTCGACGCGAAGAAGCTGACAGCATCATCCGTAACATTGTTGACACGGCGGCTGGAGGCCAAACGCGTTTGCGTTCGCTCTGAAAGATCAAAGGTTCGCTGAAGCGATAAGATCGACGATTTCTGCGTCGATGTGAGAACGACGTCGTTACTCATGGCACCATCCCTTCTGGATCGGTATTTTCCACGAAAATTCTATATCAGACTTAAGAATCAACACGCTTCTGCGAAAGAGTCCTAGTCCTGATTCAAGGTACTTATACTATATCTGGCCCCCTGTCCACCCTTTCCTACCATAATACCGGCCTACCATAATACCGGCCTGCCATAATACCGGCCCACCATAACACCGGCATAGAGTGAGATCGAAGGAAATGCTCTTGATCACTTGCCATATACCTTGCCCCGGCCTGCCTCATTACCAAGATACCAGCCCCCATCCGGTTGGTCCGGGTATTTTCCAAGATAAGGCCCATGCGTTTGGTACCCCAAAAGGCGCTGAATCTTCTCAGAGTGGCCTTCAATGACTGAACGTGGCACGGCGAGATACTGGTTCACCTCTTGCCGGAGCCACCCTAGGCTATAGGTGTTCACCAGCCCCATGCGGGGCGCAGAGGACCGGTTTTCACCGCCGCCGTGAACCGTCGACCCCAGATAGATCAACACAGATCCCCTCGGCATTGGGCTTTGGATCATCTCATCTGCCTTGAACCGCCCATCGACCAGATTCTTATGACTGCCAATCGCCACACGGGTCGCGCCGTTTTCTTTTGTGAACTCTGTCAAAGCCCACATGGCGCTGACCTGCCACTCCAACCCGGCGATGCGGGCGGGATAGATATCACCGTCACTATGGGGGACCTGGGCGCGTTCACCCGGCAGGATCTCGACCCCTGTGGTACTGCCAATGCGATAATTCGTGCAATTCGGCAGCAGGATCGGATCAATAATTTCTAACAAGCGATCATGCCCGATCAGTTCGGCCGATGCGTGGGAGCGGGCAAGAATGGATGACAACCGCAATGTCTTGAAACCGTTAAACTCACATTGCGCATAGGTTCCCTCGGCATCAAATTGAGCGCGAAGATCAGACGCGACGTCATCCACAACAGATCGGGGTGCGAGTTCCTTGACGGCAACCGCACCATCCTGTCGAAGCGCTTCGACTATTTCCAGAACAGGGGCATCAGCTTCAAAATACTGTAGCTGCATCGCCACGACCTCCTTGCAGGGTTCAGTTCTCTAACACCCTAAGCCAGAAAGTCGTGCGTTTGAAGGTCGCCGATAAAGAGAAAGCCTCTACGACGCGAGAGACTTCTTCCGGATCGCGCTCAATGTCGTTGCCGGAGAGATCGCGTCCGGATCGATCTTCAGATGAAGAAGGGCTGGTTGACCCGACTTTATGGCCGCAAGCGCCGCATCCAACGCCGAGGCAAACTCCTCAGTCTTCTCTACGCGCGCCCCAAACATCCCATAGGCTTCCGCAAGTTTAACGAAATCCGGGTTCTTGAGCCCTGTTCCGCTGACACGCGCCGGGTATTCGCGTTCCTGATGCATCCGGATCGTGCCGTACATGCCATTATCGACGACCAGCACAAGGATCGGCGCTTCATATTGAACAGCGGTGGCAAGCTCCTGGCCATGCATCATGAAACACCCATCACCGGCCCAGGCGACAACCATCCGATCAGGTTGCGCAATCTTCCCGCCGACAGCCGCCGGCACGCCATAGCCCATGGAACCACTGGTTGGCGCCAGCTGCGAGGGATAGCGGCTGAACTGATGGAAGCGGTTTGGCCAGCCGGAATAATTGCCGGCGCCGTTGCAGATGACGGCATCTGCCGGGAGACGGTCCTTCAAGACTTCCATAACCTGCCCCATCTGCAGATCGCCGGAGATCGTTACAGGAGCCACGAAACGCTCATAACTCGCCCGCCCGTCTTCCAGGCTCGCGCGCCATGTTGGATCTTCGATAGGATCCAATGCCGCTGCGGCTTCCGCGAAAGCCGGCATGGATGCGACCATGGGCAGGTCGGCTTGATAGGTACGGTTCAATTCTGCGGCGTCCGGGTAAATATGAACGAGCTTCCCTTGCGGGTTTGGAATATCGATCAGGCTATAGCCGCCCGTCGTCATTTCTCCCAAACGGGCACCGGCGACGAGCAGCAAATCCGCCTCCCGAACCCGTTGTGCGAGGTCGGGATTGATCCCCAGACCGACATGTCCGACATAAGCTGGCGAGCTGTTATCGATATAGTCCTGACAACGGAAGGAAACGCCGACCGGCAGGCTGTTGGCTTCCGCGAAGGCCTGGAAGTCACGGGTAGCCGCTTCGGTCCAACCGCCACCGCCCAGGATCGCCATCGGACGTTCCGCTGCGGCCAACATCTCCCGTAGGCGTGCCATATCGCCGGCGCCGGGATGCGACGGCATCGGCTGCCAAGGCCCTACATCCACCGCCTCTACGCTGTCCGTCAGCATGTCTTCGGGCAAGGCCAGAACCACCGGGCCCGGCCGGCCTGATGTCGCGGTATGAAAGGCCCGGTTGAGATATTCAGGGATCCGATCCGCGCTATCAATTTGGGCGACCCATTTCGCGACCTGCCCGAACATCCGGCGATAGTCGATTTCCTGGAAGGCTTCCCGATCAACCATCCAGCGGGCTACCTGGCCAACCAAGAGAATAACCGGCACCGAATCCTGTTGAGAGATATGCAGTCCTGCCGAGGCATTGGTAGCGCCCGGACCGCGCGTCACCATGCAGATGCCGGGCGTGCCGGTCAGCCGCGCATAGGCATCCGCCATCATCGCGGCCCCGCCTTCCTGGCGGCAGATCGTGAAGGAAATATCGGAATCATGCAGCGCATCAAGCACCGCGAGATAGCTCTCCCCCGGTACACCAAAGGCATTCGTCACGCCATGCCGTTTCAACGCATCTACAAGAATCTCACCGCCGGTACGCATTCTTTCCTCCTCGCAACCGATTGCCGATTGGAGGTATCGCGTTCCAGATCATTTGGCCAGCGTTGTAAACATCCAGATCGCAACAACACTTATGACGCTTCACCCAGCGCCTCCAAACGGCCCTCGAGTTCCGCAATGCGAACCTTAAGCGGCCCCATTGCTTCGACCACATCAGCTTCCGAAAACCGCCGCGTAATATGTTGGGGGCAGTTCCAATCGAAACCTTCAACACGGATCAGGAAAGCACGCTTGATCTTCGCCCTGTAGTCAGGCAACGCCAAGGCCGCGATTGCCTCCTCGTCATCCCTGATTTCAACACGACCGAATATCTTCAGCCTTGCCCGATTCGGATAATCCATCAGGAAAAGGGATACACGATCATCACCGGCAACATTGCCAAGGCTGACAAATTGTCGGTTCCCCCGGAAATCCGCGAAGACCAGTGTCTTCTCATCCAAGACGCGAAGGAATCCCGCCGGCCCACCACGATGCTGAACATAGGGCCACCCAGTTTCGGACACACTGGCCATATAGAAGCTATCCCGCGCCGCGATAAATGCAGCCTCCCGTTCGCCGATCCGATCGTTCGCATCCGGTCCTTCATCCATCCGCGCATAGGCATCGCGACTGCCTTGTGCGTTCTGAATTGCACGCACCTGATCCGTGAAAGCGATTTCGGCATATTTATGGGCCATAGCTCAATGATCCTTTTGCGATTTATCTTACGACTTATGCAGAATAGAGAGCCCTAGCTGAGGACGCCCCCCGTGCGTCACAAGGCTTCCACCGGACTTGAACTCATTCCGGCGCGGAAAAGACATCTTCCTTCCGCACGCAAGAGAAGCATGGAATAGTGGCGCCATGTCGCAGGATACCTCTCCAGCCAAGAACGACCTGATCGGAACCGGCGCGTTCGTCGTGTTCCTATCGGCAGGGCTATTCGCGCTGAACACCCCTTTTGCTGCCTATTTCTATGGCTATGGCGGTGATCCGCTGGTCGTGATGACGGTTCGAAATGCGGTCGCCGCCACAATGACATTCGGCCTGGCCATAATGCTGGGCCAGTCGATGCGGATCAATTTTGCGCAGTTCAAGCTTTATGCCTTTCTCGCCTTCGGACAATTCCTTCAGGGTGCCTGCTATCTCGGCTCCGTTGCCTTTATACCGGTCAGCCTCGCCGCATTGATCTTCTTCACCTGGCCATTACTCGTTGCGCTAGCAGCACCGATTGCCGGCGATGGAAGACCATCGGGCAAGGCGTTTCTCTTCTTCGGAGGTGCCTTTGCCGGACTAGCCCTCGCGCTGGGCCCCGACCTCGATACGCTCGACATCCGCGGCATCGCACTTGCGATTCTCGGTGCAATCGGGGTGACGCTTTATCTGGTGTTCGGCAGAAAGGCCTTGCGGGAGCTTCCGATGCTGCCGCTCGCGACCTATACCAATATTGGCGCGATGCTGCTTTCTGCACTTACCTGGACAGTTGTTGGCGGATCACTTGACTGGATTGCAGCCGACGATGCCTTCGACGCCATGATGGTGCTGGCCTTGATCTCCGCCGTTTACAGCCTGGGTATCCTGACCCAGGTCTGGGCCTTGAAGCGGACACCGGCACCGGTCATTGGATTGCTGTACAATCTGGAGCCGGTCCTCTCCATCATCGCCGCAGCCCTGCTGCTCAACGAGCGCATGACCATGATGCAGATTATTGGTGGTGGATTGGTCCTGTTAAGCCTGCTCGGCTACTCGATCCTGCAGAGCCGAGCCGTCCAATAGACAGATCAAAGTAGAGCATCGGCATAAGACAACGATGTGAGGAGCGCCTAACTGGCTTTCATGCCGGTATCCAAAATTGCTTTGGCCGGCTTAGGAGTTGAATTGGCGGGAGCGGGAATAGAACCGGGTTTCGAGGCAGAGGCCTCTCCCCCGTCCATGCGGCGGCACAGCCCCTGTAGATAGGCGCCGGCTTCAATCTGCAGCAGGTCATGATTGATATCACCGACAACCCTTGCCGTGCTCGCAAGTTCAACCTTACGCCCCGTGATCTCACCATTCACAGTTCCTGATACGCGGAGGTAGTCAGCCTCAATTGCACCGTTGACTGTGGCGCCTTCGCCGATCGTCACTTGTTTGGACTTAATGTCCCCATCGACCCGCCCATCAATCTGGATGTCACCGTCACTCTCCATATTCCCAGTTATATGTAGATCGACAGAGAGGATAGACGGAGCCACGACTTTCTTGGTCGGGGTTGCCGTCGTCTTCACTTTGTTGTCCTGCTTAGGTTTTGAAAACATGGCGACCAGCCTCCATTACTTTCGCCGGATCGACCGGGGCGCCATCGACCCTGATCTCATAATGAACATGAGGGCCGGTACTCCGCCCCGTGGACCCCAAAGTCCCAATGACCTGACGGTGAGTGACTTCCTGACCCCGCTTAACGGAGATTCGCTTCATATGCGCATAGACCGTCGTTATTCCACAGCCATGGTCGATCCGGACCATTTTACCATAGCCGTTATGGGTACGCGCTTCGATAACCTTTCCGGCTCCCGTAGCCCGAATTTTCGTACCAGGCCAAGCGCCTAAATCGAGGCCTTTATGCATCGACCAGCGGCCATTGATGGGATCCTTGCGTTTCCCAAACGGGCTCGTGACGTGGTAGTAGTCAATGGGCGCAACAAGCGGAATACAGCGCAACGTCTTTGCCAGCGCGCGGCGACGTTCTACCAGCCCCTGCAGCGCCGCCACCCCTTGTGCAAGCCCTTCTGAACTGCCGCCACCAAAGCCAACATCCTCCAGCGGGCCGCCGCTGCCGGTATTCGTCGTTGTGCCAACCAAAGCCTCAACGTCCAGACCGGCCATGCGCAATAAATCTTCGGCTTCGTTAACCTCTGCCTCGACCTGCGCATTAAGACCTTCAATCAAGCTTAACTGCGCACTGTGCAGTCGCTCAATTTCATCAACCAGCGCCCGCGCCTGCCCGGGTCGGTCCAGGCTCGCCACCGAAGCATCACTCGCTACATCTGGTAGGCTCGCAATATCGCTGTCTTGGTTTTCCAGTACGCCGTCGTCTGATGCCTCAGCTCGCTCTGCAAGAACTTGAGACGTATTGCTTTCAGTCGTTTTCTCTGGAACCGGACCCGTAACCCGCTCAAGGCTGTTCAAGACATGGGACAAGGCCCCGTCAACGCGGCGCGCATAGGTCTCCGTTTCTTCGTAGCGGGCGATCATCGCCGCCAATTCATTGTCGAGGGTCTCTACAAATTCTTTCGGCTCTTCGCTCTCAATCGCCGCACCGCCATCCTGGTCACCTAAGACCTTTGAGACATCAGCGATCAAGCGTGCCATGCCTTCACGGGCATCCTTGCCGCGGGCTTGCTCCACCGCCAAGCGGGCTCCCAAGCGGTCGATATCTGCATTCAGGGCATTGCGCGCCTCGACATGGGTTTCATTCGTATTACTGAGTGTTTCTATTCGCCCGGTTAAACCGCGCACGTCGGAGACAAGCTGCTCGCCCCGTCGTTCCGCATCACGGAGGGAATCGGACAGTTCAACGATCCGGTCCGATAATGTGTCACGCGTGCCTTCAAGATCAGTGATGGAGCGCCCACGATTTTCCAAGACGTCTTCCAGCCGCAGAATATCCTCATTCAATCGGCTAACCGTGCGACGCTCATCACCCAGCGTATCTTCAAGTTCACCAATTTTCTGATGCAGAGAGTTCCGGCTTTGGACAATTCGGTCGCGATCCTGCTCACTGACATCCAGATCACGTGCCATCTTGTCGAACGCAGTGCCAATGCCGGAGCTGATTTCCGCCAGCGCGGCGAGATCGATTTCAAGCGGTGCCGATGCCACAGCGTCGCTGAGAGCCGCATGCTCTTCGCCAACCGTCTGACGTTGCCGGTCCGCGATGTCCGAGGCCAACTCCGCGATTTTAGACTGATAGGCTTTCAAGTCACCGCGTAGCTGTTGATATGACAGCCGCGCTTCAACAATTTCCTGCGCCTTATCGTCATTCACCCGCAACTGCCACCACGTGGACAAGCTCGCAACCGCTGCCCAAGCGAACACGATGCCGCCAAAGACGCACATGCCTTTTTGGACACCCGCCCCCAACCGGAAGAACACAACCTTCCCATCGGTCCGGAGAATAAGTTCCCGGTCCTTGAAGAATCGCTTCTCCGGACGACGCGATGCAGCGCTGCTGGTTTTGTTACGAGACATAGACGCCAAAGATCCCCGGTTTTCGCACCTGGTTAGACCAAGAAATTCTGCGACACAGCGCTGTTACAATGCCGGTCACAACAAACACGCTCTCGGGGTACACATTCTGCGCCCTCTGCCGTCCAGAAATGCCACGTTCAGCCCAACACCATCAGCACAGGACCAAAACAGGCACTCTTTAAGACCAGACATCGATAGGCCACTGCATGAGCGGAACCAGTCAAAATACTGATCTTCGGTATTTTCCCTGTAGAAATACCGACGGCGCGCCCCTCGCACCCGATCCGGGTTTGTAGACGAAAATGACCCCATCTGCGAGTCGAAATTGCGCTCATCGGGGATTCCGTCCGGTACGGCTGGAAACAACACTCAAAAGCCACATACACGCGGTACCAGGCTGCGCGCCGTCTTCAAATATCTTACGATAGGTCCGCCATCATCGACGAATCAGCTTTTACGGCGTTCTGAAGCCATTCGAGAAACTGCTCAAGCTTTGGCTCCCCTCGCCTGTCCTTGGGACAGACGAAACACCAAGCACCAGGCTGCGAAACAGTGATATCGAAAAGCTGCACCAAACGGCCAGCCTCCAAATCCTTATCGACGAAAGGTAAGACGGTAAGTGTGATGCCATCCCCCGCCAAAGCCGCCTCTATCGATAGCAGGTAATTATCGACACTGACTCTCTGACCACTCCATCGCTCCGGCTGTGCTGCCTCTTCTATACCGGCTGCAGAGAACCAGCGGGACCAATCTCCGTCTGCCGGGAAGACGGAAAGCAAAGTCTCATCCAGCAGCGCCTCAGGCGTCTCTATCGGCCCATGACGTTCCAGGTAAGACGGCGCACAAACGGGGAAGAGTTGGCCGAGGTAGAGCTCAGTATAATCGAGATCCGGGTGGCGCTCGGTCGGAAAAATCAGCGCAGCATCGACCCCATCGCGCGTATAGTCCCAGCCCGGATCAGACGTCATCAGCGCGACCTGCACAGAGGGATGGAGCTTGTGATAATCCGCAAGCCTTGGCAGCAGCCATCGTGATGCAATGGTTACGTATGTTTGGATCGCCAGCGGCGCATTGGCCTTGCGACGCCGCAACAATTCGGTCGCCGCAACGATGTTATCAAAGGAATCGCGCAGCACGGGGAAAAGGATCCGCCCCGCTTCCGTGAGAGCGATTGCCCGCCCGCCCCGATCAAACAAAGTTTCCCCAAGATACGCTTCTAAAGCTTTCACCTGGTGGCTAATGGCGGAATGGGTGACGTTCAGCTCTTCCGCTGCGACCCGGAATCCGCCGTGACGGGCGGCGGCTTCAAAAGCACGCAAGGAACTCAGTGAAGGGAGCCGTCTACGTGGAGCCATCGGTGACCCCTCCTAACATGGTTGAGAAATACCCTGGTCCGCGAACCTGATCACGATACGACCATTCGCGCCTATCACGCCGGGCGCTTTTATCGTAGATTTGATCAACTGATAAGCTGAACGGTAACTCGGACAATGGAATAAAACTAACCAGTCAGCAAGAAATTATCGGATTGATTTCCGTTCAGGATCAGTGGAAAGGATTTGTTGATAAACAATTGGTCAATAGGCCGGGATGACGCCATTCAAAAGGCATTGCCACAGGCCAACGAAAGGCGAGCGAACCGCTTGCGAAATAAGGGAGTTCAGGGGATGAGCGACACGGATTCAGGCGAAGGCCGGCGACGGGGCGGACGGGCAGCACGACAGGCGCTCAGGGCGGCACCGCTGGCCGAAGACATCAAGCCGATCCGGCCCGGCATGACGGGCGGCGCCTATCGCCCACTCTCCGACCTCGACATCGCCAGGATCCATGAAGCCGCTTTGACCGTTCTGGAAACGATAGGCCTGGCCGATGCGATCCCTTCTTGTGTGGAAGCGATGACCGCGAAAGGGGCTATCTATGGCGATGACGGCCGGCTGCGCATTCCACGTGCCTTAGTCGAAGATACCATCGCCAACGCCGCCCGACATTTCGTTCTGCACGGCCAAGACCCGCGGCATGACATGGAGCCTTGGGGCAAGAAGGTCTATTTCGGGACTGCGGGGGCTGCGGTCCATATGGTTGACCCAGTGACCAAAGCCTATCGCGAATCAACAACGAATGATCTGTACAATATCGCGCGCGTTGTCGATTCGATGGAGAATATTCATTTCTTCCAACGGTCCATCGTCTGCCGCGACCTGCCCGATCCTTTGGAATTGGATATCAACACCTGCTACGCCGCGATCTCCGGCACGACGAAGCATGTCGGGTCCAGCTGGGTTATGCCCGAACATGTCGATATGTCGCTCAAAATGCTGCATGAGATTGCGGGCGGAGAGAAGAAATGGCGGGAGCGGCCTTTCGTCAGCATGTCGAATTGTTTTGTCGTGCCGCCGCTTAAATTCGCGGAAGACGCCTGCCGATGCCTGGAAGCCGCCGTTCGTGGGGGCATGCCGGTGCTGCTCTTGGCAGCGGGTCAGGCCGGCGCGACCAGCCCAGCCGCCTTGGCCGGCGCCATCGTCCAGGAAGTCTCTGAAGTCCTGGCTGGACTTGTCTATGTGAATGCCATCGCGCCCGGCGCCAAGGCGATCTTCGGAACCTGGCCATTCGTGTCCGACTTGCGGACCGGCGCCATGTCCGGTGGATCCGGCGAACAGGCACTGCTGATGAGCGGCTGCGCGCAGATGGCGCAACACTATGATCTGACCGGTGGTGTTTGTGCCGGCATGGCCGATTCCAAACTTCCGGATGCACAATCCGGTGCGGAGAAAGCCTATAACTATGCGCTGGTGTCCAATACCGGCGCCAATATGATCTATGAGGCAGCCGGCATGCAGGCCAGCCTCCTCGGCTTCTGTTTGGAAAGCGTTGTGATGGATAATGATTCCATCGGCTCAGCGCTGCGCACGGTCCGTGGTATTGAGGTGAATGACGAAACCCTGTCCATCGACGTCATGCGCAAGGTTTGCACGGAAGGACCCGGGCATTACCTCGGCTCCGACCAGACTATCGGCTTGATGCAGCGAGAGTATTTCTATCCAACCATCGGCGATAGGACGAGCCCGAAGGAATGGATCGAAAACGGCTCTCCCTCGATCCTGGATCATGCGATTGCGAAGACCAAAGAGATTTTGGCGACCCATTATCCAAAACATATCGGGCCGGACCTGGACGCCAAACTTCGGGCCGCTTATCCTATTCGTCTGTCGGAAGACGCCATGCGCCCCGGCGGTGCCCATGCAGCCTAGCGCCAACGAGCATCGCTGAAACAAAAAATGACATGCGTCGCCCGTCTAGGGAGGATGACATGGCGACCCATTTAACCGACGGTCAACGCGCGACCTATGAGGAGCAGGGATATCTGTTTCCCCTGCAGGCCTGTACCCGAAGCGAAGCGCAGGCTTACCGGGATGCCCTGGAAGTCGTTGAAACCAAGGCTGAAAAGACAGCGCTAAAGGCCAATTGCAACTTCCTCATCCCGGAGATCGATGCGCTGACACGACTGCCGGCAATTCTGGATCCGGTGGAATCGCTGATCGGTCCAGATATTCTGATTTGGGGATGTTCCTTATTCGCAAAGAATGCCGGAACAGAAAGTTATGTCAGTTGGCACCAGGACTTGAACTACTGGGGACTGGAGAGTGACGCCCAGGTCACCGCCTGGGTTGCCTTGACGCCCGCCACGGTCGAGAGCGGTTGCATGCGGTTCGTGCCCGGTAGCCACCGCCAAATTGTCGAGCACCGGGATACCTTTGCCGATGAGAATATGCTGACCCGAGGGCAAGAGCTGACCGTTGATGTGGACGAAGCCGATGCAGTGAATATCGAACTGTCAACCGGTGAATTCTCACTGCATCATGGCCGCACCTTCCATGCCTCCCACCCAAACAGATCGACGGATCGTCGGATTGGAGTCGCCATCCGCTATATCCCGACAAAGTCCCGGCAGGAGGGAGGAATCCGTACATTAGCGACCCTGGTCCGTGGGCAGGACTGCTATAATCATTTTGAGTTATTCGATCCACCGACAACCGCCCTCTCCGTCGAGGGGATTGCAGCCCAGCGGCGCGCATCAGAGCGATCCAACAGTATTCTCTATCGCGGCGCCGAAAGCCACGCACGTACGGCGTGATTGCTCCCTTCCCACCGACGTTCCTTTCCTAACGTCTCGCAGCGCCACCGAGGACAAACGCGCCGTAGACTGACGGTGGATAGCCAGCTTCTTGCGTAACCTTACGCGCTGCCAACCAAGCGCCTGCATAATCCCCCTCCAGCGCCGCTTTGTGAAACGCTGTCATGAAGGTGAGTGTCCCGCTATCGTCAACCGGCCAGAGTGAATTCATGACGGAACGCGCACCGCCCAGATAGAAACTCCGCGCTAAACCCAGAAAATCATCGCCAGCCACCGATCTTCCCATTCCGGTTTCGCAGGCGGAAAGAACAACGAGATCCGCAGCCAATGGATCCCCGAAGATCTCCGCAGCCGTCAGCATATCCGCCTTCACCCCATCACTCAGCGCAATGGCCGATGCCAAAGGTTTCTCCGCGTTGAAGAGACCATGTGATGCAATGTGAAGCAGACTCCCTCCCTGACGAAGCCGGTCCTTAAGGGCAGCCCGTGTTGCCTCACCGGCGATCATCGGCTCCGCGTTAAGAAGGGAGGCAACAGCGACCGCTTCGTGCCGAGCACCATCAAGTTGCGGCAATGCGCCGCCGAATGCCGGATCGCCGACAATGCCGGCCGAAACGTGGGTTTGATGTTGCACCCCTTCCCGGAGAAGCCAGCCACCGGTCGGCAAGGTAACGAAGCGTCCTTCAACAGGTAACGCGCCCCAGGGGAGGAAAAACAAGTCTCCCGACGGGACAACATAGGTCGTCCCCGGCGCCACAAGCGGCTCTATATCAAGGCCTTTCGCCAGCCTCTCCGCCAATCTGACCTGAGAAGCCGCATTCCCGGTATCAACCGCATCCCTGAAGCCAACAATAAGGCGACGAAGTTCCTGCCCGTCCAATGCCGCTTCATGCACACGATTTCCACCTGCATCAGAGATCAAGAAACGAACCGGGTCGGAAGCAGAAATTGGCAATGAATAGATGAGCCGATCTTCCGGCCCGAGTGCCTGGGTCGCGTCGGCAAGCGTCACGTTGGACGCTTCATGAACGGCGGCGAGTTCCGGGTCTCGATTTGCCAATTGAGCAAGCGCGTCCTGCCGCGCCGTGACCAATTCAGTCACAGCCGTCCGATCTGCCTCGGTCACCCCGCGCGGCGACAACATCCGCACCCGGAAGGCCCGGATCTTCTCATTCGTCTTTTCTATTTGACGAACCAGGGCCGCTTCTCGCTTCGGCGCCACAGGCCGCCCTGCGAGCATATCCACAAAGGCGCGGGCTCTGGACCGCTCCAAATCCTCAAACAATTGCGAAAGGTCCCCGCGGGCCAGATTGAAGGACGCCAAGCGTCGACCGATTGTATCCTTGCCAACGCCATAGCGAAGCTTCGCCCGGTCGGTGCTCAGCGCACCGGAAACCAGATCGACCGCCGCATCTGCACGCCGGAAGGAGGCTTCCGCCTCCTCCGCCCGGCCATCCTCCAACAGCATTTCCCCGCGCAGGGTTTCAATCCGCCAGATGAAATCCGCAAGCCCCGCATCGGTTGCGGCCTGAACGGCAAGACCGGCTTGTTCAATCGCTTCCGCCCGGCGGTCCGGTATCTGGGCCAACATCCAAGCGCGAATCGCTGCTTCGGATACGCTGCCTGCGCGATACCCAATGGCATCAAAAAACGCCCTCGCCCGATCAAGCGCCGGTTCCCCTGCATCGGGATTGCCAGCCGCCTCAGCCTGGGCCGCACCGAGGAACAGCAAATTAAACGCACGCCCATAATAGCTGTCGGGGTAAGGTCGCAGGAACAGGCCATAGATCCCATGGTTGCCGACCTGATGAACCGCATTGAAGCCACGTTCAGCCGCCTCAGCCCATGGCAGCGCTTCCTTCGCCTTTCCATCCAAGACGGCCGCCCCGGCCAGGACCGTATAAGCACGGAGTTGCGCCGTCGTCAGCAGGATGAGTTCCGCCATATTGGTTGGCGGCCCTCCATAGGACGTCGGTAATACCCACCCTTGTAGTGCTTTCGCTACCCGCGCGGCATCGGCACGTGCGCCCTGATAGTCGGCGAGCCAAAGACGGGCTTCCGCCCGAAAGGCCACAGCATTCAGATCAAACCCGACAGCCGAAACTTCCAGATCAGCCAAGGCTGCCGATTCGGTCTCCGCCTCTGCCGCACGCCCCATCATGATCAGCGTCCTGATACGCTGTGCTGCCAAATGGTACTTTGCAATCGGTGAGGCATCTACCTCCCGCGCAGCCTGCGCCAACGCTGTTAGGGCTTCGTCACCTTCCCCAGTGAAATAGGCGTGATAAGCCGCCTCAAGTGACGGTGTAACAGAAATATCAAGTGCATTGGCCTCGCCGGCGCCAGGAATGGGAATCGGGTGCTCCGGCAATGCAGCCACTTGATCTTGGAGCGGGTATTTGGCTGGAGCCAACCCAACTATCCCGCGCTCAGGATTCGAGAGAAGTCCAATGGTTCCGGGCTTTGGGGTCGGGACCTGCGCGGCACACGCATATAAAAGGCCCACCCCGCCAAGGACGAGGTAACGACCAAATTTGCGCCCAATGAGCATATGACGTCTCCCAATCTGAAGAAGCCAATAGAACATCAAATTCTCGTTGAAAAAATATTAAAACAATTTTCCAGATGACAGCATGAACATAGTCCTTAAACTAGCAGCGGCTCTATTGAGAAGTAAGACATAAGGAATTGCGTTTGGGAGCCTCGTTTAGGGTCGTTTCCTTTACGCGACAAATGGGGACAATAAGACGGATTTCAAAGGCGTGTTTTGTAATAGCCACTAGTCCGGTATTTGTTTGAACTCCTTCGCCTAGTTTCGCAGAATGCGAACACTAAGGCGTTGAGGTTTTGACTTTGTTGCTGGCATGGTGCGTAACGCTCGGGGCGCTTTGCGGGTAGGGCAAATCGCCGATGTGTAGGTTTGGGGGATGAGACGTGGCAGAGTCTGAAGTTTTTAAAGTGGCGATCGTCGGATCTGGCCCGGCAGGTCTCAGCGCAGGTGCCCGCGCCGCCACCTTGGGTCTATCTCATGTAGTCCTGGAAAAAACCGATCACGCATCGGATACGATCTACAAGTTCCAAAAAGGCAAATTCGTCATGTCGACCCCGGATGTCCTGCCCCTGCGGTCGGATGTCGGATTCGATGCGGGAAGCCGCGAAGGTATCCTGGATGTCTGGAACAAGGGCCTGTCCGACTGCAACGTTAATATGCGTTACAAATCGGAAGTCACAGGGATCACCGGGTCCAAAGGTAATTTCGAAATCACGATCAACGGGTCGGATACGATCAAGGCCGAAAACGTCGTCCTTGCGATTGGCCTGCAGGGAAACATCAACAAACTTCGTATTCCCGGCGCTGAGAACCCGCATATTCAATACCAACTAGACGATCCCGATGAGTATGAGCACGAGCGGATCATTGTGATCGGGGCGGGCGACGCATCGATTGAGAACGCAGTGGCGCTTGCCAGTCACAACACAGTTTATATCGCGAACCGCGGCACTGAATTTGCGCGTGCCAAGCGCGGCAACGAACTCGCTATTCTGGAGGCAATCGACAAGGGCCAGATCACGCCTCTCTATGGCGCGAGTTCGGCCCGTGCCGAGCCTGGAAATTTGACCCTGGACACCTCAGACGGGGAAATCACTGTCGAATGTGACCGGGTTATCGCGCGACTTGGGGCTGCCCCTCCCCGGAAATTCGTGGAAGCCTGCGGCGTCGAGTTTCCATCTGAGGATCGCACGGCACTACCTGAAGTGAGCGGCACCTACGAATCGAATGTTGACGGCCTCCATGTTGTTGGCGCGCTCGGCGGTTATCCGCTGATCAAGCAGGCGATGAACCAGGGCTACGAGGTCATTGAGTATATCAATGGTAACACCGAGCTTGAACCCGCTGACCAAGAACTTCTGAAAGAACGTCTTAAGGATGTTCCTCAGTATTCCGTTGCGGAATTCGTTGCTTTGGTCCGCGAGCGGCTGCCCATCTTTGCCGAGTTGAACCCCCTCCTTCTGCGTGAAATGCTGGTCGAATCGACCGTTCATTCCCCTGCAGAAGGCGACATCGTTTTCGAGAAGAATGACTACACGAACAGCTTCTACACCATTGTGGAAGGCTCCGTTCGCATTCACATCGACGCCGATAATTTCGATAACTACATCACCATCGGCCAAGGCGCGTTCTTTGGGGAGATGGGGTTAATCTCAGGCCGTCGACGGACTGCGACCATTTCTTCAAACGAAAAATCGATCCTGATCGAAACGCCGCGGCGGACGATGATCAAGATGCGCAATTCCGTGCCTTCGGTTCGTCGTGTCATCGACCGGGAAGCGATTATCCGTCAAATTCAGTCCTATATCGCCCCTGGTGTTAGTCGGGATGATCTCAAGCCGCTGGCAGATTCAGCAGAAATCAAACGCTACAAGAAGGGTGAAGTCATCTTCAAGGAAGGGGATGATGGCGATGCTTTGCATCTGATCCGCAAAGGGTCCGCGATGGTCACCAAGCGCATCGGTGGTCGCGACGTCACCCTCAACTATCAGGCGGCGGGAAGCTATTTCGGTGAAATGGCGTTGATGGCAGAGATTCCCCGCACAGCGACAGTGACGGCGGCTGTAGAAACAGAAACCGTCATCATCGAAGGGGAGAAGTTCATCAATCTGATGAACGATGATGTCGATCTCTATAACCGCATGGACGAACTCTATGGTACGCGGCTGATCCGAACGGAACAGATGGCTGCCCGGCCGGAATCAGGCAGCCTGATTGAGTTTTTGATGGATGAAGGGGTCGGCGAGGCAACCGATGTTCTGTTGATTGACGAGAGCATCTGTGTTGGCTGCGACAACTGTGAAAAAGCCTGTGCAGAGACGCATGGCGGTGTCTCCAGACTTAATCGAGAGGCGGGTCCGAGCTTCGCGAACGTCCATATCCCAACATCTTGCCGACACTGCGAGCATCCCCATTGCATGACAGACTGCCCGCCAGACGCGATCAAGCGGTCACAGGATGGGGAAGTTTATATCTCCGATGCCTGTATTGGCTGCGGGAACTGTGTTCGGAACTGCCCTTATGGTGTCGTGCAGCTGGCGGCGGAACCGCCTCCAAAGCCGGGCTTGTTGTCTTGGTTGCTGTTCGGACAAGGAAATGGCCCGGGCGAAGATATTTCCCTTCGCAAGAAGATTCCCAAGGACGCCCGAAAAACAGCCGTTAAGTGCGATATGTGTAAAGACATTGCCGGCGGCGCGTCCTGTGTTCGTGCGTGCCCGACAGGTGCAGCAATCCGCGTAAACCCCAATGAGTTTATGCAGTTCTACCTCGGTAGTAGGGGGGAGGCGGACTAATGAGTGACAATAGAGGGCACGAGAGTTTTCTCATTCACAGAAAACTGAAATTTCTAAAATGGGCTATTGGCCTGTGTATCGTTGCGGCAGGGCTCTACACATTCCACGAACCCCTGGGTGAACCAAATGGTGGCACTTGGCTGGGATATGGTCTCGGCGGGGTATGCGCCGCCATTTGCTTCTGGCTCGCTTGGTTTGGCGTTCGTAAGCGCCAATACGCCCTTGGTGCGATCAAGATGAAGGCATGGCTGTCTGCCCATGTTTATATCGGCCTGTCATTGCTCGTCCTCGCGACCCTCCACTCCGGATTTCAGCTTGGGCTGAATATTCATACGCTGACCTTCGTACTGATGGTTGCGACGATTATCAGCGGCATTTTCGGTGTTTATTACTATTCCCGATACCCGTCGCTCATGGCTTCCGTGCGCGGATCCAGTACGCTTGATGAGATGATGAGCCAAATTGCTGAATTTGATCAGCAGATAAGAGCCGCATCGGTGACATTGCCGGACGATATTTCCGCACAGCTAACCAAATCCGAAAACGAAACAAAGCTTGGCGGGTCCCTTTCAGAGAAACTTTCAAGCAGCTTCCGCAATTGTCCAACACGGGCCGCCCGCGTTTACCTGGATGATCTTGAGGGTGAGTTCGCGATGACCAATCCGGTTATCCGCCAGATCGTCGCCTTGCTTGTTCGCAAAGAAGATCTTCTGCGCCGCGCGCGCCGGACTGTGCAGGTCCAAACCTTACTGAAATTCTGGCTGTTCTTCCATATTCCGCTGGCCGTTGGCCTTTTAGCGGCGATCCCCGCCCACATCGTCGCCGTATTCTTTTACTGGTGAGGCCCGCGCCATGAAGACACTGATCAAACATAAGCTTAGAAAAACACGCAGCGGCGGCTATGCCGAACGTGACGAACATATTGATGCGTCAGTTCTTCGATTCGGCCGTGGCGCGGAATGCGAAGTCCATATGCCGGACCCTCGTATTAAGCTGCATCACGCTGAAATCGCTATTCAGGCACACGGACCGGTCCTGGAATGCGGGCCGAATGTCGATGCGATGGTCAATGGCGAGCCGCAGCTCATCACCAGTTTGAAGGCAGGCGATAAGGTCACTCTTGGTCCCTACGATCTTATTATCCTCAACCTGGAGGAACTTGCTGAAAAAGCTGATGACGACGCGGAAAAAACGAAAATTCAGGCCTGTGATATCGCGTTCACCCTGGAACTCGTGCGACCTCTGGGCGATGATCTGGAGAAACTCAAAGAACGCTCCGATGTCAAACTTACATCCGTTGGCCTCTCAATTCGTGGCTGGGCGTGGTGCGCCTTCCTTACTGTACTGGCGGTCGCATTGGTCGCACCAATTAGCAGTTTCCTGAACAAGGGTGACATCGACAAACAGGAAATCCTGTCTGGTGAACTTCGCCCCCTACTCGCCAGTGCTGATCGGCTATGGAAATCGGGACCGCATTCCGGTGCGCATGGCTTCTTTGGCGACAAGTGCGAAGCCTGCCACCGGGAGCCCTTTGTTCAAGTCCAGAACGAAGCCTGCATCGGGTGTCACTTGGAAACCGCACAACATGCTGATCCAGTTGCCCATCCCGGCGCCTCACTCGACACACATCAATGCCAAAGCTGCCACAAAGAACATCGGGAGGAACCGGTTCCTCTCACAACAACCCATGACAGCCAGTGCCGGAACTGCCACCAGAAGATCAATGTGAAGTTCGAAGACGGTCACCCATTTGGGGAATATCCCTATAAGCGCCGGACGCGCATTCACTTCAATCACGTCACGCATTTTGACAAATATTTCCAAGATCCGAACAACGCCGACAAATCTCCTTCGAGTTGCCGTGGGTGTCATGAGCCTGATGGACAAGGCAAATTTATGGTCATTGGCGGCTTCGAGCAAAATTGTGGCGCCTGTCACGGACCTTATGTAGCGGACAAGCCATTTGATCTCATTGACCTTCCGGGCATTGATCCCTCTACCCTCGAAGACCATGAGGACGAAGAGCTGCTAGATCGTGGTTGGCAAGGGGGCGAATGGCCCATCAATGCAGAAGCGGAAGAACTGCCTGAAGCGATGATGGTCCTGCTTTCCAGCGACGAGGAGTTCATGGAAGCCTGGACCTTCATTCAGGACGAAGGCGTCGATATGTTCGATTTCTCGGAAGCGAGTGAAGAAGAACTGGCAGCCGCTGAAACTGTTGCTAAAGGGGTTAAGAGATTCATTCACGGTGCTCTCAGCGAAGGGAAAGACTTCCTGATAGACCGGTTGGAAGATACTGCGGGTACAACGCTCTCGGACGCACAGCGCCAGAATATATTAGCTGCCCTCCCCCTGTCGCTTCTCCAGGAAACACAAACCCGTTGGTTCCCGAACCTGTTTGAGGAAATGGAAGCCATCTCCGGTGACGACGCTCCAGAGATGCCCGATGAAATGCCAGACGACTTCGAAGGACCAGACGATATGGTCGATGCCGTCGATTGGGCAAGTAACGGTGGCTGGTATATCGAAGACTACACGGTTCGGTACAAACTCCATGGCCACAACGACCCAATCATGAAGATCTGGCTGACGATCGCGACATCAACCGCCCAGAACCACGAATCGATGGAAGCCTTAACCGGCATTCTCGCGGCCCCGAACGGGCCTGGGGGCTGTATCGCCTGCCACAGTGTCGACCAAATCAATGATGACCCGTCTGAGGTGAACTGGAAGTCTCACAGAACCACCGCAGACGATTCGCATAGCACAGATTTTTTCCATGCCCGCCATTTCACACTTGTGGGTGATGAAGGCTGCGCGAACTGTCATGAAATAAACAAAGAAGCGAAATATTCGGATAGCTATAGCGACTGGAATCCTGCGGATTTCGACAGTAACTTCGCACCAATCAAAAGCGAAACCTGTGCGCAATGTCACCATTCGCAAAAAGTCGCAACGGCGTGCACCGACTGCCACAACTTCCACACAGATGAAAGTATTGCCGGTACTTCTAAAGAAAAGATTTCCATGAAATAACAATGGGTAATTAGACGAAGTTGTAGTGTGAAAATTTAAATTTCATCCTATTTACGCTTGAAAATATGTTTAGGACATGTTGAATCGATTGTGAGAGGAGAGCTTCTGAAATTGGCTTGTTAGCCGTTTTAGTTCTCACGACGGGATTTGCACCTATGGCTAGGGGAGCCTGGACGGTGCTTTAAAGGGGCGACACCTGACGCCGCGAAGCCAACGGGGTTGGCAGCGCGATGCGGCGCCAAGGTTATTGGTTTGGGAGAAGTAGAAAATGACTACCCTTGCTAACCGCTTGATACCCCTTGACGAACGCCGAAATAGTTCGTGGCGGACACTCATCGCCTGCGCAATTACTTGCGCAGCGATGGCATTCGCCACGCCAGCATTGGCGGAAGATCAGGGCGCCGCGGCAACGACGGACGATCAAGGCGCGGCTGCGACAGCAACGCCAAAACTGTCGGTCGCAACAGATTTGGACGACCCGCATGCCGCCGTCTATTTAGAGAGCGCCTATCCAAGTGCAAGCGAATGCGCGCCCTGCCACCAACAAATCTACGATGAGTGGGCTTCCTCCAACCACGCCTATGCCTCTATTTCCCCGATGTTCCACAAATTCGAGCAGGCGATTACCACGCTTACTCAGGGAACAATCGGTACCTTCTGTGTTCGGTGTCACCAGCAGATCGGAACGCAGTTAGGGGAAAAACGCTACTGGGCACTGTGGGAACGCAGCCAAATTTCACGTGAAGGGATCACCTGCATTACCTGCCACCGCGTTGCCGAAGAATACGGTAAGGTAAATGGCGAGCGGAATGTGGTTCCCGGCACCATTCACACCCCGGTTGCAGGTGCATTGCGCGAATCAGCCTTCCCAGATGTTCTGGAACAGAAAGACGATCTGAAGATTGCGGTAGATGAAACCGAACGCGGGACACCTGTCCACAACAACGTCGTTCAGTTTTCACAGATTTCGAAATCTGAATTCTGTGTTTCCTGCCACCAGGTCGCTGTGAACCTCGGCATTAAGCTCGAAGTTGTGTGGGATCAATATCGCGACTCTCCGGCTTTCCGTAAGGGCGTCACCTGTCAGGATTGCCACATGGGTCAGGTTCCGGGCGTTGCCGCAGGCTACGCAACCGGACCGTCTGCGGTGGTGAACGGCGTAGAAATCAACCCGGGTCGCCGTCATTCAAACCACTCCTTCTATGGTCCAGGCTATCCAATCGCACACCCAGGCATCTTCCCGCATAACCCAGCGGCATCGACCTGGGATATCGAAAGCTGGCTGAAGTTCGACTATCGGGCCGAGTGGGGAACAGACGAGTTTGAAGAACGCGTTGAAGATCTGGCCGCCGCCATGGATGAACTCCATGTCGCACTAGAACCTCTCGGTGGTGGACAAGAAACCGCTTACGGTCTTGCAACAGTCGAACGTGCCGTCAGCCGTGGCGTCCGCGGATTTGAGACGGAACAAGCACAAACCCGCTTGATGGAGCGTCTGGAACCGGCGGACGGTATTCTTGATCCCGATGCTGTAGACGACGCCATCGAAGAAGCATTGGCTGCCCTCGATTATTTCGAAGAAGCCGCTGATGACGCCGGTGCCGATATGTCCGGCCAGATCGACAATGTCCGGGGTATGATCGAAAACCTCTCCGAAAACACTGCTGCAATGGACGGTTTCGATGATGCCTATGAAGGCCTGACAACAGCACTCGAAACGGCCTTCCAGGAAGACCGGACCGACGAAGCTGTCGCGGCTGTTGCATCAGCAGCGGATGCGCTTCGGGCGACAATGCCGGCCGCCAATAAGGCACTGGAAGAAGCTCTACTGGCACTGAAGAAACCCTTCAATGTAGACTTCCCCTATGTCTGGGCCGATCCGGGTGATCGCGAAGACGCGCGGTTGGTTGTCGATGAAAACATCGGCAAACTGGAAGACAAGCGGGAACTTCGCCGGCAGGTCATGGAGAATGGCAGCCGAATAGAAGGACCATTCTTCGACGGTGATCGGAAAATTGGTGAAGACCTCGACTTCAAATATACGATCGTGAATATCGATGATGGCCACAACCTGCCTTCTGGCTCGTTGGGCGCCCAGCCGGAAATTTGGCTGAACGTCGCGTTGATCGATCCGGATGGCGAACGGGTCTGGGAATCAGGTTACGTCGATAAGAATGGCGATTTTGCCGATATCCACTCTCTTGAAGTGGCGTCGGGCGACATCGAATTCGATGATCAGGTGTTCAACCTTCAGACCAAGTTCCTGACGACCAATATCAAAGGTACAGATCGGGAAATGTATCTGCCGGTGAACTTTGATGTTGACCAACGTCCCCTGCTTCGCCCATCCAACGTACCGACGACGGTTCTCAACCATGCGCCTTTGGTACGCATGGAAGGTCGTTCGATCCCGCCGCTCGGCTCAAAGGATGCGGAATATTCGGTACCGGGTGAATTGCTCACCAAGCCCGGTAAATACCGTCTTGCAGTCCGCATGCGGAGCCGTGCTGAACCGATCTACTTCATGCGGTTCGTTGGTGCGACGAAGGATATGGAGCAATCCATGAATGAATGGATGCTGGATATCCACCCCTATTCCGTCGAATTCGATGTGAAAGGGTAAGCGAATGAGCGGCGCGGTGAATGGGGATTTGAATAGGAATTCGGGCATGACAGGGGTAGGTTTTATGAAGCTTGATCTGCTTCGTGGTTCGGCAATTCAACTGGTACGGGGCGCAACCTTTGCGCTGGCCGCTATGGCCCTCGCTCTGCCAGCTGTATCACCGGTATTTGCGGCGGATGACCATCCGTCCTCTGAACCTGTCATCCCGGAAGGGGCCACGCGCGTCGACCATACAAACGATGTGTTCGGACCCGATCCTTCCTATGAAGAAAAACCCTATTCGCCGGACGCTCAGTTCGAAATTTATGGCAACAAGAAGCCGGCACCGACGCCTCGGCCATTGCTGGAACTTGGCCGTAAGATTTACACCGGTGGTCCTTTTGAAGAAGGGATCGACATCGTCGGCGAAAAGAACCTTGTCTATCCGCGCCTTTCGATCTTCGGGGATTGGAAAACGGCACTGGAATACAACGACAATGGCAATGACGAACGAGGCCATATTGCAACAACCTTGAACCTGGACATCGATCTGGGCATCACGGCGACAGAACGGATTCATGCGTTTGTTCAGCCACTGGAACAGGCCGATGTTACCCGTTACGAATTCTTCGGCGATGACGAAGATGGCTTTGATGAAGCAATTAACGGCAATCTTGAAACCTTGTTCTTCGAAGGTGATGTTGGGGCCATCATGACCGGCCTGACCAATGAAGAGCAGGATTTCGATCTGCCCATCGCTTTTGGTCTGACACCGTTTTTCTTTCAGAACGGTATTTGGGTTGATGAAGTTATCATCGGTGGTGCCACCAGTATTGTGGCGAAGAACAGCCCGATGCTGACCATCTCCAACATGGACTTCACCTTCTTCTTTGGCCTCGACAATGTTGAGAACCCGAACATCCTGGATGCCGAAGGCGTTCGTGAGGAACATGACCTCGATGTTTACGGTATGGCCGGCTTTGTTGAAGCGACGGAAGGCTATTACGAATTCGGCATTGGTCGCATCGAAGGACATGACGACTTCGATGACCAGAGCTTCAACAGCCTTACCCTCGCTTACAGCTCTCGCTATGGATCTTGGCTGTCCAACAGCGTTCGTGGCGTTTGGTCATTCGGACAGGATAGAGCAAATAATCAAGAGCAAACGGTCGATGGTTTCGCGCTGTTGGTCGAGAACTCCTTCATCACCCACAAGCCATCCACGTTAATCCCCTATGCGAACTTCTTCGTCGGGATTGATAAACCGGCTCCGTTGATTGATGCGACGGGCTTGTTGAAAAACACAGGTATTACCTTTGAATCCGGTGGACTTCAGGGCTTCCCGAAACTGGATGACAGCGCCAATGACACCTTTGGCGGCGCGATTGGTATCCAATACCTCTTCAATCTGGACCAACAGATTGTAGCGGAAGTGGCAACCAACCAGGTAATTGGTGGCTTCGACCTCGGTCGTAAGGCGCGGGATGATGAATATGCAGTTGGTCTCCGATACCAATTGCCTATCGCCCCGACCTGGATCCTTCGGGCTGACGCAATCTATGGCATCCGGACAAATAATGAAGATGTCCGCGGCGCCCGTCTGGAGATGCGCTACAAGTTCTAGTCTCGGGGCCCCTTCCCCGATATGGCCCTTGAAAAAAAGTGCATCGTAACAGGCTCTTAATCAGTCGCTCCCTTGAACGATTGCAGGACCTCCGTTAGACTTGCGCAACGGATGCGGGGATGTGTCCGTAAAGGGAGTTCACTTGGTCATATTGAGACGACCGGTGACGGAACGGGGCCAATTGGGATACAGGGACCGAAAAATATGAAAATTCTCCTTCGCATTGGACTGGCTGCGGCAGCGTTCGTTGGCCTAACGACAGTCGCTTTGGCGGATCCGGTCGATATGCTCGGCCCTGACGCCTGTAAGAAATGCCACACCGCCGAACATGAAGTATGGGAAGGCACACCGCATTTCTCCTCCTACAAAAAAGTCCACAAAGCCAAGACCGCAAAGGCTATCGTAAAATCGATCGGCGAGAAGCGGATGAAAAAGTCCGAGACCTGCGCCAACTGCCATTACACCTTCATTGGCGGCAAGGCGAAGGCAGGACCTTCCTGTGAAAGTTGTCACGGTCCGGCAAAAGATTGGCTCGACATCCACAACGATAAGAAAAACCCGAACGCACTGGCCGATGCCAAGGCGAAGGGGATGATTAATTCTTCCATGCTGTTCGACATCGCTTCCAACTGCATGGGTTGCCACGGTCTCGCCAACCCGAACCTGCCGGGCGACAAAGCAGCGGCAATGCTGGATGGCGGTCACCCGCTTGAGGCTGGCTTTGAATTGGTTGCCTATAGCCAGGGCAAGGTTCGCCACCGCTTCTACCCGCCGAATG
>SPJV01000095.1 GCA_006844765.1 Alphaproteobacteria bacterium | reverse complement strand
GTCTGGTACTGGGATGCGCGACCAAAACTGACATCGGGGTCGAACTACGCTGAATTATTGGCGTTCTCCCGTGAAAGGACAAGCAATGGCGGACACCGCCCCCGCAAAGAAAACCAGGGCCCGGTCGACCGCCCCGAAAGCCGCCAAGAAAGAGCGTCGTAAGCGTCTGTTGATCTTCATCGTCGCCTATCGCGCGGAATCAACGTTGGACTGGGTGCTCTCGCGCATCCCGGAGACGATTTCAGAGCATCTAGATGTCGAAGTTCTGGTGATCGACGATGCGTCCGGCGACAAAACCTTTGAAACCGGTATTGCGGCACAACAATCCGGCGACCATCGCTTTCCAATTACCGTCCTCGTAAACCCCGTTAATCAGGGTTACGGGGGAAATCAGAAGATTGGCTACCGCTTCGCCTCTGACAATGGATTTGATTTTGTCGCCCTTGTTCATGGCGATGGCCAATATGCGCCAGAAGAACTACCAAACCTGATCCAGCCACTCTTGGACGGAGATGCGGACGCAGTCTTCGGCTCACGTATGATGGAAGCGGGAGATGCGCTCAAGGGCGGAATGCCCTATTACAAGTATGTCGGAAACAAAGTTCTGACCCGCTTCCAGAATTTCGTTCTGGGCTCTAACCTAACTGAATTCCATTCAGGCTACCGGTTGTATTCAGTCAAAGCACTGGGCCGTGTCCCCTACCACCTGAACACCAACGACTTTCATTTCGACACAGAGATCATCGTACAGTTCTTCCGGGCCGGACTGAAGATCGCCGAACTGCCGATCCCAACCTATTACGGGGATGAGATCTGCCATGTGAATGGGTTGAAATATGCGGGCGATGTCACAGTCACGGTCCTGAAATCCC
>SPJV01000089.1 GCA_006844765.1 Alphaproteobacteria bacterium | reverse complement strand
GTTGTCATTCCCGCAGTCTGTAAGACGTCGCCGGTAACGTCTGCGTTTTCTTTAAAGGATGCTTTTCCGGCAAGAACGGTGTCAACAATCCGACCGCCACGGGTGGTGGCCTGAAAGAAAATATCTTCGGCTGGTTGGCCGAGTGCTTCGGCACCGGTGTCGACTGAGACCGTCATTCTGCTGAAGCTTTCCATTTGCCCTTGTTCATAGGCCAAAAGCTCGTTGTGTTCCCCGGTCGCAACTTTGCGCGGTGCCGTCCCTGTCTCCCGCAACACCAACAATGTGTGGTCGAACGGTGGCGCCTGCAGGGAACTATTGAACTCCGCCGCTGCGTCGAAAGCGGTTAGCGCCGTCTGTTCAAAGCCTGCGCATCGCGATGCCCAACCTTCCATGAAATACATCAAGGCGAAATCAGCGCGGTTCTGGTCTTCTTCCGCATAGGCATCCATAAGCTGGGCGGCCCGAAAGACAGCACTCGCATTCTGGTAGTCCCCGGCATCCATATAGAGAAGCCCGCGATAGAAATACGCCATCGCCCGTTCATAGGGTTCGCCTTTAAAGTCCTTGCGGTTTTCCTTGGTCCATAGGCTTCGGGCTTCTTCAGCGGCTTCGTTGTCTGCATAGACGACTTCGATCTGGTTCAGCGCGTCGTCGAGCGCAGCTTCCGCCATGGCGGTTTCGCCGAGATCCATTGCGGCAAGCCCGATCCGCATATTGTTCAGCACTTTATTACGGTCGCCCTGACGCAGGAGAATTTCGTAGTAAGGAGCTAATTCTGCCGGCTTGTCTGCCAGGAATACAGTCAACGTTGCTTCATCGACTTCCTGCTCGACTTCGTGACTTTGCAGGCCCGGTGTCTGGCAGGCGGTTAGGGCTGCGGTCGCAC
>SPJV01000090.1 GCA_006844765.1 Alphaproteobacteria bacterium | reverse complement strand
CCCATACCAAAATCGATGATGTCTTCGCCGCGCGCTCTGGCCGCAGCTTTAAGGGCATTCACCTCGGCAAATACGTAGGGGGGCAGGCGTTTGATACGGTGGAAAGTTTCAGTCATCGCTCGATCTGGTTCGAAATCACTTCATGTTGTCGGGAGTTAGCTCAGGTGAAACGCGAAATCCCATCTTCAAACAAGGAAGGTGATTAAAACGTAAATCCCCCCGCTCCCCCATCGGCGGGCTATCCCATACACTAGCGGAAGCAGGCGGGAAACCGGGAAAACACTAGAAGGTGATGTAAATTTCCGCGCGGCGGTTCCCGGCAATGCCAGCTTCGGATGTTTCCGCATAGCGCGGTTCTCTGTCGCCGCGTGCGTCCACTTGGATATCAGCCTGCGTCAGTCCTTCTGCCATCAGAGCTTGCGCAACCGACGTCGCCCGATCCAGGGACATTTTGTAGTTAAGCAAGGCAACGCGTTCCGCATCCGCACCAGTCGTCGCACTTGAATGGCCGATAACCCGTACCGTACGACCGCCACGGCCATATATCTGTCGAACCTGATCAATCACATCCAGATCGCGTCCGGTCAGCCGCGCACTGCCATCCTGAAAGTAGATGGTCGCGATGAGCTTCGTCTTGCCCACCGGTGAAGCCACTTCACGCACGGCCTGTCCAGCGCCTGCAGATTGTCCGAGATCTGCAGCAGACGGTGGAACAGCTGCCGCCCGCGTCAACTCGGGCTGTGATGTCGTCAATTTCGCCGGTGCCGGTGCTGCAAGAGGCTCAGGCTGCGGTGCTGGACGCGCGGCTTCGCTCGGCGCGACAGGGTCAGGTGGCAGGCTTGGGTCACGCGGCACCGTTGCGGTTTGGAGCGATTCTGCCAGCGCTTCCCCGG
>SPJV01000112.1 GCA_006844765.1 Alphaproteobacteria bacterium | reverse complement strand
GGCTCCCAACTGCCATTGGCGGCAGAGTAAAGCATTGCCACCCCAACTGACACACAGCCGACCAAGAGCAGAAGAAACGTCCAGTTGAGCTGCCAGATCTTCTGTTGCAGCGTTAATTCCGGATTCTGGAAATCCCCGAGACCGCGTTGCATCATCCGGTTCCCTCATCCGTATTCACAGCTGCTTCCGGAATGGCATCCGTTGGTTCCCAATGCGGTGTAAGTCTTAGGGTTTCGTCCAACACATCACGGGCGATGGGCGCGGCCGCCTTGGATCCGCCACCGCCATGTTCCACCACAACCGAAACCGCAAAGCGTGGGTTATCGACGGGGGCATAGCCGACAAACAACGCGTGATCACGCAGCCGCCAGGCGATATCTTCCCCTTTTCGGATACCAGTATCACGTTCAGCCTGTGAAATTCGGCGTACTTGGCTGGTCCCGGTCTTGCCGCCCATGGCGATCCCTTCCGTCACCAGAGCAGAGCGCCGGGCCGTCCCGCGTGGGTGATTGACCACTTGGTCCATCCCTTCCATCACAGTCGCGACATGCTCAGGCTGAAAGCCCAACGCTTCGAATTGCGGGGCTTCCGGCGGTTTTACGTCCGCCCCTTCAAACTGTTGGAGGGTGAGACGAGGCGTCACGGCCTTTCCGCCATTGACCAGACGGCTCGTCATCAAGGCAAGTTGCAGCGGCGTTGAAAGCACATAACCCTGCCCGATCCCAACAATCAGCGATTCCCCAAGATGCCAGGGCTGCCCGCGCTTCTCCCGCTTCCATTTCTTGGTGGGGATGAGGCCGCTGCGTTCCCCGTTAAGGTCGATCCCGGTCGGCAGCCCCATGCCGAGTTTCTTCGCAGTCTCGGCGATACGGTCTACACCGATCCGGCGTGCAAT
>SPJV01000092.1 GCA_006844765.1 Alphaproteobacteria bacterium | reverse complement strand
TAATTTGGTGCCATCGTCCATCAGGACCTGGCCTTCGCCCCCTGCCAGGCCGCCATTGCGGCCCTGCGCCGGATTATCAATCCGGTCAAACATGGCGTTGAACGTCATCTCGTACCCTTGGTTCGCCTCGATCTCGATGATCTGGCCCAGGCCGCCCCGACATTTTCCCGCACCGCCGGACCCTTCACGCAACTCTTTACGCCACACTGTGATCGGGCCGACATGTTCAGTGGCTTCCACCGACATGGTGCTAACCCCCGATGGAAACGCCGTCGCACTCAGACCGTCCAGCGTTGGCCTAGCGCCCGTGCCGCCAGAATTAAACATCAACACATTTGCTGCCGGTAATCCCGACTGAAGATCGCTCGGTGCCAGGTGCATCTGGATATTCCAGAGTGCGCTGGCGCCTTCCGCCGGGACCGTATCGGGAAGACATTTATCCAAGGCTCCAAGAACGACATCAGGTATCAGATGCCCAAGAACGTGACGAACAGATACCGGGGCCGGATGTGGTGCATTCAAGATGCAGCCTTCTGGCGCAACCACTTCAAATGGCCTCAACGACCCTGTGTTGTTCGGTACTTCAGGTGCAATAGCGCACTTAAGCCCATAGCAGGCATAGGCACGGGTATAGACCATCGGTACATTGACACCAAGCGAACTGAGAGCGGTGGTCCCATCGAAATCGGCAATCAACCGGTCTCCGTCAACGATGAGTTGAAGACGCATGGTCACCGGCGCATCATGCCCATCTACCGTCATTTCATTGTCGTAAGTGCCGGGCTTTAATTTGGCGATGCATTCGCGAGTCGCCTCGTAGCTGGTATCGATGATGAAATCGGATAATACTTCCAGGTGCGGCAGCGCGAACTCAACCATCATATCCTGAAGGAGTTGCTCCCCAGCCCGGTTGC
>SPJV01000126.1 GCA_006844765.1 Alphaproteobacteria bacterium | reverse complement strand
ATCGCCCCCGACTTCAGAATCTTACGAACACCGTATTCGATATTGTCGTGGCTTTGGATCGTATCCGTGTGGATCATATCCGCATCCCCGATATCGACGATCCGCACCTTGTCGACGGGCAGATAGGTGACATCGTCTTCAAAGTCATAGGCCCCATCATGACCGAAGGAGAACAGTGTCGAGGCCTCGCGAATAGCACGCGGCCCAAAGCGCGCGCCGGCGCGATACTGGGTGCCCATATCGAAGGGCGCGCCCAGAATGGCGGCATCCGCATCAATATCATCCCAATCCAGGCAGACCGGCTGCTTGCCGAAGGTGCAATGTCCGACAAAGGGCAGGTTCAACCGCCCACTTTCATATCCATGCTTTCCAGACATCGTCGCGTCCCATCATGTTAAATCATCATGTAAAATTTGCAGAATTGTCTCAGGAGTTGGGGCCGGCACTTTATCTCAGGCCTAGTCCTTACCTTCGATCACGGCGGAATAGGAGCCGTCTGCCTTCTGTTTTTCAAGCGTTTCCTGATCGATCCGCCTGAATTCTGAGATCGTATCCTCCACCAGATCATCCTCGACATCCAGCCGTTTCAGACCTTCGCTGGCCATGAGGATTGAGCTTTCGAAGGTATCGCGAATGAAGAAATCCACCTCGGAATCGGTCAGTTCCATCGCATGGGTCCGATCAACGGCACGGGCCATCAACACAGCATTGGGAAAAGACTGTTTTATTTGCTGGATCGCCTTCGTCGCTTTTTCCTTATTATCGATGGTGACAAAGATAACGTCGGCTTGCCCCGCGCCGGCAGCAGCCAGCACATCCATGCGCGTTGCATCCCCATAATAGACATGGCTGCCAAAGCGTTTTGCCATCTGGATGCGGTAGGGATCGAAGTCGAGCGCGGTGACCGAAATATCGCGGGACTTCAGGATGCGCGTTACAACCTGACCAACCCGACCAAAGCCGATAACCAGGGCACGGGCAGCATCGACATTGCTGACATCATGCTCGTCCATATCCGGGCTGTCTTTGTCGCGTCGCTTATCCCAGGCCAGATAGACCATCTCGATAAGCGGTGTGGATGCCATGGACAGCGTAACAATGGCGCTCAATAGGCTCGCTTCCTGTCTCGTTAACAACGCATAGCTGGCGGCGACCCCGAAAAGCACAAACCCGAACTCACCGCCTTGTGACAGGGTCATGGCGATCCGCTCCGCATCCCGCTTCGGAGACCCGAATAGGCGGGAGAGAACAAGCAGCACAGCAGCCTTCACAATGACAAGAGCGACGACGGCAAGTAAAATCATCGCCCATTTATCGGCGACAAGCAGCCAGTCGACTGACATCCCCACGGCGATAAAGAACAGACCGAGCAGGAGGCCGCGAAACGGTTCGATATCGGCTTCTAGTTGATGGCGATACTCGGATTCCGCCAACATGACGCCCGACAGGAAGGCGCCCAGTGCCATCGACATGCCAATGGACTGCATCAGTATTGAAGCGCCGATCACGATCAGCAAAGCGGCTGCGACTCCAATCTCGTGGACGCGCGCCTGAGCGATGATGCGGAAGATCGGATTTAGAAGATAGCGGCCGGCCAGGATCATGCCGACTATCACGGCAGCGGCGAGCGCAACCTGTTTCCCGGAGATGAGGTCGGCAGGGTTGGTATCGCCGCCACTCGGCCCAGCCCAAAGCGCCAACAGCGGTGTCACGGCCAGCATCGGTACGATGGCGATATCCTGGAACAACAGCACAGAGAACGCACGGTTGCCATAGGGGGTATTCAGATTTCCGCTATCCTGCAACAGCTGCAGGGCAAAGGCGGTGGAGGAGAGGGCGAGCGCATAACCAGCCGCGATGGCAGCGGGTACAGACAACCCAAACCAGACACCGACTGAGGCCAGAATGGCGCCGGTCAACATGACCTGGGACATACCGAGCCCCAGAATATCCTTTCGCAAGGCCCAGAGGCGGGAGGGACGCAGTTCCAAACCGATTACAAAGAGAAGAAGAACCACGCCGAATTCAGCGAAATGAAGGACGCTTTCCGCATCCCCGATCACGCCGGCACCGAAGGGACCGATTATGGCGCCGGCTGTCAAATAGCCGAGGACAGATCCCAATCCGAGGCGCTTGAACAAAGGCACAGCAATGACGGCGCTTCCCAAGAAGATCGCCGTATCGGTCAGTAACTCGGCGCCCATCCCTCCGGCGGCCATCTCAGTCGGCTCCCTCCTCGGCGCGTCCGGCCTTTTTCAGTGCCACGATCACACCATGCATGGTTCGTAACTCCTGCTCCGTCGCGCGGGCGCGCTGAAACAGATTGCGAATATTACGGACTACGATAGGCCGCATTTCCTTCGCACGGAAATAGTTTCCGCTATCAAGCCCTTCGACAAGGTGGCGCATGAAATTATCAAGCTCTCCCTTCGTCGCGACATGGGCTGTCCCGATATCGAGAACCTCTTCTTCTGTCTCGTCCTCTGTCGCGAACCATTCATAACTGACCATCAGGACAGCATGGCCGAGGTTAAGGGACTTGAAGTCGGGGTTGAGCGGCGCGCGGATGATGGTATCTGCTAGAGAAATGTCGTCATTGCCTAAGCCGGCGCGCTCACTCCCGAAGAGAACGCCAATCCGCGCTCCGTCTGCGGCAAGGCTGCGCATTTCACGGCCGGCTGCGCGCGGGGTTACTATTCGCTCCACCATTTCCCGGCCTCGACCCGTGGTCGCGTAGACATGGGTCAGATCGGCGACGGCTTCAGCGGTGGTGTCAAAGACAGGGGCGTTCTCGACCAGTATCCGAGAGTCGCTGACGGCTGCATCCAGGGCTTCGGGGTTCGGCCAGCCATCGCGCGGCGCCACGATACGCAGTTCCGTAAGACCGCAATTCAACATCGCCCGCGCCGCCATACCGATATTGGCGCCGAGCTGCGGGTTCACCAATATCACAATGGGGGCTGAAGCGGTCATGAAGGGGTCGACACCGATTGCTGAGAATGAACAAAGACGCTAACAAGTTACCTGAATTCTTATAACCGGATTCTCGGTTGAGAAAACAAGATGATCGGTATCAGGAGGCGGTATGTCCAAGAAAGTCTTAGGGGTAGTTGGCGGCAGCGGCGTCTATGCGATTGATGGGATCGAGGACGCCGAATGGGTCACTGTCGAAAGCCCTTGGGGGGAGGCCTCTGATCAGGTTCTGACCGGCAAGCTCGGTGGGACGGAAGTTCGGTTTCTACCCCGGCATGGTCGCGGACATAAGCAGACCCCGACATCGATCAACTATCGCGCCAATATCGATAGCCTGAAACGGCTTGGGGTCACGGATATTCTCTCTGTTTCCGCCTGCGGTTCCCTTAAGGAGGAACTGCCGCCCGGAACCTTCGTCGTTGTCGATCAATTCATCGACCGCACCTTCGCGCGGGAGAAGAGCTTTTTTGGGCCGGGTTGTGTTGCCCATGTCTCGATGGCGCATCCCGTCAGCGCGTTTCTGGGCGATATTGCGGAGGAGGGGCTAAAGTCCCTCGCGATCGACCATGCGCGGGGCGGAACCTATCTGGCGATGGAAGGGCCACAATTCTCAACCCTCGCGGAATCGGAGCTGTATCGCAGTTGGGGCTGTTCCGTGATCGGTATGACCAATATGCCGGAAGCGAAACTCGCTCGAGAGTCAGAGATGCGCTACGCGACCGTCGCGATGGTGACCGACTATGATTGCTGGCACCCGGATCACGACAATGTCGATGTTGAAATTGTTATTAAGACCCTGTTGGAAAATGCCGATAAGGCACGGGACTTGGTAAAACACATCGCTGGGCGGTTGAATGAATGGCCGACAGAGCCGGATTGCGGCACGGACACGGTTCTGGATACTGCCTTGATAACGCCACCCGACGCGCGGGATCCGGCTGTCATGACTAAGTTGGATGCGGTCGCAGGACGGGTGTTTGCTGCGGGTTGATGGTGGGTTGATAGCGGGCCGATAGCGTATTGATCTGCCCGTTTTAAGACGTCAATCGGGCTTGGGGGCTTTTCCACCTGACCAGCCACGGCCTTTTGCGAGCGCGTCTCGGCCCAGTTTGTCACGGACGGCGTCAACAGCCCGTTCCAGGTCGGCGCGCTTTGAGGCGTCGGGATCTCCCAGATCGAAGGGATCGGCGTCGCGCGGGTCGGTTAGCTCGGATGCGCCAATGCCGATTAGTCTGTAGGCACGGCCGTCGGCTTCCGGCTCAAGCAATTCCGTCCCAACCCGATACAAGACTTCAGCAAGTTGAGTCGGCGCATTCAGGGTCCGGGATCGGGTGACGATCTTAAAATCCGCCGTCCGCAGTTTCAGTGTGACCGTGCGTCCAGAAAATTCTTGTTTTTTCAACCGTCTGGAGACGGTTTCACAAAGCGGCCAGAGCTCATGCTCCAAGGTCCTTACATCCGTGTGGTCCTCCAGAAACGTGGTCTCGGCGGAGATGCTCTTCGTTTCGCTTTCCGGCGAGACGGTTCGGTTGTCTTGTCCCCTGGCGAAACGGAAGAGGCGGCTGCCCATGGAGCCATATCGCTTTGCCAGAGTGATCTCATCCAATCGCTGAAGGTCGCCGATCACCCGAACGCCATCAGCTGCGAGTCTTGAGTTAAGTGCCTTCCCGACTCCCCAGATTTTGGAAACCGACATGGGAGCGAGCAGGTCGACAGCCTCCGCCTCTCCAATGACGGCGAAACCGCGTGGCTTATCCAGGTCCGATGACAGTTTGGCCAAGAATTTATTGTAGGACAGCCCGATTGAGGCAGTGACACCGATTTCTGTCTCTATGCGACGAACGAGCCTTGCGAGCGTCACGGATGGCGGGGCGCCATGTAAGCGTTCCGTACCGTTCAGATCCAGGAAAGCCTCGTCGATGGAGATCGGCTCCACTTGCGGTGTGGCTTCCAGCATCAATTGCCGAATCTCTTTCCCGACACGGCTGTATTTGGCCATGTCAGGGCGAATCACAACCGCATCGGGACAGGCCTTGAGCGCCTTAAACATCGGCATTGCGGAGCGAACACCATAGATGCGGGCCACATAGCAGGCGGCGGAAACCACGCCGCGCCGGCCACCGCCGATAACCACCGGCTTGTCACGAAGCTCCGGGTCATCCCGTTTCTCTACTGAGGCGTAGAAGGCATCACAGTCGATATGGGCGATTGAGAGCCGGTCCAACTCCGGATGCTGAAGAATACGCGGTGAATGGCAGCGCGGGCAGGGGGAGGGTTGGGGCTTTTCCGAGCTTTCACCATGTGTCATTTCGCCCGCATCGGGGCGCACCGCCTGGTTCAACGACGAAGGCCGAAAGTCGAAACACTCGCGACAAAGCTGGAAGGTGGCTTCCGTCATCGTCCTAAATCCATAGCCTCCGCCGCAGACCAAAGCCAGGCAGCCCCGCGAACGCCACTAGCGTCACCGTGTTTAGGCTTCAACAGTTTCGTTTCAACTGAATCCGAAAAAACATAGCGGCCCCAGATTTCGGGAACTTTTTTATACAAGGCTTCCACCCCGGATAAGCCGCCACCGAGTACGATTGCTTGCGGGTCGACGATATTGATGACATGGGCCAGCGCCCGCGATAGGCGGTCACAATAGAGCGCCAGCGAGCGCTCGCAATCCTGGTCACCTGCATCCGCTGACAGGACGATGTCGGTAGATGCCAAGTCGCGACCGGTTTCCTTCTTGAAGTGACTCTGCCATCCGGGGCCCGAGAGAAAAGTCTCAATACAACCATGTTTTCCACAATAGCACGCCATCGCGGGGTCTTTGTCCGGGTCTGACCAGGGCAAGGGGTTATGGCCCCATTCGCCCGCCACAGAGTTCGGCCCTTTGAGAAGCTTGCTGTCGAGAACGATACCGCCACCAACGCCCGTGCCTAGTATGACACCGAATACGGAATCATAACTCGCGGCGGCCCCATCTGTTGCTTCAGAAAGTGCAAAACAATCGGCGTCATTTGCGATCCTTACCGGGCGATCCAATGCGGCGCAGATATCCTTAAAAAAGGGACGTCCAATTAACCAGGTTGAGTTTGCGTTTTTGACCAGTCCCGTCCGCGTGGAGAGGCTTCCCGGCATGCCGATCCCGACCGGCGCTGACGGTACCTGCGCGCCTACTTCTGTTACGATTTTGACGATGGCTTCGATTGTCGTCTGATAATCGCCCTTGGGCGCTTCTATACGACGGCGTTCGGAGATTGAGCCATCGGGTTCCATCCATATGCACTCGATCTTGGTGCCGCCTAGATCGACGCCAATACGTCCTCCGTTTGGTAGGATCATACCGCTTACCCCTTGATTTATTGCGCATGCGTTATAGCAAGCGGAAATCCGGCTTTTGGTTTAGGAATATAGCGGCTAAAGTAATCCCAGACGAGGCTTCGTGAAGCTTGAGTTTAACTTCATATCGAATCCGGCGTTTCATGATTGCAGATCCCGATACGGGCTTGCCGTGACGCGTTATGGAAGGGGAGTAAAATGTCCAAAACCGTGTTGATTGTCGAGGATAACGAACTCAACATGAAACTCTTCCGCGATCTTCTTGAAGCGCGCGGTTACAACGTGCTGGAAGCTCGTGACGGCATGGAAGCCTTGAAGGTTTGCCGGGCCGAGAAGCCGGACTTGATTCTGATGGACATCCAGCTACCCGAAGTTTCGGGCCTGGAAGTCACGAAGTGGATCAAGGAAGACGATGAATTGAAAGCCATCCCGGTTATTGCGGTCACCGCTTTCGCCATGAAAGGCGACGAGGACAAGATCCGCGAAGGGGGATGCGAAGCCTATATTGCAAAGCCGATCTCAGTGTCCAGTTTCCTCGCGACTGTTGAGAGTTTCCTCAACTGAGTGAGAGTAAACAAGTCATAGATCGAATGCCTGACGGATTCCCTGAATGACCGCGCGTGTTCTTGTTGTTGACGACCTATTGCCGAATGTGAAGCTGCTCGAAGCGAAATTGCGCTCCGAGTATTTCGACGTGCTGACCGCGCAAAGCGGCGAGGAAGCGTTGGAAATTGTGGCGCGTGATGAGCCTGATATTGTCCTGCTCGATGTTATGATGCCGGGAATGGATGGTTTTGAGGTTTGTGAGCGGCTGAAAAACAACACAGAAACCATGCATGTTCCGGTCGTTATCATTACGGCGCTTTCCGATTCGGCAGATCGATTGCGCGGCTTGGACGCGGGCGCCGATGATTTCCTCACAAAGCCGGTAAATGACACGGCGCTTTTTGCACGTGTTCGGTCTTTGACCCGCCTTAAGATGCTAACAGATGAATGGCGGCGGCGGGAACAGACCTCGGATCAATTGGGTGTCATGGCCGGTGATGGGCCGATGAACTTAGTTGATACATCCGAGCCGAAGGTTTTGATTTTAGAAGATAATCCCCTTGATGCCCGTAAGATATCTGAGACCTTATCCGCGGAAGGAGGGACCTGCGAGGTTTCCAATTCCGTCAATGATGCGATGTCTTTGCTCCGGTCTGATACGTTTGAGCTCGTTGTTATGAATTTGCGCCTTAAGTCGGATGACGCTTTGCGGTTTGCGAGCTTACTGCGGGCGCAAGAGACAACACGTAACACACCGATCCTGGTGATTGCGGAAGAAGAAGACACAGCCAGACTGGCCAAAGGTCTGGACCTGGGTATTAACGATTACCTGATGAGGCCCATTGACCGTCAGGAGTTGATGGCGCGCGCGCGGACGCAGATTCGGCGGTTTCGATATCAACACCGGTTACGGCAGAATTATGAACGTAGCCTCACAATGGCGCTCACAGACAGCCTGACCGGACTTTATAATCGCCGCTACCTGACGGCCCATTTAAGCGGGATCATCAATCAAGCGATACTGCGCGGGCGCCCGCTGGCTGTTATGATGTTCGATATCGACTACTTCAAGTCGATTAACGATACCCATGGCCATGCCGCCGGCGATGAAGTGCTGATTGAATTGTCGAAGCGCGTGCTTGGTAACCTCCGCTCCGTTGATACGGTCGCGCGCGTGGGGGGAGAAGAGTTTGTCGTGGTGATGCCGGACACAGAATTGTCGTTGGCAGGCATCATTGCAGAGCGACTTCGTACGGGCGTCTGCGATATTCATTTCAGCATTCGCGGGGCGGACGGGAAAAAGGGCTTGGTCGTCTCGGTCTCGATTGGGATTGCGATGTTCGATCCGGAAACTGACAGTGCCGATTCGATCATGAGGCGGGCGGATGAAGCGCTCTACGAAGCAAAACGATGCGGTCGAAACCGAACTGTTTGTATTGAGGCGGATGGCTTTTCGGAGATTGGCAGTGGGGATCAGCCTTCTCCCGCACAATAATCCAAATGCGGGATAGTCCGGCCACGCTCAGTACTCTTTGATTTCGACCTCATCGCCATTCAGCGGAACGATATGTAAAAGCCGTTTCGAATTTCGGAAAGCTTCTTCCCGATCTACAAATTCTCGACGTTGTACTGTCAAGCCGACCAGATGGGATGCGGTAACGCAGTTATCGACAGGTTCACCGGGACCATCCGAAAACAGCGGCAGTAAAAGGCGCTCACCAAGCCCGGGTTTCTCTTGCTCCTGAAACAACCTGCCAGAGAGGATAACAATGGCGGGACGTTCAATGCAGGCCGTGAAATAGGCGCTGACATTGTCATATGCAGAAGTATCGACGAGCTCGCTCAGGTTTTTGCCTCTCACAGAGAACCCGTACTTTGCTTCAACCTCTTCGCCAGCGAGCTCATAGCATAGTTCTCTGTCTGCCGGATGCCATGTCATCAAATAGACCCGAGAGAGACAGGGGGCGATTTCCAGCGGATCGAATGCCGCCCGGCGGGCGGGCCGATCTTGGCTGATCGCGCACCAGTGATCGAGAACTTGATGGGAAAACTCGGTTTCTAAATAGGGAGCCGCTTTGGTCGCTGCTGTCGGGCAATCAATCAGACCGTTCCGAGCCGTACTCAACCCTTCAACACCTTCGCAATGCTGGAAAGGCCCTCGCTTGCGCCGTTCGGATGGTCCCATACCGAAGAAACCAAAGCCAGGAAGTCAGCCCCTAACGCTTCTACATCCCGCGCCGTATCAACGCTAATTCCGCCGACGGCAACACAGGGTACTTCCATGACGGCAGCCCACCATTCAATTGCTTCGGATGCCATAGGGTCTGCATCACGCTGCTTTGTTTCGGTCCTGTAGACCGGTCCGAATGAAACGTAGTCAGCACCGGTTTCTGCGGCGACCATCCCTGCGTGACGGGACCCCCCGCAGGATACGCCGACAATTGCGTCGTTTCCTAACGTCTCGCGCGCAGAGCTTATTGCGTCAGGTTCCGGGGTGTTGAGATGAACCCCATCGGCATCGACAGAGGCGGCCAATTCAACATCTCCATTTATCAGAAATGCGATATCTGCCGCGCGGGCGATGGGTAATAGACGCTCTGCATAGGGGCGCATATCCCCCTGTCGCTCTTCTGCAAGCCATAGCTGAAAGCAAAGTGGATGACCAAAATTCGAACTCAACGCTGCGATGTCGCGCAAGCCAAGGTCCAGTAGCTCTAGATCTGCCGTAGGCGGCGAAATTACATAAAGGCCGGTTTTTGGATTATCATTCATCTGATTTTTTCGACCTGAGCTGTTGTTCAAGCCTTGCCCAGATAGATCTTTATGATCGTATCAAGCATGGCGAGGGCTTCGTCACGGTTTCGCTGGAACGTGTTGCGGCCAATAATGGATCCGTTGGCGCCCCCGTCCCAAAGCTGGCGGATTTCTTCGAATATGTCGTCGAGTCCTTTGGCGGCTCCGCCGGAAAAAACGACAATTCTCTTACCGGCAAAGGCGGATTGCTTTACGTGCGCAACCCGGGCCGCCATCGAAGAGATGTCAATATCCTGGGCTTCATAGACCTTCTTCGCATCTGGCTGTTCCAGATGGCCGGTCGGCGGTTTGACCTTAATAATGTGGGCGCCGAGTTGTGCCGCGAGATGGGCCGCATAGGCGCAGACATCCATCGCGGTTTCACCGGCTTTAGAGAGTTCGCCCCCGCGCGGATAGGACCAGATCACGACGGCGAGGCCGACTGATTTGGCTTCCTCCGCCATTTCCCGAATCTCTTCGATGAGCTCATTCGCGAAGTCAGAGGCGGGGTAGATCGTGAAGCCAATCGCCGCGCAACCGAGCTTCAGCGCATCCGCAACCGATGCCGTTATGGCCTGATCTTTCGTTGTCGTCCATGAATTGGAGCTGTTTACCTTAAGGATCGTCGGAATCTGACCGGCGAAGGTATCGGCCCCGAGTTCGAGCTGTCCAAGTGGTGCTGCATAGGCATTTAGGCCTGCATCAATCGCAAGTTGATAATGATAGTGCGGATCGTAGGCAGGTGGATTCGGCGCGAAGCTGCGCGCGGGGCCATGTTCGAACCCTTGGTCCACGGGTAGGATAACCATCCGTCCGGTTCCGCCCAACCGCCCCTGCATCAGGATCGACGCGATATTGCGCTTCGTACCAGGGCTGTCGGATTCGTAGTGAGAGAGGATTTCCTTAACCTTGCGGGTAAGCTTCATGTCGGTGGCCCCCTTACATCGGCGGGATGATTGTTGTTTCTTGTTTGTTTTTAGCCTGTCTCGTAGGGGAAACAGCGTTGTCCTGTGTCTACACGGCAAGGGGATTTTTTTCAATCTCGGTGTGCCAAAGCCCATTATTTGGTGGGCCTATCGTCTGCGCGTTAAGGATTTAGTAACGGTTTTTAATTATTATGGACTTGCCGTTAACGTTGCGACTTGGAGCAGGCAATTATGCCAGTTTTGGATAAGCCTCAAAATAACGAATGCTCGTCGGATAAAGTCGACACCTTAGATCGCGAGCGTTTGGTCGCCCTCGCCAAGCCGACCTTTGAAGAAGCGCTGGGCATTGCGTCCCGCAGTGGCATGTCCGTCCAAAACGCAAGACGCGCGGCTGCCGCCGCAACCGCCCGTTATGTAACACTGAGAACGGGAATGGAAATCAGCTACGAATGGATCGAAAGGCACCTACGATAGGGTAGCCGGAAAGATATTTTCTGTAAGGTGATCCTTTGAAGGGCAAACGCTAAAGGTCGCTCTCAAAAGGCCCGCCACTAAAAGCCTGCCACCAAAGGCCCGCCACAAATGACCGCTCGGGTCCGCGACAATGCCTATTTCAGTTTACCCACCGCAACGGCTGTGTCGGACATGCGGTTTGAGAAACCCCATTCATTGTCATACCAGCTGAGAACGCGGACCAGTTTTCCGTCGATGATTTGAGTCTGCGTCGCATCAAATACCGAGCTTGCCTTGTTGTGATTAAAGTCACTCGAGACCAAAGGCTCATCATTGATGGCCAGGATGCCCTTCAGCGGCCCTTTCCTGGCGGCATCGCGGATCGCTGTATTGACCGCCTCTGCATCAGTTGCCTTCTTGGAATCGAAAGTCAGGTCGATCATCGATACATTTGCGGTCGGGACGCGGATCGCGGTGCCATCCAGGCGGCCTTTGAGCTGGGGTAAGACAAGGCCAACCGCTCGTGCAGCGCCGGTCGATGTAGGGATCATTGATTCGGCGGCGGCCCGGGCGCGGCGTAGATCCTTGTGCAAAGTGTCGACCGTCGGTTGGTCCCCAGTGAAGGAATGAACTGTCGTCATAAAGCCGCGCTCGATCCCAACTGCTTTGTCCAGAACCTGGGCGACCGGAGCTAGACAATTGGTGGTGCATGACGCGTTGGAAATCACCTTATCTGATTTCTTCAGTGATTTTTCGTTTACACCATAAACGATGGTCGCGTCCGCATCGGAGCAGGGGGCAGAGACAAGAACCCGCTTTGCACCGGCCTCAAGATGAGCCGAGGCTTTTTCTTTCGTCGCAAAGATGCCCGTGCATTCCAGGGTGACATCGATTTCAAGCTCTTCCCAGGGCAGCTCCGCCGGGTTGCGGATCGCGGTCACCTTGATCTTGCCCATGCCAAGATCAATCCAGTCCTTGCCGGATCTAATCTTGCCGGGGAACTGACCATGCACAGTGTCGTATTTCAGCAGATGTGCATTCGCTTCGACGGAGCCAAGGTCGTTGATCGCAACGAATTCGATGTCTTTCCGGCCAGCTTCCATGGCTGCCCGGAGAACAAGACGTCCGATTCGACCGAATCCGTTGATTGCTACCCGCACAGCCACAATTTATCTCCCCACGACGTAATGGCTAATATTTACAGCTCACCTTACAGGCGTGCCTTCGCTTCGGCTACCACGGCGTCGGCGGTAATCCCAAAATGATTGTAAAGATCACCGATTGGTGCCGAAGCGCCAAATCCGTTCATGCCGACGAAACCGCCATCAAGGCCGATCAAGGCGTCCCAGCTCTGCCTTATCGCGGCTTCCACGGCGATTTTCACACCCTCTCCCAAGACAGAGGCGCGATATTCCGTCGACTGTGTCGTGAAGATTTCGATGCTTGGCATTGAGACGACGGCGGTGCCAACACCTTCAGCTTCCAATGCATCGCGCGCTGCGCAGGCGATTTCAACTTCCGAACCCGTTGCAATGATGGTGACAGTGCGGGGACCGGCGACGGCGTCGCGCAGCACATAGCCACCCTTGGCGCAGAGGTTTTCGGTGCCTTCTTCCAGGCGAAGCGTCGGCAGACCCTGGCGCGTCAGGGCCAGAACACTCGGGCCGGTGGTGTTTTGTAGGGAAAGTGCCCAACACTCGGCAGTCTCTACCGCATCGGCAGGGCGCATGACCGTGACATTTGGCATGGCGCGAAGGGCTGCCAGATGTTCCACCGGCTGGTGCGTCGGCCCGTCTTCACCCAATCCGATGGAATCATGGGTCATGACATAAATAACCCGCTGCTCCATCAGGGCTGACAGACGAATGGATGGGCGGCAATAGTCGGTGAAGACCATAAAGGTCCCGCCATAGGGGATCAGCCCCCCATGCAGGGCAATGCCGTTCATCGCGGCCGCCATGCCATGTTCCCGAACCCCATAATAGATATAGCGACCGCTATAATCGTCAGCAGTCACCGGGGTGAGGGCACCGGTCTTGGTGTTATTGGACCCGGTCAGGTCTGCTGAGCCGCCAACCGTTTCCGGAATAACCGGGTTGAGGGCCTCAAGCGCCTTTTGCGAGGCCGCGCGGGTCGCCAGCTTGGGCGCATCCGCCTTAAGGGCCGCGATATGGGCATTCAGCGCGTTCTGCCAGTCTTCGCCCAAGTCACCAGCCTGACCGCGCTCAAAGTCTACGCGGCTCGACGAGGCGGCCAGACGACCTTCCCAGGCTTCCCGCTCTTCCGAGCCTTTGGCGCCAACAGCACGCCATGCGTCCAGAACATCGCCGGGAATCTCGTAAGGCTCATGCGGCCAGCCGATTGTCGCGCGCGCGCCGGCAATCTCATCCGTGCCCAAGGGCGCACCGTGACTGGAAGACTTGCCTTCTTTGGTCGGAGCGCCGAAGCCGATGCGGGTCTTGCAAGCGATCAGGGAGGGGCGGCCACTCTCTGCCTTTGCGGCTGCAATTGCTGCAGAGACCGCTTCGCCATCATGTCCATCAACCGCACAGACATGCCAGCCGCTTGCCGCGAAACGTGCCTGCTGGTCGTCTGAAACGCTCAGGTCAGTCGGGCCGTCGATGGTGATGCCATTGTCGTCGAATAACACGATCAAGCGTCCGAGGCCCATATGCCCCGCCATGGAGATCGCCTCGTGACTAATGCCCTCCATCAGACAACCATCCCCGGCGATCGCATATGTGTAGTGATCCACCAGATCATCGCCGAAGCGGGCGTTCAGCATCCGCTCTGCGAGGGCAAATCCAACTGCATTGGCGATGCCCTGACCCAGCGGGCCCGTCGTCGTTTCGATCCCTTCTGCATGGCCGAATTCCGGATGGCCCGCTGTCCGAGAACCAAGCTGGCGGAAATTTTTCAACTCCTCCAGTGTCATATCGGCATAACCTGTCAGATGCAGCAGGGCATAGATCAGCATCGATCCGTGGCCCGCAGACAGGATGAAGCGATCCCGATCCGGCCAATTCGGCTGAGAGGCGTCAAACTTCATATGGTCCCGGAACAAGGCAGTAGCCGCATCCGCCATGCCCATCGGCATGCCGGGATGTCCGGATTTCGCGCGTTCAACAGAGTCCATTGCCAACGCACGGATCGCGTTTGGCATGTCCGTTACGGGATCAAAAGCCATGGAGAGGGTCTCCCACGGAGAGCTGGGCCGCTCAATGTGCCGTGCTCCGGATTTGTTGCCGAACCCACCGAAGGGACCGGTATGTGACTGGGCTTCCTATATTGCCCGGATTTGCGCCGGAAAATGCATTTGGATGCGGTCCAGGTCAACTGGAATCGGGCCATTCTAGGTGATCTGCGCCAAGGTTCTTTTTAACTTCTTCACACAACGGTGCAATTGGGACGGTGCAATTGGGTTGGCGAGGCGCTATTCTGTCTTGGCTTCCCCGATTGAATCGACGACGATCTAAACATGACTGAAAACTCATCATCACATGAGCCTGCCTTTGGTAGCTCCAAGGACAAACTTGCGGCAGCGCTTCGTCGTATTGAAGCTGCTGTCGACGCGACTGAGGCGCGCATCCGGACATCAGAGGCGGAGCGCCTGTCTGTCGTTTCGCAATCGAGCACTTATTCCGAGACCATTTCCACTCTTCGGTCAGAGCGGGACCAGTTGGTTCGCCAGAATAATGACCTCAAGGGAGAGGTTGCTGTCCTGAAAGCCTCTCTACAGGCGGCGGAATCCCGGGTTGCGGAGACAATACCGGTATCAATTCTTGCTCGGGCCGATATTGACCGGGCAATTGGGCTGGTTGACCGTATCCTGGCAGAGGACGAACAACAGCGCGCGGCTCGATAACGGGGGCGTGCAGAGGCGGAGGCGGAACTGTGGCGACAGTTACCATCAAAATCAATGATCGCGCATACTCCATCGGCTGCGATGATGGACAGGAAGCACATCTGGCAAAGCTGGCGGAGTATTTGGATGGCCGGGTACGGGAGCTTGCCGGATCAATTGGTCAGGTCGGTGATGCGCGACTTTTGGTCATTGCCGGCCTGTTGATTTCCGATGAACTATCCGATGCCTGGGCTGAGATTGAACAAGGTAAGTCCGGCAACATGGATGCGGAACGGGCGCTTCGGCGGGCAGGTGAGGCCGCCGCCGATGAGCGAACAGAACTTAAGATGTGGCTGGAAGAAAGTGCTGAGAAGCTTGAATCGCTTGCCGGTCGACTTGAGGAAGCCTAAGTAAGGCCTAGCGTGGCTGCACCGTTTGTGAGCCGGCCGAATCCCGGGGGCTATACTCACCTCATGGGAGCTGTCTCTGGCGGGGTCCTGGCCCCGTTATCGCGGCACCCACCTGCTTAGAGCAGGCTCCAGAGGTTTCAAGCCCGGCAACGGCGGACGCGGCTGCGCTCTCGTTTTTTTGCCGATCCGGAATCAGGCCGGCATTGGCCCCCGCGATGACCTGAAGGGCGCCGCAAACTTGGAACGACGACGGCGCAATGACTTCAGAATACGCACAAGAATCATCCGCACTAGAATCCCATGAAGACGCCCTTGCGGCTAAAAAGGCCCTGGCGCGCAAAGACGCCTCCGCCCGGCGCAAAGCGTTTCATGCAGAAAACGGCGAAAACGCCTCCAACCTCGTTGCTGAAAACGCCTTAACGGCTTTAGCTCCCAAAGCGGGGCAGGTGGTGTCCGCCTTCCTGCCGATTGGGAGTGAGGTCGATCTGTCCGGTTTGATGGCTGTTTTGGAAGAGAGGGGCTGCGCCGTTGCGCTGCCCTGTGTCATTGCGCCTGAGACGCCGCTTGTCTTCCGCCGTTGGAAACAGGGCGATGCATTGGTTAAGGAAGACTTTGGAACCCGTGCGCCGTCGCCTGATGCCGAAGCCATGGACCCGGATATTTTGTTTGTCCCAATGCTGGCCTTTGACCAAGCAGGCTATCGCTTGGGCTATGGCGGTGGCTTTTACGATCGATCATTGGATGCGTTGCGACGCCATAAACCTGTGCTGGCTGTTGGCACAGCCTATTCAGCGCAGGAGGTCGAAGCTGTGCCGCGGGGCATTTATGACCAACCGCTGGACTGGATAGTGACGGAACGGGAGGCTATTCGGCCATGAGAGTTTTGTTTCTGGGAGATATCGTCGGGCGTCCAGGCCGGGAGGCTGTCTTAAGAGAGATGCCACGGCTTCGAGACGAGCTTGCGTTGGATTTCGTTGTTGTGAATGGTGAAAACGCGGCGCATGGATTCGGCATAACGCCGGGTATGTGTGATGATCTGTTCGATGCAGGCGTTGATGTGATCACCGGGGGAAACCACAGCTGGGACAAGCAAGAGATCCTGGATTACATCGACGGCGAGCCGCGCTTGCTTCGTCCATTGAATTTTCCATCTGGAACGCCGGGCAAGGGGACAGGGGTTTATGAGACCGCACGTGGTGAACGTGTGCTGATCCTGAACGTCATGTGCCGCCTTTTTATGGAGCCATTGGATGACCCCTTCGATGCCCTGGAACGGTCCTTGCCACCAGGCGCACCAGGGGAGGTTGGGTTCGACTTCGTCCTGGTCGATATGCATGGCGAAGCAACGTCTGAGAAGATGGGTATCGGTCATTTCTGTGATGGCCGGGCCAGTCTTGTTGTGGGGACACACACCCATGTGCCGACCGCGGATCATCGCATTTTGGACGGCGGCACGGCATACCAAACTGATGCTGGTATGTGTGGGGATTACAATTCGATTATCGGGATGGCGACGCAGCCGGCGCTCGACCGTTTTCTGGGACGGCTACCCAAGCCCCGGCTGAAGCCGGCAGAGGGGGAGGCGAGCCTTTCCGGCACGGTCGTTGAAACGGATGACAAAACCGGCTTGGCGAAAACGATCCGTCCCCTTCGTGTCGGCGGTTCGCTATCTGCTGCATGGCCGAAGATTTAGATGGCCGAAGATTTGGTTTGCGCTTTCATAGGCAGCGCTTTTTTTTAGAGCCTCGCGTAGAGAGTTGATTTCTAAAGAGCAGCGCGGTGCAGGGGAGCTTACCCGGCCTGCTTCATGAATTTCTGCAAGGCTGCCTCAAGCCTTGCTGCAATCTGGCCTACCGTATTATTCCCAAAATATGGCTGCATAATCTACGGTCATATGGCTATCATAGAACACAATCTAGAAGTCAGTTGGTGAAAGTCGGTCAGGAAGTAAAAAATGCGATTGAAGTTGGGGATAGTTCTTATTGCAATTGTCGCACTTAGTGGATGTGGCACATCTGCGATCAAAGTCGATAAGCGCACAGCCGTACTCGCTGACACTGAAAACGCCTATGTGTTATTTTCCTCCAACTATATCGTTGAAGATATTGGGCGCTTAAACTGGTGGCGAGTTATCTGGAAACAGGTGGCTGATCCGAACGGTGAGACACCAGCAGACCCAGTCCATTTTTGAGCGGGTCAAATGCCTGATGGTAGCAACGGTTTAAATGGAGATATTTTCAATAATAAAATCTATTATTTGCAACAAATTCGTGAAGGTGACTATCAGGCTTTAGGGGCTCAAAAGGCTTCATTTCAACTAAAATATGCAGAGGTAGAAGGTGTTTTGCACAGATTTACAGCAAAAAAAGGTGTGATAACTTACATCGGAGATATTGACGTTAACGTTGTGAAAGGTGGGTGCATCATTCCAGCTAAGTTAACTTCGAAAATTGAGGAAGCCAGAAAATACATATCTACATATGAAAACCTAGCTTTACCCATTGTTACCGTCGATTCAAAATCAGATGATAAACTCACTGTAATTTGTAAAAATCTTTAGAACGCAAAGACTAATTTTTCGCCGGAACTTGATGGTTCTTTCACGATAAAACACAGAAAAATAGTGATCGTCTTAACATCAGTCTAGCAGAACCGTGTCCGAACGAATTTTGGCAGATGACGCCGAAACGCGCCGGGATTAACGTCTACCCTGCCTGCTTCATGTATTTCTGCACGGCGGTTTCGAGACCTGCTGCTATTTGACCACCGATTTCGCCGCCTGATCCGCTGACCCTGTGGCCGATCACGGCATGCATCGCATCAACATGCGCACTGCAAATCGCGAGAGCACCAGTATCCAACTTCGGAATAGATTCAATAAAGCGGCAGAGGGAATTCGCGATCCGGGTCATGAGCGGATAGCCGAAACTGCCGCCTTGTCCGCGCATGTCATGGGCCATTCGGAAACAGGCCTGAAGCTGATCATCGGCATCTTCTGCCGCAGGATCGACAGCTTTAATCAAGTCCCCCAGTTTCTCCACATCCTTCACCGCCCAGACCGGATAGTCATCCGACATCTTGGTAATCGCTGCTTCTGCCTTTGCCAGCATCTCCTTAGTGGGGCCGCCGCTGCCGGAAACCTTCGCCTTGATCGGATGTGGCGGCGTGATCATCTGTACCGGTGCACCACCTTCTTTGGGTTTTTGTTCATTGTCGGCCATGCCGATACCCTTTCATTGAGACTTTAGTAAGTGCAAATCCGGTCAGCCCGAAGGTTCGCTAACCCATCATAGGCTTAATTCGCCGAACCTTCCACCGAAGCATTCTGGGAACTTTCACCGCCACCGTTATCATCAGCTTCGCGCCGACCTTCACCGACCATATCTTCGACTTTTCTGCGCCGGCAAGGACCCATGTAGCGACCGACCCGAACATAGGGGCGTGGATTTTCAATAATCGCTTTTATCCGGCTGTAGATGCCCAGCGGTGTAACGGGCTTTGCCAAAAATTCACTTACACCGGCATCGCGCGCTTCGATAATCCGATGGCGTTCCGTATGGCCCGTCAGCATGACGATGGGCAGAAAAGGATTAGGACTGTCTGATGCTGTTCGGATAAGGCGAACGAAATCGAGCCCGTCCAACGGTTCCATCATCCAATCGACGAATGCCATGTCCGCCGACCAATGCTTCAATTCCTGCATTGCGGTCGACCCGTCATTGCATTCCAAGATGTCACGGACACCGAAGCCATGCAGGATATCCCTGATCAGGATCCGCATATGAGGATTATCTTCAATAACAGCGATATTAAGCCGATCTAGTTTAAGCGGCATTTTGCTTCCTAGTTTCTGCGTTGGTTGGTGTTTGTTATATCCACCCTCAAGCTAGTTTAGCTCATGTATCGAGCCGCTTTAGCTTCCCCTGATTCAACGCGTGGTCGGATCGAAATACAATTCGTGTCTTTTGTAAATAAAAACATCTCCGATCAAGGGGACACAAAGTGGTTATAATTCAAAAAGTTGGGTTTGTTCATCTATCGTAGCGGATGGTTTATGCGAAACATGCTTGCTTGGTTCTGCCCGCTCGCCTAATCAATTCTTTATACATATCTCAGATGCGCAACGAGGTGGCCCTAAAAGGGGCCTAGCTTCTGCGAATCGGGCATTAATCACGATCTCAGTTTTAGAGCGCGTTCCTTCGCGTCGCGTCGATGGAGTTTCAGAATGGCGGGCCACTCAAAATTTAAGAACATCATGCACCGGAAGGGCGCGCAGGATCGCAAGCGTGCTCAGCTTTTCGCACGGCTTGGTAAGGAAATCATGATCTCGGCCAAGATGGGCGGCGGTGATCCTGATTCCAATGCGCGGCTGCGACTTGCAATCCAGACAGCGCGTGGACAAAGCATGCCGAAAGACAATATCGAGCGTGCGATTCAAAAAGGCGCCGGCGGTGGCGAAGGCACGGATTATGATGAAATCCGTTATGAGGGCTATGGGCCCGGCGGGATCGCGATTGTTGTTGAGGTCATGACCGACAACCGAAATCGGTCTGCTGCCGAGATCCGCTCCATCTTCTCCAAAGGCGGCGGGAATATGGGAGAGACCGGATCGGTTTCCTTCATGTTCGATCGCGTCGGACGCATTCAGTACAAACCTGAAGTCGGTGACGCGGATGCGGTTTTTGAGGCAGCGCTTGAAGCCGGAGCAGAGGATGTGAGCTCCAGCGAAGACGGGCATGAGATCGTCTGCGCAGTGGAAGATCTGAATGATGTCTCCGCAGCGCTGGAAGAGAGCTTTGGTGAAGCGGCTGAGACTGGCTTGATCTGGAAACCGCAAACGCTGACGGAAGTTGCGTCTGAGGACGCGGCTACAAGTATATTGAAACTTATGGATAATTTGGATGACAATGATGACGTCCAGAATGTCTATGCCAATTTCGATATCCCCGATGAGGTGATGGAACGGCTCGCGGAATAGCGGAGGGTTTTGACGCTCATGCGAATTATCGGCCTGGATCCTGGCCTTCGCCATACCGGGTGGGGCGTGGTCGAAATGAGTGCGGGCCGATTGAGCTTTGTTGATTGCGGCGCGGTCCATCCGCCGTCGAATGCGGAACTCTCAGACCGTCTGAAAGCGCTGCATGATGAGTTGATGCATATCCTCCACCGTTTCCAACCGGAAGAGGCTGCGGTCGAAGAGACCTTCCTGAACAAGAACCCGGGCACAACCTTGAAGCTGGGTCATGCGCGCGGTGTCGTGCTGCTGGTGCCGTCGCTTTTCGGGCTGCCGGTATCTGAATATTCTGCCAAGAGCGTTAAACAGGCCGTGGTCGGAACCGGTGCGGCGACGAAGGATCAGATTGGTATGATGGTACGCACCTTGTTACCAGGCGCCCGGCCGGAAAGTGAAGATGCTGCCGATGCGCTCGCCGTCGCGATCTGTCACGGCAATCGCGCGGATACAGGACGCGCCTGGGCGCAGAACCAAACAGCCGCGATAGGGCGCGCCGGAAAGATCAGGGGGCGTCGATGATTGCGCGGCTAAAGGGATTGGTCGATTGGGTCGGGGAGGATAGTGCCATCATCGATGTCGGTGGGGTTGGCTATCTGGTCTTTTGCTCCGCGCGCACGCTTTCTGCCATGCCGGCTGTGGGGGAAGCCACCGCGTTGGAAATCGAAACCCATGTGCGGGAAGATCACATCCATCTCTTCGGCTTCGCCACGCTGTCGGAGCGGGATTGGTTCCGGCTTCTGACCACGGTTCAGGGCGTTGGCGCGCGGGTAGGGCTCGCGATCCTCTCCGTGCTATCGCCGGAAGAAGCAGCCCAAGCCATTGCCGCGCAGGATAAAGCCTTGGTGGCGCGGGCGAATGGCGTCGGGCCGAAGCTCGCCGCACGCATCGTTTCTGAATTGAAGGATAAGGTTGGCGGCATGGCGCTTGGTCCCGTTGCGGCGGCGGGTGCTGCTTCGGGCGCACCGGCGCAAGTGGCCGCAGGGGCTGGAACTGAAGATGCCGTTTCCGCCCTCGTCAACCTCGGTTACTCGCGCAGTGATGCCTTTGGGGCTGTGGCCAAGGCAGTGAAAGCCCTGGGCCCCGATGCGGGCACAGCGGCTCTGATCCGCGATGCGCTTCGGGAGCTTGGCCGGTGAGCGATGAAGAACGGCTGGTCGCGCCCGACGAACGGCCTGAGGACCAACGGGATTCCACCATTCGACCGCTCAGCCTGGATGAATTCATCGGACAGAGCGCGGTTAAGGAAAATCTCGGCATCTTCGTCACGGCAGCGCGTCAGCGGGGGGAGGCGATGGACCACACCCTGTTCTATGGCCCGCCAGGCCTGGGCAAGACGACGCTGGCGCAGATCGTCAGCCGGGAATTAGGTGTTGGGTTTCGCGCCACCTCCGGCCCGGTCATTGCCAAGGCTGGCGATCTGGCGGCGCTGCTGACCAATCTTCAGGAACGCGATGTTCTCTTCATCGACGAAATTCATCGGCTGAGCCCGGCGGTGGAGGAAATCCTCTATCCGGCGATGGAGGATTTCCAGCTCGACCTGATCATTGGGGAGGGACCTGCAGCGCGTTCCGTTCGCATTGACCTGCCGCCATTCACCTTGGTCGCCGCCACAACCCGCGCGGGCCTGATCACCACACCACTGCGGGAGCGGTTTGGCATCCCGCTGCATATGAATTTCTACACCGAAGAAGAGCTGACAGAGATCGTGCGTCGGGGCGCCCGGGTGCTTGATATGGTGATGTCCGATGATGGTGCCCGTGAAGTCGCACGCCGCAGCCGGGGCACGCCGCGTGTTGCCAACCGCCTGCTACGCCGGGTGCGCGATATCTCCGGCGTGATGGGTGTGGAGGTTGTCGATGCGAAGGCGGCGGATTCAGCGCTACTGCGGCTCGATGTGGATGCGCGCGGCCTGGACAGCATGGATCGGCGCTATCTGAACTGCATTGCAGAGAATTATGGCGGTGGTCCGGTGGGCGCAGAGACCCTGGCGGCAGCGCTGGGGAATGAGCGGGATGTGCTGGAAGAGGTGGTCGAGCCTTTCCTGATCCAGCAGGGGCTGGTTCAGCGGACCCCGCGCGGACGGATGCTGGCCCGCCAAGGCTGGGCCTATATCGGTCTCAAGGCGCCCACGGAGATTCCCACGCAGTTTGACATGTTGGAACCGGATGAGGACGCGACATCATGAGTGAGAGCTGGATTACCTGGTTGGGCGGGCCGGATATCGCGCAGTTGGAACTCGACGATCTGGAAGTCATCGCGGCGATTGAAGCGGGCCTCCGCGCGCAGGGGCAGGGCGGCACGGTCATCGAACCGCGCGTCCATCTGGAGCCCAACCCCGCCTTCAACGGCCATTTCAATGTCCTGCGGGGGTATATCGCCGATATCGGCTCGCCCCTGACGGAAAGCGGCGGTCTCGCAGGCGTGAAGGTTGTTGGCGACTATGTCGATAACTACACACGCGGCCTGCGCTCCGAAATGGCGTTGCTCAATCTCTTCTGTCCGCAGACAGGGCAGCCGGTCGCGGTCCTGGATGCTTCCGACATCACCGATATGCGGACCGGGGCGCTGACGGCGGTTGGCGCCAAGTATCTGGCGCGCAAGGGGTCGAAAATCCTCGGCCATATTGGCGCGCGGGGGACGGCCTACTGGAATGTGCGGTTGCTCGACAGCCTCTTCGACTTTGATGAGATCCGCGTGCATTCCCGCCGCCCGGAAAGCTATGAGCCCTTTGCCGAGCGCCTGTCCCAAGACCTGGGCAAACCGGTGCGCGCCACAACGGATTGGGAAAGCTGTGTCGTCGGCGCCGATATCGTGGTGGAGGCCTCGCGTCTTTCCGCCCCGCAACCGATGCTCAAGACCGACTGGATCAAGCCCGGTGCCTTCGTCGTCCCCTATGGCACGATGAGCGCGGTTGAGCTGTCCCTGACCGACATCATGTCGAAGCTGGTGGTGGATGACTGGGGCCAGTGCAAGGGCGGTAAGCTCGGCAGTCTGCGCGCCCATGTCGAGACCGGTAAGCTGAGTGAGGAAACCCTGCATGCCGAGATGGGCCAGGTCGTCGCCGGCCTGAAACCGGGGCGAGAGAATGATGACGAGACCATCCTGTTCTGGCATCGCGGCCTCAGCCTCTCCGACATCGCGCTCGGCCATCTATTCCTGGAAAAGGCCCGCGCCAAGGGCCTCGGCACCCAACTCCGCTTCGCTTAAGACCGCTTTAAGGGCAACGACAGCGCGGGTTGAAATCATTCCGGGTCATCGGCATGATCGCCGCATGCGAATGAAGACACCACGCCCCCTGTCCCGACGGGCCGCCCTGACCGGCGCGGCAAGCCTCCTCCTATTCGCCTGCGCCCGTCCCAAAACCTACAAAAACCGGCCACCGCCAAGGACCCCGGAACAACACCGCGTAGAGGGCTGGCAAGACACCGACCGCACCATCGAAAACACCCGCGAAATACAGCGACGCAGGTTGGACTAGAGCTATGGTGGGCTATGCCGAACAGCGAAGGTCTCCCCCGCCTGATTGGAAATCAACGTTCACGCCGCAGCGGCTATAGGGCTGGCGAGGTTTGCCCCAAAGCTGTTGACGGTTTTTGGACCTTTAGCGCGGGCTGTAATTATCCGGCCAGCAGTATGTCCCGTTCAGTTGGGCTGAGACCTTCTTTGATCGCGACCCTGGGGCCGTAGTGCAGGATGCTGGATTTAAGGCTGCCGTGTTGGTCTGGGGCGTCTCGGTAGGCGAGGATGCTTTGGATGCGGCGTTTTTGACCGACGACGGGGGTAACCTGATGCATGGAATAGTGCCCCTTGAACAGATTCAGCATTCCGGGTTCGATAGCGATGCGGCGGATGCGATTGGTATCGCCGTCCATGACGCGGCGAACTTCATCGAAATGCTCGTTCTCATCCTCGCGCAGGTTGGGGACGTACTCAAAATCCCCACCGGCCTGTGGCGCTTGTAATAGAAGGGTTGTGACGAAAGGGCTGGAATCAAAGTGCCATTGTTGGCGGCCACCTTCTTCCATAACGGAGATATTGAGCGATTGATAGCGATCTGCCGCGGGGTAAAGCGCCGGATAACCAAGCGCCTTGGCGAGGAAGGCTGGGATCGCAGGCCATTGAAAAAGTCGCCAAAGGCCGGATTCACGCGGGATCAGATCAGTTGCAACCTGCGCCAGTCGCCGCGTGTTTCTACGCCGAACCGGGTGATCGGGATCATTCGACTGGGCGAGGTCGTAATTGAAGAAATAGGGGCTCGCCTCCGTCGGGCCGGTATAGGCAAGTGGGGACAACGCATTTCCCTCATCGGCCAATAACGACAAGCCATCGGGTTTCAAAAAGCCGGGAAGAGAAACTGCGCCATCCCGCGCTAGACCGTCGCGCAGTCGCTCCAACACCAACTCCGCCTTTGGAGAGTCCGGATCGTCGACCGGGTATCTCTCTAAATCGACGAGATTTTCTGGTGCGCGTGGATCGAACATGTGAGGTGGTGCCTATCTGTCTTGCATGGGGATGTAATCCCGTGGTTCCTCTCCATTGTAGAGGGTTAATGGGCGAATGAGAATATTATTCGCCTTCTGCTCAATCGCCTGGACGGTCCAGCCGGGGACGCGGCCGATGGAGAATATGGGGACGAAGAGGTCGTGGGGGATCTTGTGCAGGTAGTAGATTACACCTGAATAGAAATCGACATTCACATTCACACCGTGGCGGCTATAGGGCTGCATGGCGTTGACGACGGCTTGCAGGATTTCGAACCATTTCGGCTCACCCATTTCTTTGGAGAGCTTTTCGACGCCATCACGCATATGCCGGGCGCGCGGGTCCTCTGCCCGATAGACCCGGTGGCCGAAGCCGGTCACGGGCTCGCGGTTCTTGCGCCTGGTTTTGACATAGTCGGCGGCATTGGCGGGCTCCCCAATCTCCAGCGCCATTTTCATGACATCTTCAGCAGCACCGCCATGGGCCGGGCCGGAAAGGGCTGCTATTCCGGCGGTAACAGCAGCATGCAGATTGGCCTCTGTGCCGATCACCACCCGTGCGGTGAAGGCAGAGGCGTTGGAGCCATGTTCCGCATGCAGGATGAAATCCGTGTCCATCAGCTTGGCGGCGTCGGCACTGGGGGCTTCGCCGGTTAACAGATGCAGGAAGTTCGCGGCATGCCCGTTATTCGGATTCGGCGTTACGGGATCAAGGCCGTTCCTAATCCGCTCATGCGCGGCGACGATCATCGGCGCTTGGGAGGTCAACCGCACGCCCTTGCGCAGAACCGCCTCCGGGCTGTCATCCGCCAAATCCGGATCGAAGCTGCCGAGCATTGAAACCGCCGTGCGCATGACTTCCATAGGATGCGCATCTTTCATCGCGTCCAGCAGGTCGAGGACCGGGGTGGGCAGCTGCCGCGCTGCTTTCAGGGAGGCATCGAATTTCCCAAGTTCTTCGGCTGTTGGCAATTCGCCATACATCAGCAGATAGGCGGTCTCTTCAAAGCTGGAATGGGCGGCCAGATCGTGGATCGAATAGCCGCGATAGCTGAGATATCCCGCCTTGCCATCGATGAAACTGACAGCAGAGCGTTCGAAATAGACGCCTTTCAAACCACGGTGGATCCGGACTTCTTCTGTTTCATCGCTCATGGGGGTCTCCCTGACATGGGTTCATTTTTCCAACTGGCCCTAGCTTTTGGGGTGGATATGATCAGGCTGTAAGGAACAGATGTGTCTAATTGAATGGTACAGGGTGATGGATCGGTATGGCTTTGATCGATGAACTGCTTGAAAAGGCCCGCGCGCGGCAGGCTCGTATCGTCCTGCCGGAGGGTGAGGACGCGCGTATTCGGGAGGCTGCGGCGCGGCTTTCCGCCGAAGGGCTCGCCGATCCGGTCATCCTGCCCGATGCGATGCCGGGGGAGGGTGATCTCGACCGTTATGCAGCCCATCTGGTCGCAACGCGGGAACGCTTGAACGAAAGCATGGCGCGCCGCCTGTTGAAGAAGCCGCTCTATCTCGCTGGCGCCATGGTCGCAGCAGGGGATGCAGCTGCGATGGTTGCAGGTGCAGCCAATCCGACCCGGCGGGTTATTGAGGCCGCTGCCATGACGATTGGGCCGGCGGCGGGCATTGAGACGGTCTCCAGCTATTTCCTGATGCTGCATCCTGATTTTCAGGGCGCGGGTTCACGGGCGTTTCTTTTCGCCGATTGCGCGGTGAATGCGGACCCGACAGCGGAAGAGCTTGCCGATATCGCCCTTGCGTCGGCGGAGAGCGCGGCGGCTTTGTTACCGGAAGCGCCGAGGCTCGCCTTCTTGTCTTATTCCACGAAGGGCAGCGCGGAGCATGATCACGTCAGGAAGGTGCGCGATGCCTTTGCGCGCGCTTCAGAACGACGCCCTGATCTCGCGATGGATGGGGAATTGCAGGCCGACAGCGCCTTGATCCCGTCCGTTGCAGCCAAGAAGACCGATGGCAGCAGCGCGGTTGCGGGGCAGGCCAATGTCTTGATCTTCCCCGATCTTGATTCCGGAAACATTGCCTATAAGCTCACCCAATATATGGGCGGTGTTCAGGCGCTCGGCCCCTTCCTGCAAGGCTTTGCAAAACCGGTCTGCGACTTGAGCCGTGGCGCCAACGTAGACGACATCGTCCTCGCCGCCGCCATCGCAGCGGCTCAGACTTAGCCGCTAACAGAGAAAAGCCAGGGGCGAGGAGATGTCGTTATTGCCAGCGCTTAACGTCGTGCGGGCCAATTGATCAGCGCAACACCGCCGATGGCGAGGAGCATGCCGAGCGCGATATTCAACGTGAGCGTCTCTCCCAAGATAGAGACGCCGAGAAGGACCCCAATCCCAGCACGCAGATAGGCCTGGCTCGCTGTGCCGAGGGATCCGAGCGTCCTGACGAGGCGAAAGTAAATGAGGAGCGCGATGGCCGTGCAGGGAATTGAGAGGATGGCCACGGAAAGCATGGCTTCGATCGACGGCTTCAATGTCCAGGGTTGCTCAAACAGCAAGGCAGCCGGGACCAAGGCGATAGACGCCCAAATCATTGTTCCCGTGGCGGTGGCGAGCGGGCTGATATGGCCAAATCGACGACCGTGAAGGGCGGCCCCGGCATAGAGAGCTGCGCCGACAAGGCAGGCAATTTGACCTGAGAGGCCGTCCCCCAGTCCTGACAGCGCGTCTGTCCCTACGATGGCGGCAACCCCGACCAGGCTAACCCCGGCACCGGTGATTTTTCGATAAGTGGGTGTTTGCTGTTGCGGCAATAAGGCTGTGGCAATCACAACGAAAATCGGCGCCGTTGAGTTCAGGACACTGGCGAGCCCGGCATCCACATATTGCTGCCCCCAGGCAAGAAGCGTCCAGGCAGCGATGCTGTTCAGGATGGCTTGAATGAGGAGTCGCCCCCATGTGTTGGTGTCGTTCGGGACGCTCTCTCCCTTAAAGGCCATGATGGCGCCGAGAAACAGCGTGGCGCCCAAGACGCGTAAGGCTATGATGGTGACGGGCGGGATCTCGATGACGGCGGTCTTGAGGAAGAGATAGGATGAGCCCCACAATAGGGCGAGTATCCCCAACAGGGCCAACTCACCCGCGCGTCCTGATGTCCGGTTCATGCTCACGCCTCCTGCGGCGCGTGAGGAAGTGACGCCAGCTTGAGGAATGTTCGGTCTTCGCGCCTGAGAAACTTCTCACGCTGGGCAAAGTCATAGTTTGCCTGTCCAAGCGGGTCATTGGCGAGGCGGCCTCTGTATTCTTCATAGGCCGCAAGGCTCGCAATATTGTAAATCCCATAGGCGAGGGTGGAGGAACCCTCATGCGGGGCGAAATACCCGATCAGATCGGCTCCGCATCTTGGGATCGCTTGGCCCCAATTCTTTGCGTACTCAATGAAGCAGTCTTTCTTCGTAGGCTCGATTTCATATCGAATGATGCAGGTTAGCATGATTGTGCTTGTCCTTATGTCAGTAATGGTCAGCGGAGTTTTGTGCGCTGCCGGAGGGTCTGTTTAGCAAGTTGATTGCAGTAGATGCTTCGACTAGGATCGAACTATGAAAGAAGGACCCGACATCGTTCGTATCGCGTCGCTCATTGGCGATCCGGCGCGGGCAAATATTCTGACGGCACTGATGGGCGGAAAGGCTCTGACCGCGAGTGAACTGGCAGCGGAAGCCGGCGTAACGCTTCAGACCGCGAGTTCTCACTTATCCAAGCTCGATAAGGGTGGGTTGTTGCGACCGCGCAAGCAGGGGCGGCACAAATACTTCTCGCTCGCCGATGATAGCGTTGCCGAAGCGCTGGAAGGGTTGATGGGGCTGGCGGCGCGGTCGGGACATCTTCGAACCCGGACCGGTCCGAAGGACGAAGCCCTGCGCCAGGCGCGCGTCTGTTACAATCACTTGGCGGGGGCGAAGGGTGTGCAGTTGCTTTCGGCGATGCAATCTCGGGGCTTCATTGATGGCGAAGGGGAGACGCTGTCTTTAACGGACGCTGGGGAAGCCTTTGTGAGTGACTTTGGGGTGGATCTGCCGACGCTGCAGTCCAATCGGTCGCCGCTGTGCCGGGAATGCCTCGACTGGAGTGAACGCCGCTCTCATCTGGCCGGAAGTTTGGGCCGTGCGCTCTTCACCCGGTTTGAGGCGTTGGGATGGACACGCTGTGACAGAAACACACGGGTTGTCCATTTCTCTGCGGATGGCGCGCGAGAGTTTCAGGAAACATTCCTCTAACCGGCCGCAACCGCAGTCTCTCCCTGCGGATTGTGAACACACAGCAATATCCGGGTGGGTAGCGCTTCATTTTCAGAACATTGTCGTTGAAACACCCAACGTGAAGGAGATTTCGACGATGTCTGTTAAGTTTATTGGGCTACCCACGAGTGCGGTTGCCGCTCTCCGGGAAGGCGCGGAGGATTCCAACGGACAAGCGCCAGAGGTTGCTGTTTCCTCTGGGGTCGGGGTGCCGTGTCGGCATTGCATGCGCCCGGTCGAGAAGGGCGAGCGATACTTGGTGCTGGGCCACCGCCCCTTTGAGACTATTCAACCCTATGCAGAGGTCGGGCCGCTGTATGTTCACGCTGACGCCTGTGATAGAGCGGATTTGGTCGATGAACTGCCTGAAATGCTAGAGAGTGAAACATACATTCTGCGTGGATACGACGCGGGGGAGCGGATCGTCTATGGAACCGGCGATGTGGTTCCGAACGGAGAGATCATAACCCGTGCCGAAGAAATACTAGCAGAGCCTGAAGTGGTCTTCGTCCATATCCGCTCTGCCCAGAACAACTGCTTTCAATGCCGGGTTGAGCTGCTCAATAGCTAGAGCACAGCCGCCTGGCCATCGCTCCTGGGATCCGCCGCCGCTTCGATGAGACCGGAGGGGTGGTGGACCAGCATGCCGGCATGCCCCGTCACTTCATCAAACGGCCCAATGGTTTCAATGTCATGGCCGGCGGAGATCAGGGCATCGATGACGGTGGGGTCGAACCGGTTCTCAATTCGCACATTCGTCGCCTCTGAGCCCCAGGTGCGGCCAAGCAGCCAGCGTGGCGCACTGACGGCCTCCTGCACCGACTGACCCATTAGGACATGGCGGGCATAGAGCATAGCCTGTGTCTGGGGCTGTCCTTCGCCCCCCATGGTGCCATAGCTGACCACACGTCCATCCGCCAATTGCGCGAGCGCCGGTTGGATGGTGTGGAAAGGCCGGCGGCCCGGATCCAGACGATTGTGATGGCTCGGATCCAGAGAGAAGCTGGTGCCTCTGTTCTGCCAGACGATACCGGTTTCCGGCAGCACAACGCCGGAACCGAACTCCCAATAGGTCGATTGTATGAAGCTGACGGCATTGCCGTCCTTATCAATCGCGCCGAGCCAGACCGTGTCGCCCGCGTTCTGCGGCGCGGGCCAGGGCAGCGCGCTCGCATCGTCAATCTTTTCGGCCTGGGATTTCAGCCAGTTCGGATCAAGGAAGTCTGTCGGATCGACGGTCATGTAATCCGGATCGGTGACATGGCGGTCACGGATCATGAAGGATCGCTTGGTGGCTTCCAACAGCCCGTGAACGAAGGCAAAACTTCCGGGCTCCCCAAGGTCCAGATGCTGGGCGATCCCCAGGATCATCAAAGAGGCCAGACCTTGGGTCGGGGGCGGCATGTTGAAGACGTTGCTATCTTTCACAGCCACAGACAGCGGATCGACCAACCGAGCGGAGAAGGTTTCCAGATCGGATAGAGCGACTGGGCTTCCAGCAGCCTGCAGGTCTTTCGCGATGGCGCGTGCCAGATCGCCACGATAGAAATCATCGACACCGGCGTCGCCAATGCGGGACAGGGTCTCGGCCAGAGCTGCTTGGTAAAAGCGCTCCCCCGGTTCCGGCACCCTGCCGTCGGGGCAGTAGGTGCTTTCAAAGCCGGGTGAGTTTGCCATTTCAGGCCGTTTTACCGCTGTATTGGTGGCCTGTGTCTGGGTGACCGCAATTCCGGTCTTTGCATGATGGATTGCTGCTTCCAACAATCGAGACAGGGGTAAGCGCCCACCAAGGCTGTTCCTTGAATAGGCAAGGGCGGCGTCCCATCCTGCGGTTGCCCCAGCCACAGTCAGCGCCGCGAGAGGACCCCGTGACGGGATCGCGCCAAGGCTTTGATCTCGATAGAAATCGATACTGGCAGCCTGAGCCGCTGGCCCCGTTGCTTCGATACCCTGTGGTGCCTTGCCAGGCTGTGCGATCAGCCAAAAGTTATCGCCGCCTAGGGAATTCATATGCGGATAGACGACGGCTATCGCTGCTGCCGCCGCGATCATTGCCTCGACCGCATTGCCCCCTTCGGAAAGGATGTCCTGACCCGCCCGGGCCGCCAAATGGTGGGGGGCAACGACCGCGCCACCAAATCCTCTCGCGGTTTGCAACATGGGGTATCCTATTGAAGGCGAGATTTAACGTAGGAGCCGGGAGCTGGTTCCAGCACGGCCAGCTTGCCCGCACCAGGTTCCCGGGCCGGGACTTGCGGGCCAGCGTGTTTCTCCAGCCAGCTCTTCCATTCCGGCCACCAAGAGCCTTCATGGTGGGTCGCTTTCTCGTACCAGCTATCCGGTGACTTCACTTTGCGCGAATAGGTCCAGTAGCCATATTTCTGCTTGTCCGGGTTGGGCGGGTTCACGACGCCCGCAATGTGACCGGATCCCGCCAGACAGAACTTGATCGGACCGGCATAGGTGTTAACCGCTGCAAAGGTCGATTTCCAAGGCGCGATATGATCCTCCTTCGTCGACAGGACGAAGGTCGGCGTTTTGATCGTCGTTAGGTCAATCGGTGTGCCGCCCAGCTCCAACGCTCCCGGTTCGATCAGCTTGTTCTCCAGATACATATTGCGCAGGTAATAACTATGCATCGCGGCCGGCATCCGGGTTGAATCCGAATTCCAATACAGCAGATCGAAGGGGAAGGGATCCTTACCCATCAAATAGTTGTTCACCACGAAGGACCAAATCAGATCATTGGCCCGCAGCATGTTGAATGTTGTCGCCATCTCTGAGCCTTCCAGATAGCCACGCTCATTCATACGTGCTTCCAAGGCGGCTAGCTGTTCCTCATCAATGAAGACGCCAAGCTCCCCGGCTTCGGCAAAATCAATCATGGTCGTGAAATAGGTTACGGACTTAACCCGATTGTCACCCTTGGCTGCCATATGGGCCAAGGTGGCAGCGGTCAGAGTGCCACCCAGGCAATAACCGATCATATTGACGTCTTTTACACCGGTTGCCTGCTCTATGGCGTCAATCGCCGCGAGAGGGCCTTCAATCATGTAATCTTCGAAAGACTTCTGGGCCAGTTGTTCATCCGGGTTAACCCAAGAGACAACAAAGACCGTGATGCCTTGGGAGACGGCCCAGCTGATGAAGCTATTCTTGGCGCGCAGATCCAGGATGTAGAACTTGTTGATCCAGGGGGGCACGATCAGGAGCGGACGCTTATGCACTGTCTCAGTGGTCGGAGAATACTGGATCAACTGCATCAGATCGGTCTGGAAGACGATTTCCCCCGGCGTCATGGCCAGGTTCTCACCGACTTCAAATGCGTCCTGATCTGTCATGGAAATCTTGAGCTGTCCTTCGCCTTTTTCAAGATCACCCAGCAGGTTCTCGAGACCTTTGACCAGGTTCTCGCCCTTGCTGTCCATGGTCTCGCGCAGGACTTCCGGATTGGTCATGACAAAGTTGGATGGCGCCATCGCATCGGCATATTGCCGGGTATAAAAATCAACTTTCTGGGCGGTCTTTTCGTCCAGGCCTTCGACATCATTGACCGTGTTTTGCATCCAGCGCGCGGTCAGCAGATAGGACTGCTTTATGAAGTCGAACATTGCGTTTTCTGACCAGGCATCATCCTTGAAGCGGCGGTCTTCGCGTTCAGGCTGAATGATGGGAGTGGCTTCCTGGCCCATCATTTTCTGCGCAGTTGTTTGCCACAGGTTCATATAGTCAGACCACAATGAAACTTGAGCCTGCATCATCGCTTGCGGATTGCGCATCATTGCCTGGGTCATTTCCAGGAAGGCGGTCCCGACATTCAACGGATCACCATGGCCCAGTGATCCATCCGTCGTTTCTCTCTGTTTCGCCAGGAACTCAGTGACCAGACGTTGCCCGCGCTCCGCAATGGACGCCATGTTGCGGCTCCATTCTACGGGATCGACACCATTATTAGGCTCTTGCGATTGATCACTCATAACAAACGGCTCCTTCCACGAAACTGGGTAGGCTCAATATTCCTGGGCTTATACTGCACTGCGGAAACAATGCCAAGCTGACCCCAGGTTCATGAAACTTTGCCTAATTTGTGTATACCTGGATACCGAGTCGCCGTTCTTTCTTCCTGGGCAGTAACCTTGAAAAGAATGGGAGTGGCAGATCATGAATATGGAATTGGGAAAATTCTTAAAGAAGTCTCTGCAACGTCGGGACACCTTAGACCTCTGGCTTTTGCGGGGTACGGAATCGCTGCGGCGCGACGGGATTGAACTCTTCATCCGGGATGATTTCGATGCGCTTTTGGAACTCAACAGGCAGTTTCGCGAGCATTGGTTTCCCTTGATGCCGATGTTTGATGCGAGCTTCTGGGAGTTTGACGGCCTGGATGAGATATTCTGGATTGAAGGCAAGAAGGATGGAGAAACGATTTGTGCGCAAAGTGCACGGCTCTATCTGATTTACGATTCATCGCTGCATGAATTGCTGACGAGCATGCAGTTTTTCTATTCGGATCCCGAGGCTCAGAGCTTCCCGCGAGAAGCCTGCGCGTGTGGCGCATTTGGAGCTAGCGTGATCCAGGGGCGGGTCTGTTATTCCGGGGGTACCTGGGCGCATCCTGCGGTTCGTGGTGGCCGGTTTGCGTCCATTCTGCCGCGCTTGTCCCGCGCTTTGGCCCTTAAGATTTGGGAGCCTGACTATACGATCAGTCTGGTCGACCCGATCTTGATCGAGAAACAGATTGTCCGGCGTTATGGCTACCGGCATGCAGAACGCGGCGTTCATTGGAAAGGCAATGAAGTCCATGGCGATCTGGACCTTGCACTGATTTGGATGGATCGCCCTTGGTTGGAGCGCGATGTGCTGGAGCTTATGACGCTAAGGGAAGAAGCCTTGGCATAACCTCTGAAACGACGAGCAGACCATCCGCACCATTTGCGTATCGAACGGGTTGTAATAGCCGGTCGTATTGAGACCGTACCGGCTGTGCACCCGGCCGATGCACATCAATGATCGCATCGATAAAGTCCCGTCGCGCACCATTTTCCAGCGTATCGATATAGTGTTTATGAACCCAGTCGGAATATTCAGCGTCCGGCTGGTCGTTATGGGTGGCCGTCCCCAGAGCCTGTTTAGGCCAATCATCACCAAAGCGTCGGGCATGATCCGCACCGATATGCTTAAAGACGATCTGATGCGGGGAGTGAACCTCCAACAGGATGATACGGCCAGACAGGCCGGTCGCGTCGACGGCGCGGAGCGTATCATTGTCGATAAGGCCATTTCGGGCATCGACGATTGAGAATAGATCGCCAATCCGCTGGCTGCCGGGCTGATCTGCCGTGCCCAGCGGTTTGCTGGCAGCCCGGTATCGTTTCGCCATGTAGCGGCTGCTGGGGCTTTCCCGCAACTCCGTGAGCCGCAGCTTGACGTCATCGAAGGTTAGGTTCTCGCGCATCTGCCACTCGTGGGCATTCAGATGCAAACTGATCGGATTGGTGGGGGAAACATCGTCCATCGCTGCAGAGAGATGATCCAGACCTTCATCGGTGATCGTATTCGTATCGATCCGGATATATAGCCGCATGTCATCGAAGAGGAAAAACACCCCGTCATGCGTCGCCAGCTGCCTTGTCGTCATATCGTGCATCCGTCGCTCCCGAGGTTCTGTCTCAAGCACCCCCTTGATATGGTGCTCAGACGGAAAGGATCAGACCGATTTTAGAGCGTGACCCAGCGAATGCTCGGGTGTTCAACCGTTGGCCGAAAACTGCATCACATGCCTATCCAAGTATGAAAACTAATGAGCGTATTAAACCCTAAGAAACCGAGAGGCATCAAGGATAAATATTACTTTGATTAAGTAAATCGACGAAATAGCAACTCAGGGTTCGTCAAATGGTAGTTGTTCACGGGGTAGGGAGCCCATGCCATCGCGGATGTCACTTTCAATCGCACGGGCCAAAGCTTCGGCATCATTCGCCCGTATCGCGGCAATCGCGTCCGTGTGCCGGTCTTCAGTATAGGTGACCCCCAGGCTCTGTCTGGTCAGATGCATGAATGGTCCGATTTGGAGCCACAGGCTTTCGATCAATGGCATTGCCACGCTGCCGGGCGCTTCCTGGTAAAGCGTGAAATGGAAGGCAATATTGCGGTCGATATAGGCCTCTGCGTCGCCGGCTTCGATGGCGGCGTCCAATTCATTGTCAATGGCTTCCAGACGATCTGCCAGATCATCACTTTGATGCCGCATGGCTTGGCGGGCCGCCAGAACCTCAAGCGCAACACGCGCGTCAGCGAGATCGCGAAACTTCTCATGTGTCATGCCAGGAACTGTGACGCGTCGATTTGATTGCAGTTCGAGTGCCTGTTCGCTGACCAGTCGCCGCAAGGCTTCGCGGACCGGAGTCATGCTGACCGATAGCTCTTCCGCCAATCCCCGGATTGTAACGGCGCGACCTGGTTTGAAGTGGCCACGCATGATCCGCCACCGGAGACTGCGATAGACACGCTCCTGCGTGGTTTCCAGCATATCCGGTGGCGTCTCCTCCGGGTCATTGGACATGCCTAGTGTTTTCCTTTGGTTCGTGCTTCGTGGATCTGTCATTCTTAGAAGCTTATCAGCGCGTAAGAACCGCCTTGTTGGTTTCTTGTGATCACATTTTGCGATAATATTGCCCAGCAATCAATTTTGGATTTTGTTGCGACAGGAATGCGGCATTTCTTAAGCGTGTCTTATTTGCCGAATAGGGTAGGGTGAGCTTGGCAGAGGGGAATAGGGTGCCGAGTATGACTGACTTTCCGCTTCTTTCGTTACGCCTTCAGTCCTTTGGGGAGAAAATTTCCCCTTTGCTTCTGCGTGCCGATGGCGACGGGGCGGAAAGCGGAGTGCTGCCCAGTGCCCGGTTTGATCCGCTGGATTTCGCCGAATGGCTGCCGGACATCGTCCTCGCTGTGGCTGATCCAGGTGAGGATTTTGTCTACAAGGTCTACGGCGAGAACGTCGCGACCATCAATGGGCAGAACCTGCGCGGTAAAAGCCTTTCATCCTGGCCGAACGAAGTAAGCACGCGAATTCGCGATCAAGCGGCGTGGATTGCGGAGAACCGGCGCCCGACAATCATTCGCTATCTGGGCAAGCGGTTCAGTAACAGCCTGCCACGACAGCTGGAAGCACGCTCCGTTGCTTGCGAGAAATTAATGGTGCCGGTTCAGTGGCATGGGCAGGTCGTGGATGGTTTTCTGTCCGTTACGACGGAGCTCAAACCAGATGAAATCCAGGCCGGCAGGACTTGTAAGGGGGCAATAGGGTGTCAGTGCGTTCCGCCCAAACCTTCCTGCGATTGTACAATTTTCGCGAATAGCTGAACCTGAACATTCAGTACCAGGCATCTGCCATGTCAGCTTTGCGTCGCGTGATGAAGTCATCCAGTGCCGCGCGGACGCCCGCATCCATCTCCGGTGCTTGATAATCGGATAGGACTTGCTTCCACCGTGCATTGGCGCGCTCCACCGCATCTGACGAACCGGCATCGCGCCATTGCTCAAAGGATTCCGCGTTCGCCAGCTCTGAGTCGTAATAGGCTTGCCCATAATTCTCCATCGTATGGGCACAACCGAGGAAGTGCTTGCCTGGGCCAACCTCACGAAATGCGTCCATCGCCAGGGTGTTGTCGTCGATGGTCATCCCTTTCAGGAATGTATGCATCATGCCGAGATGATCGATATCCAGCATCATCTTTTCAAAGCCCATGGTCAGGCCGCCTTCCAACCAGCCCGCCGCATGCAGGATGAAATTCCCACCGGCAAGCAAGGCTGGCATCAGTGAATCCGCGCTTTCTTGTGCGGCTTGTGCATCGGGAATCTTCGAACTCGTGAAGGAGCCGCCGGTTCGTAGCGGCACGCCCAGACGCCGCGCCAGCTGTCCAATTGCATATGTGCCGAGTGACGGTTCCGGCATCCCGAAAGTCGGGGCGCCGGAACGCAAGGACATGGAACTGACGAAATTTCCGAAGACCGCAGGGGCGCCGGGCCGGACGAGCTGCGTCGTGGCCACACCCACCATGCCTTCCGCCAGGGCTTGTGCAACCGCGCCCGCCATCGTCGCTGGACCCATCGCGCCCCCAAGGATGAAGGGAACGATCACCATGCCCTGATTGGCCGCTGAATAGGTTCTCAATGCCCCGGTCATCACGCCATCGAAGACGAGGGGAGAGTTCGCATTGATATTGCCCATTACGACGCAGTTCTGATCAACGAACTCTTTGCCGAAGACGATCCGCGCCATCTCGACTGAATCCGCCGCTCGCTCCGGCGCCGTGACCGATCCCAGAAAGGGTTTATCGCTATAGGTCAGATGGGCGTCGATCATATCCAGATGGCGCTTGTTAACCGGGATATCGACGGGCTCGCAGATCGTGCCGCCGGAATGATGCAGATAGGGCGTGGTATAGGCGATACGAACTAGGTTCTTGAAATCCTCGATCGTCCCGTAGCGTCGACCATCATCCAACGTCCGTATAAAGGGCGAGCCATAGGCCGGCAGAAAAACCAGATTATTATCGCCATATGTAACCGACTTGGCGGGATTACGGGCGTGCTGGGTGAAGACGCGCGGGGCGGAACGCTGGATGATCGCTCGCACCATCCCTCGGTCGAAACGCACCCGGACGCCGTCTACCGTTGCGCCAGCTTCCTTCCACAGACGCAGACATTCCTCGTCCTCCCAGAACTCAATCCCAACCTCAGCCAGGATATCGTCAGCCGTGTTCTCAAGCCGGACCAGAGTCTCTTCGTCGAAGGGATCGTAACAGGGGATCTGACGCTTGATGAATGGCGCCAGTGGTGTCGATGCCATTGAGGCATCGGCGCTTCTGCCCGCGCGTCCCCCTCCACGCCGTCGCCCGCCTCGTGTTACAGCTTGGCCACGATCTGCTTCCTGTGTTTCAGAGCCAACCGCCATTTTGTTATCCTCCCGATCATTATTATCCCCACAGTATCTTGTGGCGATCATTTGTGATCGCGAAATTTTCGCATCTTTTCATTATCTGAATTTATGGGAGTTGCGGAGATAGTCCGGCCGCAGCCGCTTCTTCCAACAGCCAGCGATGGACTGCGTCGACGGCGGGGCTGTCTTGTGTTGATTCAGGGCGAAGGAGGACGAAGTCCCGATCCGTCACGACATCATGTGGGCCAGCAGCCACAAGCAGACCTTGTTCGAGTAGGTCCGTGACGATGTGGCGCCAGCCAAGCGCGATGCCTTGTCCCGCAAGTGCGCCCTGCAGGACAATCAGATAGTCATTGAAGCTCAACTCTGCCCGTGGCGCGATCGAAGCAATGCCCGCTTCCGCCAGCCAGCTGGACCAGGTCATCCGCTTGCCCCGATACGGCTCATCCAGTTGCAAAAGGGTCGCGCGATCCAGGGTGTCCGGGTTGAGCGGGCCCCCCAACCAATCTAGATAGGAGGGCGCGCAAACGGGGATAACGCTTTCTTTACAAAGTGTTCGCCTGGCGTGCCCTGTCCAATCCTCGTGCCCCAGCGGTATTGCGAGATCGAAGTCACCACTGGCGACATCGACTTCGCTATCGGTTGTCTGAATATGCAGCGTGATGTCTGGGTGGGCGGCCCGAAGGCGACTGGCCCGGGGAAGAAGCCAGAATGCAGCTAAGGCCGTCGAAACACATAGAGAAACGGACCCTGCCGGTCGTGCCGCGCGGGCGAGGCCTTGGGCGGATTCAAGCAGCCTTGCCATAGCGCCACTGACTTCTGCATGAAACAGGGCGCCCTCAGCGGTCAGAGATATCCCGCGATGTTGGCGGTCAAACAGGGGGAGACCGAAGCCGTCTTCAAGTTCCCGCATGCGATGGCTTACGGCTGGTTGGGAGATACCCAGCTCATCCGCCGCACGGGAGAAGGAGCCGAGACGGGCCGCCGCTTCAAACACATATAGTGCGTTGAGCGATGGTATCAGCCGTCGGAGTGCACGCATCTCTCCCCACCTCGCGCGGTATTGAACAAGGTGGGGAGATTAGGTCGCTTTATGTCAAAGGCGCAAGCCTCTGCCGTTAATGGCCTCGCTTAGGCATCCGGGCGGGTGCCCTGCATTGACGGGCGTTGCGAGAACTCCGTATACCATTCCGCCAAGGCAGCGTTATTGGCACGCCAGTCCAGCATGTCGGCCATCCGGAAATCTGCGTATCCGAGCGCGACACCAAAGCCGATCTGCACCATATCGATGGGACCGGTGCTCTCACCGATCTCCGCACCGATTTGATCGATCCCGGCAGCGACAGAGCTTCTCCAATGCTCGATCCATTTGGGCGAGCGCTCATTCTCCGGACGGCGATTGACCTCACCGGAGATGTTGAAGGCCTGATCCAGCACGCCATCAGCAAGCGCACAGCGACGCAGGGCGATAAAGCGCTCCATTCCCGAAGCGGGGATCAAACTGCCGCCGGCGAGATCATTCAGATATTCGCAGATAACCGGGCTGTCATAGAGCGGCGTACCGTCATCCAGCACGAGGCAGGGGATTTTCCCCAATGGGCTGGATGCCATCAGGTTATCGGGCCTGTCATAAGGGTTCAGCGGCACTTCTTCGATCTTGTCGGTCAATCCAAGTTCCGCCGCGACGACCCGGACTTTCCGGGCGAAGGGGGAGGGGCCGGCGTGATAAAGTTTCATATACTACTGCTCCTTGGTTTCCGCCGCACAGGATCGTGCTGCGTTGATGAGGTCCAGGGCGCCCTGAGTTGCGCGCGCCATGTAGCTTTTGTCCTTGTGGATGCGGCTCAAGGCGTAGCCACCCTGAATGGATGCCATGATCGTTGCCGCCAATGCGTTTGGATTTGTCGAGGAGGGGAGGTCACCCAGCGCACGAGCCTCATCCAAAGCGGCCTCCAAATGCGCTTCACAGGCCTTGAAGAACCGCATAACCGGGGCTTGAAGGGTCGGGTCGTCAATTGCACTTTCATTCGCGAAACGGCCAAGTTTACACCCCTTAATGCCGTTGCGTGGTTTGCATAGAAACGCCCTGACACGCTCCAAAGGCGGGATTTCTGCAGCGAACATTTTCGTCAGCCCCGCCGTCATTTCATCTTCGACTTCTTTGAGAGCGGTTTCCGCAAGATCGCGCTTGCCGCTGAAATGGTGGTAGAGGCTGCCCTGGCCGGCGCCGCTGTCCCGCATAACCATACGCGGGCTCATCCCGTCATAGCCGACGCTCCACAGGAGCTTCTTCGCTGCCCCCAGAATTTCTTCGCGGGTGTTTGCCATAGTCAAATCTCTCACCGTCAGTTTTGTACATACTAGTAGTTACAAAACTGACGTCAAGAAGAGACGCACTGTTGATGCAATTTTGCGAAAATGAGCTTTTCCTAAGGGGAAGCCGAGGCGCCGCTAGTTCTTAATCTCGGTTGCGGTACGGACCATCTCGTCGACCGTTTTCAAAGCCGTTGCGGCGGAAGAATACGATCGCTGCGCCACAATCATTTTCGCAACCTCAGACTCCAGTTGGACTGTCGAGTTTTCGAAGGAGTTTGTCTTAAACTCAGCCCGTGTCGAGGTTGAGAAATCAAAGAGTTGGAGCTCGCCCGATGCTTCTGTCACCCGGAAATGGGTGCCGGTGACGGCCTGCATCAAGTCTGGGCTGATCACATCGGCAAAACCCAGTTGGAAGAGCGGGCGTGTCTGGCCGTTGGTGAAGCGCGCATTGACGACACCATTGTCGGACAGGAAGGCGCTCTGAAAGATGCCTTGCGGAAACCCATCGGATTCATTCTCCGTGACAAAACTCTCACCCCCGAAGGAGGTTAACTGGGAGAAATCAACGGATGATGTGGTTGTAACAGCAGGAGCATCTGTCCAGTTGACGGACAGGTTCAGGCTTGTGCCGGCACCGCCGAAGTCAGGCGTTTGTCCGATGCTGTCGAAAGTTAATGTGAGGGGGAAGGCGGGGGATGTCGCCGTGCCGTTCAAGGGCGTTCCCGTGACGGTCCATTCGTTCACATTCGCTGTCTTTGTGAAGGTGAAGGTCATGGAGCGGGAGGTTGATCCCAAGTTCCCCTGAACACCATTGATCAGGTTGTTGGCCTCTTGGCCGTCATGAATGACAATGCTGATATCGACTTCTGTGCCGGTGGCCGCACCGGCGTCCAGGTTCGCTGTGACTTCCGTCAGCGTCGTTGCCTCGGCAACGATGGTGTTGCCACCGACATTCAGCTGAATCGGCTGCAAGCTGTCCGACGAGGTCGTGTCGACATCAAAGGTATTGGTGGTCGCATTGAAGGGCCAACCGAGGACGAAGTTACCCTTATTATCGACCAGAT
>SPJV01000208.1 GCA_006844765.1 Alphaproteobacteria bacterium | reverse complement strand
TTGTGGCAGCCATCGTGTTGGTGCTTCGCCATGTGCGCACAGGCAAGCTGCTGTGTGCCTCACCATACTCCACACTGGTCACCTTGGACACTGTCAAACGAATCCCAGAGTCCGCCCATGTGCTGTCAGTGCTGGTGCCATCAGTCTCAGCATAGCACACAGCGAATGTGAGAGTGGTGCTCATCCCCAGTGTGTCCACAGTCACCACTGATGATGCTCCCTGAAGCACACCAGAGTATGCACTGCCAGCACTGCCAGCAGCCACACTCCCAGAGTCACATGGCTGATTGCTGTTGAGGGTCTGGTCCACCAGCGACACCCACTTCTGGTTGCCCAGGCTGCCTCCATACGTGAGCTCCAGATCCGCCACCTGCACTGTCTGGTATGCAGATCCATCCCAGTCCTCATATGTGCCTCCCACACGAGCAATCTGACCATTGGTCTTGTGAGTCACCAAGTGAGATGAGATGCTCTCCATCTTCGAGATCTTCACTCGCACATACGAGTCTCGCCATGTGGTGTCAGTTGCTGTGCCATCGACTGCTGCGTAGCACACTGCATAGGTGTTGCTGTCGAGCAACAGTGTGCTCTGTGGGACTGTCACTGTCCTTGTCCCGGCTCCAGCCTGCTGTGGACCTGAGTATGCACCAGCTGGTGCCTGTGCTGCCTGTGCACCCGCCACACACGGGTTGTAGCTGTTCTGAGATGCATCCACCAATGACAACCATTCAGCTGTGGCGAGATCTCCCACATATGTGATCTCAGCACTGGCCACCTGTGGCAGCCGGTTTGTGGCAGCCATTGTGTTGGTGCTTCGCCATGTGCGCACAGGCAAGCTGCTGTGTGCCTCACCATACTCCACACTGGTCACCTTGGACACTGTCAAACGAATCCCAGAGTCTGCCCATGTGCTGTC
>SPJV01000203.1 GCA_006844765.1 Alphaproteobacteria bacterium | reverse complement strand
GGGCCGACAAGGCGTCGCGTTGCTGCCTAGTCGCTGACCCGCCAATAGGTGTCGACCAACGCCCCGTCTGGTGGTGTGCCGAGTTCCAGTTTGCCGTCATTGAGGGCCATCAGCCGAACGACAATAGACAAGCCTAAACCAACGCTGTTGGAACCGTCCGTCACCAGTGATTCACTTTGGGCGACAAAGGGCTGCCCAACATTCTTGCGGACAGCTTCAGGAAAACCGGGACCGTCATCGACTATCGACACGACCAACCAATCGCACCCGTTCTGTTGCCGGGTTGCCATGGAAACGGTGATGTCCTGGCCACCATGTTTCACGGCGTTCCCAATCAGATTCAGCATGACTTGCAGAAAGAGGCGTTGGTCAGCGAAAACACCACCAGACACTGACTGCGTTTTTGCCATCTGAACTCTCGACCCCGCCTGCTTGCAAAGCGCGTCCAAATAGGTGATCGCCTCCTCTACCTTCGGAAGCGGGTTGAAAAGTTCAAGATTGACCTCTGCCTTCCCTGCTTCAATCCGCGAGAGATCCAGCACATCCTGGATCAGTGTCGTCAGATGTTGACTGCTTGAGAGGATATTCTGGAGATAATCCTGAAGTTTCTCCGGCGACTCGCGAAGACTCGGGATCGAAAGCAGGGCTTCGCTCATCCCCTGAATCGCATTCAGGGGGGTGCGTAACTCGTGGCTCATTGACGCCAGAAATTCAGACTTCGCCCGATTGGCCCGGTTCGCTTCATCATGGCTGTGCGTGAGCGCCAGCTCATTTTCCTTTTGCTTGGTGATTTCCCGGCCCGACCCGCGATAGCCGATGAATTCGCCGTCATCGTCATAGGCAGGTACGCCACTGACCTCCAGATACACCTTCCTGCCATCCAACCGAATCCGATGATGCTGGAAATCTCTGAAAGGCCT
>SPJV01000204.1 GCA_006844765.1 Alphaproteobacteria bacterium | reverse complement strand
GATGGCAATCTCATCAATGAGCGCACGGACAAGGCTTTGCAGCGCCACATGGATGGATTGAAAAAGCTGATAGAGAGTGCGGCATGAGCCCGGCGGGCCTGATCACCACCGTTGAGATTTGGCTGGCTATCGGCGCTGTCGTCGCACTCATCTTTGTTACCTTCGGTATCGATAGGATCGAGCCGAACGCGAAGAACGGCTATGTTTTCCGGGTGCTGATCCTGCCGGGCCTTTGCCTCTTATGGCCTTTGGTCCTGTGGCGTTGGCGTCTTGCGGAGAGCGGCGGCGAGGATTGGCGCAATCGCCATTCCCCACAGCGTAAATCCGCCGGCTGGCTTGGCTTTGGCATGGCGGCAGCAATTGCCGTGATCCTGCTGATCGCGGCAACCCAGCGTCCACCGCCTGTTGACAGCACCGCCCCAGCGCCAGAGAAAATCAGCGCCACACAGGAGCGGAGGCTGGTATGAGCGTCCGATATATCCCGGTTCAATGGAACCGAAACAAGTGGCTCTATAACGCCGTCCTGATCGCTGCGGTCACCCTCTACATTGCGCTGTTTCTCTATCTCGCCCCGGCATTGGCGGAACACTCAAAGCCGGTCGATGTACCGATATGGCGTGCGCGTGCATTCGGCACCTGTGCCTTCCTGATGCTCTCCGTCATCCTGGCGATAGGCCCGCTGGCGCGGCTGGACAGCCGCTTTCTACCGCTGCTCTATAACCGTCGGCATTTCGGGGTAATGACCTTCGCGGTCGCCAGTGCGCATGCGATGTTCGTGCTGGATTGGTACTTCGCCTTCAGCCGCACACCGCAACTGGAAGGACTGCTGGGGTCGAACACAGACTTTACCCATCTTGTCGGATTCCCGTTTGAGGCATTGGGGATTGCGGCCTTGCTGGCGATGGCGATCATGGCCTTTACCAGCCATGACTTCTG
>SPJV01000207.1 GCA_006844765.1 Alphaproteobacteria bacterium | reverse complement strand
GAGATGAAGGGTGGGAATGTTCGAGACCTGTTGAGCTTCGCCCGCGACCTTTCCAAACGAAACATTTTTCAGGTCAGCGATGATACCAAGGCCTCGCGCGGGTATTCGCTGTTTCAGAATGCCATTCGGAAACCGGAGAAAGCTCGGGTGCCGACGATCCAAGCAAATGATAGCGCCTGGTCGGTCTTTTCCGCAATGCTAGGGGCCGCGACGGATCAAATCATCGCTAACCAAGCTGCGGTGATGCGTGGGGAAGATCCGGAAGGTGTCCATCAGGCACGGGTCGCGGTACGGCGGGCCCGTGCGCTTTTGACGGCCTATCGTCCTCTTCTGAAGGATGGATCGCGGACACGGCTAGCGAAACGTCTGGGCTGGCTGCAAGTCGCACTTGGTCCTGCGCGCGATTGGGATGTCTTGTTGGACGAGACCATTGAACCGCTTGTCGCACGTCATGCAGATCATACCGGTTTGAAGGCCTTTCGGAAGAAAGCCTGGCGCGCACGGGAACAGGCTTATGAAGCAGCACGGGATGCGATAACGTCGCAACGCTACGGACGCCTGCAACTTCGCCTGATGAATTTCGGACTGACCTCGCATCCTCGGGCGGAGGCGCAGAATGCTTTGGACTATGGTGCCACCTTGCTGGAAGGGCGTTTGGCGATTGTGTTAAATGACGGTGGCGAAGATCCGCGGGCCTTGCCGGAAGAAAACCAACATGCGCTGAGGATTGAAATAAAGAAGCTCCGCTATGCATTGGAGTTTTTTGAGCCCCTTCATGGGGCTTCAGCAAAACCGATGGTCCGGGCCGCCAAGAAACTTCAGGATTGCTTAGGGGCATTGAATGACGCGGTTGTTGCGCGGGCCTTGATTGAACAGATTGCGCCGGCGGACGATCCGCTCGATCCCGAGACCGAGGCGTTGATCCAGACAGATTTCGATAATCGTATTGAAAC
>SPJV01000205.1 GCA_006844765.1 Alphaproteobacteria bacterium | reverse complement strand
GCTTGCGATTGCGCACCCAAAGCCGACCGCAGTCGTCAGTAGTGTTCTCTTAATAGACATGGTGTCCTCCCAATTTTTACGCATGTAAATATTGGGAGGCGGTGGGTGCCAAGTCAAGTGAAACTTTTGAGCGCCAAATTGCTGCGATGCGGCGTGGCGCGATACCTAAGCGGATTCACGAAGCTTTAGGAGACCGTCGAACAGCGTAACTTCGGGCGCGTCACTGATGGCTTCACCATTGATTATTTGCAGCAGACGGGAAACTGCTTTCTTTCCAATCGAATCGGTGTCCTGCGCCACCGTGGTTAGGGCAGGGTTAAGATATGGGCACAGCGGGTAGTCGTCGTGCCCCGCGATGCGCAAACCGCCCTTAGCGCCGCGCCCTGGGGTAAGGCCGTGCCGCGCTGCGGCGCGCAATGCGCCAATCGCAACGCGGTCATTTGCGCAAAGAATCGACCGCTCGATCAGGCGTCCGCTAGCAAACTCTGCATCAAGCACAGACTCGCCGTGGCTTTCAAAATGCCAGTTTTCGGCAAGCATTTCGGTGCCCAAAATTTCTGGTGTGAACCCTTGCCGCTTCATCGCAGCAATGTATGCATCCTCACGCTCCATAGCGTTGAAGTTGACGCGAGGCATTGCGAGGAACACGGGTGGCTCCCCTACGCGACATAAATAATCAGTAATTAAACCAGTGCTTTGCATGTGATTTGTACCGACGAAATCGACCTCGGGCATGGTGTGCGGACGTGAATCAACCAACACAAATGGCATGCGTGATTTCAACCTGAGATGCGCGGCTTTGTCGCTATAATCCCCAAGAGGCGCGACCAAAGCACCATCAACATTCATGGACATAAAGGACTCAACTGCGCGTGCTTCGATGGCTGGATCCGAGTGCGAACACTTTGTAAGAACGGTCATTCCGGCCTCCATGGCCGCGACCTCAATCGCTTCGAGCAGCTTGGTGAAAAACAGATCATT
>SPJV01000206.1 GCA_006844765.1 Alphaproteobacteria bacterium | reverse complement strand
AACTCCGCCAAGCTGGGGGAGGCGATTTCCCAGAAGGAGCACGCCCTGCAGTCTGCTGTCCTGGCCGATCAGCTATCGGATGGTAAGAAGAGCCTGATCGCGGCGGCATTGCTGCATGATGTCGGCCACTTCTTACATGACTATGCGGTCGCCTGTGCGACGGATGGGATCGATAGCCAGCACGAGGATGTCGGCGCGGACTATCTTGCCAGGTTTTTCCCGGCTGAGGTGACGGAGCCGGTTCGGCTGCATGTTGATGCAAAACGCTATCTCTGCGCGGCGGAGCCGGATTACCTTTCAGGACTCTCTCCCGCTTCGGTCCGCAGTCTGGAACTTCAGGGCGGCCCGATGAGCGACGAAGAACGCGCGGCCTTCGATCAGAATCCGCATGCTGGAGACGCCATTCTGCTGCGCCGCTGTGATGAGGGTGCCAAAGTTCCCGACCTCCGTACCCCGGATGTCGAAACCTATCGGGATCTACTGCAGGGGTTGGTGGTTGCCTGATTGGCATCAACCCTTTGGCCAGGCGTCATCTTCAAAGCGTTGAATTTCCAGTAGATACCCATCGGGATCTCTGAAGAAACAGTGGTAGATTGCGAAGTCGCTGTGACGCTGGGGTGGTTTCTCTAACGTCACGCCGGCGGCTTCCAGTTTACGGGCCCAGGCGTCTACATCGTCGGTCACCAGGCACAGGATGACCCCGCCTGTCTCCGGCGTTCGGCCATCGCGCGGCTTACAAAGCCCGACAAAACTTGATGGGCCGGTCCGATAGATGCGGCATCCGGCTTCCTGCACCAGAACCAGCTCCAAGCCCAGGGTTTCGCCATAGAACCGGGCGCCGCGATCCAGGTCAGAGGTATAAAGGAATGTAATCTGCTGATCGAAGGGCATCGTGGCTCAGCTCCCCTTGCCGATAGTCTCGAATCGGATCGAATCTAGGCGATCCGTCGGTGGAGTTACCATGTCTAAATCCCGTTCCGAAATGCGCAAGGAGATC
>SPJV01000125.1 GCA_006844765.1 Alphaproteobacteria bacterium | reverse complement strand
GTATCGCCTCCAGGAATGGGAGAGCATCTCGCTCAAGTAATAGCCATTTGCCTTTTCGTAACCTCGAAAACGCCAGTAGATCCGCCTGACAATAGTTTCCACGGTAGATTTCAGTGTGTCAATGAACCGACTTTTCTTGATCAGATGATTTTTGTGCTCAACATGAGAGGCATATGGTTCACTGAAATCAACGGTCGCGCCTACAACCTTTCCTGCATTGTAGGCTTTCTCGAGAAATGGTGTTTCAAACTCAGCGTTCCAACACCAATAATGAAGGTTTTCCGCTCTAGACGCCACGAGTCCACGGAAAGGCAATTCCTGGGTCCGCGCAACCCGGTCCAAAATAGCGCCGAGTCCTATAACTAATGTTGGGTTTTTATCAGCTATCTCAGATTCCCAGTATTCGATGACTTCGCTGTACGCATGCATCAAGCCAATATCATTCGATAACTCTGAATACTGTGACCGCGGGTGATGAAATCCACCGAGAGCATACCCTCGTCCTAGATGCCGATCTCTGACAGACAGAGAATTGATTGTACATCCGATCCGAGTTTCAACCTCACGCGCTCGTGCAATTACGGACTTAGTATTGAGCCCCTTGCTAAAGGCGGCATCGTACAAGGATCTGGCCTTTTGAATGGATGCAAAAGGATGCCCTTCCCTTTCATAGAACGAAACTTCCTCTTTTGTTGCGCAATACAGATGAACTTCACTGCCATAGCGTTGGTTCAACTCATGAACCATTGCTGTGGTGAAGTGTCTTAGCTGAGAATGGGCACTTATTAGAATGCGTTGGAGGGGCATTAGTGTTAACCTTATGATTTTCGGGACCGTAATTGATTGTAAAAAAGCATGCAAGGTCTCTTTGCCCTTTGGTAAAGAGATTAAATCACACTAAATAGCCATCCCGACATCAACCAATTTTAGTAGAAATTTCGGGAGTTATTCAACTATTGTTTTTGACTTTTTGTCGGGCTTAAACATAACTTTCTTAAGCTTCTTAATTGCTGAAAGGAGCTTGGCAAATCTTCTTCTGAGTGGCTTCGCGCCAAATCCCCTCCCTTCACACGTACATTCCTTCATTCACGTCTTTATAGCGCTATGTAATTTGCATCGAGGAGTGAATTGTGCAGTGCTGCTACCACCGACGACACCAAGTTTTCCGATAGACCCGCCCCAAAGACCGCTCGAATCGATCTACCCCCACACCTCGCCGCGTTCTACCCCGCGAAAGTAGACCGAACCGATTAGATAGCCGTATCGAACGTCACCGCAAAATGTGATATTGTCACATTGTTGCATTTCCGATGTTAAACCCCCAGCCTACTTACCGTCGAACGCCGTTGGATTACCGCTTTCAGGAAAGCTTGGTCCCGCGCACGCCCCGGCCAACAAGAGAATCAAAAGAATCAAAAATAATCGCATAGCACCCTCCTTATCTTTGGAGATAAAATTTCACTTGAGTTAAGGCTCACCGGGGAAGGTTTCAGCCCCTGCTTTTACGTGCTTATCCTGCGCTCGTAGCAGTCATATATGAACTTACGGTTTTCTGGGTCCTGCCAATCTCCCCCACCTGTCCCGATGATGTCGTAGTAGAGGAAATGTATCCTGCCTGGCAGATCATTATAACGTCGTTGTTTCTTATGAAGTTCCTAAAATACGTGTTGAGCTTCTATATCATTCGCTAAAAGCTTCTCGAAAAGATCACCTCGACATACATTGAAAGCGAGCCTTGTATCGTCCCCGGGTGCCCAAATGAATCTGTTCTCAGTCCAGAACTCGACAAAACCAGATTTCATTTCTTCAATCTAAGATTGAGCCAGCGGCTCGGTATATAGCGCGCCACTTCGGCATGAGACCAAAATCATGGCGAGGCAAACTGCAGCAATAAATCCAATCGCGCGCATTGATAACTATCTACCAAACAAACTGCGTGTTTAACTTTTGTAACCAAACTTTCGATACAAATCGATGTTCGCCGTGCCCAGGACTAGCGTACGAAGGGAACAACCGGACCGCAACTTGTCAGCAACGCCCTCTTCGGCACGATTACGTCCTTACAGCGCAGCTAGCAACATGCTCTAGTTAACAGAGCGTGTCTGTGCAAACTTTCATCAATACGATGATAAAACGCACATGCTCAGCAAAAATTCACCGAATCCGAAGTTACATATCAAAACGACACAGTGTTTGAGTTCACATAATATTTATATATTACAATATATTACAGGAATTTTCCGAGCGATCACAAAGTCTGGCACGAAACATGCTTTTAATGCTGTAACAATGCATAATGATGCGAAATAGCATCAATCGACTTCGCGGTTAAAAACAGGCGCGATGAACAGGCTACAGGGGACCATGGGGGACATCTTTAAGATTGAGCCGGGCGCAAGCCTGCCGGATGCCATTCAGGCGCTGCTGGATGCGAATGTCACCATCGCGCATGCGGGTTTCTATGACCTGATGGGCACCTTTCGGGAGCGTCGGTTGAAAGTTGCCGATGTCGGGAGCGTCCTTGATGGCGGCGGCACCTTCGTCAACGTCCTGCCGCAATGGGATGCGGGCGAGCAGGTCTTCGGTTCAGGGCCCTTCGTTGGAGAGACCGTATCCGTCGATCCAGCCTCCATCCGGCCCTACCCGTTCGAAGCCAATGCCTGCATGATGGTCGCCGACTACACCGGCCCATCAGCCGCCTTGTCACCCCGGCAAGCCTTGGCACGCCAGATCGACAAGGCTGAAACAATGGGCTTTGGAATACTGGCAGCGATTGAATCGGAATTCTTTGTCCTGGACGAAGACGCGGGCAGCTTGCGCGAAAACGGGTTTTCATCCCTTGAGACCTTCGCGAAGGACAATCGTTGCTGGTCTGGGGAAAGTGCCGCAACGCAAGCCGACTTCGTTGCGGATCTTTATGACACGCTGGTTTCCGGTGATCTCGATTTCCTAGCCCTCAGTGGCGAGCTTGGCCCAGGATGTTTTGAATCCACCTTGCGTGCGAAATCACCAATGCGCGCTGCAGAAGATCATCTGGCGCTCAAGATGTTCACCAAAGCCTTTTGCCGCAAGCGTGGCCTGACAGCATCTTTCATGGCGCAGCTGGGCAGCGGATTCCCTGGTTTGTCGCAGCACCCTCATGTCTCGCTGTTCGATGCAAAGTCCGGAGATAATCTTTTTGTCGATCAGGGAGACGGTAAAGACGGCATGAGTGCCCTCTTCCGCCACTTCGTTGCCGGCATGATTGCGATGATCCCGGACGCCATGCCCCTGACCCATCACAATCCCAATGCCTATCGTCGACTGGCGCCCGGTAATTGGGCCCCCAAATCGGCTTCTTGGGCTCGGCAGAACTATTCATCTGCCATTCGTGTCGTAACGTCACCAGATCCTGCGTGCCGCCTTGAGTACCGCTTACCGGGCGCGGATGCCAATCCATACCTGAACTTGGCATTCATCCTGGGCGCAGGCTTATGGGGGATCGAAACCAAAGCGGAGTTACCGGAAGAGTTCGCAGGCGGTGGCCCAGACGAGATGCCATCCGACGGCATTCCGCTTCCCCATGATCTATTCACCGCGACAGCCCGGATGGCGCAGGCAGAAACCGTCAGCGAAATCTGGGGTACCCCCTTCATCAAGCATTTTATCAATGCGATGCGACGCGAAGAAGCGGCGCTTCGAATGGAAACCAGCGCGGCCGAAAGGGCACGCTATCTCGAAGTGCTTTAGCGACGCAACAAGACAACGAACGCAATTGGCGAGGTAAATCTTATGAGCGACTTACAAGACTATCTGAACGACCCGGCACGCGACGCCATGATCAAGGCGGTTCGGAAGAAAATCGACGAGCTTGGGATCGACGGAATCTATTATCAGTATGTCTCGATCACCGGTCGCATCATGGGTAAGACCATCCCTGCCCGGCACTGGGACCGAATGGCCAATGAAGGCATGCAGACCTGGCTCGGCGGTATCGCGAATGTCTTCGCGGACAAGGAAGGAAACTTGATCGGTTTCCCACCGAACGCGTCTGAGCTTCTGGCCTTACCGGACCCGGATACCTTCTGTCAGCTTCCCTGGAACAAGCGTCTGGCCCGCGTATTCTGCACGGTGTTCTTCAGCCGTGAAGATCCTGAGCGGCCGGAAGAATATCTGGATTCCGATACCCGCGGGAACCTGCGCCGCATTCACAAACAATTCGAAGATGATCACGGCATGCGCCTTCGTGTGGGATGTGAGCCGGAGATGCTGTGGCTCAAGCCCGGTGACGATAAGGCCCCGTACTACGAAACCACGAAGCCCTATGCCTATCACATTGACCAGTTTGAGGCGCTCTCTGATGTGTGGTTGCGCGTCAATGACTACGCAACCGCCATGGGCCTTGATATGATCCAGGGCGATCATGAGGACGCCCCAGGCCAGATCGAACTTAACTTTCAATATGATGACGCGCTTAGAACCAGCGACCGGCTGACGACCTATCGACAACTCTGTTCCCAGGTCGCGCGAGAGTTCGGATTAATCGCGGTCTTTATGTCCAAGCCATACATGGGCATGCCGGCGAATGGATGTCATCACAATGTCTCGCTGTGGAGTGGGGGCGATAATGAGGTGGTCAAACTCGTCGATGGACCGCAGCCGGGTATGGACGAAGTCTTCACCTATACCAGCCACGGGACGAACGAGTTCCGTGATCCAAATGAGAAATGGATGCCTGCCGATGTCGGGAAATGGGCCCTGGGCGGTATGCTTGAGCATTTGGATGCGCTTGTCGCAGTCGGCGCATCGACGGTGAATTCATACCGGCGGCTTAACGATGTCGGTATGTGGGCACCGGTTGGCCATAGCTGGGGTCTGCAAAACCGATCTTGTGCCATTCGGATGTCGAGCCCGGACCGGTTTGAATTCCGCTGTGTCGATTCCATGGTTAATCCATACCTGATGCAATGCGCCCTGCTTCGGGCCTTTGATGATGGCATCAAGAACCAAACCGATCCTGGGAAGCCGGAAGAACGAAATTTCGTCGATGTCATGGCCTCTGGCGAGGACGTGAAGCGCATTCCCACAACCCTGCGGGATGCGTTGGATGCGTTGGCGGCAGATGAGGTGATCAAGACCGCCCTGCCCGGCGACCTTTATGGCATCTATGATTGGTACAAACGGGATGAGTGGAACCGGTTCATCTGGGAAACCTCCGATTGGGATGTGAAGACCTATCTGGATTGCCTGCCATAAGGGCTGACAGCGAAGGATCGAAACAATGTTCCAGTTAACGCAGGCACAAATTGACCAGTTCAACGAAGACGGCTTCCTGATCGTCGAAAAGCTGATCAGCGATGAAGCGGTTGAAACGCTTCGTGCCTGCTATGACCGCTTGTTTCGGGGCGAATTTGAAACGGGGGTCACACCCGACGAGGTCAATTGGCAGGAAGGAACCGGCGACCCCAGCCTTACCCGCCAAATCTGCAATGGGTGGAAAGCCGACCGGGATATCGCGGATATTGTCCTTAGAGAGGATTTTGCGAAGGCGATTGCAGAGCTTGGCAACTGGCCCGGAACCCGGATCATGATCGACAACGTGATTTGGAAACCGCCGGGAACCCGCTCGCTCGGCCACCATCAGGACAGCGCTTATTTGGACTGGTTCAATCCTTCGGATCTGCTGAGTTGCTGGATCGGCATGGACGATACATCGGCAGAAGGCGGCACGATCGAATTTGTTCGGGGTTCCCACAAATGGAACCACTCCCCGCCCGAAGGTGAATTTCACGGGCCGGAGGAATATCGCAAATACATGGAACGTGCCGCCGCGCGCGAAGGCGTTAAACCTGAGATCGTCTATGTTGAAGTCCCGAAAGGCGGCGGCTCTTTCCATCATGGTTGGACCTGGCATGGCTCTGGCCATAACAAGGCGACCTATCCGCGCCGTTCATTGGTGCTCCATGCCATGCGCAGCGACACGGAATATGTGCCGGATCACTTGGCCGATGGCACTGGACCGATCTACAGCCGGTATAAGCGCCTTGCCGACAATATCATCGACGAGAACTTCTTCCCTGTGCTGTGGCGCAATGATGGATACCGAACCCCCGGCATCGAAACCTATCTGAAACGATGAAGGATAAGCTTGGCTAATTGTGATGGCAGTTATTGGTGATCAAAACCGGGCGTTGGAAGCGCTTCGTTTGGAAAACGAAGTTCTTCGAAACTTCGTCGACACATCCAAGGATGCGCTCTTCTGCATCGAATTCTTGGAACCCGTCGACTTGACCGCCCCTGAGCCGGAGATCATTCGCCAAGTATTTGAGAATGATTGCGTTTGGCGGATGTGTAATCACGCCATGGCGCGGCTGTATAAGCTTCCCGAAGATCTAGACTTCAACGCACAGAATGTCCGCTTCGTCTTCCCGCGAAATAGAGAGAATGAGCAATTTGTCCGAACGCTCTTAGAAGCCGATTTTGATATGGATGGCGCGATCTCCCTCGATCAGGATTATGACGGGCGCGAGATCCTGATGGAAAATGACGTCCGTGGTCAGATCGAAGATGGCAAGCTCTACCGCATGATGGGCGCGGTGCGGAACCGGAGCCAACAGAAAATTCGCGAACAAGCGCTCAATGATCGCCTGGATGCCATGTCCAGCGTTTTAAGCGCGATACCGGACCCCGTCCTCGTCATCGACGACGGGGGCATTCTCCAAGCCGTAAATCCCGCCTTGGAATGGAGCTTCGGCTGGCGATTGGATGACATTCTTGGTCAGCCGGTCCATGACGTTATCCAATTCCCGGATGGTTACTCCTTCTTAGCGGATGTGCCACCCGCAGGTGAAGGAGGCGCGCGCCTTAGCTTGAGTATTCTGAACGCGGCCGGAAACACGCATCCCTGCGATGCGCATTTATCATCCTTTAGCAATGCATTGGGTGAGCGCCGGTTTGTGATCGTCCTTCGAAGCAGTAAGCCAATCCCTGCCCTCCTCCCGCCTGAACAAGGCCGGGAGCCGGATTATGCTCCAGCGCGCTCAATTGAGCGGGGACGGCGGCGATGAAGTTCAAAGCCATCGAAATGGGCGCAACGTCACCAAGCGCCACCGATCCGTGGACAGTCTTGGACGACCCAGGACTAAGCCTGATCATGGACAGGATGATCGATGGCATCATCATCGTCGATGCCAAGGGCATTGTGAGCGCCATCAACTCGGCTGCGGCCGATATCACAAATATCAAGCCGGATGAAATTATCGGCGCGCCGATGAGCACATTGACCGCCAATTCGACGCTTGATTGGCAGGGCAATGACCTCGTCTCCGGCACCGGCAAAAAACGGGAATTCATCACTGTTACTGAAGATGGACGATCCATCCTTCTCGCCCTTCGAACGCTTCGTGACACATCGGGGGAGCCTGTCCTGAAGCTGATCTTTCTGCGCGACCTTCAGGTTTTTGATCACATGCGGCGCATGGCGACCGGCCTGGATGGCGGCAATGTTTTCAAATTTCTGGGTGATCGGGATGTCGGCCCTGATTTCGAAGCACAGCGCCGCCTGTCGCCAGAGGTTGAGCGCATGATCACGCAAGGCACGCGCGCCCTACACCAAGGTGCCCGGCTATTGTTGATCGGCGAGTCTGGATCCGGAAAAACGGAGCTGACGAAATATTTGCACCGCGCGGTCGGCACGCCTGAAGAGCCCTTTATTCATGTGAACTGCGGTGCCATTCCGGAAAGCCTGTTTGAATCAGAAATGTTCGGTTACGAAAAAGGTGCCTTCACCGGGGCCCTTCAAACCGGCAAGCGTGGCCTAATCGAATCCGCTGAAGGCGGCACGCTGTTTCTGGATGAGATTGGGGAAATCCCACTGCCATCTCAGGCGAAGCTGCTTAAGTTCCTGGAAGATGGCGTGGTGCAACGGATCGGCGGCCGGTCCGGGCGGAAAGTAAATGCACGCGTTGTTTCCGCCACAAATCGCGATCTGTGGAAGCAAGTGACGGACAAACAATTCCGCCACGATCTTTATTACCGCCTCGCGGTGATAACCCTGGAAGTCGCGCCCCTTCGCCATCAGCCGCATTTGATCCAGCATCTCGTCGATCACTTTCTGGCAGCAGCCAATCGCATGCGAAAGCCGCGACTGCGCATATCCGATCCCTGTCTGGAGCGGCTACACGCCTATAGCTTCCCCGGTAATATTCGCGAGCTTCACAATCTCATTCAGCATCTATCCGTCGCTGCCGATGACACGGCGGAGGTCGAGCATTTGCCGCCGCATATCCGCGATACCAACACCGATATCAGGGTGCCGGCACCGCATGTTGAACCGGGACGAAGCGAAGTCACCGTGGCACCTAGCCTGGAACTAGACCTCTCCCGCCCCTTGAAAAATCAAGTTCGCACATTTGAGAGAATATTAATTACTGCAGCAATTGATCGGTTCGGCAGCAAACGAAAAGCGGCCAAGGCCCTTGGCGTCGATATCGGAACGATCGTTAGGAAAACAAAAGAAGCGCCTGAAGCGTCGTGAGAAAGAAGACCAAGAAACCATCCACTCGAACTAGGAGAATTGTAATGAATTTACGAGCAGGAAAATTACTGGGAGCTGTCGCGGCAATTGCCGTGTCGGCGGGCCTTTCCGCGTCCGCGGCAAGCGCTGGGGAAGTAAACCTCCTCACCTGGGAAGGTTATGCGGATGAAAGCTTCATCAAACCATTTGAAGAAGCAACCGGCTGCAAGGTCTCCGCGACCTATGTCGGCTCAAACGACGATTTCGCGCCGAAACTGGCCGCAGGCGGCGGGGTCTATGACCTGGTCACGCCATCTATTGATGCCACGAAAGCGCTGATTGAAGCAGGGTTCGTTTCGCCGCTGGATCTGTCCAAAATTCCGCGCCACGGCGAGATTTATGAGAAGTTCCGGACTGCAGAAGGCATCAACCATGATGGCGAAGTCTATGGCGTTCCATTCTCATGGGGGTCTATTCCCTTCATGTATCGTGTCGACAAGTTTGATACGCCGCCGACATCCCTCAAAATTCTGTGGGACCCGTCAATGGAAGGCAAAATCTCGCTTTGGGATGATAAAAGCGCGCTCTATGTGGCATCCCGCGTGATCGGCAACATGAACATCTACAACCTCTCTGACGAAGAACTTGAGGCAGCCAAAGCGAAGCTCATCGAACAGAAGCCGCTGGTGCGCAAGTATTGGGCAACCGCGGGCGAGCTTGTTGACCTTTATGCCGGCGGTGAAGTCTGGATCTCCAACACTTGGGGTGGCTATCAGTCATCCCTTCTGGCCGACCAGGACATCGAAGTGAAAGAGTTCATTCCTGAAGAAGGCGCTGAAGGCTGGATGGATTCCTGGCTGATGGTCAAAGACTCGCCGAATGAAGATTGTGTCTACAAATTCATCAACATGGCGACATCCGAACAAGGCCAATGCGGCATGTCCAACGTCAATGGTTACTCATCCGCCAACCCGGTCGCGGCGAAGAACTGCATGACGCCGGAACAGTTCAAGGATTTGCATCAAGACGATGTCGAATATCTTGATAGCCTGCTGCTTTGGGAGAACCTGCGGGATCGCCTAGAGAACTACACCAATACCTGGAACGCGGTTAAAGCATCCGGTTGATTTGGAGACGTCGAAGAATACCCGGGTGGTGGATAACGCCGCCCGGGATTCTTTTTTCCAGGATTATTTTTCCCGGGTTCTATTTTGATCAAGTATGGCGCAGGAAACGATGACCAATATTATCGAAATTCAAAATGTCAGTAAGACCTATCCCGGCGCCATTCGCGCGGTCGACGACCTTTCCCTCAATGTTAAAGAGGGTGAGTTTGTTACCTTTCTCGGCCCCTCCGGCTGTGGGAAGACAACAACCCTTCGGATGATTGCCGGGTTTGAGATGCCCACTGCCGGAAGGATTTACCTCGCCGGTGAGGATGTTACTGATCTGCCGCCCTATGAGCGCAAGGTGAACACCGTCTTTCAAGACTATGCCTTGTTCCCGCATATGAGCATCCGCGAAAATGTCGGCTATGGCCTAAAAGTCGCGGGCATGCCGAAATCCGAAATTGCCCCTGCCGTCGAAGAAACACTTTCCACCGTTGGCTTGCTGGATAAGGCGGATGCCCGCCCCGGCAACCTGTCCGGTGGTCAGAAACAACGTGTTGCCCTGGCGCGTGCCTTGGTTCGGAAGCCAAAGGTGCTGCTGCTGGATGAGCCGCTTTCCGCGCTAGATGCGAAATTGCGCGAAGCGATGCAGGTGGAACTGAAGCATCTGCATCAAAAGCTTGGAATCACCTTTGTCTTCGTGACCCATGACCAAAAGGAAGCCTTGGTCATGTCTGACCGCGTGATCGTCATGGAACGCGGCAATATCGTTCAATCAGGCACACCGGACGAGCTTTATGACCATCCGGCGTCCCCCTATGTCGCCGACTTCATCGGCAATTCCAACAGGCTCTATGGCAAGGTCGTTGCCGCCGACACGGATCAAGTCGAAGTACAAGTCGGGCCGCATAAAATTCGAAGCACGCCTGGTCAGTCCCGCTTTTCAGTGAATGAAGACGTGCTCGTCACGATCCGGCCGGAGAAAGTGCGCATATTGAACCAAGGCGAAGATCCCGGTGATTGCTTCACCCTCACCGGCAAGGTCCAAGATATCCTGTTCCATGGGAGCTCCTGCCGCGTTGAGGTCGAGATCGAACCCGGAACTCTATTCGATGTGGATGTCCAATTGGCGTTGGCACTCAATGCGTCAAATTTGCCGGCATCGGGCGATGATGTCGTGCTCGCCATGAATTCCGAAATCGTATCTGTATTTCGGCTTTCCGAGGACACGGTCCGATGAAGGAAGCCACGCGCCAGAAGCTAACAACATATTCTGTAGTATCGGGTCCATTCTTATGGACGATCATTTTCTTGTTCATCCCCTATATGGTGATGTTCACCTATAGCTTTTACCTCAAGAAATTCCCGACATTCGTTCCGGCGTTCGAGTTCGTTAACTACATCACGATCGTTACCGACCCGCAGTATTTCCAAGTCCTGTTCCGGACAGCGAAGATCGCCATCATCGTTGCATTGTCATCGTTACTGATCGCCTATCCGCTGAGCTATGTTCTGGTCTTCAAGATTCAAAGCAAGCAGCTCCGCACCGCGCTTTACATGGCTGTGATCGTGCCGCTTTGGGTGTCCTATCTGCTGCGCGCCTACACATGGAAGACCATTCTTGGCAGCGAGGGCGTGTTGAATTCCTTCCTGGTCTGGAGTGGCTTTCTGGACGCGCCGACGGATATCTTTCTCTATAACCAGTTCTCCATGGTGGTGACACTGACTTACATATTTGTGCCCTTCATGGTCATGCCGATCTATATGGCGCTCGAGAAAATTCCCCGCAGTATGATCGAGGCTTCCAAGGATTTGGGCGTCGGCCCGATCCGCACCTTCCTAAACGTTACTTTGCCGCTTTCCATGCCCGGTGTGATCGCGGGGGCGACCTTCACCATTTGCCTGACTTTTGGTGATTTCGTCGCAGCGTTCCTTGTCGGCGGGCCGAATGGTGCGATGATCGCCACCATCATTCAAAGCCAGTTTGGCGCGGCCTTGAATTGGCCGCTGGGTGCCGCGCTTTCAATCGTGATGCTGGTGATCGTGCTTACCATCATTTCTCTATCAGACCGGCTGGAAAGAGCCGGTCGCATCGACTTGGATTGAGGGGGAAACGGAGATGGCAACAAGGCGATCATATTCGCGGGTTCAGGAGAATGTCGGCGACAGCCTGCTATCGCTTCTCGCAGCAGGCGCGCTCGCATTCCTTTATATCCCCGTCGTTGTTCTGATTATCTTCAGCTTCAATGACAATCGCTCCCTCACCCTGCCCCTTCGAGGCTTCACATGGAAATGGTATGAGGCCTTTCTGAACAATTCTGACATGCTTCAGGCCATTGCCAACAGCCTCTATGTGGCGGCGATGGCGACCGCGATCACGCTGGTAATCGGCACTGCGGCGGCCTTCGCACTCGACCGCTATGCTTTCCCGGGGAAAACGGTGTTTCGGCGGCTGATCCTGCTGCCAATCGCATTGCCGGGAATCATCACAGGCATATCGATGCTCAACATGTTCAAGCTGATGGGCATCAACCTCAGTCTGGAAACGGTCATTTTGGGACATGCGACGGGATTGGTCTCCATTGTCGTGACCCAGGTCTATGCCCGGTTGCAGCGCTTCAATCGGCGGATAGAGGAAGCGTCCTCTGACTTGGGCGCGCGCCCTTGGCAGACATTCTTCTATGTCACCCTGCCCAATATCCGCTCAGCCATGATCGGCAGCGCCCTTTTGTCATTCACCGTTTCCTTTGACGAGATCCCGGTGACCTTCTTCCTGACGGGCCGAGATAACACACTGCCGATGTATATCTACTCAACCCTACGCCGAGGCATAACGCCGGAGATCAACGCCGTCGGCACCGTGATCGTCGTTCTTTCACTCGGCTTGATCTTCTTGTCTGTCTATCTGCTTCATAAATCAGACAAAGAATGAACTCGGAGTGAAAAGGCCTATTCAGGCGGAAAATTGGGATCCAAATTTCCTCGCCGACAGCCCTTGATTCACCAATGCGAACTAGATTGAGGGGCTAAAGAGGTTGGGAGGCCAACTAAGCTCTTACCTATTGCGCTTGCCTTCGGCGCCTTACTTAAGGACACGAGAAGCCGGGGCGATGCAAAGGTTGCGCGCCAATGTTTGGCTGATCATCCACATCACGTGAACGGAGCGAGATCGTCAGAAAGTCACCAGAAATAAGGTGATCGAGGGGAATGCGACGAGGAGGATGACGCGCAGCATGTCACTCACTAAGAATGGCAGGGAGCCGGAATAGGTTTGAACCATCGGGACATCTTTTGCCATCGAGTTGATAATAAACAGATTCATGCCCACTGGCGGTGTGATGAGCCCGACCTCGACAACGATCAAAACCAGAATTCCGAACCAGAGACCGAAGGCTTCTGGATTAAGCCCAAAATCCAATTCCGATACGATCGGGAAGAAAATCGGCACAGTCAGCAGGATCATGGATAGAGAATCCATGAAGCAGCCTAAGACCAAGTACAAAAGCAAAATACCAATCAAAACCGTATAGGCAGAAAATCCCTGTCCATTGACCCAAGAAACTGCCTCTTGCGGAAGTTGGGCAAAGGCCAGGAATGAATTGAATATGGCCGCCCCCAAAACGATGAAGAAAATCATCGCGCTTGATGAGGCGGTCTGCATCAGCGCATTAATCATGCGCTCCATGTTTAACCCCCCATTCGCCAGTGCAATAAGGCCTGTCCCTGCCGCGCCGAAGGCCGCGCCCTCTGTCGGTGTGAAAAACCCACCGTAAATACCGCCAACGACCAAAGCGAAAACAAGAAGCACCGGCCAGACCCGCGCCAAGGCCAAGAAGCGCTCACGATAGGGTATTGGCGGGCGAATTCCGGCACTTTCTGGCTTCAAGCGAACATAGACCGCAATCGCCAGCATATAGCCAAGCGCTGCCAAAATCCCCGGTATCACAGCAGCAACGAATAATTTGGCGATGTTTTGCTCAGCCAATAATGCATAGATCACAAGCACCACAGATGGCGGGATCAAAATGCCAAGCGTACCCCCGGCTGCTAGGGCGCCGGTGGACAATGAGCCTGAATACCCAAACCGCCGTAGTTCTGGTAGCGCTACCTGCGCCATCGTTGCGGCCGTTGCCAAGGACGAGCCGCAGACAGCACCAAAGCCTCCGCAGGCACCTACGGCCGCCATGGCAACACCGCCACGGCGATGTCCCAGCCAAGATTCAGCCGCATTGAACAATGATTTAGACATTCCGCCACATGTCGCGAACTGTCCCATCAACAAAAACAGTGGAATAATCCCCAAGGAATAATTGGAGAATGTGTCATAGGGAACCGATTTCAGCTGTGCGAGAACCTGCAGCGATGACCCGTTCACCAGATACGAGCCGACAGCGCCGACAACGAGCATCGCTAATCCAATTGGCATCCGAAAACCGATCAGGGCGAGCAATACAGGGAACGACCATATCGCAATTTCAAGCTTTGTCATAATCTATGGCTTCCCTATTAACGGCTCTCGACCTGGTCATCATGGACGAGCCCGATCCGTTCAAGAACAGTCCAAAAGGACACAATCACGGATAAAATTGCCGCCGGCACACAAACCGCATATCCCCACCAAACAGGGAATTGAAGAATGAATGATGTCTCTCCATAGGCCATCTTGTCATGCATGCCAGCCCAAAGACGCCACAAGATCACTGCCATCACGATGGTCATGATGATATTGAAGAGGGTCTCCAAACTGGTATCGATTTTAGGGCCGAAAATGCCCTTCATGATATCGACGGAGACATGGGCTCTTGCAAACTGACACCATGGTAGAAAGCAAAATACAGCGAGTGCGGTCCCGGCCTCGACCAATTCAAAATCGCCAGGAATAGGGCCTAGACCAATGGATATTAGCGCTCGCCCCGAGACGCTGATGACCACGATGCTCAACACTGCGAGCAACAGAAAGCCGCCAAATATGGCAACAATGCGCGAAACGTTTCTGATGCCGCGAGAAACCGAGTTTGACTTTATCATGATGGCCATCGTCCTGAATCAACCCGGTCGAACCGCCATACAGGCAATTCGACCGGGCCAGAGACAAAAATTTTAGCACGCGACCTAGCAGCCCGTGCAAACTAAATTAGTGAGAATGCTTCTTCAAAAGCGCCTGTGCGTCATCAACAAGCTTTTGCCCATCAATACCATTGGCTTTCATTTCAGCAACCCAGTCACTAACGACAGCCGCAGAAGCGTCTTTCCAACGCTGCGTTTCGGCTTCATCCAAAACAATGATGTTATTGCCTTTATCACCTGCTTTCTTGTGACCAACGACATCACCGCCATCCATGGCACGTCCGGCCCAAGCAGCTGCTTCCACCCCGGAATTGTCATCAATGACTTTCTTCAGATCATCAGGAAGGGAATCGTAGCTGTTCTGGTTCATCGCAAAGAGGAAGGTTGCACTATAGAGACCGCGCTCACCCGTGAACTCAGTGTGGTTACCGACTAGATCAGCCATTTTGAGAGGCAAGGTGATTTCCCAAGGAATAACAGCACCATCAATGACGCCTTTGGAAACGGCTTCCGGCACGGCTGGAACCGGCATGCCAACCGGCACCGCGTCAAAGCTTTTCAGCATTTGCGTAATGACCCGTGTCGGACCGCGCAATTTCATGCCTTTGATGCTTTCAAGCGACGTAACCGGATCCTTGGTATGAAGAAGACCGGGGCCATGCGTGTGGACTGCGATAACTTTCATGCCGGGAAAATCATTCGTCATGTGCATTTCATAATATTCCTGAAATGCGCGGGACGTTTGCTCAGCCGTCGTCACCATGAAGGGCAATTCGAAGGCTTCAGCGCGCGGAAAACGGCCTGGCGTATAACCCATGACCGTCCAGATCATATCAACAACGCCGTCTGTTACTTGCTGCGCCAGTTCCGGCGGCTTTCCGCCCAATTGCATTGAGGGATAATGTTCAATCTTGATGCGCCCGCCGGATTCCTTCTCGACTTTCTCTGCCCAAGGAACAAGAAACTTCCCGGGTATCGTTGCTTTTAATGGCAGCAACTGGTGAAGTTTCAGGGTAACGTCCTGTGCAATTGCACCGGTGCTAATGCTCGCAAGTGCCGCTGCGCAAAAACCCGCAGCCAGAATACGTTTCAACATGATTTCCTCCAAGTTTGTATTGTTCTCATGTGCGGTCTCGCTAGCGTTGCACATGTTGGTCGAAGTTTTGTATTTGTCTGTATTCGTGTCTGTGTTCGCCTTATATTTGCGCGTTGTTGAGGTACCGCTTCGATAAGAACCGCAAAATTGGCGAATCGTTATTTCAACCTATTTTTGGATATTGGATCAGCGCATTTCTTCCAGCGCCCAGTGCACCAGTCATCCATATATTTCTCTACGCGTCCTCCCTTAGTTATCTATGAGTGAAAGCACCGGAATCCGTTGCCTAATTGATTGATTTTTCATGACATAATCTAGGTTTTGAAGGGCCAAACGCGCATGTTCCCGCGCCAGCGCCTCTGCCCGGGCCCCTTCCCGTTTCGCAACAGCCTCAACAATTCCCCGATGATGGGACTGCCCGACCAATAAGGATGCACGAAACTCTGGAAAGTCGACTTGCGCCGTCAGAAAGGCGCTTGGATCGGCGAATGGTAGATTGCTCACCCGCTCAACTTCCTGATGAATAACCCGACTTCCGGACAATGATTTCAGAAGATCATGAAAGACGGCATTGCATTCGTGATAGGCTTCGAAGTCCAAATCCTTTGCTGGCACATCGACGATTCCATCCAAACGATCCAGAATTTCAAAGATTTGCGTCATAAGGGCACTATCAACACCGCGTTCTGCCGCCAACCGCACCGAAGTTCCTTCTAATACCCCGCGCAGTTCAATTGCGTCGACAATGTCATTCTTGCTGAAGGTACGAACAGCATAGCCGCCGGATGGGATCTGTTCCACAAGCCCCTCCTGCTCCAGTCGAGCCAGGGCCGCCCGGGTCGGCGTTCGTGAAAGGCCAAGCTTTTCCGAAAGCGCTATCTCCGACAATCGTTCTCCCGGCTGATAGACGCCGGCATAAAGCAAGTCCCGCACACCCAAGGCAGCCCTCAGTGTTTGAGAAAGTGCTTTTTCTCTTGTGCTTGCCATGCCCCCTCACAAAGTTCCGTTACGGTATGGTCGATTGCGCATTGATCCCCGTGCACATCTCCATTTATGTATACATATAATACAATTTCGGAGTTTCTGCGCCAATCAAAACTTGACGCAACATAAATGACAATTCCGAAAATCACTATCATTATCTCGAAATTTTATAGGATTTGACTGATTTTTTCCGCAAAGACTCCTCTTCTACACCTGTCATCCTGCGTAAGAACCGGCAATTCGTCGCTTGAGTTCCTCACAAAATTGTATACAACGCTCATTAGGTTAGAATCAATAACCGCCGGCTATCCATCGGCGCTAACAACCCTATTCCATTGGGAGGAATACCATGTCATCGAGAAACCTGGACGAAATCGTAAATTCCGCCGGAAACTTGGTAGAGCGGCTTCGCAACTCAAAGATTGGTGCCTATGTGTACCCAGTTGTACCCCCAGAATTTACGAACTGGCGGGATGAACAAAGAGCATGGCGGGAAACCGCTGTTTTATTCGATCAATCGCATCATATGGCTGAAATTATGGTCGAAGGACCAGACGCCTTTGAATTTCTGCAAGGGTTAGCGATAAACAGCTTCGCAAATTTCGCGGTTAACAAGGCCAAACAATTCGTTCCCTGCACCCATGATGGCTATGTCATCGGTGATGTTATTATTTTCCGCTTAGAGGAAGAACAGTTCCTTCTTGTGGGACGGGCGCCGACAATTAATTGGGTCGAATATCATGGTCAAATTTCCGGCAAATCCATCACCATGGATCGTGACGATCGCTCCCCTGCCCGCCCAGGCGGAAAGCCGGTTATGCGCAAGCGTTACCGTTATCAGGTTCAAGGTCCAAACGCGCCGGAAATTCTCCAACGCGTGAATGGCGGGCCTCTTCCGGAGATCAAGTTCTTCAATATGGGGGAAATCACGATCGCTGGCCGAAAAGTTCGGGCTCTGAAACATGGCATGTCCGGTGTTCCAGGCCTTGAAATCTGGGGGCCCTATGAGGAAGGTGATGAAATCCGTGATGCCTTAATGGAGGCCGGAAAAGATCTTGGCCTTACCCAGGTTGGTTCTCGCGCTTATGCGACAAATACCTTGGAGTCGGGATGGATCCCCTCCCCATTACCAGCGATCTACACCGGCGAAGGCCAAAAAGCCTTCCGCGAATGGTTGCCCGCCGCAAGCTATGAAGCCACCGCATCCATTGGCGGCAGTTTCATTTCCGACAATATCGAAGACTATTACCTGACGCCTTGGGATTTGGGATATGGACCATTCGTGAAGTTCGACCATGACTTCATCGGCCGAGAAGCACTCGAGAAAATGGCCGACCAACCGCATCGTCGGAAAGTCACCTTCGAATGGAACTCGGAAGATGTCAGCACCGTCATGCAATCGATGTTCGCTCCTGCCGGCGAAAACTTCAAAACCATTGATCTGCCATTGTCGAACTATTCATCCTCGTCCTATGACGCGGTAACAATGAATGGGAAGACCGTCGGTTTCTCCATGTTCAGCGGTTACAGCTCTAATGAGCGCACCATGCTGTCCTTAGGTGTTGTCGATGACACTATTGAGGTCGGTGACGTCCTGACGCTGGTCTGGGGTGAGCCGAATGGTGGCACCGAAAAAACCACGGTTGAGAGGCACAAGCAGACCGAGATTCGTGTCCGTGTATCGGCTACGCCTTATTCCAAAGATGCTCGTGAGAACTATGTCGATAGCTGGCGGACCCGAAGCGTCTGACCCATTGACGATATTGCTTCCCCCGCCCTTGATCAGCAGGTCTGATGGGAGCCGTGTTCGAATGAAATCGTAAGCTTACACATTCCCTGTCCATTCTCCCACAAAGAGAATGTCCCCTGGTGCGTTCAGGAATCCCAGCCTGAACGTACTTTTTTGCGAGTTGGCCAAAGCCATAACCGAGTTCGCAAACCCACCGGATATTGAGTCGCCTTTCGAGGTGAGAAAAAGAAAAGGCCCCGGAAAACCGGGGCCAAGTTGCGCATTCCTGATTGGAAACGAAGTCAGGTTTACAGATTACCCTTAGACATTTGATCGGCGATATAATCCGCCTGACGTATGGCAAGGGAGACGATTGTGAGCGTCGGGTTTTCTGAAGCACCTGTCGTGAAGACACTGCCATCAGAAACGAACAGGTTCGGCACGTCGTGGGACTTGCCCCATTTATCGACAACACCATCCCGTGCCTTCGCGCTCATTCGGTTGGTTCCCAAATTGTGCGTGGACGGATAAGGCGGTGTCGGGAAAGTCCGGGTCGCCCCAACCGCGTCATAGACCGCACTGCCCTGCTGATAAGCATGATTGCGCATTGCGACGTCATTTGGGTGATCATCGAAATGGACATTGGGCACGGGCATACCGAATTGGTCTTTTTCCGTCGGATGAAGGGTTACCGCGTTGCTTTCCTGCGGCATATCCTCACCAACCAGCCACATACCGGCCATATGGTCATACATATCCATAGCCCCGGTGAAGGACCGGCCCCAGGCACCCGGATCCAGGAACGCCCCCATGAAGGGCAAGCCCAAGGAGAGTGTTTCCATCTCATAGCCACCGACGAAACCGCGTGACGGATCATTGACGGATTCATCCTGGATGATCCCTGCCATGGTCGTTCCACGATACATGTTCACCGGCTTATCAAAGACAGCGTAAACACTGCCGGTCATGTGGCGCATGTAGTTCTTGCCCACCTGTCCGGAAGAGTTACCGAGACCATCCGGGAACATGGATGAGGCAGAGTTGAGGAGTAGTCGGGGGGACTCAAAGGAGTTCCCCGCCAGACACACCGCCCGCGCCTTCTGTCTGTGCTGATTGCCATCCTTGTCCGCATAGACCACGCCGGAGACCTTGCCGCTGTCATCATGTTCGATCTTGATGACCTGCGCATTGGCGCGCACTTCAAGTTTGCCGGTGTCTTCACCTTCGGGGATTTCCGTATAGAGCGGCGACCATTTGGCGCCCGACTTACAACCCTGGAAGCAGAACCCGATCTGCTGACAGGAACCACGGCCATCCCGCGGCTCGGAATTGATCGCCATCCGCCCGGTATGACATTCCTTGTAGCCAAGTTTATCAGCACCGGCCTTCATGACCTTGAAGTTGTTATTCCCTGGAAGGCCCGGAATGTTGTGCGTCCGAGTAACCCCCATCATGTCCTCAGCGCGGTCGTAATAGGGTTCCATCTCTTTCAGGGTAATCGGCCAATCCAGCAGGTTCGCACCGGGGACGTCGCCATATTCGGTCAAGCCGCGGAACTCATGTTCCTGGAACCGCAGCGAGGCACCGGCCCAGTGAACCGTCGATCCGCCAACGGCTTTGACAATCCAAGCCGGCAGGCCGGAAAAGTCCTTTGCGACCCGCCAAGAGCCTGATGTCGTGCGCTTATCCAACCAGGAAATCTGGCCGAACATGCCCCATTCATCATTGCTGAAGTCTTCGATCTCATGCCGTCCCCCTGCTTCCAGGATAACGGTATCAATACCCTTCTTCGCCAGTTCCGGACCGAGTGTACCGCCACCGGCACCGGATCCGATCACCACAACAACGCTATCGTCGTTCAAGTCATATGGTGCAGCCATTGTCTTATTCTCCCTTCAAATCCAGCGCCTAGAGCCAATCAATGTCGTCGAATCCACGGGCGATATAACCGCCCTTCTCCGCCGACGCGCCCTCGTAGCCGAACAACGGCCAAACTTCAGGATTGTTGTAGATGGAGACCACCAGGCCGCCGCGAATGGTTTGGAAGAAGCCACCGTCTTCGATCTGCTTCAGCAGTGCGACACGGTCCTCTTCCCAGCCGACCTTCATATAGCCGACGCCATGCTGCGCCATCGCCATAGTGTCCAGCGCGCCGATACCGCCCTCGATCATATCCTTAACGCCGGCATCATCACCCGCCTGCGCATCATATCCGGACACAGCCGCGACATAATATTTGTCGCTCAGACGGTCATGCGGATAGATATCACGCGCCATCTGGATAAGCGTCGCCATTGTCTCTGGCTTCAGGTTTTTGACCTCTAGCGCCCAGGCGCCATTCGGGCCCGTCACCATGCCTGCCCCGGCGCTGAGCCCAATGAGCCCGACCGCTGCTGCGCCGCTCCTCTTCAGGAACCCACGCCGCGAGACTTTCTCGCGTTTATCAAGAACTCGCATTTCCTTCCTCCCTTACTGTTTTGGTCCGCTCGCCTTAGCGATACCGGCCATGTTGTTGTAAAACCTCAATTTTGTAGCCGTCCGGATCTTGAACGAAGAAGAACTTCGCCATCAGGGCGCCATCTCGGTGGAACTCCTTGATGTCGAGCGGTTCTAGCCCCTCGCCCTTCATACGGGCGTGTTCGGCTTCCAGGTCTTCGACCGCCACGGCAAGGTGGCCATAGCCACTCCCATGGGTGTAAGGCTCTTGCTGGCCATGATTAACAGTCAATTCGACTTCGAAATCAGCTTCTTCATTGCGCATATAGACAAGGGTGAAACCGTCAAAGCCGAACCGGTCGGCAATCGCCAGGCCAAAGGCCTTGCTGTAGAATTCGACGGATTTTGCCTCGTCCATGACCCGGATCATCGTGTGAATGGCTTTCGCCATGCGCTCCTCTCCTTTCTGTCGCCTCGCCGTCAGTCTTCGCCATACCGGCCCATCGACGCGAGGTAGTCGATCACCAGCTTTCGCTTGTCAGGATTTCGTTGCCGGTAGGACATAATCGTCCCGGGCACGAGTTTCTTCGGATTGGTCAGCCACGCGTCCAGGGTCGCCTCATCCCAGGTAAGGCCCGAGGCACGCAGGTTTTCGGAATACTTAAACCCGTCGATTACACCGGCCGGACGGCCCAGAACCTTCCACAGGTTCGGTCCCTGGCGCTTCTGATCCTCAAGTGAGGCAATGTGGCAGGTCCCGCAGCTCTTCTTGAACTGCTTGGCGCCTGGATCGTCTTCTGCGTGGGCACGATCAATGGCACTTGTGGAGACCAAGGCGAAACACAGGATGATGGCAGCATAGAGCCGCATAAAGAACTTGTCGGGCCACATGGGCCGCTTGCCTCCCGCAACGCGCAGGTAGTCTGCGCAAGATTGTTATCCGTTTGTTGAAACCACGGTAACAGTCTTTCGGAGGCCTTGGTGGTAACGGCTTACTACGTCAGGAAAGTGCCAAAGCTTACTCTGCCGCAGCGGGTACTTCTTCCGGGGCGCCACTGGGAACGGTCAGCCTGATCCCGGATTCCGCCATCGAACGATCCATATAGATCATCGCACAGCAACGCAGCATCGAGGTAAAGTTTCGCGCCTCACCATGCCGCTCAATCACCTCATCATGAAGAGTGGAGATTAACTTCGGCAAGGGTACACCCTCGCTCGCCGCCGCCTGTTCAAGGATGCTCCAAAACAGCTTTTCCAGCTGGATGCTGGTCGAGTAACCACTGAGCCGGATCGAACGACGCTCCGGTTCATAATTCTCGGTCGGCTGCCCGGCAAAAATCTGGCACATCGCATTGCCTCCCATATCGCTTCGTTTTGATTACCCCGATGGTCGCCTGGATTTCGGTCGAACGCAAGGATAAGGAAACTTGACCGAAATAACTCTAATAATTATGCATTATTCAATAACTCGGCTAATAGGTGAAACAAAATGCCTCCACCTTGGACAGTTCATTGGATGGAAGCGGGCTATGACCTAAGCCCTTGGCGAGACGCAATCTCTAATGACGTAGAGATTGCCTACAATGCATGTGCGCAATTGGTCACCATTAAGCCGTTGGATATACTAATCCGGAAGGCGGACTATTACGTAATTCCTCAACTCGGAACAGGTGGAGTCTGCATTGACGAGCACACCATGCTCATCGTTCTGCAGCCCGATAATCCGAATTTCGAGAAAACGATTGCCTCCGGCGACATCCAACGGACCATCTCTCATGAATTGCATCATTGCCTGAGAACCGGGATGGGCATGATGGAGGACACCCTGGCGTCTCATTTAGTTTCTGAGGGGCTAGCAGGACAATTCACACGGCTGGTTTATGGGAATCCACCTGAACCATGGGAATGTGCGGTTGATCGAGACACCTTGCGCAGCCTTGCTCCGACAAAAGAGGAGCTAGAAAGCGATGATGATATCATGAACCGATGGTTCTTCCCACGGGAGGGGAAAATCCCCTTTTTGTTTGGTTACACACTTGGATACGAAATCGTCGGAAATTGGCTTGAGAGCATACCGAAGCCGGATGAAGAAACACTGATCGGGGTCGATACAGATGTCGTGCTCGACACAGGGTTTTGGGACGTTTTTCGCGCGGCTAGTAATCGTTAGCCGCGCGATACTCCGTTCAAAATTTAGGACTTGAATGCAGAGCCTCCCTACCCCCGAATACGGTCACCTTTAGGATCATAGGGGCTGTCGGCGATGATGCGGGCGCCTTTTTCGACACCGACGATGTGGACTGTCAGCTCGGTACCAACCTCCGTATGGTCGACATCGACAAGGGCCAGGGCCAGTGATTTTTCGATGCAGTAGCCATAACCACCCGATGTGACATAGCCGACCCGTTTGCCATCGCGCCAGACCGGCTCGTAGCCGGATGCATCGGCGTCCGTTGCGTCGATCTCCAGGGTTACGAGTTTCTGCGGGGCAGTGCGTTCATCACGCTCCTTCACCGCATTCGCCCGACCGATGAAGTCTTCCTTCTGCCAATCGATCCAGCGATCCATCAGGGTCATGGCCGGCGTGTAGCCTTGCATGAATTCCCGGCTCCATACCCCAAAGCTCTTCTCAAGCCGCAGCGAATTCATGGCGTTGAACCCGAATTCGCACATATCGAAGGCAGCCCCCGCCTCCTTCAGCATGTTGTAGAGCGTGATGTGCTCAGCGGCGGAGCAATTGATCTCATAGCCGCGTTCACCAACTACGGACAGGCGTCCAACCTTGGCGCGGACCATGCCGACATCAATGGTCTGGCATCCCATGAACCCAAGCGCCTCGTTAGAAACATCCTGATGCGTCAGGGATTGCAGCACGTCCCGCGCCTTCGGACCGGCGATACCGAAGCCGACGGTCGCATCGGAGACATCGCGGATCGTAACGCCCTCTTCCCCGTGATCCAGGAACCAGCGCATGTGCCAATTCCGCAGATAGTAGGATCCCATGATCCACCAACTGCCGTCGCCCCAGTTGAAGACGGTGAGGTCGCCGAGCAGGCGACCGGACGGGGCCAACATCGGCGCCAGGCGCGCGCGGCCCGGCTTCGGAAGGCGGCTCGCCATAATCTTATTGAGCCATTCTTCCGCCTTCGGACCTGTGATTTCGTACCGGGAGAAGCCCGAAATATCGATCAGGCCAACGCCGTCTCGTGTCCGCTTACATTCTTCCCCGACCAGATCAAAGGCGTTGGAGCGTTTCAGCGTCGGGGTTTCATCGAAGTCCTTCGGCGCGAAATAGATCGGCACCTCAAGCCCCCAGCTTTCCCCCCAACGCGCGCCATTCGCCGTCATCGCGTCATAGGCTGGTGCCTTTTTAAGCGGACGCCCTGCCCAAAGTTGTTCATTGGGATAGGTCATCACGAAGCGGCGGGAATAGAACTGACCGGTGGTCTGTTTCAGATACTCCCGGTTCGATGCGAAATCGCCATAGCGGGCCGCATCCATGGCATAGATATCGGCTTCCGCTTCACCATGGATCATCCATTCGGCGAGCGACTTACCGACACCCCCGCCTTGCAGGAAGCCGGCCATGACACCGCAAGCCAGCCAGTAGTTCGGAACGCCATGGACCCGGCCAACCAGCGGGTTCCCATCCGGCGTGAAGGTAAAGGCGCCATTCACCCAGCGCTTAATCCCGACATTAGCGAGGGCCGGAAAACGGTTAAAGCCGATGGCGAGTTCATTCTCGATCCGGTCAAAATCTTCCTGGATCAGCTCAAAGCCATAATCCCAGGGGGCGCCTTCCATATTCCAGTGCTTGTGATTGATCTCATAGATCCCAAGCAACATGCCGTTCTGATCCTGGCGCGCATAGGTGAAGCCATCCAAGTCCACCATCATTGGCATTTCGGATTCGGAAGCGACAATTTCCGGCACATCATCGGTAACGAGGTAATGGTGTTCCAGCGGAGACAGCGGCAGATCAAGCCCAACCATCCGGCCCACCTGCTTCGCCCACAGACCGCCTGCATTCACCACATGCTCTGCGATGATCGTGCCTTTCTCTGTAACGACATCCCAGGATAGGTCAGGACGCTGGTTCAGCTCGAGCACCCGGTTGTGTTCAATAACATCAGCGCCGCGCATCTTGGCGCCCTTGGCATAGGCATGGACCGTTCCCGTGGTGTCCAAATAACCTTCGCGATCGGCCCACATGCCGCCCTTCACGCCCTCAATCTGCATGACCGGGCAACATTTTTGCAGCTCCTCAGGCGTCATCAAATGGACGTCTTCAATGCCGATGGATTGGAAAACCCGATAGGCGGCCTGTAGCCATTCCCAACGATCATCCGTGCAGGCGAAGGTCGCGCCGCCGGTCATATGAAGGCCCAAATCCTGACCGGTCTCTTCCTTCAGTCCAGACAACACATCGATTGTGTACGCCTGCAGCGCCGCCATATTCGGGTCTGCGTTCAACGCATGGATACCACCCGCTGCATGCCATGACGATCCGGCCGTCAGTACACTGCGTTCGACAATTGCGATATCGGTCCAGCCGAATTTCGTCAGGTGATAGGCGAGCGACGCCCCAACGACACCGCCACCAATGATTACGACGCGATACTGAGATTTCATAGGCTGAGCCTCCCTGCCATTATCTCGCCCCCTTTCACGCCGCACACGTATCATACGCTGTCGGATTGGGGCATTGTCCACTGAGTGAAACCATAGAACGTCCAAATTTATTTGTCTAGACAGTAATGTACAGACAGTTCTAAACTCGTACGAACGAATTTGAGAAAGAAAAACACGTGTCCAAATTAGGTAATCCAAAGAAAAAGAAGCCCCCTGCCCATACCAAGGCTACGAAACAAGATTGGTTGATCGCTGCAAGAACGATCCTGATTGACCAAGGAATTGAGCGGGTGAAGGTCCTGACCTTGGCAGAAACCCTGGAGGTCTCCCGTTCCAGCTTCTATTGGTATTTCAAAGATCGAGAGGAATTGCTCGAGGCCCTTCTTTCCCACTGGCAGGAGACGAATACGGCCGCCATCTTGGACCAATCCTCTATCCCTGCTTCAAACATCTTCGAAGCCATTACAAATTTATTTGAATGCTGGGTGGACGAAGACTTTTATGACCCCCGTTTTGATTTTGCGATACGCGAATGGTCACGTCGCTCCCCCACGGTTCGAACCGCAGTGGACCAAGCCGACGAAAAGCGGGTGCAGGCAATCGCGGCAATGTTCGAATCCCACGATTACGTGCCCGGTGACGCCTTTACCCGTGCCCGTGTGCTCTATTTCATGCAGATTGGATATTACGCAATCGAACTTGGCGAAACACCCGAAACCCGGATGCTGTATATCGGACGATATTTGGAAAATTTTTCCGGTCAAAAACCGTCTGATTCTGAAATAAAAACCGCCGTGGAGCGATTGAAGATTCGCTCAGGCATTACCTCTTAATATCTGCGAAATTAGCGCCGGTAATTTCGACCAAGTCATTGGGCGTAAGCCGAAAAACTGCATTGGGGGTTCCAGCGGACGCCCAGATCTCCGTGAAGCCTTCCAGGTCCCGATCCAAATAGACAAGGGCGCTTTCCGGCAGCCCCACCGGTGATACGCCACCGATGACATATCCCGTCAAATCCTTGACTAAATCCGCATCCGGGCGGCGCAGTTTCTCTTCTGCCAAACGCCCTAACGCCTTTTCATCGACGCGATTAACACCACTTGCGACGGCGACGATACAGGCACCGCTGGTTTTTCCTTGAAACACCACAGTTTTTGCAATCTGGGCTACTGTGCAGCCAATCGCAGCAGCTGCATCCGCTGAGGTCGCAGTGCTTTCTTCAAACTCAAGAACTGAAAAACGTGAGCCCAGCACTTCCTGAACTGCGAGCGCCTTCTTCGCTGAGGCAGGGCGCATCAGGGTCAATCATCCAGAGGAGTAGGAGGCGGTGTATGGTCTACAGAATCGCCCAATTCCCAATCTGTGTGATCGCGATCAATCCGCATGGCTTCCATCGCGTATTCAAACACGCCGGGCCATTTATCCCGATGCCGTTTCTCAACAAATAAGCTGGAACTAGGGCTATGAGATACATTCGCCCGGTGACTAGAGTCCGGATCAGGAAACTGCCCGCATGCCGACAGAAACGTCGCAGCAGCAATACAGATCATAAACCTCATACCCAATCTCCTTTCTACCGGCAGCGATACCTTTGAAGGAAAGCCGATAAGATTTAGGTAATCAGTAATGCGATTTGCATGCCAAGGTCAAATAGAACCGATAATTTTTACCTGCGAGTACCTAAACCGGTAGGACTCCGAGCTCTTTTTCAACGATAATCCGTATCAATTGGATGTCACTCAGTTTAAAACGCAAGAGACAACCCTGTCACGGCCAAGGTGAATCTCTAGCTACATCTTCTGGTACCTCTGGCACTTGCAACCATCAAACGAATTTGATACCTGAATTAGTGGGGAGTGAGATCGCTTTTCCCTTACAGTTTCGACAGACAAGTTTGGGAGATTCGATGCTATATATTACGAAAAAACTCGTTATCGTAGCACTTGCAAGCCTAGTCATTGCGGGATGTGCGAAGACAGAGGCACGTGATGCACTCGATCAACGCTTCTACATCAATGCAAAACATGATGAGGCGCGACATATCAATGTTGTCACGCAATGCTACAAGCGTGCCCAACGCGCTAAAGCAAGTGATGGAGACAGCACCAAAGTCGCGGCAACCTTTGCTCTGGCTGGTTTAGCCGGCTTAGCAGTCAATCGCGACCTCAACGAAGAACGGGATGCAAATAACATAGCAAGCTGTATGGAACAGCAAGGATATGTCTCGATCGTCCTCCCGCCAAATCTATCCACCCTTCCCAAACGGTTTCAGTCGCATGTTACAAGAAAACAAGCGGTGCGGTTGTTCCACCGCTCTCTGTCAATTGAGGAACGTGCTGCATGGATAATCGCGGCGCAGGCAAATACAACTGGCAGTTATAGAGACTTCCTTAAGATATTTCCGAACGGCGTCTTTGCAGATGAAGCAGTCGCCAGATTAAGTCGATAGAGACCAAATCGGCAGGGGTTTTGTCGATTTAGCTCGATATTGCTTGTTAGAGAATAGTTCAGGACTAAGGAATTTTAGATGCTACATTTCAACCAGAATGCTAAGTTTTGCGCAGGGTTATTCGCGTTGTTCCTAATCACTGGCTGTTCTTCTGCCGCACGCGATGTCCTTGATAGTCGGTACTTTGTAAATGCCTCTGTTGATGAACAGACGCATAAAGATGATGTGCAATACTGCTTTGAAAATCGAGAAATAGAGTTCGATGCCGGAGACGGCGCCGCCGTCGGCGCGACTTTTGTTCTCGCCGGCCCCTTTGCCGCGCTTGTTGCCGCCGATCAAATCAGCGAGGGCAAGGCAATCGGCCTATCCAACTGTCTGATGGAACGCGGGTATGAGCCAATCCTCCTCCCCATACAACTCGCGCATCTGCCGACGTTGTTCGATGACGATGACACGATCAATGACTCAATCAGTCAGTTCTACGCCAGCAACACAGCAGCAGAACGCTCCGATTGGGCAAAGGCCGTGGAATCCGGGGAGGCAAACGGGTACAAGTCATTCATCGCAAAATACCCCGACAGCATTTTCGTCGCAGAAGCTGAGGACCGCGTTTTCACCCTGGCTGCGGACGGTTTCGAACCCGCCCCAGCCTCAACAGGCGTCGGCGCAACTGTTGCAGCGAATTCGACCGACAACGCGTCGGAAGCGAGCAGTCCAGGGGTATTCACCCTTTCCAAACATACCGGCCAAATCGGCATCGTATTTCGCGGCAAGGAGGCCACCGGAGGCAGCATTCGCGCTCAACTTTGCGCCCCGGACGATCCGATCTTCGTGAAAGTCAACTTGGAAGAGGGAGCTGGCGAGTTCGTCACCACGGACAATGAGGGAAATAAGATCCTTGGCAAAATTGCGCCTGATGGCAGCAGAGTGAAAATCGAATTGATTTATCCGGTAGCAGGCAGCACAGGGTTAGAGTTCAAATTCCGGATTTCGAACGACAGAGCAACGCAACAGTCGACGTTCTACAGTATCCCGAGAAGCAGTTGGCGTTGCGTTGCCACGATCCAGTTCAGGCCGCTCAACTAGTCGACGGTCCCATCCATTGGGCAATTGGCTTGAGTGCTAACCTTTCGCAACAGCGTCAAAGGCCATCAGCTGTTTCAGAAGCGCTTCCAATTCGTTGAGCGGCACCATATTCGGGCCGTCTGATGGGGCCGTGTCCGGGTCCTGATGGGTTTCCATGAAGACGGCGGCGACGCCGACAGCGATGGCGGCGCGGGCCAGGACCGGGACGAATTCCCGCTGCCCGCCTGTGGAACCGCCCTGCCCGCCCGGCTGTTGTACGGAATGCGTGGCATCGAACACGACCGGCATGCCGGTCTGCTCCGCCATGATCGGAATGCCGCGAAAATCTGTGACGAGCGTGTTATAGCCGAAACTCGTTCCCCGATCCGTTACAAGGACATTCGAATTCCCGCTATCAACCAGTTTCGCGACGACATTCTTCATATCCCACGGCGCCAGGAACTGGCCCTTCTTTACATTCACAACCCGCCCGGTTTTTGCCGCTGCCACCAACAAATTCGTCTGACGGCAGAGAAAGGCCGGAATTTGCAGTACATCGACTGCTTCCGCCGCGATCGCGCATTGCTCAACCTCATGAACATCGGTCACGACCGGCACACCGACCGTCTCCCGCACCTCGGCGAAGATTGCCATGGCCTTGTCCAAGCCAACACCACGTCCGCCACTGAGTGACGTGCGATTGGCTTTATCAAAGCTGGATTTATAGATGAAGGGAATGCCGAGCCGATCTGTGATTTCCTTCAATGCGCTGCTCATTTCAAGCGCGTGTTCTCGGCTCTCCATAGCGCAAGGCCCGGCAATCAGCGTAAAAGGCAGATTATTGGCGATCCGGATGTCGCCAACGGCAACGCTGTTGGGGGCGATAGCGTTCATAAGGTCTTACTCCTTGAGGGTCGCAATTCTGTCTTATCTAGGCAGGCGCCGCCAATCATGCAACCGACGAGCTGAGCAGAAACACTGCCTCGCCAGGACGCGCCGTATTTACACCAACCGGCTTTGCTTAACCGCGGCTGCAATAAAGCTTTCGAAGAGCGGATGCGGGTCGAAGGGTTTGGACTTCAGTTCCGGGTGGAACTGAACACCGACGAACCAGGGATGGTCCTTGCGTTCCACAATCTCCGGCAGGATGCCGTCCGGTGACATGCCTGTGAAATGCAGCCCCGTCTCTTCCAAGCGCTCCCGATAGCCGACATTGACCTCATAGCGGTGACGGTGCCGTTCCGAAATGTTTCGACTGCCATAGATCGCAGCTACCCGGCTTTCAGGATCCATCACGCAAGGATAGGCGCCAAGGCGCATCGTCCCGCCCTTGTCATCCGCTACCGAGCGTTTCTCCATCACATTGCCGCGCTGCCATTCTGTCAGAAGTCCGACGATGGGTTCTTTCGTCTCACCGAACTCCGTAGAGCTTGCTTCGCGAATACCGGCCAGGTTGCGGGCCGATTCAATCACCGCCATCTGCATGCCGAAGCAGATTCCGAAATAGGGGATATCCCGCTCCCGTGCAAAACGGCAGGCCTCGATCTTTCCACCTGCACCGCGCTCCCCAAACCCACCAGGGACAAGGATGCCATTCACCCCTTCCAGGTGGTGGATGGGGTCTTCGGTCTCAAACAGTTCCGATTCCATCCAGCGCAGTTCAACCTTCACCCGATTGGCGATCCCACCATGAGCAAGCGCTTCGTTGAGCGACTTATAGGCATCCAACAGGTTGGTGTACTTGCCGACCACCGCGATGGTGACGGTGCCTTCCGGTGCCCGCACCCGGCTGGTGATCTCACGCCAGCGGCTCAAGTCAACAGCCTCATCCGCAGCATCTTCCAGCATCCGGAAATGCCGAAGGACCTCTACATCCAGGCCTTCCCGGTGATAGGTGCTCGGCACATCATAGATCGTATCGACATCAAGGGCCGGGATGACACAGCTTTCCCGCACATTGCAGAACAGCGCGATCTTGCGGCGCTCTCCCGCCGGGATATCCCGTTCGGACCGGCAGAGCAGAACATCCGGCTGAATACCGACAGATAGCAGTTCCTTAACGGAATGCTGAGTCGGCTTCGTTTTAAGCTCTCCCGCCGCGCGCACATAGGGCAGCAGCGTGCAGTGGATATAACAGGACCGATCACGCCCCTGATTGTTCCCGAACTGCCGAATCGCTTCCAGGAAAGGCAGACCTTCGATATCGCCGACAGTCCCGCCGATCTCGCACAGGACAAAATCCTCATCGGTCAGATCCGACCCGATGAATTCCTGAATCGCATCGGTGACATGGGGAATCACCTGAACGGTTCCGCCCAGATAGTCGCCTCGACGTTCTTTAGCAATCACGTCGGAATAGATGCGGCCTGTGGTGACGTTGTCGGACTGACGCGCCGGTACCCCTGTGAACCGCTCATAATGGCCGAGGTCCAGATCCGTCTCCGCCCCGTCATCTGTGACGTAGCATTCCCCATGCTGATAGGGGCTCATCGTGCCTGGATCGACATTCAGATAGGGATCGAGTTTGCGCAAACGCACTTTGTACCCGCGCGCTTGAAGAAGCGCGGCGAGGGCTGCGGATGCTAAGCCTTTCCCAAGTGAGGAGACCACACCGCCCGTTATGAAGATGAACTTGGCCGACATGGATGGTCACTCTACCCCGCAAAGCACCCTTGTCCAGCGAAACGATACGCCAAAATCGAACGCACTGGAAAAAGCGGAATTAACTGTTGAAAACGCTGAACTATTCGGTGGTCGGTACAGACGGGCCAGCAGGTTCTGCCGGGGCCGATTCTTCTGTTGCCGGTGTTGCCCGGTCGAAGATCGATTCGGCCTCCCGTCCCTGGGTTGCCAAAAAGGCCAGTCCCAGGCTGGTACACATGAACCCGGCTGCCAGTATTGCCGTAGTCCGGGTCAGCAGATTGGCCGTGCCCCGTGCGGAGAACATGCCCGGTCCGCCACTGCCGCCGCCGCCCATACCGAGCGCGCCGCCTTCAGAGCGTTGCAGCAAAACCGTTACGACAAGCGCCGCAGCGATCAGAAGATGAATGACCAGCAGTATTGTATCCATCGGAATTCCCAGTCGAGTTCGGGCCGAAGGGCCCCCTCATGTGCGGGCGCGGTTTTAGACCGTGTCAGCCGGTGAGACAAGACCGCGCCGCACGTTGATTTACATCGAATTACTAACACCCGCAGGAAATAGGCACGCCATCCCCTGCTTGCAAGCCGAAGGCGTGCGGGATATCACCCCGAATTAACCTAGGATAAAGAACCAACAAATGGCTGACATCGACATGAACACCACAGAAAACCCGCCTCCGGTCCATGTTATTGGTGGCGGCCTTGCCGGTTCGGAAGCCACCTGGCAGCTGGTATCCCGAGGCGTTCCCGTCATCCTGCATGAGATGCGGCCTGACGTCGCGACCGACGCGCATCAGACGGACGGTCTGGCGGAGCTGGTCTGTTCCAACTCCTTCCGCTCGGATGATTATGAGAATAATGCGGTCGGTTTGTTGCATGAGGAAATGCGACGCGCCGGATCGCTGATCCTGAAATCAGGCGATGCCGCCAGAGTGCCCGCCGGCGGCGCACTCGCCGTTGACCGTGATCTCTTTTCCGAAGATGTCACGGACGCCCTGGCCTCGCACCCGTTGGTAACCATCGAACGGGGCGAAATTGCAGGTCTTCCGCCCGAAGACTGGGATAGCGTTATCATCGCAACCGGTCCCTTGACCTCCCCCGCCCTCAGCCAAGCCGTTGGGTCCCTCACCGACGAGGCCTCGCTTGCATTCTTCGATGCTATTGCGCCCATCGTTCACCGGGATTCGATTGACCTGGATAAGGCCTGGTTCCAATCCCGTTATGACAAGACAACCACCGACGGCGACGGGAAGGATTATATCAACTGCCCGCTTGATGAGGCGCAGTATGAGGCCTTCATCACCGCTTTGATCGAGGGGGAGAAAACCGAGTTCAAGGAATGGGAAAAGGATACCCCCTATTTCGAAGGGTGCCTGCCAATCGAGGTGATGGCGGAACGCGGACGGGAGACCTTGCGTTTCGGGCCAATGAAACCAGTCGGGTTGACCGATCCCCGCACTGGCGACCGTCCCCATGCGGTCGTTCAGCTTCGCCAGGACAATAAGCTTGGCACGCTCTACAACATCGTCGGTTTTCAGACGAAACTGAAATACGGCGCTCAGACCGAGATTTTCCGATCCATCCCCGGTTTGGAAGGCGCGGAGTTCGCGCGCCTGGGCGGCATTCACCGCAACACATTCCTGAATTCTCCCCGGTTGTTGGATGAGACCCTTCGCTTGAAGGCCATGCCGCGCCTGCGCTTCGCCGGACAGGTCACTGGTGTGGAAGGCTATGTTGAAAGTGCCGCGATTGGCTTGATCGCCGGTCGCTTAGCCGCAGCTGAGCGTCTCGGGGAGCCGCTGCGCCTGCCGCCCCCGACGACAGCGCTTGGGGCACTTGTGGCGCATATCACCGGCAATGCGGAAGCAGACAGCTTTCAGCCGATGAATGTGAATTTCGGCCTCTTCCCGCGACTAGAACCCGTACTGACGGCGCGCGGCAAGAAGCGGCATCTGAAGGGCAGAGACCGGAAACAGGCCATGAGCCAACGCGCGCTTGCCGATCTCGACCCATGGCTCGCAGGCGATGAGGCACAGGCGGCAGAGTAAAACCTCTCTATCGGCTTACCATCGGCCTGTGAACGCGCCCCACCCTACACTAAGCGCCTGAAAGGCCGGTGGGGTGGCTAGACGCGGGTCGAACGGATTAGTCTCGACCCGACGAAGCTGACGGCTGTAGCGCTCTGCCAACCGCCCCAGCAGCAAGACCGGCACGGCCGCCTTATCTACTTTTGCCTTCCGCGCCTCTGAAAGTTTCTCATCTGCGCGATCCAGCAAGGACGACGACAAGGCGCAAAGCGCCGGACTTGGTTCAAATCCGGCCCCTTCGGGATCCACCAAGCCATGTTCGGCCAGCAAGTCTGCCGGTAGCAACGTGCGATGCAAGCGCCGACGAAATGGCAGGGATCGGACCACACCGACGAGCGCATAGGCGACAGCGATCTCAGAGGCCAGCTCCGCCTGCGCCTCATCCTCCACACGGCACATCATCGCCCCCAAGCGGGAGAGTGACCCGGCGGTGTTCTGAAGATAACGCTCGAAATCCGCGCGGTCCTTGGGGGGCTCTGCCAGGGCATCAAGCTCCCTGCCCTCCAAAACCGTCATACACAGAGCCTCAGCCTCCGGCATACCCTCGACTGCAGAGGCCAGCTCCTGCACCACAGCATGTTGACGGGGCGTTCCGGCGAAGCATTCGGCCACCGCCTCCCGCCACCAAGTCAGGCGCATCTGTCCGATCAAGGGCTCCCGCACCGTGTCGGGGATCCGGGCCAGTTCAAGGTTGAAAGCATAGAGCGCCATAAGCGACCTGCGGACAGACGGCGACGCCATCATCGCGGTCATGTGACGGTCTGCATCCCCACGTCGAACTTCCGCTTCACAATAGGCTGCGTTGTCTAGTTCAACCGCCATCAGGAAAGCCCGAGCCCCTTGAACACCGCCCGTCGAATGCGCTCGGTCGGCATATCCTCCCCCCGCAACGCTGCCCCCGGGTCGGCCAACAAGCGATCATGAAGACCGCGATAGATGCCAAGCAAGGCATCCAGCACCAAGGCTTCGCGTCGGCCCAAAGTGCCTTTCAAGGATGCACGGGCCGCATCTGATTCCGCGCGAAAGCCTGCAGCCCTTTCCAGGAGGTCGTTCAGGAGCGGTAATGCCGCGGTATCCCCGGTCTGTAACCCGACCCGCCGGACATCATGCTGCTCCAGCAGGGCTTTTGGGATCGTGAGGAGTTGATCCGGGGCAGCAGCATCCTTAGCAATGTCTCGCACGATATGAACCAGATAGCAGAACACCGCCATTGGCCGCGCCAGGTCGAAAAGGGCATCACTCTCCAAAAAATCAGAAGGCGCCGGATCCACGCTCTCCCCATCTGATGCGATCAAGACATGCAGGAAGACCGCAGCCGGTGCGACAGTTGCCCCTTCACAATAGGCCAGGAAATCATTCCAGCTTTCCATCGGTGTTTCCTGGATGTCGTGGCGCATCGCCATTGCCAGATTCACCCAGGCACGAGACGGTGGCTTTCTCGACACCGGTATGGCCGATAACGCTTCAATGGCTGCGCGATAGGGGGCCGGCAGGCTGTCGGGAATAGCGTCATTGCCAATGGCCGCTAGGCACGCTGTCTCCCATGCATCCACCTGTGAAAGGGCTTCATTCCGGTCGTTCTTTCGGTCAGACGGGGGACGGCAGAGAAAATCATCATCAATGAAGTCGTCAATCTGGCGCATGCTCGCATAGGCGGCTTCAAACAGCCGGCGACGCTCCGGGCTTAGAAGTCGTCCAACGAACCAGAGATTCGAGCCGCTCTGCTCTGTAATCCGGGCAGCTTCAGCAGCCGCTTTCATCACCTGGGGCGACCTAGTTTGCGATCAGGGCCGCAGCCACACGCCGCCCCTCACTCAACAGGATATTATAGGTCCGGCAGGCAGCGCCGGTATCCATCGCGTCCATAGGGATTCCTGCTGCCTTGATGTCAGCGCGAAGGGCGGACGGCAGAAGCTGCATGCGGGGGCCGAGACCGATCAGCAAAACCTCTACCGGGCGGCTATGCACCGCCTGAAGGCATTCCAGGGTCAGGGATTGCCAATCCGCAATAGGCCAGGAAATCGTCTCTTCCGGGAAGACAAGGATCGAGCCCGCATAGTCCTGCCCCGCGACCTTGAAACGGCCGGGCCCATAACTGTCGATCACTTGTCGGTCAGCGGGAATGGCGGGTGTTATATCCATGGCGACGCCAAGCTGCCCGCCGCCGCGCGGCAAGTCAAATGACTATCGCAACGCGGCAAGTCAAATGACTATCGAACAACTATCTGCCCGCAAGGCAGCAATACACAGCAAACCGACGCACTATACGGGGTTACGCCGCTTTCTGCTCGCCGGCGACAGGGCCTTCATCTTCCTCATCCCCGCGACGTGGACGCAGATAAAGCAGCAGCGGCACAGCAAGGAAGACCGAAGAATAGGTCCCGATCACAATCCCCCAGATCAGGGCAATCGCAAAATCGCGGATCACATCGCCACCAAACACCACCAAGGCGACCAACGCCAACAGGGTCGTGACAGAGGTCATGACCGTGCGGGACAGTGTCTGGTTGATGGATTTGTTGAAGAGCTCGCCAAATTCCAGCTTCTTATAACGCCGGATATTCTCCCGCACCCGGTCAAAGACAACGACGGTATCGTTGATCGAATAACCGGCAATCGTCAGAATCGCCGCCACGGTTGCGAGGTTGAACTCCAAGCGCAACAACGCAAAAAGCCCGATGGTCGCAATCACGTCATGGGCAAGCGCTACCACCGCACAGATGCCATACTGCCATTCGAAACGGAACCAGACATAGATCAGGATCGCCGCGATGGAGGCAAGAACCGCATAGATCGCCGCTTCCCGAAGTTCCGCGCCGACGGTCGGTCCGACAAATTCTGTCCGGCGATATTCGATGACGCTCTCTCCAATCTCGGCTTTAACCAGATCGAGTGCGACACGCTGGGCTTCTTCATCGCCATCCTGACGCTGTATGCGGATAAGAATGTCATCCGGCGCGCCGAATTCCTGGATTGCGACCTCGCCGATGCCGAGATTGCCAAGATCGTTACGCATCTTGGTAACATCCGCCGGTCCGTCGGTTTTCACTTCGATCAAAATGCCGCCCAGGAAGTCGATCCCGAGGTTCAGGCCTTGTGTCGCATAAAGCCCCATGGAGCCAAATACGAGCAACGCAGAGAAAGCGAAGGCTATAATCCGCCGACCAACGAAGTCGAGTGCGGTATCTGCGGGAACCAGTTTGATGAGTTTCATGGCTTCCGGCTCCTTAAATCGGCAGCGTCGATGGACGCTTGGCACGCAGCCAGATGACGACCAGCATGCGGGTTACCATGAAGGCCGTGAACATGGATGTGATGATCCCGACCGACAATGTGACGGCAAAGCCCCGAATGGGGCCGGAGCCAAAAGCAAACAACAGCGCTGCGGCGATCAAGGTTGTCAGGTTCGAATCGATGATCGTGGTGAGCGCTCGGCCATAACCAGCCTCAACCGCATTGATCGGTGAACGCCCTATCGATTGTTCCTCGCGAATACGCTCAAAGATCAGCACATTCGCATCAACCGCCATGCCGACCGTCAGCACGATCCCGGCGATACCCGGCAGGGTCAGCGTCGCACCGAGCCCGGACAAGATCGCAATGATCAGTGCCAGGTTCAGGATAAGCGCGACATCCGCCATGGCACCGAAGCGGCCATAGCATGCGATCATAAAGACGACGACGAGGCAGAAACCGATGATGCTGGCAAGATTACCAGCATCGATATTGTCTTGTCCCAACCCCGGTCCGACTGTGCGTTCTTCAATCACCGTCAGCGGTGCCGGCAGCGCGCCGGCGCGGAGCAACAACGCCAGATCTTCTGCCGTGCGAAGCGTGAACTGACCCGAGATGATACCGTTCCCGCCCAGGATCGGTTCGTTAATCCGGGGTGCGGAGATCACTTCCTTATCCAGAACAATTGCCAGCAATTGGCCAACATTTTCGCCGGTCGCCTTGCCGAATGAAGCACCGCCCCGTGCATCGAAGCTGAAAGCAACAACCGGCTGTGCATCCTGGAAGGTCGCTTGTGCATTGGTCAGGTTATCGCCGGCCACGAGGACCCGCTTGCTGACAAGATAATGACTGGTCGGCGTCACGCCATCCGCCTGTTTTTCCTGTGAAGGATAAAGGCGCAAACCCGGCGGCACCCGTCCAGTACTCAGTGCTTCAGCTACAGAGCGTTCCCGATCAACCAGATGGAATGTCAGCTTTGCGGTTTTCCCGATCAGGTCGACCAACCGTTTGGTGTCATCAATACCCGGAACCTGGACAATAATCCGGTCGACCCCTTGGCGCTGAATATTGGGCTCCGTCGTCCCAAATTGGTCAACGCGGCGCCGAACAATCTCGACCGATTGCTCCAGCGCGTTCTCGCGGATCTCTAGGATAACCTGTTCAGCGAAAGAGATTGTGCCGTTACCGGCGTCATCGATTTCAACGGTTGCCTGACCGTCAGCCCGTCGAATGCGATCACGGATATCATCGGCCTTGGTCACGTCATTCAGGGTGAAGAGCACCTGCTCGCCAGCGACCCGCAGGTTTTTGGCGCGCAGCTTTGCAGCCCGCAATTCCCGCCGGACCAGATCTTCGGTCGCTTCCATCCGCTCTGCGACGACGACATCGGTCTCTACCTGCATCAGCAGATGCGCACCGCCGCGCAGATCGAGCCCCAGCGCCAGCTGCTTACCCGGCAGCCAGGATGGCAGATCGTCAAAACTGCCACGCGGAAAGAAGTTAGGAGCTGCGTAGATAATCCCAAAGGCGCAGATCAGCGCGATCAGGACTTTCTTCCAGGTCGGAAACTGCAACATGAACGGTTCGCCCTACCCTGCCATGGATGCCAAGTCATAAACAGAAACCCAACCCGGCATGAAAAACGCAGGTTAGGTCTCTTAAGTCGGATTACTTGCTGTCGCCGTCTTTCTTGCCGCCGAAGCCACCGAGAAGACCAGCGAGACCGCCAGGTTTCTTTTCAACCGTGCCGCTGCCGTCATTAGCCGCCTGTTTGCCTTTACCGGATTTGTCATCCTTGGCAGGCTCACCCTTGGTCATGACTTCCATGAGGGTGCTCTTGGCGACTTTGACCCGAACGCCGTCTGCGATATCGACCTGGACCGTATCGTCTTCGTCGACCTTCACAACTTGCCCGAAAATCCCACCGCCGAGCACGACCTGATCACCGCGGCGCACGGCTTCAAGCTTCGCGCGATGTTCTTTCTGCTTCTTCTGCTGCGGACGGATCAAAAGGAAATAGAAGATAGCAAAGATCAGGATCAACGGCAGGAACATTTCAAGCAACCCACCACCGGCACCCGGTGCAGCGCCTTGCGCCCAAGCTTCGGACACGAACATCTATGCGACTCCTCTATTCGGTTCCCGTCGGTTCCGGTTTCACAAACCGGATAGATAATACCGTTCAGGGGGTTTTCACGCTCACTGCCAATAAAAAGACAAGGCAGCAGCGATAATCGGCGGTCTTTATAAATACCCTCGCCGAAAGTGCAACGCCGGAAGAGCCGCCCGATTGACCGGGATTCCCGTGCTCGATAAGGTGCCGCCTCCCACCGACCATTGAAGATTGTTCCCGCGATGCCCGACACAAAGTCCAATAATGAGCCTGATACACACGCATTGCTGACCCGGATCGCAGATGCTTTGGACCGGCTTGCACCGCCACCAGCGGTCGATAATGACTTGAATGCGGCTGAGGCCTTTGTCTGGCATGCAGATGGCGCCGTGCTGGAGCCGATCCGGAAAATCGCGCGGGTCGATATCGCCCTGCTCAAAGGGATCGACCATCAGCGCAGCATCCTTCTGGATAACACGCAGCGCTTTGCGGCCGGCCATCCCGCGAACAACGCCCTGTTATGGGGCGCACGCGGTGGGGGAAAGAGCTCCCTCGTCAAAGCCGTTCATGGCGCGATCAATGCCGAGAACCCGGGCAGCCTCATTCTGGTTGAGATACACCGGGAGGACATTCCCTCCCTTCCCAAGCTTTTGTCGATCCTGCGTGGCAGTGGGAAACGAGTCATTTTGTTCTGCGATGATCTTTCTTTCGATACATCAGACACGACTTACAAGTCTTTGAAAGCAGTGCTGGAAGGCGGAATCGAGGGCAGGCCTGAGAACGTAATTTTCTATGCCACATCGAACCGTCGCCATCTGATGCCGCGCGACATGATTGAGAATGAGCGTTCCACCTCAATCAACCCGGCAGAAGCCGTGGAAGAGAAAGTCTCCTTATCCGACCGATTCGGCCTGTGGCTTGGATTCCATAACACCGATCAGGATACCTATTTTGAGATGATCAAGGGCTATGTCGCTGCCTATTCTCTTGATGTCAGCGAAGAGCAATGGCGCGCCGAAGCGGTTGAATGGTCCATGACCCGGGGCTCTCGGTCCGGGCGCGTTGCCTGGCAATTCATACAAGACCTCGCAGGGCGGTTGGGACAATCGCTCGGCTGATGGATTGAAAACCCAATGGAGCTCGCGGGGAAAACGATTGTCATTACGGGCGCAGGTGCCGGAATCGGCGCCGCCTTGGCCCGCCGTTTCGTGCGGGAACAACCGAAATCCCTGATCCTCGTCGACATTGACCTTGATGCCGTTGAAGCCATCGCAGCGGAAACTGGGGGCGTTCCGGCACGCTGTGACGTCGCTGACGAGGAACAAGTATCCTCCCTCGTCGATTGGGTTGAGAAAACCATCGCGCCCATTGATCTATTTTGCTCCAACGCCGGTATTTTGGCCCCCTGCACCCTGGAATCACCGATTGAGCAATGGCGTCGAACGCTCGACGTCAATCTGATGTCTCATGTCCATGCCGCCCGCGCTGTGGTGCCGCGCATGATCGAACGCGGGGGCGGATATCTGCTGAATACCGCTTCTGCCGCCGGGTTATTAAATCAGATTGGGTCGGCTTCCTATGGGGTCAGCAAGCACGCTGCCATTGGATTCGGGGAATGGGTCGCCCTGACACATGGTCATCAAGGGATCAAGGTCTCAATGCTCTGCCCGCAAGCCGTGGACACTGCGATGGTGGAAAACGGCGGTGCGATGGCGCGGGCGGCCGCCGTCGATGGGGCTCTTTCCCCTGATGCCGTTGCCGATTGCGTGGTCGACGGTCTTGCGGAAGAAAGCTTCCTGATCCTGCCGCATGACAAGGTGCGAGACTATATGGCGCGCAAGGCCGAAGACTATGAGAAATGGCTGCGCGGCATGAACCGTCTGCGGCAGAAACTGGAAGAGAACGAGCGCTAGCGCTTTGGGATCCGTGCTTTGACGTATCTATCAGGCCTAGAGACCGCCTTCTTTCAGCTGCGCCTTTAAGGGCACTGCTGCCGAGGTGAATCCGCCATTACCGCCATCGACAAAATGCACGTGTTGGCGCTGTTCCAGGCTGAAAACGAGGCAGGTCATCAAAGCATGGTCTGCCTTATGAATTCCATACGCTATTCGGCCTTCCGCGCGAATTGACGACAAGATTTCCTCGATCCGTGTTGCTTGGGACGGGTCGCAATCCAGAACAAACCGAAGAATATCATCAAACCGGCGGAAATCGGAGTTGGCGCGCAATTCCTCCCGATAGGCCGGCGCATCATAACCGCCAGCCTTGCCATCAAATTTCTCCAGAAAGAGCTGGATAAGACTTTCAAAGACGAGGTGAAGGTAGCGACGCAAGAAGGACCCCTCCCCCCGCGTCAGACGCGCTTCCATCCGCAACCCTTTGGGAATCCATTTAAAACGCATATTGCCAGCCGTGATGGGGCGCGCCGCGGCCATGTCCCGGCCCAGAATATCCGCCAACCGGTCAATAACCTCGCCATATGTCTTTCGGCGACCATCCTCTGTCTCATCAAGGGCACGGATCAGCATACTGACCATCGCACCATTGCGCGCGGCCAATGGCTCCCAACGGCAAGAAAGCCCCTGCAAATCAGCCGTTGGTTCCGGCGCGCCTTCCGGGATAGAGAATCGGTATTGTGCGCCCTCTTCCTCCGCCTTCAGCAGGCCATCCGCCTGCTCGACAGCGCCGCCTTCAAACATCGCAATCGCGTTTCCTTCGCTAAGCGCAAGCCTTGCGACGCGAAGCTCCGCCCCCGCCGCCCGCAGATCCTTCACGGGCACAGCACCGACGCGAAGCCGCAAACCGAAGTCATCCCGCGCCATTCCCGACACCCCCAGCAAGGCATCGCGCGTTGCGGCAAGGGCCCTGTCCGGCACGGCAAATGTCGCGCCATCACCGCCGAAGACGTAAGGAATTTCTGCGCCAGGCGGATTAAGGGTTTTCAATGCATTCAAAACGGCCGCGATACAGCCCCCGCCTATCATATTGACGTCCTTGTAGCGTCCTTCCGCGATAGCCTTCGTCGATCCTTGGATGTCTGCGATAACAACATGCCAATCAGCAGGCGCGACCGCAAAAACGCTTGGGTCGCGGACCTGATCGAAAGAGGTGAATGCCCGCATGCTTGCATAGAAATCATCGCTCACAACTATGCTTCCTTCTTTTTCGCGACAGACTAAATGTTTCGCTCGGACCTCTTGTGTCAGTAACAAATCTTTAATATTGCTGGCAGTATGGAAAACATATCCTTAAATCTCCCCACGCCCGAGAGCGTCAACCTGCCGGATTTGCTGATTGGCTTGGCACTTTCTATCGTCGCAAGCTTCGTCCTTAGACATATATATGTCAGTCGCTCGCATTCTCTATCCGGTAAATTCCATATTGGGACTGTGATCCCGCTTCTGACCGTCGTGACCTTCCTGGTCATTATGGTGGTGAAGTCTTCATTGGCACTCTCTCTCGGCCTTGTGGGTGCCCTGTCGGTCATTCGTTTTAGAACCCCGATCAAAGAACCGGAAGAACTCGTCTATCTGTTCCTGGCAATAGGCCTCGGCCTCGGCTATGGCGCCAATCAAATCGTTGCGACCACGGTGGTTTTTGTGGTCGCAATCGCTATGATCTGGCTGTTCCTGTCCCGCAAGTCTTCGGCCAAATCGGACGAATATAATTTCCTGATCGATTGGCGCTCGAAAGATGTGAGCGCGTCGCAATTGGTTAAGATTATCTCCAACCATGCAACGACAGTCGATCTGCAGAAATACGACGAAATGGAAGACAGCCGATCCTTGTTCCTGAAGATTCACATTGATGGGCTGGAAAGCCTGGAAAAAGTCTCTGAAGACGTTCGCGCCGCCGTACCAGACGGTAACTGCTCTTTCTTCGAAGGTCGGCCGATTCAATAGAACCTGACAGATTGTGAAGGCTCAGGGGCCAAGCCATGTATCTCCAGAATCGCGCAAAATCCTGGCCTGTCCTTCTTACGCTCTTCGCGATGCTGGTCCTGGCAGGAGTTGTGTTTTCGCGCGTACCGGACCGAGATCACCTGGATATTTGGCTAGGGTTGGCAGGCGGCAATGATGTCTCCAAGCCAACAGTCCTGAAGAGGGTAATCACCCGACTGAGCAGCGGAGACGTCACGGCGACAGTCCCCGAAATCGCAATCGACATCAAATTCGAAGATTGGTTGATTCTCAAGGACGACAGGGAGCGCGCGCTTGAACATGGGGTTCTTACATCTGCACGCGAAGTTCCCGCCTGGATTGATGCCCCCGATGGCAAACGCCTGCCTGCCCGTGTCCGCCTGAAAGGCGACCTCTACCCGCATTGGAGTGACGCTAATCGGTGGAGCTTGCGGGTCGAACTAAAGCGCTGGACGAGCCTTGGTGAATTCACCGTGTTATCGCTCCAACAAGCTGGAAACCGACAATTCCCGCATGACCAGTTGTTTCAGTACTGGCTTCGTCAGGTCGGTCTCGCCACACCGCGTTTCACTTTCTATCGCGTCTCGGTCAATGGGGAGGATTGGGGTGTCATGCTCGGCGAGGAGCATATGAGCCACCAATTCCAGGAACGAAACGCGCGACGTGAAGGGGCCTTGGTGAAGTTTGGGAATGAACTGAACTGGTATTATGACGCGGCGAACAAGGATACGACCAAGAAACCGTCCCCACCCTTTTCACTCGGCGATATTTCTCTGTATGGAGAAGGCCGGTACCGCGATGATCTGAGGATACGGGGACAGTTCGCGCGTGCGGCTGCGATCCATGATGATGTCCTGCATGGTGATCCACGCGTTAAGGAATCCCTGGATCGGGACGGCTTTGCCAAGGCCCTGGCCGCCGCATTGGCCTGGAACAACACCCACACGCTTCATTACCCGAATTCCCGCTTTTACCTGAACCCCTTCACGCTGCGCATGGAGCCGGTCACAACCGACCAAGCCTATGCCAGTCCGCGCACCGCGAATAGCAGCACTGCAGGCGGTGCACCGCGCATCTATGCGATGTTCGCGGGCGATACTGATTTTGCAGATGCCTATATGCGCGCCCTGGACGCGCTGGAGGCCTCGGTCCAAAGCCTGGTTGGCGAGCACAAGCGCCTCTGCGCCTTTGTACCACTGGATTGCCCTGACTTCGACGTCAACATCCTTCGGGCGAATATCAAGGGCTTGAAAGAAGAAGGCCATGACCTTCTGCCATCAATCATCGGCGCTAATCCACCAACAAGGATAAGCCGGGATATGAAAATTCAGAAACCTGAGCCTATTACCGCATCAGTCGACTACCCGATCCACCTTCGCGCCCGTTACGTTGAAGATGGAGACCTGCAGATTTTCAATCCCCTGCCCCATCAAGTCCTTGTCGAAGATATCGTTTTGGAATGCGTCAGCTCCCCATCCTGTGATGCGCAGTCCGTGTTGGATAAGCCCTTTGTTGTTCCGCCTGGACGCTCCGGCGCCTTACCATAT
>SPJV01000061.1 GCA_006844765.1 Alphaproteobacteria bacterium | reverse complement strand
GGTGAAAGAAACAGTCATCCACGGATAACGCCACTTGATGCAGGTCATATCCATTGAATCCAGGACCAGACGCGTCCTTCATCGCGCTGAAGGCAAAATAGAGGGCGACCTGATCGACGAACCAAAGCCTTTCTCGGTCCTCACGAAACCGTGCCTCAATCAAGTGACCGGCCAAACAAAGCATGCGATGACCCAGATCTGGAGAAAAGGCCGTCGCAACGGCAAAGGTATACCCGCCCGGCCCGCCATCCGGCCGCATCCAACATGCGAAATCCGCTTCCTTGGCAGCGTTCAGTAGCGGATCCAAGGGTTTGTTAAATTCCAAATCGATATCGAGAAACAGCAGCGGCGCCTTGTAGCGTTCGAGCAAATGCGGCCCGACCAGAAAACGGGTGGAGGCATAGACTGCCGGTTTTGCCACATCCCAGACCTCAGAACTGTTCAGGCTCGCCCTTACGTCCAACGCAGGCCCCAATGCCTTCAACATGTCTAGATCAGCTTGTTCCGCATCAACGCCATGGATGTGGAGACACAAGCCAGGGTGGCTCTTGTTGAGCGAAGACACAAAGGCAGGCCCAAAGGAACGTAGGTAGTGGCCATCCGCAGCGGTCACAACAATCGGCGCTTCCGGTCGTTCAGGCGAATCGAGGAATTGCGGAGGCTCTGCTGCTGGTGGCGGGGGCGCATTGACCAGTCTATCTAGGATAGCTTCATCCGGCGCATGAAGGCATTGATAAAGGATCGACGTCAGGTCTCGGTCTTCCGCCCGCACAAAGTAATCTAAATTTGCTGAGAATGCCTTTTTCGCTTTGAAGAAATGCCGGTTCGCCTCTGGTAAGGCGCCGTTCAACATGGCGATTGTTCCGCGCCCATATGATATCGGTGCCTGGTGTACCGCCAGTTCATCTTCTGAACCAAAAGACGCTTCCATTCGCTCCAGGATCACACTTGCTTTGTTCCGCGCTGCCAACCACGCGGCACGCCAAAGAATAAGAGCCCCC
>SPJV01000063.1 GCA_006844765.1 Alphaproteobacteria bacterium | reverse complement strand
AGCGCCAGTTAATCATCAAAGAGAAGACGCCAATTCTTGGTCGTTACTGGTACATAGGACACAGATAAATTTAAAGCTAACGTACAGACGCTTGGTCCTGCAAAAACGCAATAGCTTTGAAAAAGCTCCGCATCCCCGCACGGCACAAAAAGACATCTAACCCCTCCACACGGTCTTGTTATCACTTTTCATTGGAGAATCCCAGACAGAATCCTATGAACACTTGATCGGACCGTTGAGAGGTGCTGTGCTTCCGTAGATGGGGCTAGAGAAAAATCAACGCGTTAGGACAATTTTATGGTTTTTTGGCAAAAGTTTGATGCTTGGATAGAATTATTCCCGACAACCGGCAAGGTTTTGGCGCTTACCAGCGTACTCTTGCTGAGTCTTGGCGCACCGGCTGCGCAGGCGGCAGACAGCAAGGGACCGTTTTATATGGAAATGGATCCTGTCACGGTCCAGTTCGAACACGCGACCTGCAAACGGACAATCATGGCCCTTAACCTACTGATCGAGTACACGAAGGCGGATAAGCAGGCGCAAATCTACGCCTTAAAACCGAAGCTGAAGTCGTTGTTATTTGCAGCGTTTGACGACCATCTGGCCGAGGCCAAAGTTGCTAAACGCAGCCGCGTCCAGAAAATCGCCAAACGCGTCATTCAAAAGGCACTCGGGAAGAAGCTGGTCTCGGACGTCCTGATCTCTCAAATGATGTTACAGAAGTAACTTCGCGGACAGACGTGACACAGGCACTAGGCCTGCGCGAAAGCCAGGGCACAGCCGAACAAGGTATCACCTGGCACCACCAGACCGGCGCGCGCCCAAAGTGCCTGAACAGGACCGTCTTTCAACTGCGCTTCCAGCGCTGCCATATCCGACACCTTAATCCGCATCGCGGCGAAATGCGGCCCTTCCGGCGCATCTTTGGGCAACGGGGCGTACCAGTCTTCATAAATCCTGGGTGTCATCGCGCGAACACGGCCACGGGCCGTCTCGACAACCACGCCCATCGCA
>SPJV01000062.1 GCA_006844765.1 Alphaproteobacteria bacterium | reverse complement strand
GAAACCCCTGAAAGCGACGCAGCCACACTATTCAAACCACTCTGATTGATGCAGGTGGCTGAGTTATTGTTGCCACTACTACAGCTGTATTTGCAGTTCAACACCAGCGATCATATCTTAACTAGACCACAGAGACGGAACAGCAATCATTGACCGACAAACCGACGCCTCAAAAAGATCATCTGCGCGAGATCCCCCTGATCGACCTGCGCAAGACCAGTCCGGGAGCCGTCGCTGCAGCATATGCGGACAGCGTTAACGGACTTCTAGTTGCTGGCAAGAAAATGATGACACCGTTCTTGATCGGGCTGATGGATCGTCGTTCGGAACGCTGGGCCCGAAGGATTGGAAATCCCTATGCGGATGAAGTGGAAGAAGTTGCAGCTTCCTTTTCTCGTGGGATTTGGTTCATGAATTTCTGTTATGAATGGGGCTGTACCACTGGTGTTTCGGAAGACGGCAGCGGCGGTGTTACGATGCGCCGAACGCTTGATTGGCCCTTCCACGGATTGGGGCAGGAACTGGCGGTTCTCAGCCAAGCCGGCCCGGCAGGCGAGTTCTATAACATCGGTTGGCCCGGCTTTGTCGGCGTTGTAACCGGCATGGCACCGGGCCGGTTTGCCATCGCCATAAACCAAGCGCCGCTTCGAAGCCGAGGCCCTTGGCCGGTTGCGATCGATTGGTTGTTGGAACGCATTGAAGTCAGGGGCCGCAACGCGTTACCGCCGGTCCATCTGGCCCGCAAAGTGTTGGAGGAATGCCCGGATTTCGAAACCGCTGCGGAGATGATCCAAAAAACCGAAACGGCCTTGCCCGCGTTCTTCTCAATTGCCGGGACGAAACCTGGGGACGGCTGCGTCATTGAGCATCTGAGCGATCAGGCCCATCGTCATCCGATGCCAACGGCTGTTGCCAATGATTGGCTAAGCGATGGGCTATCCGGCAAACCGCGGGGTAAGGAAAATGCCGGGCGCCGCCGGCAGATGATATCGTTTGGTGAGAAGGTTTCTGCGGAGAAAGCGAAT
>SPJV01000065.1 GCA_006844765.1 Alphaproteobacteria bacterium | reverse complement strand
GACCGGCAGGGAGAGCGACCGTGCCGTAAGCGTCCCAACCGCGGATAGGAGATCATAGCGCGCGGCAAGCTCGTCCCGCTCTGCCTGAACGAGGCTCACACGCGCATCCAGCACTTCTTGTTCGGCGTCGAGAACATCCAGCACGGTTCGGGCACCAACCAGTGCTTCCTGTTCCACACCTTCCAAGGCAATCTCGGTCGCGCGTACTTCTTCTTCAATCGCTTCAATCGTTGCAAGCGCAGCCTGATGGGTTTCCCAAGAGCTCGTCGCATCCTCAATTGCTGCACGACGAGCAACTTCGATCAAGCGGAGGGACTGGGCGGCCAATTGCTTCGTTTCCCGCACTTGACTTTGAACAGCGCCTTGCTGATAGAGCGGCACGGTCAGGCTGGCAGAGAAACTCAATTGGTTGGACAACGAGTCACCATTTGCTTTGTTGCGATCACGCGAGGCTTCACCAACCAAATCAACGGACGGCAACAGATCCGCATAGGCTGTTCTAATATCACGCAGCGCCGAACGCCGGTCCCAAACTGCGGCGAGCACATCCGGGCTACGCTCTGTCGCAAAAGTTACCGCTTCGTCACGCGACGTAGGCAGTTGAAGTGATGGCGTTGGCACCGCTAAATTGCCCGGCATGGAGCCGACAGCTTCCTGATAGGCCGCACGAGCAACTTCGAGATTGGCTTCGGCCTGAATAACATCAGAGTTCGCGCGTGCAACGCGCGATTCAGCTTGCGCAACGTCAGTCCGGGTGACTTCTCCGACTTCGAAACGATCAGCCGTTGCTTCCAATTGCCGGCGTAGACGCTTCTCGTTCTGGCTCGTCAGATCAAGGACTGCTTCATTCTGCACGACATCCATATAGGCCGCGATCACGGCAGACAGCACATCCTGTTCGGTCGAGACCAGACGGGCCCGCTCTGCCTGGATATCCGCTTCAGCCGCGGCGACTTCACTTTTAGTCCGTCCGCCATCATAGAGTGACTGAGTAACCTGAAGGCTCAGGCCATAGTTAAGGAAAGTATCCTTACGT
>SPJV01000064.1 GCA_006844765.1 Alphaproteobacteria bacterium | reverse complement strand
AGGCAGAAGATATCATCGGCAAGGTCCAGATCGAGTTCACCGATTGGGATACGCGTCGTTCAGCGGCTGAGATCAAGGCGGATCTGCGGGAACGGACAGCGGATGTTGCCGGGTTGTGGATTGAAGTGCGGGAACCGGATGCCGGACCGCCGGTCGGCAAGGCCGTCCATATCCAACTGGCTTCGCGAAACCCGGCTCTGCTGGACCAGGCAGTTGAAACCGTCCGTCGCGAGCTGGCAACGGTCTCCGGCCTTGTCGATATTGAAGATTCGAGCCCAGTGCCGGGCATCGAGTGGAAGCTCTCCATTGACCGGGTCCAGGCTGCGAAATTCGAAGCGAATGTCTCTATTCTCGGGTCTTTCGTACAGCTTGTGACGAAAGGGCTGAAGGTCTCGGATTACCGCCCGGATGACTCGGATGATGAGGTGGATATTCTTGCACGGTTCCCGGAGCAGTATCGAACCCTCGATCAGCTGGACAATATTCGTGTAAACACCCCAATGGGGCCGGTCCCGGTCGGAAACTTCGTCGAACGGACGGCGGAACAGCGCACCGGTATGCTGCGCCGCGTCGATACCCGCCGCATCATGTTCATTAAGGCTGATGTCGCAGAAGGTGTCCTGCCTGACGACAAGGTACGCGAGATGAAGGCATGGTTGGAGACGGCTGAACTGCCGCAAGGCGTTGAGGTTGTTTTCAAGGGCGAGGATGAAGAGCAGCAGGCCGCCCAGGCCTTCCTGATGAAGGCATTTGCGGTGGCCCTTTTCTTGATGGCGATCATTCTGGTGACCCAATTCAACAGTTTTTATTCCGCCTTCCTGATCCTGTTCGCGGTAGTGATGTCCACGGTGGGCGTATTGCTGGGTCTATTGGCCATCGGGCAACCCTTTGGCATCGTGATGAGCGGTATCGGCGTCATCGCACTCGCCGGGATCGTGGTGAACAACAACATCGTGCTGATCGATACATTTGATCGGCTGGTGAAGATATCCAAGGATGCGCGGTCCGCCATTCTTCGAACCGGTGCACAGCGCTTACG
>SPJV01000124.1 GCA_006844765.1 Alphaproteobacteria bacterium | reverse complement strand
TTATGGGGGATCAGCGGTGTCAAATCCCCGACAGAAGCTTCCAACTGGCGGCGGGTTTCTCCGGCCAGTTTTGGTGCCAGAATTTGGGCGACCAGATCATTCATCGAGCCCCCTTCATCCAGCCACTCCGCAAATTCCTCCCATGGATCATGGGGCTTTGGCAGCACCTCAAAGGCCAACTCAGCATCGCTTGAGATGTTGAGGAGGGAGCGCAATTCGTCCAGCGCCTCCCGATAACCACCCAGCCGATCAACCAGCCCGATTTCCAACGCCTGCCTGCCGGTCCAGATGCGCCCGCGCGCCGCATCATCCAATGCAGCGCCCGTCAGCCCTCGTCCTGCCGAGACTTTTTGCGTAAAGTCTTCATAGACGAAGTCCAAGCCTGCATCGAATTTCGCTTGTTGGGAGGGCGAGAATTTTCCGACGCTGCTATACATGCCGGCGTTCGGGCCCACGGCAACACGGCCCCAATTGATCCCCAGTTTCTCCCAGAGCTGCTGTGTCGCGAACTTCCCGGCATAGACCCCAATCGACCCGGTCAAGGTTCCGGGTTGGGCAACGATCCGATCCGCACTTGTGGAGACGAAATAGCCGCCACTCGCCGCGTAGTCGCCCATACTGACGACCACCGGCTTGCCTGTTTCCTGGACCTTGCCGACGGCGCGCCAGACCTCATCCGACGGCCCATAGGCACCGCCCGGACTATCAACCCGGAACAGGACCGCATCAATGCTCTCGTCTTCGCTTAGGTCCAACAGCGTTTCTGCGATTTCATAAGCGCCAAAGCCCTCATCAGCGAAGATTTCATCGCCCATTCCAATGGCGCCCTGGCCTTGGACAACCGCGATCCGCGCCGCCGGGGTATCAGTTTCTCCAACAGCCGCAAGGTAGTGAACCGGCCCAACAGACTCGATCTCCTCGCCACGACCGGCTTTGGCATCGACACGCGCCATAAACTCATCGAAATACCCCAAACGATCCACCAAACCCAATTTCCGGGCTTCTTCGGCGAGATAGGGGCCATTGAGGATTACCGAATTCGCCTTCCTGCTGCCCTTCTCGATATCGATGGCAAGACCGTCCGACAATTGCTCAAACCATCCATCCGCCAAACGCCGGAGCGAGCTGTGGTAAGGTCCGGGCATATGGCTCTTCGTGAAGGTATCGGCGCCGCCCTTAAATTCATGACGTTGGCCGAATTCCGCTTCGACAGACCATTCGTCCAGCGCATCTTTCGCAAAGGGAACCTCGAAGGCGAAACCGGCCAGCCCGACCCCACCGGTAGGCCGCAACCAGACCTCATTGAAGGCGCGCGCGACAAGGATTTCTGGGCCGCTGTCACCCAGCGCTTCCAGATCATCGGCATAGACCATCGTGGGCTTCCCGGTCGCCCGGAACCGCCGCACCGCATCCGCCAGTTCCTGAGCGCGCGCCATGCCCAATGGCTCTGCCCCAATCTGCGCATAAAGCCCTTCGATACGATCATCCAGCGCGGCGGCATCAATCGCCTGCACCAGTTCAAAGAATGTCGGCGCCGGCACCGTGTCCAAGATAGGCTCTTCCCGCCTGACCTCCGGTATCGAGCGATTGAGATCAAGTTCCAAAACGGCGACATCCGGCAGCGTCGGCGCGCGATCACGAACATTGACCGTGAAGACAATGCCCGCGACAGCGATGGCGCAGACCAAGGCGCCGATAGCCGCAAATCCCCAGAACAGAATTCTTGCAATGGTACGCATCTAGGCTCTCTAACCGTCCAACTTCTGTTTCAGCAACTGGTTCACCTGGCCAGGATTGGCCTTGCCTTGGCTTGCCTTCATGACCTGACCGACAAACCATCCGATAGCCTTTGGATTAGCCTTATAACTCTCAACCTGGTTCGGATTGTCGGCGATGACCTGATCGACCAGTGCTTCGATGGCAGAGCTATCGGTGATCTGCACAAGGCCCTTCGCCTCAACGATGGCTTTGGCGGGCTCGCCGCTTTCCAGCATGTCGTCCAGCACATCCTTCGCGATCTTGCCGGAAATCGTGTTGTCCTTCACCAGCGCCAAAAGCCCAGCCAGCGCCTCGGCATTGACCTTAGCGTCAGCGATGGAGATATCCGCCTTGTTCAGACGCCCCAGGAATTCCGAGGTATAAAAATCAGCCGCCTGTTTCGCGTCAATTCCCGCAGCCAGCAGGGTTTCGAAGAAGTGGATATGGTCCTGCTCTCCCGCGATGAAGGTCGCGTTATCGGCGGACACACCGGCTTCGACATAGCGTGCCTTTCGCGTATCCGGCAATTCGGGCAGGCTCGCCTTACACTCGGCTACGAAGGCATCATCGAAGACCACTGGCAGCAAATCCGGGTCCGGGAAATAGCGATAGTCATGGGCGTCTTCCTTGCTGCGCATCGAGCGGGTCTCGCCCTTATCCGGATCGAAGAGCCGCGTTTCCTGCACCATCGTGCCGCCGCTTTCCAACAGCCGGATTTGCCGCTTGGCCTCAACCTCGACCGCCTGACGGATAAAGCGAAGCGAGTTCACGTTTTTCACCTCAGCCCGGATGCCAAGTTCTTCTCCCGGCTTGCGGACTGAGATATTGATATCCGCCCGCATGGACCCTTCCTGCATATTGCCATCACAAGACCCGATGGCCCGCAGGATCGAGCGAATCTTGCCGACATAGGCAGAAGCTTCTTCGGCCGAGCGCATATCCGGCTTGGAGACAATCTCCATCAACGGCACACCGGCGCGGTTCAAATCGATATAGCTTTTCCCCGGATGACGGTCGTGGACTGATTTCCCGGCATCCTGTTCCATATGCAGGCGTTCAATCCCAATGGTGCGGGTAGAGCCGTCTTCCAGTTCAACCTCAATCTCCCCTTCGCCGACAATCGGCTCTTCATACTGGGAGATCTGGTAGCCCTGGGGCAGATCCGGATAGAAATAGTTCTTCCGCGCAAAGACGGAATGTTTGTTGATTTCCGCATTGAGCGCGAGACCGGTGCGAACCGCTTGGCGCACCGCTTCACCATTGACCACGGGCAACATACCCGGCATCGCCGCATCAACCAGCGAGACCTGACTGTTCGGCGCTGCACCGAAGGCCGTTGGCGAGCCGGAAAACAGCTTGGATACGGAAGACACCTGGGCATGGGTTTCAACCCCGATCACCACTTCCCACTCGCCGGTTTTTCCTTTGATCAGCTTGGACATGGCTCAACCCCTCCCCGCGCGCAGGGCCGGCAGCGCGGAAAAGCCCGAGGCCTCTTCCAGGACAGCGGCGGTCTTCAAAACAGTTTCCTCATCAAAGGCGCGTCCCAGGATTTGCAGCCCCAACGGCAGCCCATCCTTATCCAAGCCTGCCGGCACAGAAATGCCGGGAAGGCCTGCGAGGTTACCGGTGACGGTGAAAACATCATTCAAATACATCTGGATCGGATCATTGAATTTTTCATGCACGCCAAAGGCCGCTGAAGGGGTCGCGGGCGTCAACAACACATCACAGCTATCCCAAGCGTTTCTGAAATCTTCCGAAATCCGCGTGCGGACTTTCTGGGCCTGCAGGTAATAGGCGTCGTAGTAACCGGCGGAGAGCACATAGGTGCCGATCATCACCCGCCGCTGTACCTCATCCCCAAAGCCTTCGCCGCGCGTATTCGCATACATCTCATCCAGCGTCTCCCCATCGATCCGCAGGCCATAGCGCACACCGTCATAGCGGGCCAGGTTCGATGACGCCTCCGCCGGGGCAACGATGTAATAGGCCGGCAGCGCATATTTCGTATGCGGCAAGGAGATATCAACGATCTCGGCCCCTGCCTGTTTCAACCAATCGACACCCTGCGCCCAAAGCGCCTCGATCTCCTCCGGCATGCCATCAATGCGGTATTCCCGGGGAATCCCGACCTTCAGACCACGAATATCGCCGGTCAGTGCTGCCCCATAATCGGGCACCGGGGTATCGACACTGGTCGAATCTTTCGGATCATGCCCTGCCATCACGCCCAGCATGATCGCGCTATCCCGTACCGTGCGTGTCAGTGGCCCGGCCTGGTCGAGAGAACTTGCGAAGGCGACGATGCCCCAACGGCTGCAGCGGCCATAGGTCGGCTTCATCCCGACGAGACCGGTCAGAGAGGCCGGCTGACGGATCGAACCGCCCGTATCGGTGCCGGTCGCCGCCAGTGCAGCCCGCGCCGCCACAGCCCCTGCGGACCCGCCGGAAGAACCACCGGGAACCAATTCGGTATCCGGCTCGCTCTGCCGCGTCCAGGGATTGCGGACCGCGCCGTAGTAGCTGGTAATATTGGCAGAGCCCATGGCGAACTCATCCAGGTTGGTCTTACCGAGCAACACCGCACCGGCATCCCAAAGGTTCCCGCTCACGGTCGATTCATAGGGCGGTACAAAGCCATCCAGAATATGGGAAGCGGCGGTGGTCAAAGTGCCTTCGGTGCAGAAAAGGTCCTTCATCCCAATCGGGATGCCTTCCATCGCGCCACCTTCGCCTTTGGCCAGCCGCGCATCCGAAGCCGCCGCCATTTCCCGCGCCTTTTCCGGCGTTTCGGTGATGTAGCAGTTTAGATCAACCGTCTCCGCCATCGCGGCAATATAGGCTTCGGTCAGCTCGGTTGCGGAAATCTCACGAGACCGCAGCTTATCGCTGGCCTCTGCGAGAGAGAGGTCGAGAAGATCACTCATAATCGCTGGCTCCTCACTCAACGACCTTGGGAACGCCATAGAAGGCGCCTTCAGGGTCCGCCACACCATCCGGGGCATTGCCGGTCACACGATCCGAATAACCACCGTCAGAAACAGCGTCTTGGCGCCAATGCGCCTGCATCTCGACGACAGAGGTCATGGGGGCGACATTATTGGTATCGACTTCGCCCAGTTGCTCCACCCAATTAACGATGGTATCAAGCTCTCCCGCCAGCGGTTTGAGCCGTTCATCCTTAACCCGAATGCGCGCCAAATGCGCCACCCGCGCCACTGTTCCTTCGTCGAGCGCCATCGTCGAAAACCCCTGAATTTTAGGTAATACCGTAACCACCCCACGCCCCCGCGTGGGAAGCCGCGGAAGCTATCACCAGACAGGCGCGCGGACAAGGTTCGCCCAAGCATTCATGGCATCTCTATCCGTTCGTTAGATCAGTGATCCGCGATTGGGGCGGAGCGGATATGCCCCTCCCCCATTATTTACTCATTCAACGGGCCAGCGTTGCCGTTTGTGATGGGTTCTCGGCCTGCAATCATGCAGACGCGTTCGCCGGGGCCAATTTGGGGCATGTCGGCCAAAGCAATCAGGAAACCCGAGGTGCCTGCCCGAATCTCGGTGCGCCCTTCCAAGGGGTTTTCAGCTTCCGGGTTGATCAGGTCGGCGATGACCTGACCCTTTTCGATGCTATCACCCGGCGTCACCCGATACGACAGCATACCCGCAGCGGGAGATGGGATGACTTCCACCTGATCCAACCGAAAAGGCGCGTTCTGGGGAGGCCGCTCTTCGATCTCCCCCGTGACATGGCCGCGCCGAATGAGGAAGCGCATCAGGCCTTCCGCATCCTCCTGTCCCAGCACGTCGGAAACGTCGCTCCGACCGCGAAGCTCAACCGTCGCGGAGAAGCAAACCGACGGAATATGATCCGCCCCCTCCATGACCCTGCGGAGGGCACGCCAGACCACACCGGCAGCCCCCTCGAAAGAGTGATCCCGCACGTCTGACATCAAAGTCGCCGGGATCGCCAAATCGCTGGCAAGACCGATGGCGAGATCTTCCGTCGCGTCGTCGGCGAATAAATGTTTGGTGGACCACCGATCACAATGGATATCCAGGACCGTGTCCGCATCAATGGCGAGCCCTAACAAGATCGCAACCAGTTCCTCATCCGCCGTACTGCGGGGAAGCGCTGCCGCCGCCTCGCGCATTGCGACACGCACCTGCGCGCAAGCCCGCTCGACATTCTGATCGAGCCCATCGGAAAGATTCGCCGCCACAGCCTCTGTCAGATGCGGCCAATCCCGGTTGAAGTTACCACTGCCGGAAAATGCATTGCGACCCAGGGTCGTTCCCCAGATTCGCTGCCCCATACCAATCGGATTGGCATAGGCAACAAGGACAATCTCCCCCCGGATGCGCCCAGCCTCGGCGGCCTCGTCCAGCATCGGGATAAGGTGATGAATCGCCATCACGCCCGGCAATTCGTCCGCATGAATGCCCGCCTGCATATAGACCTTCGGGAGGTCGCCCGGCGTGCCATACCGGTGCACGGTCAAAAACCGCGTGGTGCCCGGACTGGGTGACTTCAGAGAAATCCGTTCTACCCGCCGCTTCATGTTTCGCTCCCCTCCTCAAGGAAAATTGGATATAACCGCAAACGTCATCAGACAGCGTTAATCTCACAGAAGCGATTGTAAAGCCTATGAATGTGGAGATTTCAAACAGTCTCGCAGAAGCGCGGAATAAAGCCCTCCTTGGCCTCGATCTGGGTGAGAAGACCATAGGACTTGCGCTGAGTGATCCTGGCTGGACCGTGGCCTCTCCCTTGGAAACGATCAAACGCAAGAAATTCACCGCCGATGCCGAGTGGCTGGAATCCGTCATTACAGCGCGCAAGGTTGGCGGTCTGGTGCTGGGACTGCCCGTGAATATGGACGGCAGCGAGGGCCCACGCTGCCAATCCACCCGCGCCTTTGCCCGAAACCTGCTTGAAAAGCGCGGCCTGAGGCTCCCAATTGTTTTCTGGGACGAACGGCTCTCAACCAGCGCGGTCGAAAAATTCTTAGTCGCCGAAGCCGACATGACCCGCAAACGCCGCGCCGAAGTCGTCGACAAAATGGCCGCCGCCTACATCCTGCAAGGCGCCCTGGAGGCAATGCGGAATTAGATTCCTGAAGCCTGTATGCCCTTGAACATGCCACAGGTGGAAGGAGGAACGCGGCAGCGTCATACCCCCGCTGGTTTCGGGCCGCCGGTTGCCCAATCCAACAGTTCTACCGTATGTACGACCGGGATGCCGGTGCCGGAGGCAATTTGGGTGATGCAGCCAATATTGCCGGCAGCGATCAGCGTCGGCTTTGTGCGCTCGATATTGGCAACCTTGCGGTCCCGTAGCTTCGTCGCGATTTCCGGCTGGAGAAGGTTATACGTCCCGGCGGAGCCACAACAGAGATGCCCTTCTGCGGCCTCCACAACCTCAAAACCAGCGGCGCGGAGCAGCTCCTTTGGCGGCGCCGTCACCTTCTGGCCATGCTGCAGCGAACAGGCTGAGTGATAAGCGACCCGTTGCCCCGTCTCCTGGGTTGGCGCCCTCAAACCAAGTTCGCTCAGATACTCGGTGATATCTTTCGTGATGGCGGAAACCTTCGCGGCATCCTCCTTGAGGGCATCATCTTCCCGGAACATGAAACCGTAGTCCTTGACCGTCGTTCCGCAGCCGGACGCGTTGATGATCACCGCATCGAGACCATCCCCGGACATCTCCCGAGCCCAGGCGCGAATGTTGCGCGCTGCCTGGCCATGACTGGTGTCCGTGTCCCCCATATGATGGACGAGCGCCCCACAACAGCCGCCGCCTTCCGCCACCACGACCTCGATCCCATGCCGGGTCAGGAGGCGCACCGTGGCTTCATTAATGGTTGGTTGTAGCGCCTTCTGCGCACAGCCGGTCATCAGCGCGACCCGCCCCCGGCGTGTGCCCTCCGCCGCGTGGACCTGGGGAATATCAACGGGCGACGGTTTGGGGATCGACGACGGGGCCATCCGGAATAATGCCCCCCAAGCTCCCGGCAGGATCTTGCCCAAGGGCCGCCCGATCCAGGCGCCGGCAAGGGCGACACGGAACAGGTTCGGCCTGGGTATCAAAAGCGCCAACAGCCAACGAAGCACTCTTTCGAGCGCGGGTCTTTTGAAGCTCTTGTGAATCCGGTCCCGAGCAATATCGACCAGATGCATGTAATGCACGCCGGAGGGACAGGTCGTCATACAACTGAGGCAGGACAGACACCGATCAATATGCTTAACCAGCTCACCGGAAGCGGGTTTATCGCCTTCCAGCATGTCCTTGATCTGATAGATCCGCCCCCGTGGGCTATCCAGTTCATCCCCCAGGGTCACATAGGTCGGGCAGGTCGCGGTACAAAATCCGCAATGCACGCAAGACCGCAGGATATCATTCGCCACCGCAACATCCGGATCGGCGAGCTGGGCGAGGGTAAAATTAGTCTGCATCGCCCTTACACCCCTTCATACATCCGGCCCGGGTTGAGCAGCCGGTTGGGATCGAAGCTTTCCTTAACGCGGCGGGACAAGGCCGCAGCGGCAGCGGATTGCGGTTGGAACACCGGCACCGCAGCGCGCAGGCTTTTCGGTCCCCGGATAAGCGTTGCATGCCCACCTGTCCTCAAAGCGCCCCGCACAAGTTCCTCCGCCCCCGTCTTGGGATGCGGCAGTGCCAACCAAATCAGCCCGCCGGCCCAATCCAGAAACGCGGCGGCGCCGGTAATCTCATGCAGTCGCGCCAACACGGCGGGGGCGTCTGTCGGCGCAACTGACAGACGCCAGACCACGCGTTCATCACCAGGCTGGCCAAAGGGCTTCACATCCCGCACCCAGGCCCAAAAGGCGAGTGAGTTATGGCTATGTAGCTCTTCCGTCTCACCCAGCGGTGCCAAATCCGCCCGTAACTTCCCACAGCGATATTCCACCGAAGGACCGAAGCCTTCCAATCTGAACGCAGTGACGGAAGATTCCATGTCCCGCACATAGCCGACATCGCTGGCCGTGGTGAGGTCAGAGGGCACCCAACTGGCCCCCGATAGCTCATAGGGGCTGTTGAGGGCATCACTCATCGCTTTCACTGCCGCCTCAGGGTCGAGACCGCGAACCAGCACAGTGCGGGTCTTCTCACTGCGAGGCAGCACCTTCACCACCGCTGCAGTCATTGCGCCAATCGTCCCCCATGAGCCACAGAGCAGCTTGGACAGGTCGTAGCCGGTGACGTTCTTAACAACGCGGCCGCCGGACTTGAAAGCCTGCCCCCGGCCGGAAACCGCATCGAAGCCCAAGAAGTGGTCACGTACCGCCCCGGCCTTGATCCGCCGTGGGCCGGACAGATTGCTCGATAACAATCCGCCGAGCGTTCCCTCCCCCGCCGGACGCCCTAAGAGCGGTCCAAAATCCGGTGGCTCGAAAGCCAGTTCCTGCTTCTTCTCTTCCAAGACCGCCAGGATATCCGCCATGGGTGTCGCCGTACCGGCGCCAAGGACAAGTTCCTCCGGCTCATAAAGGGTGATACCCGCGAATGCAGAGAGATCGAGGCAATGTGCCGCTTGCACAGGTCGCCCCAAGGCCCGCTTCGAGCCACTTCCGACCAGCTCTAACGGTTTCAAATCCGAATTCGCCCAAGCAATGGCATCAATCAATTGTGCGTCGTTCTCCGGGCGGAACGTTGAGGCTGACTCTGTCATGGTACTTTCCTGCCCTTAGAACCGTGGAATATCCGGAAAAGGAAGCTGGCCCTTGTGGATGTGCATCCGACCTAACTCCGCACAGCGATGCAGTTGCGGAAAGACCTTACCCGGGTTTAGAAGCCCTTGCGGATCAAAGGCGCATTTGAGGCGTTGCTGCTGCTTCAGATCATCCTCGGTAAACATCTCCGGCATCAGGTCCCGTTTTTCGACACCAACGCCATGCTCCCCGGTCAGCACGCCGCCAACTTCGACACAGAGCTTCAGAATTTCCGCACCGAATTCCTCGGTCTTCTCCAACTCGCCCGGCTCATTCGCATCGTAGAGAATGAGCGGGTGCAGATTGCCGTCGCCTGCATGAAAGACATTGGCAACGCGCAGTCCATATTTCGTCGACAGCTTCGCCATTTCACTCAGCACATGGGGCAGCTTATTGCGGGGGATGGTGCCATCCATGCAGTAGTAATCGGGGGATATCCGCCCCACCGCCGGGAATGCCGCCTTCCGCCCAGCCCAGAAGGTCAGTCGTTCTTCTTCAGTCTCAGAGATCCGAAGCGAGGTCGCACCACGAGCCTCCGCAATGCCGCGCACCCTGTCGATCAGATAGTCGACCTCCGCTTCCGGGCCATCCAGCTCAACGATCAGAAGTGCCTGGCAATCCATCGGATACCCGGCTTTGGCAAAAGCTTCGGCTGCATCGATGGCAGGCTTGTCCATCATCTCCATACCGCCCGGAATGATGCCATCGGCGATGATTGCCGCGACACAGTCGCCGCCAGCCTCATTACTGGGGAACCCGATCAAGAGGGCGCGCGCGCATTCCGGCTTGGGCAGTAAGCGGACCGTGACTTCTGTGACGACACCAAGTAGCCCTTCGGAGCCTGTCAGCACGCCGAGAAGATCGTAGCCTTCGGAATCGAGATGCTTGCCGCCGAAACGGAGAACTTCCCCGTCGATTGTCACGAATTCGACGCCCAACACATTATTCGTGGTCAGGCCGTATTTCAGACAATGCACGCCGCCGGAATTCTCCGCCACATTCCCGCCGATGGTGCAGGCAATCTGGCTCGACGGGTCAGGCGCATAGTAAAAGCCATCATCCTGAACCGCATGGGTGATCCCAAGATTCGTTACCCCCGGCTGAACACGGGCACAGCGATTTGGATAGTCCAGTTCCAGGATCTGGTTAAACTTTCCCATGCCGAGCAGAATTCCATCGGCCAGCGGAAGCGCGCCGCCGCTAAGGGATGTACCCGCACCGCGCGGCACGACCTTAATGCTGTTATCCCGACAATACCGCATGACCGCCGCCACTTGCTCCGTCGTCTCCGGCAGGACAACGATCAACGGCAATGTCCGATAGGCTGTCAGACCATCCGCCTCATAGGGGCGGCGTTCATCTTCTTCGACAATAACGCCCTCACCTGGGACGATTCGAGACAGGTCTTCAGCTATGTCCCGGCGGCGGGCGATCACGTCGCTGTCCGGTATCGGCATTTCCATAGGCTTACCTTTCGACAAAACGCCGTCGCGCGAAAATTGGTATTACCAATTTAACCGCCGTCATCTCAACAGGCAATATCATAGGTCAGCGCAGGCAAAAAGAAACGCGCCCCGAATTCGGAGCGCGTTCGCAATACTGTACTCAGGGTAGATCCTAGGATCTTAGCCTTGAACCGCCTTGAAACGCGGGTTCTTCTTGTTGATGACGAATACCCGGCCCTTACGGCGGATGATCCGGCAGTTCTTGTCGCGCTTCTTGAGCGTCTTGAGCGAGCTAGCGACACGCATCGTTCTTCTCCAAATCCACCCGTGTAGGGTTCTGTTCCAAAAAGTAAAGGCGCCGCCAGAGAGAGCCTAAGGCCCGGCGCGCCCCAAGTCGGCGCGGAAAATAGGCAGACGTTGCATGCTTGTCAAACGGTTATCTGCCCTGGAACGCGCTATTCTTCGCCTTCCAGTGCCGCAATGCGCGATCTAATCCATCGCAGCCGTGCCGATGATTGCTCAACATCAATCCCAAGCCATTCCGCCAGCGGTCCGTCGCCGGCATGGTCGATCAATTCCCGGTATCGCGCCTCTTGCGAAACATAGGCTTCTTCCAGGAGATCCAATTGATCAAGCTGCGCTTCCTGATCCAACAAGGGCAGAAACCGAAGCTTCATCAACAAGACCAGCCGGCCAAGGTCATTCAGTGGCGGTTTGACCGTCGCCCCCATCAAGGATTGGAAAGAATCCCGTCCAGCCTCGGTAATCCGCAACGGCTGTTCATCGGTGGTCTTGCCCTCCCCCCCCGGGACAATCTCCGCGAAACCTTCCAGCTTCAACAATTCGAGCGATGATCCGAGTAAATCCAGGGAGGGACCAACGACCCGGGCGCTGAGGAAACGGATTTCTCGCGCCAAGTCCCCATAGGCACGTTCACGCTCGACCATTGCGCCAAGCGCGATCAGCCGAACCACTTCCTTAGGAACGAGACTTTTGTCATTGAACATGGAGAGACCCAACAGGATATAGACAACACGACACGCGAGGACAAAGCGGCCCTTTTGCGTCTCTTAGAAGATTGTCTTTCCTGTGGGGAAAATCAACCCGGCGACATGCCCCGAAGACGTTCGCTGCGCCGGCGGAGGACTTCCAACGTGATCAGCAGCAAGACAGAAATCGCAACCAGGATCGTGGCCACAGCCAGGATCGTCGGACTGATCTGTTCACGCAGGCCCGACCACATCTGACGGGGGATGGTGCGTTGCTCAAATTCCGTCAGGAAGATAACCGCGACCACTTCATCAAACGACGTGATGAAGGCAAACAGACCGCCTGAAATAACGCCCGGTGCAATCAGGGGCACGATGACCTTAAAGAAGGTTCGCTGCGGTGTCGCACCAAGCGAGGCCGACGCCCGCACCAAGTTGTTATCAAATCCGGACAGGGTCGCAGTCACCGTGATCACCACGAACGGCGTACCCAACGCGGCATGGGCCAGGATGATGCCGGGAAATGTCTGCGACAGACCGATGTCAGAGTAGAAGAAGAACATCCCCGCCGCCGAGATAATGATCGGCACGATCATCGGCGAAATCAGGATCGCTGTGATCAGCTTGCGATAGGGCATATGCGCCCTGGTCAGACCCAACGCGGCAAGAGTGCCCAGGAATGTCGAGATGATGGTCGCAAAAATCCCGATGATGAAAGAGTTCTTCATCGAGTGAATCCACTGCGCGTTGTTCCAGGAATCCGCGATGAAGGAGAAACCGAAGTCCTGATGCGGATCGGCCATACCATTCTTGAAGATATCGACATACCACCGTGTCGAATAGGCTTCGGGCTTCAGCGCCACCATGTCACTGTTGTAAGTGAAATACGGCTCCGCATTGAAGCTGAGCGGGATCATCACCAGGATCGGCATGATCAGAAACACGAGGACTGCACCACAGAAGACCCGGAACGCATAATGCCAGACGATTTCTAGCGGACTTGCATAAGGAGGCAATGACGACATGGTTTCTCCCTCCTTAACCGAGTTTCATGTTGTTGATGCCGACAATCTTGTCATAGAGCCAATAGAGCGCCATGACCCCGGCAAGCAGCATCGTGCCCAACGCTGCAGCCAAGCCCCAGTTCAGGGATCGCTGCATATGATAGGCGATGAAGTTGGAAATAAGCTGACCGTCCTGTCCACCGACAAGGGCCGGCGTGATGTAGTACCCAATGGCCAAAATGAAGACGAGGATACATCCTGCCCCCAATCCCGGGACCGTCTGTGGCAGATAGACCCGAACGAAAGCCAGCGTCGGATTGGCGCCCAATGACCGGGCTGCCCGCATATAGGACGGGGAAATCCCCTTCATCACGCTATAAAGCGGTAGGACCATGAAGGGCAGAAGAATATGCGTCATCGCGACGATCGTGCCGGTCATATTGTATATGAGCTGCGGTCTATCCGCGCCCTCCCCGACCAGGCCTATTAGATGTAAGGCTTCAAGCAGCACCCCATTCTGGCCCAAGACCACGATCCAACTTGTCGTTCGAACCAACAAGGACGTCCAGAAGGGAAGCAACACACAGATGATCAGAAGGTTTGAAATCCTCAGCGGCAACGTCGCCAACAAATAGGAAACAGGATAGGCAAGCGCCACGCAGATAACGGTGACCAACAAGCTGATCCATAACGTTCTGAGCCAAAGCGTTACATAGATTTGGCGAACCTCGGGCTGAGAGACGATATCGCCATTAACATCTTGTCTGAGGTCAAGCGCAGCAAGGAACTGTGTGGAATTGACCGCGCCACCCAGACGGTCAATCGACGCCCAGATATCAGGCTGCCCCCATTTCTTGTCTGCCTTGATAAAGGCTTCCTTGAAGGGTGCTTCTATTTTTTTGACCTTACGCGCGGTCTTGGTGATGGTGCTGCGTACGCCCGATGTATCAAAGTTAAGGCGCGTCGCAAGCCGCCCAATCAAGGACTTCCCTTCACCATCCGCGCCGCCGGCACGAAGAAACTTAAGGTCCGCCGCCAGGGCCGCATACACCGCCTCTTCCGGCAGCTCGCTACGATCCGTCCAGCTTTCCAATGCAACGACTGTTTGAGGAAGTGCGTCCGACACGACAGGGTCGTCAACGCTGCGGAACAGCATCTGGGCAATCGGCAAGATAAAGGTCAGCAGGACGAAAACACCAAGCGGCGCGACCATAAACACAGCCTGCCATCGTGCGCGAGATGTCGCCTTTCGCAGCCGTTGCTTCAGGTTCTGCCCATCGGCAATGGAGAAGTCTCCATCTTTTCCTGCTACCGCATCACTCATCCGGCACCCGTCCCCCCAAAAAAGAGTTTCAAATTGAAAAATTCAAAAATGGATAAATCTATAATCAAACGAATAGGCTTCGGAAGATGCCGGGACCCATAAGGCCCCGGCATTTCCAACAATCAATTACTGAGCAAGCCAAGCGTTGAAACGCTCGTTCAGCTCGTCCTGGTGATCCGCCCAGAACTCAAAATCGTTCTGCAGCGCATTACCAAAGTTTTCCGGAGCCGTCGGCATATGCGGTGCCATATCGATGCCGGCTTCCGCATGCTTACCGATCAGAGCCGTGGAAGATTTACGCACCGGACCATAAGAAATCCAGGATGCCTGATCCGCCAGACGTTGGGTGTCGGAGGAGAACGCGGCGAATTTCATCGCTTCGTCCTTGTTCGGGGCGCCCTTCGGAATAACCCAAAGATCGAGATCCCAAACCTGACCGTCCCAGACGATTTCGAACGGCTTATTCTCGGTCGCAACGGCGTTGAAGATACGGCCGTTATAAGCGGTCGACATCACAACTTCACCATCAGCAAGCATTTGCGGGGGCTGTGCACCAGCTTCCCACCAAATGGCGCTGTCTTTGATCGTGTCCAGCTTCGCGAAAGCACGATCGACCCCTTCCGGCGTCGCAAGAACGTCATAGACGTCAGCAGCCGCAACACCATCTGCAATCAGAGCGAATTCGAGGTTCGGCTTCGGACCTTTGCGCAGACCGCGCTTACCCGGGAATTTCGCCGTGTCGAAGAAATCACCGATTGTCGACGGCTGATCACCAGAGAACTTCGTGGTGTCATAGGCGTATACAGTCGACCAAACGATCAGACCAACCGCACATTCGTGCAGCGTGCCTTCGATGAAGTCTTCCGAAGCTGGCGTGCCATCCGGCGCTGCCGGCAGGATCGAGTGATCGATGGTTTCGAGAATGCCTTCGTCGCAACCACGGATCGCGTCGGACAGCTCAACATCAACCAGATCCCAGCTGACATTGCCAGCTTCAACCTGCGCTTTCACTTCGGCCAGACCACCCGAATAATCTTCGGACTTGATCTTCGTGCCAGTCATTGCGGTGTAAGGCTCGTGATAGGCTTTCACCTGACTCTTCGTGTAAGCACCACCCCAAGATACGATTGTAAGCTCTGAAGCCGAGGCCGCACCGGCAAAACCAAGTGCCAGACCGGACGCCAGAAGCGTACCTTTCATCCAATTTTTCATTACAATACTCCCTGTGTAGGATACATGGTTTAACTGGTAAACGCCGCCGACCTATATGGGTCGCCGCAGCATAACGTTCCCCCAACTATTGCGCCCGACCTCCCAGACTATTTATGCCGCGCCCGCGGGCGCGTCGAGCGCACGGCAGTCTTCAGTGGTCCAGCCAAGCTGAACCTCCTCCCCCACCTTCAAAGTAGCATGCCCTTGAGCATTCGGCACTTTGACGATGAACTCATTATTCCCGCTGACCGTCATCCGCGTTCGGATATGGTCCCCGAGATAAATCAACTCTTCGACCTTGCCCGATACGACGTTCTGCATCGACCCGGCAGTCGGTGAAACAACCACACGCTCCGGCCGAAGTGACAACGTCGTCCGGGATCCAACGCCACCGGTATTGACCGCAAGCGATTCAATCATGCCACCGCCGCCATCAATCTCGACAACGCTACTTTCGCCCTTCACTTCCTTCACCGTCCCATAGAGCCGGTTGTTCTCACCAATGAAGTAGGCAACGAAGGCGTTGACCGGGCGCTCATAGAGCTCTTCCGGCGGTGCGAGCTGCTGAATAATGCCATCATCGAAAACCGCGACCCGGTTCGACATTGTCAGCGCTTCCGATTGATCGTGTGTCACATAGACAACCGAGACCCCAACCGTCTCGTGAATATGTTTGATCTCATATTGCATCTCTTCGCGCAGGTTCTTGTCCAAAGCGCCCAGCGGCTCATCCATGAGCACGAGATCGGGATCAAAGACCAGGGCGCGCGCAACCGCGACACGCTGCTGCTGCCCACCGGACAGTTGCGCGGGCCGGCGTCCACCGAACGGACCCAACCGGACCATCTCCAGCGCGCGAGTGACCTTGGCTTCCGTGTCCGCTTTGGACATGCCCCGCACTTCAAGCGGAAAAGCAAGGTTCTCCGCCACCGTCATATGTGGGAACAACGCGTAGTTCTGGAAGACCATGCCGATGCCACGCTTATGCGGCGGCACGTTGTTAATCGGTCTGTCGTTCAGGTAGATCTCACCATGCGTCGCCGGCTCAAATCCTGCCAGCATCATGAGGCATGTCGTTTTCCCTGAACCGGAGGGACCAAGCATCGTCAGAAACTCGCCCCGGTCGACATTCAAGTTCAGATCTTTAACGACCAAAGACTCGCCATCGTAGCTCTTTTGAACGTTCTCAAACCGAACGATAAAATCGTCATTAGTCGCCATAAGATTACCGCCGCCCCTCGACTTTTTACGTGATCATGGGGTGAGCCTACCGCAGTGCGGCAAAACTGCAAGACCTATATATGACAGAATTACGAATAGCCCGAAACGCGCAGGATTACTGGGGAAATAGCGCAAAGCGCCTCGACCGAAACGTCTTTCCCTCAACTTTTTCAACCAAGTTATGCGGCAAGGCGAAGTTCCAACCGATCCCAGATTTGGAGCAAACAATCGATCAAGCGCTCGATGGCAGCGTCATCGTGAAACGGGCTCGGCGTAAGTCGAAGCCGCTCTGTGCCCTTCGGGACGGTCGGATAGTTGATTGGCTGCACATATATGCCGTAGTCGGCCATCAGCATATCCGTGACGGCACGACATTTGACTGGATCACCGACCAGCACAGGCACGATATGACATTCAGACGGCATAACCGGCAGGCCAACTTCCGCCAGGCGCGTCTTGAGCCGGTTGGCACGATCCTGATGCTGATCCCGCATTTCCGGAGAGCGCCGAACAATCTCGATGCTTTTCCGCGCCGCTGCAGCAACACCGGGTGGCAACGCTGTCGTAAAGATAAAGGCGTTCCCAAAGGACCGGACAAAATCGACCATCGCTGCAGATCCTGCGATATAGCCGCCGATCACGCCAAAGGCCTTGGCCATCGTTCCCTGAATGATATCGATGCGGTCAGACACGCCGTCCCGTTCAGAAATCCCGCCGCCGGTATCCCCATACATACCGACCGCATGCACTTCGTCGAGAAATGAAAGCGCATTGTGTTTTTCACAAACCGCGAGGATTTCGTCCAACGGCGCAATATCGCCGTCCATCGAATAAACGCTCTCCATCGCGACCACCTTCGGTGCCGCCGGATCGTCCTGACTGAGAAGCCGATCAAGATCTTCCGGATCGTTATGCTTCCAAATTCGCTTTAACGCGCGGGATTGTTTGATCCCTTCAATCATGGAGTTGTGATTGAGCGCATCAGAATAGATCAAACATCCCGGCAGCCGTGCCCCGAGTGTCGACAACGTCGCCAAATTCGCCACATAGCCTGAGGTGAAGATCAGCGCTGCTTCCTTATCATGAAGCGCCGCGAGCTCCCGTTCCAGTTCGACATGCAGCTTGTTGGTGCCTGAGATATTGCGGGTTCCCCCCGCCCCGGCGCCATGCGTCGCCGCTGCGGATTGCATTTCCGCGATCACATCCGGGTTCTGCCCCATGCCGAGATAATCGTTGGAGCACCAGACCGTGATATCTTCCACCCCATCGGGCCCATGACGACCCGCTGCCGGAAACTGTCCTGCGCGACGTTCCAGCTCAGCGAAAATGCGGTAGTTTCCCTCGCCCCTCAACTGGGACAGGGCATCGCGGAAATGCTGTTCGTAATTCATGGGCCTTCTCATATTACAGCGGCTCGCCTACATCCGAGCCCATCCGTCATCGCCAATTCTTAGGCGATAGTCCCCCAAACAGGTCAAACGCCATGAAAGCCTAAAAACTGGTACTAAGGCAAATGTTGTGTGCTCCCCTAACCGCGACTCATTAGCACGGGCCGGAGCACGGGCCGGAGCACGGGCCGGAGCACGGGCCGGAGCACAAGGTGGAACATAGGCCGGCTATGCATAACATAAATCAGAAGCGGCGCCGGCTTTTTGGACCGGCGCCGCTTCTACAATAAATCTATCGACGTTGGGATCAGGCGGCGTCCCGATTGAGATCCGCCCAGACATCGTCGAGGGCCCGGCCAAAGCGCGCCGTCATCTCGTCGATTTCTTCCTTCGTAATGATCAGCGGTGGCGAGAACGCGATGGTGTCGCCCGGCGCAGCACGAAGGATCACGCCATGCTCTTGCGCTGCCATCATCAGTTTCGGACCAATCCCGGCAGAAGCATCAAAATTCTCCCGCGTTTCCTTGTTCGCGACAGCTTCGACAGCGCCGATCAGCCCGGTCCCGCGCACTTCACCGACCAAAGGATGATCAGCGAATTCACGCAGGCGCGCCTGCATATGGGGACCGACTTCTTGGACATGACCGATGATATCGCGCTCTTCATAAATCGCGAGCGTTTCCAGAGCCACGGCAACTGCGGCCGGATGACCGGAATAGGTATAGCCATGCCCGAAGGTCCCGATCTTGCCGGAGTTCTTCGACACTGCGTCGGCGATTTCATCCGTCACCATCAGCGCCGAGATCGGCAGATAGGCAGAGGACAATGCCTTCGCAACCGTAACCATGTCCGGCTCAATCCCAAAGGTATCGCAACCAAACATATTGCCGGTCCGGCCAAAGCCGCAGATCACTTCATCAGCGATCAGCAGGATTTCGTATTTCTTCAGGATCGGCTGGATCTTCTGGAAGTATGTCTTCGGCGGCAGGATAACACCGCCTGCGCCCATGATCGGCTCCGCAATAAAGGCCGCGACCGTTTCCGGGCCTTCTTCAAGAATGCGCGCTTCCAGATTCGCCGCCAGACGTGAGGCGAAGTCTTCTTCGCTCTCCCCTTCTTCGGCGAAGTGGTAATGATGCGGGCAATCGACATGTCCGATATTCGGGATCGGCAGATCGAAGTCGCGGTGGTTATAAGGCAACCCTGTCAGGCTGGCAGAGGCAACCGTCACCCCATGATAGCCCTTCATCCGCGCCAGAATCTTTTTCTTTTCAGGCCGGCCAACCGCATTGTTGTAGTACCAAACAAGCTTAACCGCCGTATCATTCGCCTCTGAGCCGGAGTTCGCAAAGAACACTTGGCCCATATTGCCCGGTGCCATCTTGCAAAGCCGCTCCGCCAGATCGATGGCCGGGTTATGCGATTTATGCGTAAAGATGTGATAATAGGGCAGCTCTCGCATCTGCTTCGCGGCGGCCTCGACCAAACGCTCTTCGCCGAAACCAAGCGAGGTGCACCACAAGCCGGCCATCCCTTCGATATAGCGATTACCAGCATCATCGGTGATCCAGACGCCAGCGCCCGATTGCGCGATCATCGGACCGATTTCCTTGTGCTTTTCCTGATTGGTATAGGGATGCATCAAATACTTAATGTCCCGGCTTGCCGGCGAGTTTCCGAGATCAGTCATGGCTTCGCGTCCTCATGCTATAAAAATGTGTCTATGTGCCCGGTGGCGGGCCCTCCCCAGCCACGGCGTGATTTCCTCTCTACACCCGGCCATTGAGCGCGGCAAGGGATGTGACCTCTCCCAAAAGAGATAGTCCCGTTTCTGGCACGCGGCTTGCTGTTGGTTCCATCGAGAGAGAGGAGTACCTGATATCATGCGTATGCTGGTGGCAATGTTTGCCCTCTATGGCATTTTCGCCTTTGCGATTGCCGCATCGGCGAATGAAACAGTGGAAGATGGTGCGAAGCCCGGCCCTTGCGAGCCGGCGATCGCTGCCGCCGAGCAGGCGCGGGGCATTCCCCATCACCTTCTTCGCGCCATCGCCATGGTTGAGAGCGGACGCTATTCAAAAATGCATAGCGGCCATATCGCCTGGCCCTGGACCGTCATGGCAGAAGGTCAGGGTCGCTATCTGCCGACCAAGGACGCCGCTATTCGGGAAGTGGAAATGCTGCAGGCACGCGGTATTAAAAACATCGATGTCGGCTGCATGCAGGTTAACCTGTACTATCACGGCAAAGCCTTTACCTCCTTATCCGAAGCTTTCGATCCAATTCACAATGTTGCTTATGCCACATCGTTTCTGATGGACCTTCGGACCAAACGGAATTCCTGGATTCGTGCGGTGAAGGAATACCATTCCATGGATCGGCAACGGCAATCGAAGTATCGCGCCAAAGTCATGGCCAGTTGGAATGCGCTTAAGAAGGGGAAGCTTGAAACGGCAACCTTGCCCGGACAGCCGGTCGGCGCTGCGGCAAACTATGGCACCTATATCTCAAGCGCCTGGCCACCGCGCAACTATAGCGCCCAACGCACCGCAGAGGCTGCGGCCCGCGCCCGGGTAATGAGCCCGCCAGCAACCACACAATAGAATGATCAACCAAGTTCCGCGGCCCTAACAATGGGCAATCGAGGCGCGGCAACCACCCCACTAACGCAATTGTTCGCTATAGCCGACCTCGGCATCAATGCAGCCAAATATGTGGCTGACCCGCTCCCCATCGTCAGAAAGCGGCATCAGCAATCGATGATAGACACGCCAATGCTGCCCCTGCCAAGGTGAGCGACCAAAATCATACCGAGGCTGAAACGCGGCGACGAGATCATCAAAGTCCGCGCGAACCCGGCGCTCATCCAAATAAGCGCCGAGCGTGCTTAGGCGTTGCTGAGTAGGTTCGAAGCCAATCGTATCGACAATCGCGGTACCAACGACACGATAGAAGTAGTCGCCATCCGAGAGCGGCTCTATCAAAATTATATGTTTAAGATTTGCGGCAAGATCGATTGGGTCGATATCGCCACGCGAAGGGGCGCGGCGACTCCCACATTTGGACTTCCAATACAAAAAGACTTCGTGCAGGGGGCCACGCGGGGTAACACTCTCAGCGTCTGCCCCGTAAACAGGCGCATCGCCCGTCCATTCATTTCCCCAATGCATACCCACGCCAGGTCCCTCGCATTCGACCGAGACTATCACGGTCTGCAATTCGCCCCCCTCACGACTGTAGCATAACAACGGCCTTGTTTATATGTGTCGCTGGTGAGACTTGAACATACATATTCGATTAAGAAAGTTCATTTTCAAACTTCGATACAGACCTTCAATTAAATCTACACTTCACCCTTAACAGCAAACCCAAGATAGTTCACGGCCAGATCGCGGCTGGACAGGCTGAATTCATCCTTAAACGGATTATAGGTTATCCCCTTCAAATCCTTGAACGCCAACCCATGCGGTCGGATCGCAGCTGCGAGTTCCGATGGCTTCAAGAACTTGCGCCAGTCATGAGTTCCACGCGGCAACCAGCGCATCACCATTTCCGCCCCGACAATACCCAGGACATAAGCCTTCGCGGTCCGGTTCAGGGTTGAAAGCATCATGCCGCCACCGGGACGAACCAAGGCAGCAGATGTTCCAAGGAATGCCGGGACATCCGCCACATGTTCAACGACTTCCATGTTCAAGACGATGTCGAAGGTTTCTCCGGCCTCTTCCAAGCTTTCCGCGGTCGTAAAACGATAATCGATCACAAGCCCCATGGATTCAGCGTGGTGCCGGGCGACCTCAACCGAGCGCTCTGTCGCATCGACGCCTGTCACTGTCGCCCCCAACCGCGCCATCGGCTCGCACAAAAGACCGCCGCCGCAACCGATATCGCAAATCGTCAGCCCCTCAAACGGTCTCAGGCTTTTGCTATCGCGCTCTAAATGCGCGCAAATCTGATCGCGGATATAAGTCAAACGTGTCGGGTTGAGCTTATGCAGCGGCTTGAAATCACCATCGGGATCCCACCAAGCCTCCGCAATAGCGGCAAACTTCTCAATTTCCGCAGGATCAACTGTCCCGGCCTCATCCCGCGGCAGGGCACGGGTGTCATCCTTCGCCATGTAGTTCCGGGCAGTGTTTGTCATAGCAAACCTCTCACTTCACAAATTTCCGATCGATGACCGTTGGCAGCAAAAAAACCGAACCAAACACAGCACATTCGCGGATGGACGCTTGATTATCGCTGGGCGGAAAGAGTATGGATACGCCGCCTTCGCCGGACAAGGGTGAAGCGTCAATCCGCCGCCCTCGCCGGAGCTCCCAAATTCTCGGGATATCCGGAAACAGAGTGGCGGTGCGTTAAATGGGTCTTGGTTTCGCCAGATGGGTGATTAAGCCATATGGCCGACTGAGACGGAAGTTACGGAACGATGGCTCGGATCGTTATGAAATTCGGCGGCACCTCGGTAGCCGATCTCGACCGGATCGAGAATGCGGCCCGGCGTGTTGCGCGCGAGGCAGAGGCCGGTAATGAAGTCGCCGTTGTGGTTTCAGCCATGGCTGGCGTGACCAATCAACTTGTCTCTTATGTCGACCAGACCAGCCGCATCTACGACGCTCGCGAATATGACGCCGTTGTTTCGTCGGGGGAGCAAGTTACCGCTGGTTTGATGGCGCTGCGCCTGCAGGAAATGGGCATCTCCGCGCGCTCCTGGCAGGGTTGGCAGATTCCGATCCGCACCAACGAGGTCCATGGCAAGGCACGTATCGAAGAGATTCCGGCCGACAACCTGGATGATCGTCTCAGTCAGGGCGAGGTTGCCATTGTTGCCGGGTTCCAGGGTATCAGCCCACGCAACAGAATCGCGACACTGGGCCGTGGAGGCTCCGACACAACCGCCGTCGCTTTAGCAGCCGCGCTCAATGCGGATCGCTGTGATATCTACACGGATGTGGATGGTGTCTATACCACGGACCCACGCATCGTGCCCCGTGCCCGCAAGATCGAGAAGATCTCGCATGAAGAAATGCTTGAGATGGCCTCCCTCGGCGCCAAGGTCCTTCAGACCCGTTGCGTTGAGCTGGCCATGAATCACGGCGTCCGTTTGCAGGTGCTCAGCTCCTTCGAGGATCTGCCCGGAACGCTGGTGGTCGATGAGGATGAGATCGTGGAACAGCAAGTCGTAAGCGGTATCGCCTATTCCCGCGACGAGGCGAAAATCACTCTGATCAGAGTTGCCGATAAACCGGGCATCGCGGCTGCGATTTTCGGCCCTCTTTCAGATGCAGCGGTCAATGTCGATATGATCGTGCAATCCGTCTCGCCTGACGGAGAGCGCACCGACATGACCTTCACGGTCACCAAAACCGATTTGGACCGTGCTGTCGAAACTCTGAAAGCGCACGCCGATGAGATCGAATATGACCAGTTGCTGGCCGACGCCAATGTGGTGAAGGTCTCTGTCATCGGCGTTGGTATGCGAAGCCATACGGGTGTCGCGCAGACCATGTTCCAGACGCTGTCCGACAAGGGGATCAATATTCAGGTTATCTCGACCAGCGAGATCAAGATTTCGACTTTGATATCAGAAGACTATACCGAACTTGCGATTCGCGCGCTGCATACGGCCTATGGGCTGGACGCTGAATAGAGCGGCGCATCAGCGTCCATCTGGACGCGACGACAACCTGTGGGGAAGGAGCGGACGCCGTGAGCGACGCCGCTAACCAGACCGCCGTATGGGCAGGGTCCCGATTGCTGCTGCGCCGGCTGCGCGATGTCATGGCCGGCAGCGGTACGGCACAGGAACGGCTTGACCGTATCGTAACCCTGATCGCCCGTGATTTGGTCGCCGAAGTGTGCTCCGTCTATGTGCGGCGTGCCGGCGACGTCCTTGAACTGTTTGCTACAGAAGGCCTTGAGAAAGAAGCCGTGCATCGGACCCGCCTGCGCGTCGGGGAAGGGATCATCGGGGAAATCGCGGCCTATGCCCGCCCGACGGCACTTGCAGATGCACAATCCCATCCTAACTTCGCCTATCGCCCCGAAACCGGTGAGGAAATCTATAAGTCGATGATGGGGGTCCCCATCCTGCGGGGCGGTCGCCTCTTGGGTGTTGTTGCCATTCAGAACCGCAGCCCACGGCTCTATACGGATGAGGAAGTCGAGACCTTAGAGACCATTGGTATGGTGATTGCGGAATTGGTCGTCGGTGGTGAACTGATCCGCCGTCGAGAGCTCGCACCTGCCGATGGGATTGCCATCAAACCATTGCGTCTGGAAGGCATCCAGTTAGCCAAGGGCATGGCACTGGGACGGGCTTTCCCCCACCGGACCTATGTTCCCATCACCCGGATGGTGGCTGAAGACACGCAGGAGGAAGAAGCGCGGCTGGACACCGCCTTGACCGCAATGCATCAGCGGCTCGACGCCATTCTGGAACGCGCGAATGAAACGGCTAACCCAGAGGATAAACCAACCAGCGGCGATGCCCCGGAACATATCGACATTCTGAACACCTTCCGGATGATTGCCGAGGACAGGGGATGGATCGGAAAGATCAAGGAAGCCATCGCGACCGGGCTGACGGCTGAAGGGGCCGTTGTGCGCGTACGAGACGAAACACGGGCCCGCATGTCCAAAGTCAGCGACCCCTACCTTCGCGAACGGATGAATGACTTGGAGGAGTTGGCAACCCGTCTCCTCCTTCATCTTGCCGGCGATATGGCCGCGACCCCCGCATCCGAAGATCTGCCAGAAAACACGGTCCTGGTCGCCAAATCGATGGGGCCTGCTGAGCTTTTGGAATATGATCGGCAGAAACTCGCCGGCGTGGTGTTGGAGGAAGGCTCTCCCACCGCCCATATCGCAATCGTCGCACGCGCCTTGGATATCCCGGTTGTTGGTCGGGTAAAGAACATCCTCGACCGGGTCGAGCCCTATGACCGGATCATTGTCGATGGCAATAATGCCGTCTGTTATGTCCGGCCGGGTGAAGAGTTTAGAGGCGCCTTCCGAAAATCGATGGCCTTCTTCGAGGAGGAACGGGCCCAGTTCAGGGCAGAACGGAATCTGCCCACAATAACACGGGATGGCGTTTCCGTTGAACTGATGATGAACGCCGGTTTGTTAATGGACATGGGCCATTTGGCGGATAGCGGGGCTGCGGGGATCGGGCTGTATCGAACCGAGGTGCCTTTCATGGTTCGCCCAAGCTTTCCCGATGTGGAAAGTCAGGCCGAACTCTATGGGCGCATCCTGGATCAAGCCGATGGCAAGCCCGTCATCTTCCGCACCCTCGATATCGGTGGGGACAAGGTCTTACCGTATTTCGAAGACCAAGGGGAAGAGAACCCCGCTATGGGATGGCGAGCCATTCGCGTTTCCTTGGATCGGCCAGGTCTGTTGCGCACGCAGATCCGGGCGATGTTGAGCGCTTCCAAGGGACGGCCGATCTCCATCATGTTCCCGATGATCGCACATGCGGGTGAATACGCCGCAGCGCGCAGCGTCTTGGACAAAGAACTGGAACGCCTGGCACGCCGTGGGGGAGATGTTCCAGCGCTCCGGGTCGGTGCGATGTTGGAAGTTCCATCGCTCGTGTATCAGATTGCTGCGTTGAAGGGGCGGATTGACTTTCTGTCCATCGGGACAAATGACCTTCTGCAGTTCCTGTTCGCCAGTGATCGGGGCAATCCCCGGCTTGCCAATCGATATGATCCGCTCTGCCCGCCGGTTTTATCCCTGCTAATGCAAGTCGTTGAAGACTGCCGGAAAGCCGGTATCGATCTTTCCGTCTGTGGTGAAATGGCAGGCGGTCCGCTTCAGGCGATGGCTTTGATCGGCTTGGGTATCAACAAGCTTTCCATGTCACCCGGTTCCATCGGCCCGGTCCGTCGGATGGTTCGAAGCCTGGACCAATCTGCCTGTGCTGCCTTTGTCTCTGAATTGACCACAGCAGCCGATGCCAGTGTGTCCCGCCGCCTCGCCGACTTCGCTCGCGATCATGGGATCACGATATAACCCATTGCCAAAAAAGAAATAATCGGATTAAATTCGACCTTACACCTGTAATCTGGGATAAATTTTGAAATATTCGACGTCGAGCGGACTTATTTTTGTCTCATGCGCCGGATGTCGCTCATTAACGTATCCTGCGATTACAGCGCCTGAAATCCATAAACAACCTGCTGTTCATACAGCAGATATCGTAGCTGGAAGCGAATGCAGATGAGCCAGAATGCTCAGCAGAAATTTCCCACGCTCGTGGCAAATAACGAAGGCTTGTCGTCGGAAGATGGCGCCGGGCGCTCCGGTGTCGGTGACATGCTGCGTGCTAAGCGGCTGGCACGCGATAAAGACCTTCGTGAGGTCGCAAATACCCTGAAAATTCGCCTCCCCTACCTGCACGCTATTGAAAATGGTGAGCCCAACGCATTGCCAGGCGCGACTTACGCCATTGGATTCGTCCGTGCCTATGCGGAATATCTGGGCTTGGACGCGACGGCGACGGTTGACCGCTTCAAAGCAGAAAGCGCGGCGCTGGACGCCCGGACAGAACTGGTGTTCCCAGAGCCATTGCCCGGGAACCGCATCCCAGGGGCCGCTTTGGTCTTTTTGGCACTGCTTCTTGCCGGTGTTTCCTATGGGGGCTGGATTTATCTCCGAAACCAAGACCGTCCCATTGCCGAGATTGTGCCCGCCTTACCGGACAGTCTCGCCAGCTTGTTGGATGGAGATGACACTCCTGCTACCACCGAAGACACCAGCACTGAAACAGCCGCCGCAGAAACCGCCACCGCAGAAAACAACGCCGCAGAAACCACAGCCAACGCGAATAGCGGGGCCTCGGCACCGGCAGTTGCGAGCGAAGAGAACGCCCCGTCAACACAGGGCAGTGTCAATGCCGAGGATGCAGTAGAGACTGAAACAGCCGGTGCAGAATCCGCGGCTTCTTCCGAAAGCGGCGCATCAGTTGGCCAAGTTGCAACCGGCGAACCTACAACCGGCGAACCGACATCCGGCGCGGCTCAAAACGCCGACCAGTCAGCGCCTGCCGTGACCGAAGATGCCGCTCCTCCTGCCCTTGAAGAAAGCGCGACAGGTTCCGATCAAACCACATCTTCTCAGGCAACATCTTCTCTGGAAACACAGTCGCCAGCAACAGCCCAACCGGCGGCGACGCAAAACGAGACCACCGCAACCACTGACGTTGCCTCAGCCGACGCGGAAGAAAGTGAAACGGCTGCCTCTGTTTCTGAAACCCTAACGCCACCAACAGCTGAAAGTCCGGTAAACTCAAGCCCGGCATCCTCAAACATTGAGGAAACGGTGGCCAATGAAACTGTGGCCGGTGAAACAGTGGCCGATGAAACTGTAGCTGATGAAACAGTACGGGCAGCCCCCACCGCTGAAGCCTCTCTCACTGAATCAGCGGCCATCGAGACAGAAGACACTGCGGTGACTGCCGCCAGTTCGGATCAACAAGAAACTGTCGTTGCAGGTGTTGAGACGGAAACAGAAAACAGGGCAACACCCGCAGTGTCGGAAACTGTTACGGAGCCAGTTTCGGAAACTGTCACCACGGAAGCGACGTTCAACGCCTCCGCCGATGAAACAGCAACCGTATCTCAATCGGAAGACACGGGCAGCACGCCCCTAGCCACGGCTGCACCGCCGCTGGAAGAAGTCACGGTATCAAGCCTACCCGAACCGACGACGAGTACCGTCGCGACAGTAGCAGAAGCCGCAGCCTCCGGCGTCAATGAAACAGCGTCAGAGAGCACGCTCGCCGCGGTGGCTCCCGCCACCTCTTCAACGAACGCCGCATCTTCATCACAAGTAACATTACGGGCAACCGTCGAAAGCTGGGTTGAAGTTCGCGATGTGAATGGAGAGGTTATCTTTATGGACCTCTTACGCCCGGGTGAGACCTATGACGTTCCAAAGGACATCGCTGCGACATTAACAACGGGGAATGCCGGCGGTCTGAAGATCACAGTTGGCGATCAGGTAATACCATCCCTCGGCGACTTCGGTGATGTTCGTCGCAATATCTCCCTTGATCCGAAGGATCTTTTGTAAGCCTGTCACGAAGCTTCGCTTCGTCCGCTATTAACTGCGGCAACTCCGCGTGGCGTTCTCCAACCAATCGTCGCTTCGGGGCCTTGCCTTTCACCGGCATTCAGCGCATTTTCCGGCACGGGCGCTGGAGCCCAGGAAAAACAATCCGGACACCGCCATTATGAGTGTTAGACCTTATCGCGATATCCTCCGCCGTCAGGCGAAGCAGATCATGGTCGGCACCGTTCCGGTTGGCGGTGATGCACCCATCACGGTGCAAACCATGACGAACACCGCAACATCAGATCCGGGCGCCACGATTGACCAGATTCGGCGCTGCGAAGAAGCCGGAGCGGATATTATCCGGGTTTCCTGCCCCGATGAAGCCTCAACCGCGGCAATGCCGGAAATCGTTCGGGCTGCCGCTGTGCCCATCGTTGCGGATATCCACTTCCACTATAAACGCGCCATCGAAGCAGCAGAGGCAGGCGCGGCTTGCCTGCGTATCAATCCGGGCAATATCGGCTCAGCAGAGCGGGTTCGGGAAGTCGTCAAAGCCGCCAAGGATCACGGTTGCTCAATGCGGATCGGGGTCAATGCCGGTTCCCTTGAAAAGCATCTGCTGGAAAAATATGGCGAGCCCTGCCCCGAAGCGATGGTCGAGAGCGCGCTGGAGCATGCCCGCATTCTTGAAGACAATGACTTCACGGAATTCAAGATCAGTGTGAAGGCATCCGATGTTTTCCTGGCCGCTGCCGCCTACCAAGGTCTGGCGGATGCGTGCGATTATCCGCTGCATATCGGGGTAACAGAAGCCGGTGGGTTACGCGGCGGGACGATTAAATCGTCGATTGGTATCGGTTCCCTGCTCTGGGCCGGGATCGGAGACACGATCCGGGTCAGCCTGTCTGCTGCGCCGGAAGAAGAAGTAAAGGTCGGCTTTGAGCTGTTGAAGGCCCTCAACCTCCGCCATCGTGGCGTTAACGTGATTTCCTGCCCGTCCTGCGCGCGGCAGCAATTCGATGTCATCAAGACCGTCGAAGTCCTGGAAGAACGCCTGTCCCATATCACCACGCCGATGACGGTGTCCGTGATCGGCTGTGTGGTAAACGGACCTGGAGAGGCCCGGGAAACCGATATTGGCTTCACAGGCGGCGGCAAAGGGACCCATCAGGTCTATGTGGCAGGCCTGCCCGACCACCGATTGAAAGACGAAAACATCGTCGATCATCTGGTCAAATTGGTAGAACAGAAAGCGGCGGAGATTGATTCGGAAATCGCTGCTTCCCAAGACCAACCTGCTGCCGCCGAATAGCGACTGAAATTTAAAGGATTTGAACGATGGCTGACCTACAGCCCGTGCGTGGTACCCATGACATGCTTCCCGATGCGATGCGCGGCCACCGTCGCGTTGTCGACACGGCTGCCACGACTGCGTTGACCTATGGCTTTGAAGAAGTCGCCACGCCGATTTTCGAGTTCACCCATGTGTTCAAACGGACCCTGGGCGACACATCGGATGTCGTGACGAAGGAAATGTATACCTTCACCGATAAGGGTGGCGAAGAAATCACCCTCAGACCGGAGAACACGGCCAGTGTAATGCGCGCCTATGTCTCCAATGGTCTGGCGCAGCATGCGCCGGTAAAATGCTTCTATGCCGGTCCGATGTTCCGTTATGAGCGTCCCCAGAAAGGCCGCCTTCGCCAGTTCCACCAGATTGGTGTTGAGCTGATCGGCGCTGCGCAACCTCAGGCCGATATCGAAGTCATTGCCTGCGGAGCCGCCATTCTGGACGCAATCGGCGTTCGCGAACACACAACGCTGGAGCTCAACACGCTTGGCGACATGGCAAGCCGCACCGCCTATCGCGACGCGCTGGTTGCATACTTTTCCGACCACCGGGGCGCGCTTTCAGAGGACTCTCAGGATCGGTTGGGCCGCAACCCACTTCGCATTCTCGATTCAAAGGATCAGGGTGATCGGGTGCTGATCGCCGATGCGCCGGTTTTCACGGACTATCTGAACCAGGAGAGCGTAGATTTCTTCGGCGCCGTGAAGGCTGGGTTGGATGCACTCAACATCGCCTACAGTTTGAACCCACGTTTGGTCCGAGGCCTCGATTACTATTGCCACACCGCCTTTGAGTTCACGACCACGGCGCTTGGCGCCCAAGGCGCCGTCATGGCCGGCGGCCGTTATGATGGTCTGCTCGGCATGATGGGGGGACCGGAGACACCGGGTATCGGCTGGGCCGCCGGGATTGAGCGACTGGCAATGTTGGCAGGTGACCCGCCGCCCCGCATCAGGCCGGTAGCAGTCGTCCCTCTGGGAGAGATCGCCGAAGAAAAGGCCGCCCCGCTGATGGACCAAATCCGTCGTGCTGGCTTACGGGCGGAAAGCGCCTTTGGTGGCAATATGAAGAAGCGCATGAAACATGCGAATAAGATCAATGCCTGGGCCGCCGTCATCCTTGGTGAGGATGAACTGGCGCGCGGCGAGGTGCAGATCAAAAACCTGGATAGCGGCGATCAAGCTGCCATCCCGCTCGACACTTTGATCGACAGCTTGATCGAACAGCGGGAGGCGGCCGCGAAAGCCACGAACCGATAGCGAGGCTTTCTGATGCCCGTTGCGGCACCGTCTACTCCCCTTCTTCGACCCTATATGGTGGGTCTCAGTCACAACCGCGCACCCGCCAGTTTGCGCGATGCAGTCTATGTGGAAGAAGCCGCACAGACGGCCTTCTTGACGGACGCCGCAGCAAAAGGTTTGGCGCCGGCCATGATCTTGAGCACCTGCGACCGGGTTGAGTTTCTGGGCTTGGCCAAAACGCCCGAAGACGCAATCCAAACCGCTGAGCGGCTCTTGGCAGCGCGCAGCAAAACCGACCCGGCGATGATTACCGCACAATCCCATCGATTGGTGGACGAGGATGCCGTCCGGCATCTGTTTCGGATCGCCTGCGCCTTGGACAGTCAGATGGTCGGTGAAAGTCAGATTTTGGGACAGCTCAAGGATGCCGCCGGATTGACGGAGGCTCACCCGGAGATGGAAGCCCTGTTGCGTCAGGCTTTCCAAGTCGCAAAGCAGGTTCGCAGCGCAACCAAGATTGGGGAAGGCGCGGTCTCTGTCGCCGCAGCCGCCGTCAAGCTGGCGGAGCGGCTTCATGGCAGCCCGCGCAAGATCCGTGGTTTGACGATCGGATTGGGAGAAACCGGCGTCCTGCTGGCCGAGCAATTCACACGCGCCGGCATGACCCATATGGAACTGACCGGCCCTGCCCGACGGACTGAGCGGGAGGCCATTCGGCGGGGACAGCACTATGTCCCCTTCGACCAATTAACCACGGCACTGGCGCAGGCGGATCTTGTCATCACGGCCGCCGGCACCGGTCGCGCCATGATCGACGGAAGCGCGGTCAGATCCGCCCTGCAAAGCCGGCGGCGAAAACCAATGCTGCTTTTGGATTGCGGCGTGCCATCTGATATCGATCCAGCCATCGGGGATATCGAAGATGCTTATCTCTATGGTCTGGAAGACATAGAGCGTCTGGCGGAAAAGGGACAACTGGACCGGAAGGCAGAGGCGATGGAAGCCGAGGCAATGGTCTCTGCCGCTGTCACCGACTGGCGCCGCCTGCGGGCGGAGCGGGAGGGTGTTCCGGGGCTCGTCGCCCTGCGCGAGCATGTGGAACAATTACGCACCGATGTGTTGGAGCGGCACCCCAGTGCTGACGCGGCCGAGGCAACCCGACTGCTGGCCAATAGACTGCTGCATGAACCGAGTGAGGCTTTGCGCGCCATCGCAAATGAGGGCGACGCCGCCGACCTTAAAGATACAATTACCGTGAACCGAGTCTTGGAACGCCTTTTCGGCATCACCACGAACCAAGACAAGTCTGGAGAATAGCATGAGCTGGACCGACAATCTCGACCGGGTCATGGCCCGCCATCAGGAGCTTGCCGACAAAATGGCCGGCGGTGCCTTGGAAGCGGCAGAGTTCCAATCCACGTCGATGGAATATGCGGAACTCTCCCCTGTCGTTGAGGCTGCTGGAGCCTATCGTGACGGTTTGTCAGAGCAGGATGACCTGCAATCAATGATCGACGATCCGGACAGCGATTCAGAGATGAAGGCGCTGGCCCGAGAAGAGCTGGATGCTTTGAGTGAGAAGCTCCCCGACCTGGAGCACCAATTGAAGCTGATGCTGCTGCCGAAAGACAGTGCGGACGCCCGAAACGTAATTCTGGAAATCCGTGCTGGAACCGGCGGGGACGAGGCTGCGTTATTCGCTTCAGACCTGTTTCGGATGTACCAGCGCCATGCGCAGCTGACCGGGTGGCGGTTGGAAGTCATGGATACCTCTGAAAACGATATCGGTGGCTTCAACAACATCACAGCCTCAATCACGGGTCAGAATGTTTATGCTCGGATGAAGTGGGAATCCGGCACGCACCGGGTCCAGCGGGTACCGACAACGGAAAGCGGCGGGCGAATTCATACCTCTGCCGCCACAGTTGCTGTTCTTCCGGAAGCAGAAGAAGTCGATGTTGATATTGATGAGAAAGACCTGCGCATCGATACCTATCGCAGTCAGGGCGCCGGCGGACAGCACGTCAACACAACGGACAGTGCGGTACGGATCACCCACCTGCCCTCCGGCGTGGTGGTGACCTGCCAGGATGAAAAATCCCAGCACAAGAATCGGGCGAAGGCGATGGTTGTCCTGCGCTCCCGGCTTTTCGACATGGAACGGGAACGGCTGGCCAATGAGCGGGCTGCGAACCGAAAGGATCAGGTCGGCAGCGGTGATCGGTCAGAACGCATTCGCACCTATAACTTCCCGCAAGGCCGGGTAACTGATCATCGGATCAACCTCACGCTCTATAAGCTCGACAAAGTCGTCGGTGGGGAAGCCCTGGATGAAATTTTGGACGCCTTGATTATTGAAGACCAAACCGCGCGTCTCGCCAGCATCGGCGACGCATGACCCAAAGTCTCGCAGACTGTCTGGGCAGCGCGACAACGCGCCTGAAAACCGCCGGGATTGAAGAGGCGCGACGCGAAGCCCGGCTGCTGCTTGCCGCGCATTTAAACCGCGACATCGGTTGGTTGATTGCCAATGATGACCGGATTTGCGCCGAGCTCGACGCCTTCTCAGAGACAGTATTTGCCGGAATGATCCAACGGCGAGCAAACCGAGAACCGATCAGCCGCATCCTGGGCTTTCGTGAATTCTGGTCCCTGGAGTTCGAAATCAACGCAGACACGCTGGATCCGCGTCCGGATAGTGAAACCCTTGTTGAAGTCGCTCTTGCCGCGCTTCCAGCAACGCAAACCGGCAGCGGTACGCGCCCGCAACGATTACTCGACATTGGTACAGGCAGCGGCTGCCTTCTGCTGGCCTTGTTGTCTGAACGCCCCAACGCAGAAGGTGTCGGCACGGACATCTCTTCGGGCGCAATTGCCTGTGCGGAAAGGAATGCCATCCGACTCGGTCTCGACAACCGGGTTACGTTCCGGCAAACGACATGGGCTGACGGGATTTCAGGCCCCATTGATCTGATCATCTCAAACCCACCCTATATCCCGAGCAGTGTTATCCCCGGGCTGGAGCCCGAGGTCGAACGCTACGACCCAGCAGCAGCCTTGGACGGCGGTCATGACGGGCTTGATGCCTATCGGGCCATCGCGGCACAAGCCCCTCAAATCGCATCAAAAAAGGCTCCCATTGTCCTTGAGTTTGGTCTGGGACAAGAGACATCTGTGGCCGAAATTCTTCGTGATGAAGGATACGCGGATATCATGATCCACAAAGATTTAACCGATCGCCCCCGCGTTCTTTCGGCACTGATATCCGGCTGAGAAGACCCGAACAGACTGGCGATGCAAATTAGGACTTGGAAATAAGTCAGGGCGCGGCTAGGTTGGACAAATCAGGTCATTGCATACGCGCGTTTTTGCGCTGCGGCCTTGGTCAGAAATCTGTGACAATAAAAAGCTTTGACGACGCAAGCTACAGCACAGACGCATTCGTTCAATTGGACATCTGATTGAACAGGAACGCGCGACGACTGACTTCGGAAATGTAATGATTTTGAATCCAGCGCGGTGAGGGAAAGCGACGTACGGCAAGGGCCCTGCGTCAACCATATAACAGACAAGGCGGTTCTTGCGGGCGTGTGTCCCCATGGCCAAACGGTCTGAAGCAATGTGAGCTGAAAGAGTATGAGCCATTTCTAATATGGCTGGCTTTCATAAAGGGAATTGTCGGCATCGGGATCAGGAAACCCGGCGGCGATTCACGGTAGTTGGACGAGACAAGTAAAAGGGGCTCGGCGTGAACAATCAAGGTGGCAAGCGCGGTCGGCATCGCAATAACAACGGCGGTGGCCGCCGTGGTGGTGGTGGCGGTGGTAATCCGGGACGACAGAATTTCGATTCCAACGGACCCGGCGTCCGAATTAGAGGCAACGCCACACAGATTCATGACAAGTATGTCCAACTGGCGCGCGATGCCCAAGGCAATGGCGAACATGTCCTTGCGGAAAGCATGCTGCAGCACGCGGAACATTATTATCGTATCCTGAATGCAGATCAGCCGGACCGGCAACAGCGTCAGCAATCAGCTGGCCAGGATCGTTATCGCGGTCGTCCTTCTGCCGAAGAAGAGCCCAGTGAAACTGCTGAACAAAGCGGTGAACAAGAGCAGACGGAAGGCGGAGCCGCCGAGGCTGTCGTTGAAAGCATCGCTAAATCGACAGATGCCCCAGCGGCTGCAGATGATGGCGAAGCCGAACGGGAAGCAGAGCGGGAACGGGAACGTCGCTCGCGCCCCCGCCGTGATCCCCGCGCAGACCGCCGGCGCACGGCACCTCGAAATGAAGATCCGGATGGTGAAGGCCGTGATGCCCTTGCCCGTATGCTCGGCGCTCCAGCTACCAGCGCGGAAGTCCCTGCTGATAGCGCGGAAGAAGAACCCAAGAAACCGCGCCGCGGACGTCCTCGCAAGACAGCCGCGACTGAGGAAGAGGGTGAGAGCAAACCCCGTCGGCGCACAAGTCGCCCCCGCCGTTTTGAAGCGTCTGAGCCCTCTCCGGAACTGCCGCTCGCGGGCGAGGGTTCTGGTGATTCCGGTGATACGGTTGGCGCAGAGTAAGCCGACCTAGCGTCGCTCGATTTCTGTCTGAGAGATCTATTCTTATATGATCTGAGAACCTGCTATTGCGGTGGGTGAGAAAGGTGAGCGCGCAGCGGCTCTAAAAGCAGATGGCGTTCAAGCGCCACATGTCGGCGCATGCCTTCAAAAAACCCGCGCAACATATAACCGGTTGTTTCGGCATCACGACCAGAAACGCAGAGGCCGAGATCAACCAACGCTTCTGCAAGTTCTTCTGCGAAACCTTCGTCCTCGCGATGGTTTTGCTCAAGAACGTCGCGAACCGTTTTCATAACGCCTTTCAGCTTCCCAGCGCGCGCCACCAGCGGGAAGAAATAGCGTTCCTCAAAAGCCTGTATGGATGAAACCGTCGCTTTCAGGCTGCGCGCCAAGGCCATGCATTGTGCGGGATCGATCTCAAACGGCAGCGAGTCTGCAATTGCCTCCAACTCATCGCATATCATCATCTTGTGGCGATGGAAGGCGTCCATTTGATCGATTATCTCAGTCGCGTTGAGCGGGGCGTTTTCTGAAGATCCGGGCAAGGGTAGAGGCATTTTCGAGAGATCTATCTTCTTCTCAGTCGAACTGTCCGCGCTGACGCGCATGGCGCTACTCCTTTGCCCGCCGCAATGCGGCATTCGTAAACCGGCAACCCGGCTGTGCATCAACTTGCCGCAGCTTCGCGCCTCCGCCATTGATCCAGATCAACCAAATTTGTCTCCGTCTCGCACATAGTCCGCCGCAGTAAGGACGCGGTGTTCCTTTCCCCCGATCTCGATAGGGCTTGGAAATTGGATGCCGCAACGATTATGGGGATAGAGAGATGAAGCAAACAGCCCAAGTGGTCGCGATCGCAGTTGCGGCCATTATCGCCTTGTTCGGCGCGGCGAACGGGTCCGATGCGCTCTTCCGGGCGCATTTTGGGATTCTGTTCATCGTCCTGGTCTTAGCAGCATTCCTGCTGTTGAGACGGGAGGAAAAACCGACGGACGATCCGGACGCCTATATGGATGGTCCGATCAAATATGGCACCATCGCCACGCTGTTCTGGGGTGTCGTCGGCCTATTGGCCGGTGTCGCCATTGCCGCTCAGCTGGCCTGGCCGGAACTGAACCTAGAGCCGTATTTCAATTTTGGACGGATGCGGCCGCTGCATACATCAGCGGTGATTTTTGCCTTCGGTGGCAACGCCCTGATCTGCACCAGCTTCTATGTGGTGCAGCGAACAACGCGGGCACGCCTCTTCGGCGGTGATCTCGCCTGGTTCGTGTTCTGGGGCTATCAGCTGTTCATCATCATGGCCGCAACCGGATACTTGCTGGGCTCAACCCAGTCCAAGGAATATGCGGAACCGGAATGGTATGTCGATTTGTGGCTGACCATTGTCTGGGTTGCCTATCTTCTCGTCTTCCTGGGCACGATCCTCAAACGGAAAGAACCGCATATCTATGTCGCGAACTGGTTCTATCTGAGCTTCATCGTCACCGTGGCAATGCTGCATGTGGTGAATAACCTCGCCCTTCCGGTCTCGCTGTCGGGAACGATCAGCTATTCCGCCTTTGCCGGTGTGCAGGATGCACTGACACAATGGTGGTATGGCCACAATGCGGTGGGCTTCTTCCTAACAGCCGGTTTCCTGGGCATGATGTATTACTTCATGCCGAAACAGGCTGAGCGCCCGGTCTATTCCTACCGACTTTCAATCGTGCACTTCTGGTCGTTGATCTTCCTCTATATCTGGGCCGGTCCACACCATCTGCATTACACAGCCCTGCCCGATTGGGCACAGACCCTTGGCATGGTGTTCTCCGTGATGCTGTGGATGCCGTCTTGGGGAGGCATGATCAACGGGTTGATGACCCTCAGCGGTGCCTGGGACAAGATCCGTACCGATCCAGTTATCCGGCTGATGGTGATGGCACTCGCCTTCTACGGCATGTCGACCTTCGAAGGGCCGATGATGTCGATCAAGAGTGTGAACTCGCTCAGCCACTACACGGACTGGACCATCGGCCATGTGCATTCCGGTGCGCTTGGTTGGGTCGGTATGATCAGCTTCGCAGCGATCTACTTCCTGGTCCCGCGCCTGTTCGGTGCCAAGCAACTCTACTCGCTGCGTCTCGTGAACTGGCATTTCTGGCTCGCGACACTCGGCATCGTCGTCTACGCGGCGGTTATGTGGGTCTCCGGCATTCAGCAGGGCCTGATGTGGCGGGAATATGATCCGGAAGGCTTCCTGGTCTACAGCTTCGCTGAATCCGTCGCCGCCATGCATCCCTACTACGTGCTGCGTGCCCTCGGTGGCCTGCTGTACCTCGCAGGGGCACTGGTCATGGTCTTCAACATCTACATGACGATCAAAGGTCGGATCCGGGATGAGGCACCGTTGGTAACCCAGCACCCCACACCGGCCCCGGCCGAGTAACCGGTAGAATAGGAGGACAGACAGATGTCTATCATGTCGAAACACCAAAAGCTCGAGACGAATGCCACGTTGCTTTTGATCTTCTCCTTCCTGGCGGTGACCGTCGGAGGATTAGTCGAGATCGTGCCCTTGTTCTACATGGACAACACGATCGAGAAAGTGGAAGGGGTTCGTCCCTATTCACCACTCGAACTGAAGGGTCGCCGGATCTACATCCGGGAAGGGTGCTACCTCTGCCATAGTCAGATGGTGCGGCCCTTCCGGGACGAGGTGGAACGCTATGGGCCTTACTCTCTGGCAGCGGAGTCGATGTATGATCGCCCGTTCCAGTGGGGATCAAAGCGGACAGGGCCGGATCTGGCCAGGGTTGGCGACCGCTATTCGAATGAATGGCACGTCCAACACCTGATCCATCCGCAGTCGGTGGTGCCTGAATCGGTGATGCCGAGCTACGCCTTTCTGGCTGAAACGCCGCTCGATACATCGTTGATTGAGGAGCATCTGGAGACGAACCGTCTGCTGGGCGTTCCTTATGACGACGCAATGATCGAAAGCGCCGCCGCCGACCTGGCCGCACAGGCTGACCCGGAGGCGGATTGGGATGGGCTGCTGGCCCGCTACCCCAAAGCCAAGACCGGTGACTTCGACGGTGATCCATCGCGGCTGACCGAGTTGGACGCCCTCATCGCCTATATGCAAATGCTCGGCACTTTGGTCGATTTCTCGACCTATGACGCCGAAGCTCATTACCGCTAAGGGGGACGGATCATGGATTATGAATCACTCCGTCATGCAGCAGACAGCTGGGGGCTGCTCTATCTGGTGCTGCTGTTTCTCGCCGCTGTTGGTTTCGCTTTTCGGCCCGGCGGACGCCAGGCCGCGGACGAGGCCGCAAATATCCCGCTTAAGGAGGATTGAACCATGAGCGCAGGCGAAAAAGACGTCGACGCGATCACCGGGACCGAAACCACGGGGCATGAGTGGGACGGTATCAAGGAATTGAACACGCCCCTGCCCCGCTGGTGGCTGTATATCTTCTATGCAACCATCGTCTTCGCGATCGGCTACTGCATCTATTACCCCTCCATGCCGGTCGACGGCCACAAGGGTGTCAGCGGCTATTCCAGCCGGGGCGACGTGCAAAAAGATCTGGACGCAGCCGCCGCGGCACAATCCGGTATGTTGGACCAGATCGCCGCGACCGATGTTGGGGCCATCAAAGACGATCCTGACCTGCATCGCTTTGCCGTTGCGGGCGGTGCCTCGGCCTTCAAGGTCCATTGCACTCAATGTCATGGCTCCGGGGCGGCCGGTTCCGCCGGGTATCCGAACTTGAATGACGATAACTGGCTCTGGGGCGGTACTGTCCAGGAGATCCACCAGACCATCACCCACGGCATCCGTTTCGCCGAGGATGATGACAGCCGCTATTCCGAAATGCCGGCTTTCGGTCGCGACGAGCTACTGGACGCAGCGGATATCAAAGCGACAGCCAACTATGTCCGAAAGCTGGCAGGGCTCGATCACGATGCCGCGCTGGCGGGTACGGGTGCCACCGTCTTTGCCGAGAACTGTGCCTCTTGTCATGGCGATGCGGGTCTTGGCGATAAAGAACAAGGGGCCCCGAACCTGTCCGATGCGATCTGGCTATACGGTTCTGAGACGGCAGATATCGCCGCCCAGATTCGACTGCCCAAACATGGCGTCATGCCGGCATGGGGAAGCCGGCTTGGCGATACCACTGTGAAGCAGTTGTCGGTTTATGTGCATGCATTGGGAGGTGGCGAATAACCGCCATCTCCGGTTAACGAACCCCTCCCCCTGTTGAGGCTCGATGACGGGGGGAGGGCTTCCAAAGGAATGAAGGGTCAAGAGGATGAGTAGCCCGGACACCACCCAAAACACCACTGAAGCCCCCCCCTCCCCGGAACGTTTCGACGTCGAAGCGGTCAACCGGCGGGACCGGCAGGAACCGCTATACGCGCCCCGAAAACGGATCCATCCCAAACGGGCAGAAGGCGTCTTTCGGCGCTTTAAATGGATCGTGATGATGGTCACGCTGGGCATCTATTACCTGACCCCTTGGCTACGGTGGGATCGGGGCGAATTCGCGCCCGACCAAGCTGTCCTGATCGATTTGTACAACCGGCGCTTCTACTTCTTCTTCATCGAAATCTGGCCGCAGGAGTTTTATTACGTCGCCGGTCTGTTGGTCATGGCTGGCATAGGGCTCTTCCTTGTCACCAGTTCAGTCGGTCGCGCCTGGTGCGGCTATACCTGCCCGCAAACGGTCTGGGTCGATCTCTTTCTGGTCGTGGAGCGCGCGATTGAAGGCGACCGAAACCGCCGGATTAAACTGGATGGTGAGCCTTGGTCCGCTGGCAAGATCTTCAAGAAAATCGTCAAACACGGAACCTGGCTGGCGATTGCGCTGGCCACCGGCGGGGCCTGGATTTTCTACTTCGCAAATGCGCCGACACTTGCTGTTGATGTCTTGACGGGAGAGGCCGCAGGCATTGCCTATTCAACCATCGCAGTCCTGACCTTCACCACCTATTCATTGGGCGGGCTGATGCGTGAACAGGTTTGCACTTACATGTGCCCCTGGCCCCGGATCCAAGGCGCGATGCTGGATGAGCATTCTCTGACCGTCACCTATAACGACTGGCGCGGCGAGCCCCGTTCCCGGCACCAGAAAAAACGGGATGCAGAAGGCACACCCCATGGCGATTGCATTGATTGCAATGCCTGTGTCGCTGTCTGTCCCATGGGCATCGATATCCGCGATGGACAACAGTTGGAATGCATCACCTGCGCCTTATGCATTGATGCCTGCGATGGCGTTATGAAGAAGGTCGGGCGGGAAACCGGATTGATCTCCTACGCGACGCTCTATGACTACAATCAGAACATGGCCCGTGCGCAGAGCACCGATGGCGCCATTGACCCATCCCGCGTACGCGACACTTCCGGCAGGCTTTTGGACACGATCAAGAGAACCAATTGGCGCTCGATCCTGCGATTCCGTACTTTGCTATACTTCTGTTTCTGGGCCGCCATCGGACTTGGGATGCTAACCGTCCTTTTGACCCGCGACAGGCTTGAGCTCAATGTCCTGCATGACAGAAACCCGGTTTTTGTCACCCTGTCCGATGGGTCCTATCGCAATGGCTATACGATCAAGGTCCTGAACATGATGCCGGAACCCCGGCAGATCAGGCTGACAATCCAGGGCTTGCCGAGGGCAGTGATGACCTTGCCGGAAGAAAAGGATCATCCGCAGCGGGTTATCCTGCTGGATGTCGATCCGGACCGGATCCATACCCAGAAGATCTTCGTACGAAGTGAGTCTGAGGATTTGAAGGAGCCCAAAACCAAGTTCCGCTTCTTGATCCAGGACAATGCCGGGTCTGAACGAGATGACTACGATGCGGTCTTCGAATCAGGAGTGGATGGATGATGCGCAAATCTCAGGAAATCACGGGCCGCCATGTATTGTTTATTATGCTGGCCTTCTTCGGCACTGTCGTCGCTGTGAATGTCACCATGGCGATCAATGCGGCAGGGTCTTGGTCCGGGCTGGTTGTAAAGAACAGCTATGTGGCCAGCCAGTCCTTCAACAAACGCATCGCAAAGGCCGAAGAACAGGCAGCGCGTGGCTGGCAGCATGATCTGGTCCTTGAAAAGGGTCAGCTCGTATTCAGCCTGATGGATGCTAATGGCAGTCCGATCTCCCTTGCTGAAGGGAGCGTCTCCATCGGTCGGCCCGCCTCTGAGGTTCAAGACCAGGAACTGACGCTCATCCGACAAGGTGAAGGCCGATATGTCGCGCCGATCACGCTTGCTCCCGGACGCTGGCAGGCCCATGTCCGCGCGATGACAAGCGACGGACAGGATTGGCGGCTGCGCTATCGTCTGACAGTTCCGAAAGGGTAAGGGCAATGAGTTGCTGCACCGCCGGTTCCGGGATGAAGTCTGATGCGGTCGTCGCACCCAGCCATCAGGAAATCCTCCACCTGTCCCAAGACTTGGGCAACGGGCGGTTTCGAACCTATCTGACTATTCCGGACATGCATTGCGGCGCCTGCATTCGCGCCGTCGAAGGCGCCCTGCAATCTGTTCCAGGTGTCGAAAGCGCGCGGGTCAACCTGTCGACGCGCCGTGCCACTGTCGAATGGCGTAAAGACCAGGCACATTTCGAAGAGGCTTTTACCGCCCTTACGAAGGCAGGCTTTCCCGCCCATCTGGCAGGCACAGAGGTCCCAGGAAATGACCGTCGCCTGAAAGAGCTTCTTCTCGCGCTTGGGGTCGCCGGGTTTGCGGCCGGAAATGTCATGTTGCTGTCAGTATCTGTCTGGTCCGGGGCTGAGGGCTCAACCCGTGATCTTTTCCACTGGATTTCCGCGTTGATCGCCATTCCAGCTGTCGGTTATGCAGGCCGGGTGTTTTTCCGCCCCGCCCTTACCGCGCTTAAGGCTGGGCGGCTTAACATGGATGTTCCAATCTCTCTCGCCGTCCTGCTCGCCATCGGGATGAGCCTTTACGAAACAGCAACCCATGGCGCCCATGCCTATTTCGACGCATCCGTCACCTTGCTGTTCTTTCTGCTGATTGGGCGCACATTGGACCATGTGATGCGGGAGCGCGCGCGCGGTGCCGTTGCCGGCCTCGCCCGCCTAACGCCGGAAGGCGCCACGGTGGTCGCAAAGGATGGAAGCCGCGCCTGGACTCCGCTGGACGAAGTCCAAACCGGCATGCGGATCGCGCTTGCTGCGGGGGAGCGGATACCAGTCGACTGCACGGTCGAAGACGGCACCAGCGATATCGACATGTCCATCGCAACCGGAGAGAGCGTGCCGGTTTCGGCAGGACCGCAGACAGCCCTTCCCGCCGGGGCCCTAAACCTGACAGGGCCGCTTATGGTCACGGCGACAAGCCCCGCCCGATCCTCCTTCCTGGCAGAGATGACCCGGATGTTGGAAGCAGCCGAAAGCGCCCATCCGCGGTACCGTCGCCTCGCCGATAAAGCGGCTTCGCTCTATGCCCCGGTCGTCCATCTGGCCGCCTTGGCGAGCTTCATCGGCTGGCTGTGGATTTCCGGCGATTGGCACAAGGCCCTGATGATCGCGGTTGCGGTGCTGATCGTCACTTGCCCCTGCGCCCTGGGCCTCGCCGTGCCCATCGTGCAGGTCGTGGCCGCCGGACGCCTGTTTAAAGCCGGTATCATGATGCGCGACGGGGCCGGGCTGGAGAAACTCGCCAAGATCGATCATGTGCTGTTCGATAAGACAGGCACCCTGACACTTGGCACCCCGCGCCTCTCTGATCGGGATGCCCCGAACCCCGAGGCACTGGCGCTAGCCGCATCGCTGGCCCGTGAAAGCCGGCACCCCTATGCCCACGCCTTGACCCGCGCGAGCCGGGACCTTGGGCTTACAGCCTGCACCGGTGTAACGGATATCGCCGAAGTCCCCGGATTTGGGCTGACCGGCACACAAAACGGCACCAAGATTCGACTTGGCAGACCGGATTGGGCGATCAGCAACCCGGGCGCCGACGCGCTGGACGAAAACACGGGCGTTGTCTTATCCAGGAACGGCAGGTTGATCGACCGTTTCCGGTTCAGTGATGCGCTCCGCCCCGGCGCGGAGGCGGCAATCTCTGCGCTACAACACGCCGGCATCGAGACTGAGGTGGTCTCGGGAGACGCCCGGCCCACCGTGCGCAGCACTGCCGATGCACTCGGAATCTCAAAGTCGCGCGCCCGCATGACGCCGAAAGGAAAGCTTCAACTTCTGGAAGCGCTGCAAGAAAAGGGACACCGCGTGCTCATGTTGGGTGATGGGATCAATGACGCCCCCGCACTTGCCTCCGCTGACGTCTCGATGGTGCCGGCGAAAGCCGCTGATATCGGCCGCAGTTCCGCCAGCTTCGTTTTCCTGCATGAAGACCTGACCGCCTTGCCGCTGGCCGTTTCCATCGCCAAGCGCGCGCATGGGCTGGTCCTTCAGAACTTCGCCCTTGCCGCCTTGTACAACATGATCGCGGTGCCGCTTGCCGTGTTGGGACATGCCACGCCGCTGGTAGCCGCCCTCGCCATGAGCGGGTCAAGCATCGTCGTCACCCTGAACGCCTTGCGGCTCAGTTATGGCGGCGGGGTGCGAAACCGCGAGACCGCGAAACAAGCCGCCGCCCAACACACCGACACACCGCCCCATAAGGAGGCCTTTGCATGAGCCATCTTATCATCCTGATACCCGCTGCATTGGGTCTCGGTGCGCTGGGTCTTGTCACCTTCCTGTGGGCGTTGAAGTCGGGGCAGTTCAATGATCTCGATGGGGCTGCCTGGCGTGCCATCGACGATGGCGATGAACAAAAGCCCTAAGCTGCCCCCATTGCGCCCCAATGGATTCCCAGCTACCCCTGACGACATTATTACACGGCCAGGGGCCAAGAAGATGTTACACAACACCGCCGCCCAAGCCCTCCGGATCATCCTGTTCGAGCCATTGCCGGAGGTCGGCGATCCCCTGGCCTCCATGCTGCGCCTGGATGGTTTGACCGGCACACGCCATGTCCATCAGTTGGAACGAGCGCAAGAATTACTGGCCAATCAAGAAGCCGATGTCCTGATCGCCGATCTTGATACGGATCGAGACGCCGTACTGTCTTTCATGCGGGACATACGCCTAACGCGGCACGGGTATGACCCTTTCATAGGCATCATCGGGGCGGAAAGCACCACCACACTAGGACAGTTAAAAGAATACCGCGCCGCTGGCCTGGACCACCTGATCGACAAGCCGTTCTCACCGCAAGTTTTGATCGACCACCTTTTAGAGCTCGGCCGCAAGCCACGCCTTTTCGTCGCCTCCAAAACCTATATCGGCCCAGAAAGACGCGGCAACCGGCGCCCGACCCGCGGCGAAACCATCATCCAAGCCCCCAACCGCCTCGCCGGCCTGATCCAGAGTACACCGATTAACGAAGCACACTACAGCCAGTGCATAGAAGAATGGCACCAAGCCCTGGAAGACCTCGGCATCTTCAATTTCGACTTGGATATCGATTGATCAGTTTGGCCGGGGATAGCTCTAGCTAATCGTCACGGTTTCGCGTTTGCCGTCTTTTGAGACGCGTTGGAGGGAGAAGGGTTTGTCCTTGAAGACATTGTCCTTCACATCCGACAGCATTGCATCGGTCCGACCGCCGAGAAGATCGACGACTTCGATGATCCAGAGCTTGTCTCCAGACGCCCAATCATCGGGACGCAAACGCGTACCGCCGGCCTTCAGGCGCTCCTCATTCTCTTCATTCAGATAAGCCCAGAGGACCAATCCGACCGGCTTGCGTTCTTCATCGCGGTAGAGACGGAACTGGCTGCGCGCGACTGGCGCGAGGATCAGCCAATCCATGTCACCAATAAAGAAATGGCGGTGCCCGGGGGAGCGGGTCAGCATCCAGGCGATTTCACCGAAGATCTGAGCCAAGGATTCGCGCTTCCCTTCGGCAGCTGCGTCAACCGCCGCTTCATCCGCAGCCGGTTCGCCCATGCCTGCCGGCGCTGCGCTCTCAGTTGCCATATCATCGGTATCCTTATCACCGTCCGCCATTTCTCTACCCCTTCAATTCGCCACCATTGGCCGAGTGACGCGAATGAAGCACCCACACGCGTGCATTGCAAGTAAGAGAAACAATCCGACGGTGATTTGAGACTGAGCTTGCCCTTCGCGCGCGAAGTCGATTTGATCACGGCGTCGATATTGCTTGCCGGAGTTCCCCAAATGAAAGTCTTTCACACTGATCGTCACGCGGCCCATCACCCGAAGCATTTCCTGGTTTCCGGTGCCCTGCAGTCCAGCCCGGAGGTACCGGCGCGGGCAGAACGCCTGGTCGCCAGTGCGGTCAAAGCAGGCTTGGAACTGACAGAGCCGGCAGATTTCGGACTGGGGCCCATCGCCTCCATCCACACGCCTGAATATGTGCGCTTTCTGGCGACTATTCATGAACGATGGATGCGCATCGGCGGCGGGTCGGAGGAAGTGATCCCGAATATCCATCCGGACCGTCGAAATGGCTCTTACCCCGCCTCTGCTGTTGGTCAGGCCGGGTATCATCAGGCAGATACTGCTTGCCCGATTGGCGCCGGCACCTGGGAAGCCGTGCGCGGGGCCGCCGATTGCGCAGCCGATGCAGCCCTAGCGGTTCTGGGTGGGGATAGTTCTGCCTATGCACTCTGCCGACCGCCGGGGCATCATGCCTTCGCGGATATGGCCGGCGGTTTTTGCTTCGTGAACAACTCTGGCATCGCAGCCCAGCTGTTGCGCGAACATCATGACCGAGTGGCGATCCTGGATGTGGACCTGCACCACGGGAATGGGACACAAGGTGTTTTCTACAATCGCGCCGATGTTCTGACCGTTTCCCTGCATGCCGATCCGGTCCGCTTCTATCCCTTCTTCTGGGGCTATGCGGATGAACGCGGCGAAGGTGCGGGACTGGGTTACAACTACAATCTGCCAATGCCACGCGGTACAGCGGATGCCGCCTATATGCCCTATCTGGATCAAGCATTGGAGCGGATCGAGCATTTTGCGCCGGGCGCCCTGGTCATCGCACTTGGCCTTGATGGGTTCGAAGGGGATCCCTTTGGCGGATTGTCCATATCAACAAAAGGCTTCGGGCAAATTGCCGAACGTGTGGCAAAACTTGGATTACCGACAGTGCTGGTTCAGGAAGGCGGCTATCTCTGCGATGAGCTGGGGGATAACCTGGAACATTTCTTGGGACCCTTTGTCTAGAACCCGGCTCTGTGTTTCTATCGACATTTAGTGTCGCCAAGGAAACCATGCTGCGTCTTTAAATCACAATAATCACCCCATCACTGGGAGGGAACATGATGCCTGATTCTGAAATCGTACAAACGATCCTGAGCAACGGAGCCGACGAAGACAGGGCCCTTGCCGCGCCAGGTCGACCGGATATGAGCTTCGCAGAGTTGCGGGCGCTTGCCGCCTCCACCCGGCGGCAATTGGCGGCGCGCGAGATTGGGCCGGGCGACCGTGTCGCTATCGTCCTGCCGAATGGACCTGAGATGGCCTCAGCATTTCTTGCCGTCGCTTCCGGCCTGTCCGCAGCGCCGCTTAATCCGAATTACAAGCAAGCGGAATATGAGTTCTATCTGGACGATTTGAAGCCGAAGCTGGTTCTGGTTGAGCCCGGCTCCACCAACCCATCCGTCGCAGCCGCCGAGAAACTTGGCATCCCGGTGGTTGAGCTCCAGATTGCCGACGGCGCCCCCGCCGGTGTCTTCCGGCTTTGGGATGAAGAAGCCGACGCCGCTGATCCGACACCAGATCATGAAGCGCTGGTCCTTCATACCTCCGGCACGACATCGCGGCCGAAAGTGGTCCCGCTGACACAGCGGAACCTGCATGCCTCCGCCCGGAACATTGCAGAGACCTTGCATCTGACACCGGTGGATCGTTGCCTTAACATCATGCCGCTGTTCCACATCCATGGACTAATCGCGGTGGTGTTGAGCTCCGCGCGGGCCGGGGCTTCGGTCTGCTGTACCCCCGGCTTCAATGCGCTGAAGTTCTTCGAATTGGCGCTGGCCGAAGGTCCG
>SPJV01000188.1 GCA_006844765.1 Alphaproteobacteria bacterium | reverse complement strand
CCAGCCAATTTTGATAGACACGTCAGCCTTGTCGTCAAAATCCAGCATTTTTCGACGTCATTTTTTAATTTGTGATCTCTGTCCGGTGTCAACAACGGCGTGAAACCCTGTCACTGGTGCGGAGCAAAAATCAGCCACTTGATGCCACCCCTTGGGGCGCGATTCCCTCAAGTAGCAAGCAGGTTCCAAAGCGCGGTGACCGCTAGGGGCAACTTTGGCTTTTGAAGTCAGGCCAAAGGTTTTTCAGTTTGGATCGCCACTTCCCTAATCGATTTACCCAAACAAACCGTCCGAATTACCCGACCACTTTTGGCCCCAAGGGTTAGACCTAGACCAGATCCAACTTGCTTTGGTTGTGGCACTCCCCTTTGTGCGCTCAGACCCACTTCCACGACGGCTGCTCCAACATTACGAGAATACAAAGTCGCTTTCTAAAATGTCGGTTACATCCAGATCGCCACCACGGGCGTTATCCAACAACTTTATTCGATCACGCCCGTGGACAAGCAGAACCCCCCAATCCTGCTCGACAAGGTCAATTTGAGAAATCGAGTAAAGCATCTGGGTTTCTGACAGATCTATCTTGTCGGTCCCTGGAGTGAAGTCATCGATGGTATCGACCATCTCATCGACCACAAAACAGAACACATCCGCCCCTGCTCCGCCGATCAACACATCTGCACCGGTTCCATCGACGAGTTTATCGTTGCCCCCCCAACCGCTAAGAGTATCGTTCCGGTCCAACCCAAGAATAAGGTCGTTCCGCCAAGTACCGGTGATTGTGTCGCTATGCTTGGTTCCGACCAAAGGTGCATCGTTATCCCCAATGTCCAATGTAAAAGTCGTTATTCCATCTTCTGAATTTGACGAGACATAGACATGTACTTGGCCGCCGATGACTTCGGCTTCAATGTCGGTTACGCCTTGAAGCGACAGCGTTTCGGTATCCGCGAGGCTTTCAATGAATTTCAAACGCCCGACCAATGGCAAAAGTTCGAACAAGGAAACCCCGCCTTCCGCGCCGCCAGCCAAAACAAATGTTCGCCC
>SPJV01000189.1 GCA_006844765.1 Alphaproteobacteria bacterium | reverse complement strand
GGCAGCACCGACCCCTGTTGTTCCAGAGCCTGAGCCTGAAGAAACCCGGCGCGAGGCGTTGCAATCTGAACGCCTGCTCGACCGCCCTGCCCGTGAAGAATTGCAGATCGCTTTGCAGTGGTTTGGTTTTTATCGTTCTGGCATCGACGGCGCATTTGGCCCCGGCACCCGCAATTCGATGGCCGCATGGCAAACATCAAAAGGTTTCGAGCCCTCTGGCGTGCTGACCACCAAGCAGCGCGGCCTGCTACTGACCGAATATCAGGATCAATTGAACAGCGTCGGCCTTGCAGCTGTCGCAAATGAAGAAGCCGGCATCGAAATGCAGCTACCAACCGCTCGGGTTGCCTTGTCGCGCACCGAAGCGCCCTTCGTTCATTACGACAACACAGACGGATCGGGCACTTCGGTTCTATTGATTAGCCAAGAAGGCAATCGCGCCTCATTGCACGGTCTTTATGACGTGATGCAAACGCTGGAAATCGTGCCGCTGGACGGGGAACGCTCCAAGCGGAACAATGACTTCACGATCACTGGCCAAAACGACCAGATGCACAGCTACACCTATGCCCGGCTGGAAGGCGGCACCGTCAAAGGCTTTACCATGACGTGGCAGCCATCAGAGGCAGAGCTGATGAACAAGATCGCCTTGATCATGCGCGAAAGCCTGCGCTCCACAGGTGACACTGCTCTGCCTGAAACCGCTGGCCAGGACAATGAACAGCGCATCGACCTGCTGGCTGGCCTGGAAATCCGTCAACCGGTGCGGTCCCGCTCGGGCTTTTATATCGACGCGCGCGGCACTGTGCTGACCACGGCCGAAGCCATTGACCAATGCGCCCGCGTTACGTTGTCGGGTGTTTATGATGCCGAAGTCATTGGCCGTGACGACGCGGCAGGCTTTGCCGTTCTTCGGTCCCGCACAGCCCTTGCGCCAATTTCATATGCTCAGTTCATGGCCGAAGCGCCGCGTTTGCGGTCCGACATTGCTGTTGCAGGCTTTTCCTTTGAAGGCGCACTGGGGGCACCAACCCTTAGCTTTGGCCGT
>SPJV01000186.1 GCA_006844765.1 Alphaproteobacteria bacterium | reverse complement strand
AAAACCGAGCCTGGCCGGTAGATCGGGTTTGTACCATCCGCCGTTGATACTTGTAGCACGAGGGCCTGTTCTTGCGCGCCGGCCATTGGCATCACAGCGAATGTTGCGAACACCGCAACGCCAACGGCAGTTAAGCCGGACATGATGCGGCCAACGGCGCGACCAACGGCGCCGGCACCGTTATCAAATCTAAAGTGTTTGTCTAACACCAACCGAGCACTCACCCCGACACCTGCGCCTCTGGCCTTGCAATGAACGGGGTCTCCTTCACAAACAGAAAATCGCCACCCTCCTGATGTCCAGAGGCCGGAACAGCTCCATATTGCGGTGTTTGCTGCGCTTTCCTGACGGTCAGCGACTTCACGATGACAAACAGCTGTTGCGCACTGACAATCCCGTCATTCCGACGTAGGCCATTCACCAGAGCCTCATTAAAGGGCGACTGACCGACACCATCGGAAACAACCTCAAGGCCGCCGGAGGACATGGCGGCCCGAACGATGGCATGCTGGTTGTCGAACCTATCGAAATTCTCTGTATCAACCTTCCGCGTCTGGTTGACGAATGATGCTGAATAGCAGGCATCAGCGATCAGCATGACTTTCCCGACATCAAATTGAGAAAGTGTTCGCGACAACAGCCTGTTTGATATCAAGGTTTCTTCTTTCCCCCGTTCCACGTCGCTCGGCATCCAATAGCCGATATCACCAACGACGATCCCGTGACCCGCGTAAAAGATCAGCAGATTGTCTTCTGCTGTCAAAGTGTCTCGGTAATAGGTCAGGCTTTCAATGATCTGCTCCACCGTCGCATCACGCAAAATGCGAACCTCATACCCATATTCCTGATCCAGAACTGCGGCTAGTTGTTCAGCGTCCGAAATTGCATTCGCCAAATCAGCATCGCCCGAGTCACTGACATATTGACCAAGCCAATCCGGGTAATCATTGATGCCGATGATCAAGGCGTGATAGGAGCCCAACCGTTCTTTAGGTAAGAAATTGGCTGATTCGGGATATCGAATGATTGTCGTCACACGACGGCCAACACCGCCATTCTCATCTTCC
>SPJV01000178.1 GCA_006844765.1 Alphaproteobacteria bacterium | reverse complement strand
ATGGCCGATCCTCATATTGTGCAAAAGATTATAGAGGGGCGCGAAGACGATATCCGGCCTTGCGTTGGCGCGACCTATTGCTTGGATCGCATTTATTTGGGCCAGGATGCGGTTTGCACTCATAACGCGGCCACAGGGCGGGAACTGACCCAGCCCCATGTCGCCCTGCCCGCACCCGTTCAACGCAAGGTCGCCGTTGTTGGCGCTGGTCCTGCCGGGCTAGAGGCCGCCCGTGTTTGCGCCGAACGGGGGCACCAGGTTGTGGTATATGAGGCCTCGAACACCGCCGGGGGTCAGGTGGCGCTGGCGGCCCAAAACCCGCGCCGCAAAGAGCTGTCAAGCATCGTAGATTGGCGGATGCAGCAATGTGCGGCCCGCGACGTTGCGTTCAATTTCAACACCTGGGCCGAAAGCGACGATATCCTGCAACTGGCCCCGGACGTTGTCTTTATCGCGACCGGCGGCATGGCCAAGACCGATTCCGTTGGTATAGGCCAAGATCTGGCCGTGACTGCGTGGGATATCATCGCAGGGGACGCAAAGCCGGGTGGCCACGTTCTGGTCTATGACAATGTGGGTGATCACACGGGCCTGCAAGCTTGCGAGGTGCTGGCCAATTCAGGCGCGAAAGTCGAGCTGATGACCCCGGACCGCCAAATCGCTGGCGATGTGATGGGCATGAACCTGACGCCCTATATGCGGGCTTTGCAGGGTCTGGATGTGACCTTTACCATAGCCTCGCGCCTAACCGCGATCACGCGGGACGGCAATCAACTGGCAGCTCAGATCGGCAGCGATTTCGTGGACACGCTGCAACGTCAGAAAACCTATGACCAGATTGTTGTGAACGACAGCACATCACCGCTGGATGAGATTTACCATGATCTGGTGCCCCATTCCCGCAACCTTGGCACGGTGGATCACGACGCGCTGATCAACGGCCTGCCCCAGACTTTGGCAACCAACCCGGACGGCAAATTCCAGCTATTCCGGATCGGGGACGCGGTGACCGGGCGCAACATTCATGCTGCGATCTATGACGGTCTGCGCTACGGCAAGGCAATTTAGCCCTAAC
>SPJV01000185.1 GCA_006844765.1 Alphaproteobacteria bacterium | reverse complement strand
TGCCAAAGCAGCCCCCAAAAAGGCGGTGATCACCAATATGCATATCGATCTGGATTGGGCCGACGTTCAAAATGAAACCCCGGACCACGTGACCCCAGCCTTTGACGGTATGGTGATCACCCAAGCGCTGACTTAGCCGATGTTGGCCCTGATCAACGTCATCCTGCCGGTCTTCTTCGTGATTGGTTTTGGATATTGGGCGGTTTGGAAAGGGTATTTCACCAACGAAGGCGTGGACGGCCTGATGTCGTTCACCCAGCACTTTGCGATACCGTGCTTGCTGTTCCGCGCGATCTCGACCTTGGATCTAAGCGCCAGTTTCGATTTTCGGCTGCTGGGCACTTATTACATTAGTGCTTTTTCCATTTTTTGCCTTGGAACCTTTGGCGCGCGGTACCTGTTCAACAGGCCTTGGGAACATTGCGTCGCGATCGGTTTCTGCGCGCTGTTTTCCAACACCGTCCTGTTGGGCCTGCCAATTGTCGAGCGTGCCTATGGCACCAGCACTCTGGACCACATGTACACGATAATCGCTTTTCACGCTCCGTTTTGCTACACGTTGGGCATCGTCTCGATAGAGGCCGTGAAGTCCAAAGGCGGCCCGTTGAGGTTGTTCTTGCCGAAGGTCGGGCGGGCTGTTTTCCGCAATGCTTTGATCGTGGCCTTGGCTTTGGGCTTTACTGTCAACTTAACTGGCCTAGACCTGCCCCATCCCCTGACCGAGGCCGTTGATTTGATGGTACGCGCCGCTTTGCCCGCCGCGTTGTTCGGTTTAGGCGGTGTCTTGTATCAGTACAAACCTGAAGGCGACAGCGGGCCGATTGCGTTGGTGGTTTTCCTGTCTCTGATTGGCCTGCCCGCCCTTGTTTGGCTGATCGGTGCGCAATTTGGCCTGGACCGTGACCAAATTCGGGTGGCCGTGATGACAGGGGCCATGGCGCCGGGGATCAATACATATGTCTTTGCCAGCATTTACGGCGTAGCCAAGCGGGTGGCAGCAACCAGTATTCTGCTGGGCACAGCCTTTAGCATGCTGACGTTGTGGATGTGGCTGGCGATCCTGCCCTAGCGGCAAGT
>SPJV01000123.1 GCA_006844765.1 Alphaproteobacteria bacterium | reverse complement strand
CCACCGGTTGCCCGGGTCGACAATGTCCACGGGGACCGCAATTTGGTGTGCAGCTGCCCACCGATGGAAGCCTATCAGGAAGCCGCGGAGTAATAGCTGATCAGTCGTTTGGATCAGAACCAGGACTGGCATCGTTACCGATACCGTCAGTCCTGGTTCAAACTCGCGATATTGCCGAGCAGACTGGCCAGCGCATCATGCTGCGTATCGGTCAGTTCTTCTTCGGGCTCTTCCGGGGCCGGCGCATCGGGGATCGGTTGCGGGGTATCCTCTCCCATCTGCCGGGCGATGGCCGCAACCAATTCACCAACATCAATGGGCTTTGCCACATAGTCACTCATCCCCGCCGCGAGGTAGCGCTCGCGGTGGCCATCCATGGCATTCGCCGTGAGCGCGATGATCGGAATTTCCGCCATCGGCTCACCTGAAGCCCGGACCCATTGAGTTGCCGTTGGGCCATCCATCTCGGGCATCTGAACATCCATCAGGACCAGATCGAACGATACATCGCCCCTGAGCGCCCGAACCGCTTCCGCACCATTCCCAACGACTTCATAGCTGTGGCCGAGATTAGACAACATTGCGCTGATCACCATCTGGTTTACGCGATTGTCCTCTGCGACCAGGATTGTCAACGGACGGAGCTTTTGATCAGCCTTGGCCAAAGATGCGCGCTCTGCAACCGTTTCCTGCGCGGTTTCCTCTGCCTGTTCGCATCGGATCGTGAACCAAAAGGTACTGCCTTCACCAGGGATACTCTCCACCCCGATCTCGCCCCCCATGAGCTCCACCAACTGCCGGGAAATAGCCAATCCCAAGCCTGTCCCACCGAACCGTCGAGCCGTCGAGCTATCCGCCTGCGTAAAGCTTTCGAAAAGCTTCGCTTGAACCTCTGATGGGATCCCAATGCCGGTATCCTGAACCTCACCACGCAGAACGACACTGTCATCGTTATCAAACCGAGTTGTAAGCCGGACTTCGACAAACCCTTTCTCGGTAAATTTAACGGCGTTTCCGACCAAGTTGAACAGGATCTGCCGAATTCGGGTTACATCACCGACCAATCGACTGGGCACGTCATCACCAACCGCTGTTCGCAGCTCTATTTGTTTCGAGACCGCCTGCGGATTCATAAGACCGAAAATGCTATCCAGCACAGAACTGATCGCAAATACGCCTTCATCGATCTCAATCCTGCCCGCCTCAAGCTTTGAGAAATCAAGAATATCGTTGATGATTGCCAATAGATCCGTAGCCGATTGTTGCGCAATTTCGGCAAGACGGCGTTGTTCGTCCGACAAATCCGTTTCAAGCAACAGGCCCGTCATTCCCAGAACACCATTCATCGGTGTCCTGATCTCATGGCTCATGGCAGCCAGAAACTCGGACTTGGCCCGAGTCGCTGCTTCGGCATCGTCGCGGGCAATCGCGATATCCTCTGCCATCTCGACCAAGGCGATACTCTGTTCTTCCAACCGGTCTTGTGCCTCACGCTGTTCAACGATGACCCGCTGCAGTTCAAGTTCCGCCAGTTTGCGATCCGTAATATCCTGTATCGTGCCTTCATATCCCGTCAGTTCGCCGGTTTCGCTGAAGACTGGAGAGGCCCTTTCATGAACATGGTAGATTTCATCATCAAGGCCCATAATCTGGTATTCGTCCTCATAGGGACGAGGCGCCTCCGCTGTATCAATGATCATCTGATGGACCCGGTCACGGTCTTCCGGATGAACACGGTCAAGATGCTCTTCCAGATTCTGGGGCGTTTTTCCGCTCCCCGCGCCCATGATCGACAATAACTGGGGCGACATATACGAGAATGACATCAATTTCTCGTCCCAGGTGAAGTCACCGATCCGTGCATTGCGTTGCGCTTTCTCCAGCCGGTCCTGAGCCTCACGGTGTTCACGTACCGTCCTGCGCAGTTCGGTCTCATGCTTCATTGCCTGGGTTACATCTTGGAAGCTGCCTTCCACCCGGGTCAGTTCGGCATCCTGGTTCCAGTAGGGTGTCCCTCGTTCCGTAACATGGCGGCTCTCCCCATTCGGCAAGACAATCCTATAGGAGATTTCATACCCGCTATCGTTGCAGGCATCCCGGTCGAGCCAGGCGATCCGATCCCAATCATCCGGATGAACGAAATCCAGAAAACCGGCGGCATCGGTTTCCATTTCCGCTATTCCACGGTCAAACAGCTTTGCCGCCATTGCGGATACGCGCGAAAATCGACCCTCTTTCGCATCCCAGGTAAAATCGCCAAGCCAGGCGATCTTATGCGCGTCACGAAGCTGTCGTTCGCGCTCAACAAGCTCGGTCACATCGACGCGAAAACCAACGATCGACCCATCTTCGAGCTTCGTTTCCTCAATCCGCAGCCAACGGCCACCAGGGATTTCCTGCAGGATTGGCGGGCCAGGGTTCGTATGACGTTCAAGCCGATACTCAATCCAGGCGTCTATTGCTTCCTGATCATTGGGATCAACATCATACTGGCCATGCGCACAGCCATAACGAAGAATTTCTTCGAACGTCGCCCCAACCACAACAGCGGGCGCCGAAATCTCATAATATTCCCGATAGCGCGCATTACAGAAAACCAGGCGATCTTGCGGGTCATAGAGAACAAACGCCTCTGACATTTGGTCAAGCGCAGCCTCAACCATAATACCACTACTCACCAAAGTGGCTGATTCTACTGCATTATCGTCAGAATCATTCTTGGAACCGGCTCGTTTTGCCACGTTGCGCCTCTCTACCCTGCCAAGTTCGAGTATCGCCCCTGAATGTCACCACCCCAATATTGTGAGCTAGTTTATACGAAGGATCGGTCCTGGGAAATCCGGCAGAACGACCTCTTGCTACACATCAGTCCAAAATGAACCAATTGCCGTTGACCAGCAATTGGTTATAGTCCCCAACATGCGCTTTTTCATACGATATGACACAGACCATTCCAGTCCATTCGCGATAGCGATGCTGGCCTTATGTGCCATGCTATTATGCCATCCCGTATCATCTGTTTTAGCCAGTGACCAAGTCGACCTTAATATAACGACGCAGCATCGTGCTGTTGTCGACGCCAGCCGCTACCCTTGGAGCGCCATCGGCCGGGTTAATGTCGCAACAAGCCGCCGCGGTCATTGCACCGGCGCGCTGGTTGGAGAACGGATCGTCCTCACCGCAGCGCATTGTCTCTACTTCAGGGCAAACAGAAACTGGGCGCCGGTTTCGACGGTTCATTTCGTGGCCGGATGGCAACGGGATACCTACCAAGCCCATTCAATCGCTGAACGCTACATCCAATCTCCCAATTTCGATGGCGAAAAGTGGAGCCATGGCGATAATCTACCCCATGATTGGGCCCTGATCGTTCTGAAAGAGCCGATTGGCCGAAAGACCGGTTATCTCGGTTGGGCAGATCCCCGCACGTTGGATTGGAAAAAATCTAAGTTTGTCCTGGCCGGGTATCCACGCGACAGGGCACATGCGATCTCAATCGACCAAAAATGCACCCTCAATGGATATTTCACGGGCGGAGAGCTGCTCGCCCATCGTTGTCAGATCGTAAATGGAGACTCCGGCGCCCCACTCTCTATTGTCGGATACAAAAAGCTGACGATCGTAGCGGTCAACAGCGCGGCCGGTGTCGGACAGGATGATCAGGGACAAATCAACAGCGCTGTCCCTATCCACAACTTCATCGGAATCCTTGAGAAACTTCTTAAGGAAACACAGCCGGGCTATGATCTGACAGACAACAACCGATTATTTGGCCAGCCACCAGACGCTACTGTCCCAACGGTGGCCGAGTAAACCACACCAACCAAGTCACCTGCGGTCAGCACGCGGCGTTTCCCCGAAACGTGCCCGATAGGCCCGCGCGAAGTGGGACGGACTTGGATACCCGCAAGCAACCGCGACCTCTGTCACCGGCATTGCCGTGTCACGCAGTAACGTCCGCGCACGATCCAACCGCATCTCTGAATAGCACCGCATCGGGCTTGTTCCCGTCCGTGTCAGAAACAACCGCTGCAATTGCCGCCGCGAACACCCTGCCGCCTCCGCGATATCGCCAATACTCAGTGTGTCTTCCAAATGGTCCGCCATCAGTGCCAGAGCTCGGGTAAGCCGGGTGTCACTTGAGCCCGCAATCAGCGCTTCCGCCATGGGCTGCTCTTCACCATGCGCCCGCGCGCGCTCATGCAGGAACCAACGCGCAATCGCGTCGGATGCACGCTTCCCATGGTCTTCCGCGATTAAGGCCAGCATCATGTCGAGCGCCCCGGCACCACCGGCAGCCGTGACGATAGGACCCGAAATCCGATAAAGCGCCCGACTGACATCGATATCCGGATACCGCTCCTTAAAGGCAGGCAAGTGCCGCCAATGAATAGCACAACCATGCTTTTCCAAAAGACCAGCCCGCGCCAGAACAAAGGCGCCATCACCAACCGCCCCGATCCGGCACCCGGACCCATAGCGCCGCCGAAGCCAGGCCAGCGTCTCACGATTATTGAAGTCGCGCCCGTCATTGCCGCTGCACAGCATCACGACATCAAAGTTCTCGCCTTCCGGCAAAGCGGCATCAAGAACCACTTCTGCACCGCAATTACTGCGCGCGCTGTTTTGACCGGTAAGCCCGATCAGGCGCCACCGGTAACGGGTATCCTCGCTTAACATATTTGCCGCCCTTAAGGGCTCAACGACACCGGAAAACCCCATGATCGAAAAGCCCGGCAGGAGGAGAAGACCGACCGATTTCACCTATATGCGCCCCGCTGCTGTGCCGACACTGACAGAGGCAGTCTATCGCCTTGCAGCAGGCAATGAAAACAGCCGGAGGCTGAAGGGGCCTCTCGATCTCATCGGCAAACGGTTCAACCGCGCCGCAGCAAGGTATGTTCGATATGACAAAAAGATATGCCGGGTTCGTAACGCACCCGACTGGCGATCTCCCGCGCCTGAGCCGGTGTCAGGTCAGAGACATTCAGTTCAACCTCTACCCGATCCGTTCCGATCCGCACGGGCCTGATCTTCTCGAGCCGACTTCCCGTCCCTTCCAAGACAGAAGAAATCGCTTCCAGGATTTGCCATTCGCACGTTCCCGCGATCCGGAAAACCTGCACCATGTGCATTCCAGGTAAGAGAACCGCTAGATCATTCGCGACATGGCCCGTCTGACCAGATTCAGTGTCGAGATCGAAATCCCGGTCGGCTTTATCGTAAGGCATGGTTTCCTCACTGAACATTTACGCCAGCTTGAGAAAAACTCGACCATTTATGGAAGAAGCCCGTCGAGCAAAGCCCGATCATCGCCATCCCCCGCTTTAGCCGTGTTTCTTCCGCGCCCGCAAGCTGGAGGTCAAATTGGCGCGATGGGCGCTTGCTACACTCTTATTTTCGTTCTGTCACATGATTTTTGTGTGAAACCGCCAACATTAGCGCAACGCTTTTCATGGGCGAGAACCTCTCCTAATGTCCACGTGCCGGTAATACAGCCGACCAAACAAGAAGAACACTGTCGTTCATGCGGAGGATCATATGGAGAATTTCTCAGAACCAGCGGACTGGACATTCCCGATCCCGATACATTACGGCCCGGGGCGCATAGCCGACCTGCCGGAAATCGCAAAACGGAACGGCATGACCAAGCCATTGATTGTCACGGACCGGGGCTCGGAAAACCTACCATTCGTTGGAGAGCTTCTCGACCGGCTCAATGCTGCAGGACTACACACCAGCCTGTTTGCCGGTTTCAGTCCGAACCCCTTGGATCACGAAGCAGAAGCAGGGAAGATCGCCTTCGTATCAGGACAGCATGATGGTGTCATTGCACTGGGCGGCGGATCCGGCATGGATGGTGGTAAGGCCGTGGCATTGCTTGCGGGATGCGATGTCCCGGTAGCCGAAATTGATTATCAGCTTCCGGTACCAAAAGCGGAGCACTTTCCCCCGCTCATCTGTGTGCCGACAACGGCAGGGACTGGTGCGGAAACGGAAAGCACCGCGATGATCACCGATACGGATCGCGGCATAAAAATCTGCATTGCGCATCCAGACCTGCATCCTTGCGCCACAATATTGGATCCGGGACTAACCATCGGCTTACCGGCATCTTTGACCGCCTGGACAGGCGTTGATGCCATGGTTCACGCCATAGAGGCCTATTCGGTGCCCGACTTCCATCCGTTATGCGATGGCGCCGCGTTAGAAGCGCTGCGATTGATCGGCGGTGCGTTAAAAACAGCCCATGCGGAGCCGGAGAATATCAACGCCCGCGGGGCGATGTTGGTTGGATCCTGTCTGGCTGGAATCTCATTCATAAAGGGGCTGGGTTTGGTGCATTCGATCAGCCACATGGTAGGCGCGGTGTACAACACCCATCATGGGCTGACGAATGCGGTGATGCTGCCCCCCGTCCTTCGATACAATGAGCCATCACTCGGAAAGAAGGCAGGGGAGATGGCGCATGCGCTTGGCTATGCGGATGAAAGTTTTGCCGGTCTTTATGCGGGCATCGTCGAGACGCTGGATTCCCTCTCCATCCCAACAGGTCTGGCCGATCTAGGTGTCGAAGAGAGCGAGGTTGCGTCTTTGGCAGAAAAAGCGATGGGCGATTCCGCGACCGACACGAACCCCCGCCCTATATCCCTGCCCGAGATGAAAGATCTTATTCGAAGCGGTCTTCGCGACAACAGATAGGGGCGTCGGCAAGAGGCTTAGTGTTCTTGGACGGCAGCCAAATGGAACAGGCAATCGCCGCGTTGAGAGCGCGCCGGCACCCGCTTGCACATGACAATCCCATCCGCATCAAAACTATGGACTAACGGCGCCCTCCCGGGCGTTTCCGTGAAGTGTAGGCGCGCAGCTGGTTGTCCTGCCGAAACCGTCTCACCAAGCTCCGCCAGCGGTTCAAAAAGGCCTGGCTCACTGGCATAAACGAAGAGATTTGGATCGTTGAGACGCAGCAACCTGCTCTCCCCCGGCGGATTGTCCGGCACGAGGCTCCCGCTCAACACCCCGACATAGCCCAACAGATGGGTCAGTCCGTGTCGGGCAAGTGACAAGATCGACGGCGTCACCATGCCCGCCCCGCCGAGCTCCGTCGTCAGGCAGACCGTCCCTTTCCTCAAGGCCGCCCCTTCTGAGCTCCGCCCCCCTGGATCTGCAGGTGGAAAGAAGATCGCATTGGGCATCCCAAAAGCCTTCATCAGGCCCCGCAGCTTTGTCTTCTCTTCTGCTGTATTGCCATCGGACACCAAGGCAGAAGGAATATAGGTCAAAGAACTGCCGCCGGAATGAAGATCAACAACGAGATCGGCCCCCGCCATCAGCACCGATTCAATGTAGTGCGCGATACGCAGCGTCGGTGTTCCATCAGTATCGCCGGGAAACAACCGATTGAGATTGCCTTCATCGATAGGAGACGTACGCCGTCCGGCCTCCGCCGCCGGAAAATTCGCCATCGGAAGAATGATGATCTGCCCCGTCACCATATCCGGGTCAATCTCTTGGATCAGTTGGGACAGAAGCACCTGCCCCTCATATTCATCACCATGATTGCCCGCCATCAAAAGGACCTTGGGGCCGCTGCCATTCCGAATTGACGCTATCGGAATGGGTATCCAGCCATAGGCAGACCGATGCACAGAATGCGGCAATCGCAAGTAACCGAGCTGCTTTCCCTCTGCAGAGAAATCAACTTCCGACTGAAGCGTCGTTGAAGACATGACAGCGGACTGACTGTTTTCGGGATCGGTCATTCCTAAAAATCCTATGTATCGGGTGCAACAGCCTGTGACAGTCCCAGACTATAGTCGCGATGCCAACCCGGAACATAAGGATAAGCGGTTGGGCGAGGCTACAGGAGCGTCCGCAGAATCGACCCAACGGAGACGATAGTGCGCTCGTGCCCTGGCCATGTACCTATGACGATGTTGGGATACGCGCGTGCAACTGGGCGACAACCGACAGGGCCTCCTCACGCGAGTTAAGAACCGTCGCATCCGAATGATCGCTCGCGTCATACCGGATGAAGGCCCGGGAGTAGGAAACAGAAATCTTCTTCAGCCGATGGGCATGACTGACCCAAGCCTCAGGCCAGACCTTGTTGTTCTCAATATTTACGACAAAGAACCAACTTCGATCCATCCGTTCAATACAATGATCAATGGGATCAAAAAAAGCGCCCACGTCCTCTGAGCTTTTGAAGACCACATCGCACAAATCAAGCTCAAGCGTATCCTCATCCAACATTCGAAGGCACTCCGGGAAATCCGCAGATGTTGATTCTGAAGATGTCGATTCTGATTCCGATTCAACTGCGGCGCCACCTGATAGGGAGAACATCCTATCGCTCTTATCATAAACAGCATGAGAAAGATGGGTAACGCTAACCTCCAACCGTCGGCATCCGTTCAATGCGACGGAGATGAAGCGACGGCGTTCGTCGTCTTCCATTTCGGGGTAATCGCGCAGGATCTCCAACGCGCCGCGCATCGCTGTCAAAGGCTGGACGAACTCTCGCTCAAGTTTCGTATCGAGAGCAAGGGTCTCTCGTTCTACGCCTTGGTCATTAGATTTCGCCACCGTGCACGACCCTCCGCTCCCACCGCATGCGCAAACGCTCTCGCTTGCACGGATTATAGGTGCCCCAGAAACACTGTACTTAAGGCCGGACTTAAGGTCGGTCTTCAAACTGACCGGGAAACCAGTCAGTTCGATTCGATCTAACTTACGTCAGATCGCCAGGTACTGTTGCCGCAAATCTGCGTTATCCAGGACCTCTTGAGCCTTACCATCAAAGACCACTTGGCCCATATCGAGAATGATGGCGCGGTCCGCCAGATGCAGGGCCGCAATCGCATTCTGTTCGACAATAATTGTGGTCATGCCGAGGATTTTGATCTGTTCAAGGGTCTTTTCGATTTCTTGAACAATAACCGGTGCCAAACCTTCATAAGGCTCATCCAGCAGAAGAAGCTTCACATCCCGCGCCAGGGTCCGACCAATGGAGAGCATTTGCTGCTCACCGCCGGAAAGCGTTGTGCCTTCCTGCGTCCGCCGCTCACCCAAGCGGGGGAACAGGTCATAAATCCGCTCAATCGACCAGCCAACGGGTGGTGCGATTTGGGCAAGCTTCAGATTTTCTTCAACCGTCAGCCCTTGGATGATCCGTCGATCTTCCGGTACCAGTCCGATGCCCAGCTGAGATGCCTGATGCGATCTCATCGTGTGGAGTGGTTGGTGATCAAGCCAGATCTCACCGTGATGAAGGGCCGGATCATCGACCCGTGCGATCGCCCGCAAGGTCGATGTCTTACCGGCACCATTCCGACCGAGAAGAGCAACAATCTCCCCTTCTCGCACATCGAAACTAACGCCTTGAACGATATAGCTCTCGCCATAATAAGCGTGGATATCCCAGCACGAGAAGAAGGCCCGTTGGCCACCTTCCGCCATCTTCGGTTTCATACCCGGTGCCACACCATCAAATTGGTCGCCACCCAGCAGGTTCTCGGGATTGTTTTGGGCTTCCATGACATTTTCCTCCGTGCCATTGCGGCGCTTATAGATGCGCTCCGCCCAGATAGGCTTCTTGGACTTTCAGGTTGCCCTTGATGTTCTCGGGCTGATCTTCGACGATCACGGTTCCCTGGGCCAGGACGGAAATCCGCTCCGCCAGGGAAAACACGACATGCATGTCATGTTCGATCACGACCATCGTCATGCCACGGGATGCAATCCGTTTCATGAGATCAATCGTGTTGTTCGTATCCGCGCGCGCCATACCGGCTGTCGGCTCATCTAGAAGTAAGAGCCTTGGATCTTGAACCAGACACATTGCCAGTTCCAAACGCCGCTTATCACCGCGCGACAGTTGGCCTGCGATATCATGACGTTTTTCAGCCAGACCGACATCCGCCAGCATCTCCGATGCCTTGTCGCGAAGCAGGCCCTCATCTGACACACCATGCCAGGCGTTGATCGTGAAGGCGCCATCCCGCGTGGCAAAAGCCGGGATCATGACGTTCTCGATCAGTGACAGTTCTTCAAAGATCTCCGGTGTCTGGAAGACCCGGCTGACCCCCGCCTGATTAATCTCATGCGGTTGGATGCCCAGCAATGACTGACCATTGAAGGTCACACTGCCGGTATCCGGGATCAAACGCCCGATGAAACAGTTCAACAAAGTCGACTTGCCGGCGCCGTTCGGACCGATGATCGCGTGGACGGTGCCTTCTTGAACCTCAAGATTGACGTCGTTCAGGGCTTTCAAACCGCCGAAGTTCTTATTGACGTTCTTGACCGATAGGATGCTCATTTGATCGACCTCCCTTATTCGGCCGGTGCCGGATTGGACTTGGCATCGGCACCGCCGCCGCCACTCCCGAACCGGTTACTGATAAGAACTTGAATACGCCGGATACCTTCCATCAACCCGCCGGGCAGGAAGATAACAATCAGCATGAATAATGCACCAAGTGTCAGGTGCCAGCCTTCGCCAACGAAGAGCGAAGAAACCGACACGAACACATGCTGCAGTCCTTCCGGCAAGAAGCTAAAGGCTTCCTGCAGAATGCCATCGTTATAGGCAGAGAAGATATTCTCGAAATACTTGATCGCACCGGCACCGATCACCGGACCGAGAAGCGTGCCCGCACCGCCCAGGATGGTCATCAAGACAACCTCCCCAGAGGCAGTCCATTGCATACGCTCCGCACCGGCGAGCGGATCGGTTACCGCCATCAAACCACCGGCGAGGCCGGCATACATCCCGGAGATGACGAAGGCCGCCAGCGCGTAGGGACGCGTGTTGAAGCCGGTATACATCATCCGGTTCTGGTTGGATTTAATCGCCCGCAGCATCATCCCAAAGGGAGAGCGGAAAATCCGAAGCGCGATAAAGAAACAGATGATCAGCATCGTTGCGCAGAAGTAGAAACCGGGCCACCCCGTCATATCAATTCCGAAGAGATCGGAGGACGGCAGAACGGCGCCATAATCCCGGCCGAATGCGATATCCAAGACACGCGGATCGGCCTGGTTCAGCTGAAGTCCGGTTTCACCATTCGTAATCGGTGTCAGGACCGAATAAGCCAGATTGTAACTCATCTGTGCAAAAGCCAGGGTCAGGATAGAGAAGTAAATCCCCGTCCGCCGCAGAGAGATAAACCCGATGACAGCGCTGAACAGTCCACCGATGACCGTTGCAAATATGATTGCCGGAACCGGGTTCATGGACAGCAACTTAAATGTCCATACCGCGGTGTAAGAACCGACACCAAGGAAGGCTGCATGACCGAAGGACAGATACCCTGTCAGGCCAAACAGAATGTTAAAGCCCAGCGCAAAAATCCCGAAGATCGCGAATTTCTGAAGCAAATCCGGATAACCGGCGCCTAGCGGTTTCATCAGGATCGGGCCTGCAAAGACGGCTGCGGTAAAACATACCAGCAGAATGACGTCTTTACGCTCGAGTGAGAATAACTGCTTCATGACTTAGTGCTCCATCACGCCCTTGCGACCCATCAGGCCACGGGGGCGAACCAAGAGGATAACCACAGCGATCAGATAAATGATGATCTGATCGATACCAGGCAGGATGGCTTTGACTTCATTCATGGAGGCAAAGCTCTGCAGAACGCCGAGGAGAAAGCCTGCGGCGACAGCACCGCCCAAGGATCCCATCCCGCCGACAACCACGACGACGAAGCTGAGAACCAGGAAATCCATGCCCATGTGATAATCGGGACTGAGGATCGGCGTATACATCGCCCCCGCCAGCCCAGCGACGACCGCCGCTATTCCAAAGACAATCGTGAAGCGGCGATCAATATCAATGCCGAGCAACCCGACCGTCTCCCGATCCGCCATACCGGCGCGCACGACCATGCCGAATGTCGTGAACTGCAGGAAGGCGAAGACAGCACCAATCACCGCTAGCGAGAAGAGGAAGTAGATCAACCGCCATGCTGGATAGACAACGTTGCCTGCATCAAATCCGATCGAAACGCCGAAATCGATCATGCCACGGGCCACATCCGGCGCCGGTTGGGGAATTGGGTTTGCGCCGAAAATCGACTTAACAATTTCCTGCAGAACAATTGCGAGACCGAAGGTCACGAGGATCTGCTCAGCATGAGGACGCTTATAGAAGTAGCGGATCAAGCCACGCTCCATCGCGATCCCAATGAACAGCATAATCGGCAGCGCGACCAATATGGAAACAGGCACCGAAAAATCGAGTAGGAATGTCCCGAAGTCGCCGAACCATGTTTCGACATAAGGCTCACGGATTTCAACCGGTGTTCCCCAGGCGGTCATCTGTGTCGGATCTTCCCGCACACTTTCCAGCCCGAGAAGCGCTTTTACCGTCACCGCGCAGAACGCACCCATCATGAACAATGCCCCATGAGCAAAGTTCACGACCCCCAAGGTACCGAAAATGATTGTGAGCCCCAATGCGATCAACGCATAGGCGCCCCCTTTATCGAGACCGTTCAGAATTTGCAGGAAAAAGGCGTCCATCCTTCTGTCCCCTCATCATACACAAGCGTGAAAATGGTGAAAAAAGAGAAACTCGTTTCAAGTCACAAACGAATACAATCGAACCATAAGCGGCTTATCAAAGAAAGTGGCCGCCTCCGTCAAGAAGGCTCCGACGGAGGCGGCCGGAAGTTGAAACAGGAAGCAACGGTGCGATTATGCCCCGTCGTTATACGGGCCGAGTTCACCGCCCAGCATGCTGGCCGGATATTCGACCTGCGCACGTGGGGTAACTTCGACCACTTCCAGAACGTCGAACTTGGACGCTGGGTTTTCTTTACCCTTCACGACCAAAACGTCCTTAAAGCACTGGTGATCGTCGGCACGATAGGTGGTCGGGCCATTGCCGAGACCATCGAAATCGAAGCCTTCGAGCGCGGCTCCAACGCCAGACGGACGGAACGTACCAGCCCGCTGTGCGGCATCCGCATAGATCAGAGCCTGGCAATAGGTGGTGTGCGCAGCCTGTGACGGCGGGAAGCCGTACTTCTGACCGAAGGATTTAACGAAAGCCTTGGAGCCTTCATCCTGCAGGGACCAGTGCCAGTTCGTCGAACCGAAGATGCCCTTAACGTTTTCGCCCGCACCTTGCGCCATCAGACGGCTGTAGAGCGGAACGACAATCGCGAAGTCTTTACCGTTGACTTGCTTGTCACGCAGACCGAACTGAACCGCTTGAGTCAGCGAGTTCACCATGTCACGGCCATAGTGGTTCAGAACCAGCACGTCCGCACCGGAGTTCAGAACCGGCGTGATGTACTGCGAGAAGTCACCGGCGCCGAGCGGTGTGCGAACCGCAGCAGCGGTCTGCCAGCCAAGCTGTTCGGTGTACTTCTTGATCGACCCTTCTTGTGACCAACCCCAGGTATAGTCAGCAGTCAGGTGATAAGCCGTACGTTCCGTACCGAAGTTGTTTTTCAGCACCGGACCCAGCGCAGCGCCGGACATTTCGGTGTTGAAGAAGTGACGGAAACCGTTGGCCCGCTTGTCTTTACCCGTGGTGTCGTTGGAGTGGGTCAGACCTGCCATGAAAATAACGCCGGCATCCTGGCAAAGCCCCTGAACGGCAATCGCAACACCCGAAGAAGAACCGCCGGTGATCATCACCGCGCCGTCTTTTTCGATCATGCGTTTCGCACTGGCGCGCGCCGCATCGGATTTGGTCTGCGTATCACCGGTAACGAAGGTGACCTTCTTACCGTTGACGCCATTGCCTTGCAGAGCCTTCGAGGAGAAGGTGTTCAGCATGCCGCCGTCACCCTCACCATTGATATGCTCAACAGCCAATTCATAGGCGCGCAGCTCGTCGGCACCCTCATCGGCGTAAGCACCGGTCTGTGGTACGTTGAACCCGAGAGTTACCGTGCTGCCCTTCGGCTCGTTCGTGTAACCGGCCGCCCAGACATTGCTGGAAAAAATAGTTGGGGTCGCAAGTGCGACACCGGCAGCTGCTGAACCTTTCAGCAGCCCGCGGCGACTAAGCTTCGTCTTGCTCATCATGAAATCTCCCTAGAAGAGCGTTTCCTCATGTTGTCCGCCGAACTTATTATTTGACCAGCATCCGGCTTGGACAGGCGATAGAATACTTTTGTACTCCGCCGGTCTTTGTAATGGTATTTGTGAAAAACTCAATAACTCATTGACAAACAACGAAAATATTGTGAAAAACTTTTCTATAAATTTCACATGCGTGTAAATTTTTTACAACGCAAGTGCGGTAAGCTGTTGGGATCAGGCGACTAATGCCATATTTTGCCCCCTTGATTTCGTAGGAAATATTGCGATGCAAGATGCGATTCTTGGAACCCGGATACGGCAACGGCGACGGGAAGTCGGGAAAACACAATCCGCCTTGGCGCGGACCGTGGGGATATCTCCCTCCTATCTCAATTTGATAGAATGGAATAAGCGACCCATCGGTGGGAAGTTGCTCCTCAACATTGCGCAGGCCTTAGACTTGCCCTTATCCGCACTCGATAGCAGTGCTGAGAAACGGCTGAGCACAACCTTGTCCGAGTTAGCGCGCCAACCAGATCTCCAGGGCTTCGGGATTGAGGTCGATAGAACAAGCGAACTGATTGGGCGGTTCCCTGGATGGGCGAAGGGGATGGCCGCGCTGGCACGATCCGAGCGCGATGCGGTTGAACGGGCACATACATTGTCTGACAGGATGTCAAACGACCCGTTCCTTGGGGAACAAATACATGTGATGTTATCCCGAATCGCCGCGATCAGGTCCGCCTCGGAAATTCTCACAGAATATGACGTTCCAACTGAGAACCGCGGGCGCTTCAACAATATCATCAATGATGAAAGCCGCATCCTGTCAGACGTGGCTGAAGCCTTGGCCCTGTATCTCGACAAGGCTGAAGAAGAAGAACGCGTCCTAACGCCCGTCGATGAGGTTGAAGCCTTATTCGATGCATCCGGCGCGCATTTTCCGGAGATTGAACAAACCGCAGAGGCCTTGTCAGGCCGATTGACTGATCCGTTGCCAATGTCTCGCCGCAGCAGGGCGCGCATTCTCGCGGCTGATCACATGAAAGGCGCGATAGACAAGATTATCGCATCCAGTTCGGTACTTGAAAGCGACGCGGGACGAACCCGGGCAAGACAAGCCTTGATGGACTATGCCGTCGCGGCAATCCTGATGCCGATGCAGGTATTTGCGACACGGGCTGCGGATCTGCGATACGACATAGAAGGCTTGTCGGAGACCTTGTCGGCAGAGGTTGAGGTGGTTTGTCACCGACTAACGGCATTACCCAAAGAAGAGGAACATCCAACATTCGGTTATCTCCGGGCCAATGCGGCCGGTACGATCATTGAAATGATTGGGTTGGAGCAGCTGACCGTGCCGCGCTATGCATCAGCCTGCCCCCTGTGGGTCTTGTTCCGCGCCCAACAGTCACCGGAAACTGTCATTCGCCAACGCGTCCTTTTTCCCAATGGCGCGCGCTTTGTCTTTGTCGGACGCGCAAGGCATCTCGGCGCGGTCGGCTTCGGCAAACCCCGTCATTATGTGACGGACATGGTGGCAATGTTAGAGAGCGATGCGGCAAAGACAATCTATGAGCCAGAGGCCAGCACCCCGGTGGAAGAAGTCGGCCCCAGCTGTCGTCTATGTCCACGCGCCGGCTGCCCCCATCGGGTAGATGACCCGTTTGCCGCATAGTATCCCTTACCATGTGGCTCTCACATGCCCTGTCATTCTCACATGCCCTGTCATTCTCGCATGCCCTGCACATACAGTGTCCCTATGCGTACAGATTCAAATTGCTGTTTCGGCGGTTCTCCTGTCTAATAAGGGAATACCTGGAAAATAAGGTGGTCCGAAAAATCGGACAAAGAAATAAGCGCCATCATGCGCTGTGGGGGGAAGTTGGCACATGAGTAAACGTGTCTTACTTGCCGAAGATGAGCCAAATATCGCCGAGTCGCTCGTGTTCGTTTTGGAACGGGCGGGCTTTGAAGTCGATGTTGAGTCTGACGGTAAAAGCGCTCTTGATAACGCGCTGAACAGCCGTCCGGATGTCTTCGTGCTGGATGTTATGCTGCCAGAACTTGATGGCTATGAAGTGCTTCGTAAACTGCGAGCCGATGGCAGGACATCAGAATTGCCGGTGTTAATGCTGACGGCAAAGGGGCAACGGGAAGACCGGGAAACGGCGCTCAGCTGTGGTGCCAATCTATTTATTACCAAGCCCTTCGCAAATGCAGACATCATTGCTGCCGTAAGCCAACTTGCTGAGGGTGGCGGCACCGCCGCTTGATCTAATCGATGCAGGCCCGGGCTGACCGCCAACTCACCGACAGGAAAAAACGAGACCGACTGTTCGTCCTGTTGATTGTGGGCGCGACACTGCTTTTGCCACCTTTGGCGGGGCTGTCGTTGTTGGATTCCAAATTATACGGAATCCCACTGCCTGTGATTTACCTTTTCAGCGTCTGGGTCTGCCTGATTTTCTTCGGCCGCTATTTATCTCTGGGACTTAGAGACTCAGATTCCGGCGCCGACGGAAGCGACAGAAACGATAAAAGTGATAGAAGCGAGGGAACAGTTTCTCCTCCACTTCCCCCGACCCAATCTGAAACCACAAAGTTCCATCAATAGACGATTAAGAGATGCTGACAGTCGATATCCTTCTTGTTGCATGCCTCGCTTACGTCGCGATGTTATTCGGTGTGGCTTTTCTGGTTGATCGAAGGACACAACGCCGCCCGATACGTTGGCTGCAATCCCCTGTCGTCTATACGCTTTCAATTTCGGTCTATTGCACGTCCTGGACATTCTATGGTGCCGTCGGATCTGCAGCCCGAAATGGTCTGGAATTCATCACGATCTATTTGGGGCCGACATTGGTCTTTGTCGGTTGGTGGTGGATGCTTCGGAAGCTGGTTCGCATCGGACGGGCCCATCGCATCACGTCAATTGCCGACTTGATTTCGTCGCGCTATGGCAAGAGTTCAAGCCTTGCCGTGATCGTCACAATTATCGCCGTTACCGCCACAACCCCCTACATCGCGCTGCAGCTCCAATCCGTTACATTGAGCTATCACATCATTGCAGGCGGCGTCATAGACAAATCGACCGCGATTTGGGTTGCCGCTGGCATGGCGCTTTTCACCATTCTTTTCGGCACCCGGAACTTGGATGCCAATGAACGACACCATGGCGTCGTCGCCGCCATTGCCCTGGAAGCGATAGTGAAACTTGTTGCCTTGATCGCAGTTGGGGTCTTCGCAACGTTCTGGGTCGCCGATGGATTTGCGGATGTCTTCAAGGATGTTCCCACTGAAGCCCTGGAAGGGGCAAATGGGATATTCGGCCCGCGATGGGCGACATTGATGTTCCTGTCGGCAACAGCCGTGATCTGTCTGCCGCGCCAGTTTCAGGTCACCGTCGTTGAGAATATCGATGAACGCCACCTTTCAACCGCATCCTGGCTTTTCCCCCTTTATCTGTTCGGGATGTCGCTTTTCGTCCTGCCGATTGCTTTGGTTGGTCTGGATGTGATGCCCAGCGGATCGAACCCGGACCTTTACGTCCTGACCCTGCCAATCGCCCAAAACCGTGATGAACTGGCGCTTCTTGCCTTTCTTGGTGGGTTCTCATCGGCGACTTCGATGGTCATTGTCGCCGCGATTGCCGTGTCCACCATGGTCTCCAACCATATCGTGATGCCGATCCTGATGCGTGTCCTGGCCGGTAGCCGCGCGGTGAGTGGTGATGTTCGAAAGCTACTCCTGAACTCCCGCCGCATCAGCATCGCGGCAATCCTGGGCCTGGGTTATCTCTATTTCAGGGCAACCGGCGGCTCTGATGCACTCGCCGCAATTGGGCTTATTGCATTTGTCGGTGTCGCGCAGTTTCTACCCAGCCTACTCGGCGCCCTGTTCTGGCGGGGTGGCACAAAACTGGGGGCCATCTGTGGCTTGATCGCCGGCTCCGTTCTATGGGCCTATACGATATTCCTCCCAAGCTTTGGGGGAGAATTCCTGATATCCCAGGACACATTGATTCATGGCCCCTGGGGTATTGCGGCGTTGAACCCGCGTGCGCTGTTAGGGCTGTCGGGCCTGGACCCCCTCGTCCACGCCGTTGTTTGGAGTATCGGTGTTAACTCGCTGGTTTATCTGGTCGTGTCATCCATCACGCGTCCGAACGCTCTGGAAAGCCTGCAGGCATCCTTGTTCGTGAATGTTTTCAGGGCATCGGGCGGCGCGCCGTCGAGTTACGCTGTTGAAAGCGCGAGCTCGGAAGATCTCTTTGTTCTGGCGCAGCGAATTCTGGGCGAAGGACCAGCCCGACGGTTGTTCGACGAACTGGCCCATGATCAGGGAATCGAAGACAGCCTCCCACACCCGACAGATACCGTTATCGCCCGACTTGAGCGTGAGCTTTCCGGGTCCATCGGTGCGGCTTCCGCCCACGCCATGGTGACGCGGGTCGCCGAACGCCAAACCGTAGGCCTGACCGAGTTGATCGATATTGCGGATGAAACCCAACAGCTGATCGAGACCACCCGCGCGCTTGGCGAGAAATCAACGGAGCTTGAACGGGCCGCAACACAGCTTCGCGAAGCGAATGAGCGGTTGCGCGCCGTCGATATCAAGAAGGATGATTTTCTAAGCCAGGTCAGCCATGAGTTAAGGACCCCGATGACCTCCATCCGGTCAATGTCCGAAATTCTGCGCGATAGTGGCGATATCAAACCATCGGACACACACCGCTTCGTTGGGATCATCCATGAAGAAAGTTGCCGCCTGACCCGGCTTCTGGACGAACTTCTGGATATGAACCGCCTTGAATCCGGCGCGGCAGAGATGACCGAAGAAGTGCTGGACGTGAATCAGGCGATTGATGCGGCACTTACCTCTGTCCTGGGCATGACAGAAAATGCCGGAACCAAGGTCAACATCCAGTCGGCGAAACCCGGAACGGCGATCATTGGCGCGCCTGATCGTGTCCGCCAGGTTCTGATCAACATCCTGTCCAATGCCGTGAAGTACAACACGGCCGAGGACCCTGTGATCACGGTCTCCACCCGTAGCTCTATTTATGCCGTATCCGTCGATATCTCAGACAATGGCGGCGGCGTATCTGCTGCGGATGCCAAGATCGTTTTCGACAAGTTCTCGCGCGGTGAACGGGCAAATCGCGGCAGCGGTGCCGGTCTTGGCCTGCCGATCAGCCGTGCCATGATGCGTGCGATGAAGGGCGATCTGGGAATTGAATTCCGTTCAGATGGCAGCAGCTTCTTCCGAATTCGCTTCGCCCGGCCCAAGTTGGCTTCTTCCCCACCATCAGCAGAAGCTGTTTAACTTCCTCAAGCATTTTCATTTTGGATCGCTCGTTGGGTGGAGGGATAAAAATCATTGGAAATTGTATCCAATATCCGATATGAAGATAAACAGAACAATCGCGTGAACCCGGTTCGCGTCTATATTCCCAGCCCCGCTTTGAGGAGAGCCCCAATGTCCGCTTCGGTTTTTTCCGGCACGATGCCTGCCCTGATGACGCCTTGTAAGGCCGATAGAACCCCAGACTTCGATGCCCTGGTGAAGAAGGGGAAGGAACTGATCGATCTTGGCATGTCGGCCGTTATCTATTGCGGGTCAATGGGCGACTGGCCGCTTCTGACGGATGAACAGCGCATGGAAGGCGTCGCCCGACTGATTGCAGCAGGCGTGCCGGTCGTCGTCGGTACCGGTGCCATCAATTCCAAATCCGCCGTTTCCCTTGCCTCCCATGCCCAGAAGGTCGGCGCCGCCGGCTTAATGGTTATTCCCCGGGTTTTGTCGCGCGGTTCCTCTCCCGGTGCCCAGAAAGCACATTTCAAAGCGATCCTGGATGCGGCGCCGGATACTCCTGCGGTTATCTATAACAGCCCCTATTACGGCTTCGAGACCCGCGCCGATCTGTTCTTCGCCCTGCGGGCGGAGCATGCCAATCTGGTCGGCTTCAAGGAATTCGGTGGCAAGGCGGCCCTGCGCTACGCCGCAGAAAACATCACATCGCAGGACGATCAGGTAACTCTGATGGTCGGTGTCGACACAGCGGTCTATCACGGCATCGTCAATTGCGGTGCCACCGGTTCGATCACCGGGATTGGCAACGCAATTCCGACGGAAGCGCTGCTCTTAACCCGGCTTTCTGAGAAAGCGGCGGAAGGCAATGCTGAAGCACGACTGCGTGCGATGGAACTGACCGAGGCGATGGATGTCCTCTCCAGCTTCGATGAAGGCCCGGACCTCGTGCTCTACTACAAGCATATGATGGTGCTGAATGGCGATGAAGAATACCGGCTGCACTTTAATGAAACGGACGCGCTGACCGACGCACAGCGAAACTATTGCGAATACCATTATGATCTTTTCCGGAAGTGGTTTGCGGATTGGATCAAGCAGGGCGGCGTCATCGCTGAGTGCCAGTAACTCAATGCGCGTCGTTGACAGTCATACTGGGGGAGAGCCCACCCGCGTCATTCTGGATGGCGGCCCCGATCTAGGCTCGGGCCCGCTGTCCGAGCGGGCTGCCCGTCTTGCCGCCGATCATGTGACCCTCTACCGGTCGATCCTGGTTGAGCCGCGCGGGCAGCCAGCGATGGTCGGCGCCTTGTTGACGGAACCGACGGACCCGAGCTGCGCTGCAGGGGTTATCTATTTCGACGCCGGGGCCGTGATTGGGATGTGCGGCCATGGCACTATTGGCCTGACTGTGACATTGGCCCATCTGGGGCGCATCGGTGTTGGTCGACACAAGATCGAAACCCCCGCCGGGATTGTCGAGGTCGATCTGAAAGATGCGAATACCGTAACCCTGACCAACATAGAAAGTCGGCGTATCCATGCTGATGTGCCGCTTGATGTGGATGGTATCGGGCAGATCACCGGTGACATCGCCTATGGCGGCAACTGGTTCTATATCGTGGAGCCCAGCCCGATCGCGGTCACGCCGGCGAATATTCCAGCCCTGACGGAGGCGACAATCGCTATTCGTCGTGCGGCGCATGCTGCGGGAATTGGTGGCGAGAGGGGAGAGCCTATCGACCACGTCATTTTCCAGGCCCCCTCCCCGAACCCGGAAGCGCATGGCCGCAGTTTCGTACTCTGCCCTGATGATGCCTATGACCGCTCGCCCTGCGGCACCGGCTCCTCTGCGATGCTTGCCTGCCTCGCCGCCAGTGGACGCCTGGCTGAAGGGGCGGAAATCATCCAGGAAAGCGTGATCGGTAGTGCCTATCGGTTATCATATCGGAAAGGGCAGCACGGCGGTGTCATTCCGACCGTTACCGGCAGCGCCCATGTCATGGCGGAGGGGCGTCTGATCTTTGGAGAAAGCGATCCCTTCAAGGACGGGATTACTCTCTAGCCGTTTGAAGACGTGTCACGGCAGGAGACCAATCAGTTCCTGATGCAAGCCTTCGGAAATCTCGACATAGCCGCGTTCCGTGTTCCGTGCGCGGGCTTCGTAACGCCGTTGGGACGGCAGGCGCGCGCCCTGATCCAGAATCTCCGCGAAAAGACGCTCGGCCCTTTCATCATTCTCCACCCCTCTGCCGCCATTGAACTTCGCAGGGTCGAAGGCGATAAGGATCTCTCCGTGATAAGGGGCACCCCCTTTTCCCTCGGAAAAGGCCATGCTTTCCATACTGGTCAGATCATCAATCATGGGACCGGCCAAGAGTTCTATCATCAGTGACAGTGCCGAACCCTTATGGCCGCCGAATGTCAGCATCGCCCCATTAAGGGCGGCTTGCGGGTCTGTTGTCGGGTTGCCATCCCGGTCAACCGCAACACCGATTGGCAGGGGCTTTCCTGCTCTCTTGTAAAGCTCGATCTCTCCGCGTGCAAAGGCGCTTGTCGCAAAATCGAAGACCAGGGGTAACGCTGCCCGACGCGGCCAGGCGAAAGCAAACGGGTTCGTTCCAAAGGTCCCGCGACTGCCGCCCGCCGGCGCAACCCAGGCATGACTTGGCACCATTGCCATGGCTGCCAAGCCCGCCGCTGCCAAGTCTTCGACCTCTGGCCACAAAGCAGAGAAATGGAAACACCGATTAACCGCAAGCGCCGCCACCCCATGTTCCCGCGTCTTCTCTATGAGCCGGGGCATCGCAGCTTCTACGGATAACAGCGACATGCCCTTGCCCGCATCAACCCTGGTGACAGCAGTCCCATCATCCGGCGCGATGACCGGCAGGGCGTCTCCATCCGCTTTCCCGGCTTTGATTGTCTGGGCGCTGATGATCAGGCGGAACAGCCCATGGGATTGGCAATCATCCAATTGGCAGCGATAGATCATGTTGGCGATGGCTTCCGCATGCCGCGCCCCAAACCCTGCGCCGGTCAGGATTTCCAAGCTGAGCCGCTTCACCTCCGCCAACTCAAGTTTGACCGTTTCGCTCATAGCCCCATCTCCGCAAATTGCGCCCAGGCGGACACTCTCGTATATTGGATACAAATTTATGTCCCATAGAAGCAGGGTCTATACAATCACTATGCCCGGTCAACGCGCGGTTCAAAGACAAAGCCTTCCCGACGTCATCGCGAATGATATCCGCGAGCGGATTTTAAGCGGCGAATTGGAAGAAGGGATGCCGATCCGCCAGGATGCGTTGGCGGTGGAATATGATGTCTCTCGCATGCCCATACGGGAAGCCCTCAAACGATTGGATGCGGAAGGACTGGTGGTCTTCACCACCAATCGCGGCGCAACGGTCGTCAAACATTCGCCGGCGGAGGTGGAGGAGATCTTCGACCTTCGGACAATGTTGGAGACCGATCTGTTCCGGCGGTCCATTCCGCGGATGACCGAAGCGGATCTCATTCATTGCGAAACCCTTCTGGAAGCGATGGAGGTTTCGTATGATACGAATGATGTCGGGCAATGGGGGGCGCTCAATTCCGAATATCATTTGGCGCTCTATGCCGCGGCAGATCGGACACTTTCCGCAGAGTTACTGCATCGGCTGAACCTGCAATGCGACCGCTATGTGCGTATGCATCTAAGCGTGATGCATATGCGGGAACCGGCGCGCGCTGATCACCGGAAACTGCTCGAGATGGCGCGAAAGCGCTTGATTGAGGAAGGCTGTGCCATCTTGGAAAACCACATCCAGCGCACGAAACAACAATTGCTTGAATTGATTGCCGAGAAGAAGCCGGACTAGGGCTTTGAAGCCAACGGGTTTGACGGCCTCATGGCGGATATCCTGCCACGGAAATATGCGGGGTCTTTATACCCCGACGATTTCCCGCTTGAACCAGACCCCCTCCTGCTCCGGCGCATCGAGCGTCCGGGCATAGCGATGCCCACTCCAGACCGCTGCCGCAATGGTGCCGGGGGCAAGACAGTCACCAATGGCCGTGACCGATTGAATACCGGCATCGCCCCAGTCTTCCTGTCGTGCCTGCAGTTCCTTGTACAGAGTGGCCGACGGTGTCATCGCGGTGACCAGAACAACATTTTCTGCCGCGATTTCTTTTTCCCGACCGGTATAGCCACAGGCAATCCTGACATGACCGGCGGAGAGAGAGGAAAGACTATGGGTGGTCACAATCTCCACCCCCATTTCCAGCAGTGTCTTTTGGATACGATGCTGTTCCAGGGTATTATGGGTAAAGCTTGAAACCTCCGACGCTGTCGTTACCAACGTGACCGCGACGCCCTGTTTTACCAGGGCTTCCGCAACCAATCCGCCCATATAGAAATGCTCATCATCATAGACCAGGGCGGTCCCCTCAAGCTGTACCCCATCCATGATATCGTCCGGACAGAAGACCCGGGCCTCATTCAGACCCGGCAAAGAGTACTTATGGGTCCGGCCAATGGTATCCCGTCGCCAGGAAGCGCCCGTCGCAACCGCGATATGTCGCGCACCGAATCCCAGGACATCATCCACACTCAATCGGCTTTCCAGATAGGTCTCTACAGCGCCCATCTGCTGAATCTGATATTCGCGATAATCGCGAACCCGCCCCCACTGTGTCAGCCCAGGAAGCCCGGATTCCCTGTTGACGCGCCCGCCGAGGGAAGCGCCCGCCTCTGCCAGCACGGTCTCATACCCGCGTTGACCAAGGGCCCGTGCCGCTTCCAGCCCCGCTGGACCGCCACCGATGACCAACACATTGGCGTCTGATCCCTTGGCCGCAATCCTTTCCGGGTGCCAGTCGCGCCGCCATTCCTCCCCCATTGTCGGGTTCTGGGTGCACCGGATTGGCACTGCGGTCATATCGCCAGTGACACAGATATTGCAGCCGATACATTCCCGGATATCCTCAATCCGGCCTTCTTCAATCTTCTTCGGCAGGAATGGGTCCGCGATTGATGGGCGGGCGGCACCGATCATATCCAACGCACCGCGTTTGATCAGAGAAACCATCGCATCCGGCGATGTATAGCGCCCGACACCCACTACGGGCTTGCTCGTCACCTGTTTCACAAAACCTGTAAAGGCGTCCTGAAAGCCTGAATCCCCGAAACGCGACGTCAGAGAATCATTGTCCCAGTCGGAGACATTGACGTCCCAGAGATCCGGCATCTCAGCCAACATCTCAACAACATCGCGCCCTTCATTCTCGCAGGTAAGGCCGTCTTCGCCCATCATCTCATCAACCGCAAAGCGGATCGGGACAGCGCAGTCATGGCCCACAGCCTCTAACGTATCCTCCATCGTTTCACGAAGCAGGCGAACCCTGTTCTCCAAACTCCCGCCATATTCATCACTTCGTGTATTGAAGCGCCGAGACAGGAATTGCTGCCGGACATCCAATCCATGTCCGCAATAGATATAGATCAGATCATAGCCGCAATCCCGTGCCCGCAAAGCCGCATCGCGATGCCATTTCCGAAAGGCCTTGATGTCTGAACGGTCCATCGCGCGGGCATATACAGGCAGAGGATCAACGATTGGTTCATCCACCACGCCAAGCGCCGGTTCCCGTGAATACCCATTATAGGCGTGATGGCCGCTATGGGTCAGCTCAATCGCCGCCAATGAGTTATGGGCATGGATCGCGTCTACAACATGCTTATGGTAGGGCATGTCGCGGTCATCCCAGAGCCGCCCTTCGTTATAAGGGGTAACATCGGTTGAGGGGTGGATTTCAACCTCTTCCGTCGATACGACGGCCCAGCCGCCCTCCGCCTTCACACCGCGCATGGCGGCAAGCGAACTCGGATAGCGGTGCCCCATGCCATTACAATGCGGCACCTGATAGAAGCGATTGCGCGCCGTCTTCGGCCCGATCTTTACCGGTTCAAAGAGGATATCATAGCGTGGGTAACGGCTCACGGTTTTGCGCCTAATTCACCAGCATATAGAATTTGCGCAGGGTTTCCGTGATCTCCCATATGCAGGGCGTCCCTTTGGAGATGAAAAAGGTATCACCCGTCGTAAAGGTCTGAGCCGCACCATCCTTGTCGGTCAGGGTTACCGATCCAGACAATACATGCATCATCTCATCACAGGGATAGGCATCGATCTCTTCACGGCAGGGTGCACATTCCCAAACACCGACCGAGAGATCATTTCTGTCAGGCGCATCACAGACGGAATGGATCGTTTCCGTCCTATCCGCCGTCGTGAAAGCCGCTGCGGCAACCAGATCCGATGGCCCCATACCGGTTTCCGGATGGCCGTCCTTGGGAAGTTTCACGATCATATGAGACATCACTCAATCCTTTCTGATTGCCGGTCATCACGAGAATTTGGCTAGAATGTCCTTCGTGCGCGACGGGATGAAGGTCGCGAGTGACCGAACAATGATCCCGCGCGCCCGCTCATGGGTCATATAGTCAGGCGAGATATGCATCCGCGTCCACATGCCATCCGTGATGCTGTCCAACGTATCCGCCAGGGAGACAGCGGTCCAATGCCCATCCGGCACCAGGTCAATCACCGCCTCACAGGCTGCCCGCATCTCTTCGGTTCGTTCCGCATCATAGCCCTCACAGACTTCGCGAAACCGGGGTCTTGCCGACGTCTCCGACCAAATCGCGCTCCAAAGCGCCATATTCTTTGGCGTGCAATGAACCTCATCGACATCTGACAAGACCAAGGCGACAAGGCGGTCTACCGGGTCATCGCCCGCACCCGCCAGCGCCTTCTTCCAGAAGTCGGTATATTCTTCATAGTGGTTCCGCAGTGTCTCGAGGATCAGATTATCCTTAGACTTGAAATAGAACACCGCCGCCCCTTGAGAGAGACCGGCCGCTGCAGCGACTGTTGCCAAGGTGGTTGAAGACAAGCCACGCTCCGCAATCGATGACAGGGCCGCGTCCATCAGTTGCTTCCGACGACGCGCGGTATTCTCGACCTGCTCTCCCCGAGGTCTGCCAGGCGATCTTTTCGGTTGGGCCCCAGACACATTTTTTCCTTTCATTGGCCGTTCTTCGGAACGACGGGAGTAACGATATTCACCTTACAATTCCATGTCCATATTTAATTTGAATATTTACTCAAAATAATAATGGACAAGCACAAACGCATCCCCTAGCCTGAGATAAATCTATCAAAGGAGAGCCCATCATGACCGCCCTGTCGAACTCATCGGCAACCATCCGCGACTACGACAACACCCACTATATGCATCCGTGGGAGGTCGTCGCGAGCATGGGTAAGGCGGATCGGACGATCTCAGCCTCTGCCGAAGGCATCTATATCTATGACGGGGAAGGCAAACGGCTGATCGATGGGCCGGGCGGCATGTGGTGCACACAGATCGGCAATGGACGGCGCGATATGGCGGATGCCATTGCCGAACAGACGATGCGGCTTGCCTATCACTCTCCCTGGAACACGTCATGTGAGCCGGGCGCGTTGCTGGCCCATAAACTGGCCGAGCTATCGCCCGGTGACTTGAATACGGTCTTCTTCACGACAGGCGGCTCGACAGCGGTGGATTCCGCGATCCGCTATATGCATTTCTATAACAATCGCCTGGGCCGGCCTGAGAAGAAAATGGTGATCGGCCGCGCCAAGGGCTATCACGGCTCGACCTATCTGGCGGCCTCAGCCACGGGGCGTGACCGCAAGAGCAACGCGCTGGATGTCGATGACGAACGTTTCCACTTGCTGCCGGACGTAAACCCTTCTCTGCGCCCCGATGGCATGAGCATGGATGACTGGGCCAAGGCGAAAGCAACGGATCTGGAAGACGCCATCTTGAAGTTTGGGGCCGACAAGGTAGGTGCCTTCATTGCGGAGCCGCTTCTGGCGTCGGGTGGCGTTATCATCCCGGCACCGGGCTATCACAAGCTCTGCCTGGAAGTCTGCCGGAAGCATGACGTGCTCTATATCTCTGATGAAGTGGTGACCGGCTTTGGTCGGCTTGGGCATTGGTTCTCTTCTGAAGACGTATTCGATATCGTGCCGGACATGATCACCTGTGCGAAAGGCCTGACCTCAGGCTATCTGCCGCTCGGTGCCTGCTTGATTTCAGACCGATTGGTGAATGAATTGAAGACCCCGGAGAATGAGGGCGTCATGTTCAACAACGGCTTCACCTATGGCGGTCACCCGGTTTCCTGCGCCGCAGCCCTGAAGAATATCGAGATCTTTGAAAATGAAGGGATCCTGGAACATGTGCGCGCCCTGACCCCGCATTTCCAGGAACGCCTGCATTCACTGGGCGAACTGCCGAATGTCGCGGAAACCCGAGGCCTCGGCTTCATGGGTTGTGTTGAGGCGACCGTTGAGTCCGAGGACGATCCGGATGAGGCCAATGCCAAATTCGGGCGGACAGTGGACAAACATTGTGAGGAAATGGGCCTGATCGTCCGGCCAATCGGACATATGTGCGTCTTCTCTCCGCCTCTGATCATGAAAGAGAAAGAGATCGACATGATGTTCGATATCCTGCGGGAGGCGATTACCCGCGCCGCCGCTGAGCTCTGAGTTCTCTTGTAGAAACACGAAGCCGGGGAAACGTTTGAGGCGTTTCCCCGGCTTTCGTTTAACCCTTGGTACTTTCCTAAGATCTAGGTGTCAGCAAGATTACGGGCCAGAAAGATTACGGGCCAGCAAGATTACGGGCCGGCCGCCATTTTCTCTTCGGCGAGGCGTTGGCGTTCCTGACGCATCAACATGAAGGCCGCGATGGCAACGCCAATGGCAACAGTCACGATAATGATCGTCGCCAAGGCATTGATATCCGGCCTCAACCCCAAGCGAATACGCGAATAAATCAGAATCGGCAGCGTATTCGCCCCCGGACCGGTGACGAAGCTGGAGATAACCAGATCATCCAGTGACAGCGTGAAGGCCAGCAACCAGCCGGAGACCATGGCCGGTGTCAGACGCGGCAGGGTGATATCCGTCAACACCCGGAAGGGCTTCGCCCCCAGATCCAGCGCGGCTTCTTCCAATGTCTCCCCCATTCCAGTGAGACGCGATTGGACGATCACCGAGACATAAGCCATGGAAAAGGTGATATGCGCGATGGTGATGGTGGTGAAGCCCCGTTCCGCCGGCCAACCGATCATCTTGCTCAGCGTGATAAAAAGCAGAAGCAGAGACAGGCCGGTAATAACCTCCGGCATAACAAGGGGGGCGGCTAACATACCGCCGAACAAAGTGCGCCCCCGGAACTTACCGAAACGCACCATGGCAAGCCCAGCCAAAGCCCCCAGCAACGTTGCGAAGGTTGCGTTCACGACAGCGATTTTGAGGCTGAGCGCGACAGCGTTCCAGACCTCTTCACTTTCGAACAACACCTTATACCACCGGACGGACCACCCGCCCCAAACGGGCACAAGCTTGGAGTAATTGAACGAGTAGATGATCAGCAGGAGCATCGGGACATAGAGAAATGCCATCCCCAGCCAAAGCATTACGGTCAAGAAGAGTGAACGGCCTTTTCCCATCGTGTCAGACCTTCTCTGCTTCTTTGGCTTGGTAGCGCTGATAGATCATCATCGGTACCACCAGCAGGAACAGCAGCGCGATCGCAACGGCCGATGCCACCGGCCAATCCTTGTTCTGATGGAACTCATTATAGAGAACGCGACCGATCATCTGCACATTGCCACCCCCCAGAAGGTCCGGAATGACATATTCACCGGTCGCTGGAATGAAGACGAGGAGCGAGCCGGCGACGATCCCAGGGATTGAAAGCGGTAGAGTGACCGTGAAGAAAATGCCAATCGGCTTCGCGCCCAGATCGGCCGCCGCTTCGTTCAAGGATGAATCCAGCTTCTCCAAATTCGCATAAAGCGGCAACACCATGAAGGGAAGATAGGTATACACGATCCCCAGATACACGGCGAAATCCGTGTAGAGCATGCGGATCGGCTCATCAATGATACCGATGGAGATCAGCAGATTGTTAATCGTCCCCTTGTCCGCCAGCAATCCCATCCACGCATAGACGCGTAACAAGAACGACGTCCAAAATGGCAGGATGATCGCCATCAACAACAGCTTACGCGCCATCTCGCCAGAGCGGACAATCCCATAAGCAATCGGATAGCCAACCAAGAGGCAGAGAATGGTGGAGATCGTCGAGATCTTCACGGAATTCAGATAGGTCCTGATATAAAGATCGTCTTCGAAGATGAAGAGAAAGTTATCGAGGATAATCCGGATCGTGACGATCCCTTCCTCTGTCAGGTCGAATAGGGCGGAGAAAGGGGGCGCCGCGATTAGAGGCTCTGCCAAGCTGATCTTGAATACAATGAAGAACGGTAGAAGGAAAAAGATCAGCATCCAGGCATAGGGAACGGCGATGACGCAAAGCTTCCAACTGGCTTGGAGTTGACGTGAAATCCGTGCCCCCAACCCGGCCTGTGTCGGGCCAGGCGCGGGATCCATTGGGTCTGCAGCCACACTCGACATCGCGATCACCTCACCAACAGAACCGGGCTGTTGGAATGCCAGGAAAGGACGACTTCCTCATCCCAGGTAATCGCCAGGCTCCGTTGTTTTGGTCGGGTCAGGTTCGGGGCCGTAACCTCGATCATGGTCTCCCCATTCACCAGGACCTTATAGACAGACATGTCGCCCATATAGCCGATATCTTCGACATGCCCTGTGACCTGCATGTTGCCTTCATGGACAGGGTCACCGGCTTTGGCGAGGTGAATTTTCTCAGGCCTGAGCGCAAGATAGACCTTTTGGCCTTCTTGAACCTGGATACCTTGTTCCGTGCGAATGGTCCCCAGCGCCGTTTCCACGGTCACATGATCCGTGCCGGCTTCCGTGACCCGCGCATCCAGCATATTCGCATTCCCGATGAAGTCGGCAACGAAGCGGCTTTCCGGGAACTCATAGATTTCCGTCGGCGTTCCAATCTGTTGGAAGTTGCCGGCATCCATCACCGCAATCCGGGTTGAGAGCGTCATCGCCTCATCCTGATCATGGGTGACGACCACGAAGGTAATCCCAACCTGGTCTTGGATATTCATCAACTCAAACTGGGTTTGCTCCCGCAAGCGCTTGTCGAGCGCTCCCAGCGGTTCATCCAGCAGCAAGAGCTTGGGCTTCTTTACCAGCGCGCGGGCAAGGGCAACACGCTGACGCTGACCACCGGACAATTGATCAGGTTTGCGTTTCGTGAAGTCGGTCAACTCGACCAGCCCCAAAACCTCATCCACCCGATCAGCGATTTCTGACTTGGCCACGCCTTCCTGCTTCAGCCCATAGGCGATGTTTTTCTCAACCGTCATATGGGGGAAAAGCGCATAGCTCTGAAACATCATGTTTGTCGGGCGCTCATAGGCGGGAACATCCGACATATCGACACCATCGATCATAATTCGCCCGGAGGTCGGGACCTCAAATCCGGCGAGCATCCGAAGCAAGGTGCTCTTCCCGCAACCCGATCCGCCGAGCAGGCAGAACAGCTCACCCTTATAGATGTCCAGATCGACATTATTGACGGCAGTGAAATCGCCGAACTTTTTCGTGACACCGCGCAGCCGGATAAAGGGCTCGGAACTTGGGTCGAGCCAAGGTGTGTCTGCTAAATTGGGAACGCCTGCCATATCTCTTCCCCCCACCAGAGCTATTCAAATACGGGGAACACCCGGCGGCAACCCAGATAGAGCTGCCGCCGGAATTGTTCCGAACAGGGAGAGTTACTGACCTGCCTTGAAGTCCGTCCAAGCGCGGGTGCGAACACGCTCCGCCTTACGACCGACAGGCGACAGGGTGTACATATTCGCCACCTGTGCCGGCGTCGGGTAAGAAGCCGGGCTACCGGTCACAGCAGGATCAATCATCGGCTTCGCGGCGGCATTGGCCGACGCATACCAAGTGTAGTTTGAATCGCCCGCCGCGACGTCTTCACGCATCATGTAGTTAAGGAACTTATGCGCCCCTTCCACATTCTTGGCGTCCGCAGGAATGATCCAACCATCGACCCAGAGATTGGCTTTGCCCTTACCTTCCGGCAGGTAGAAGTCGAGCACGACACCGGTATTGGCTTCAGCAGCACCGGCCATGGCGAGCAGGCCATCCGGACCCCACGTTACAGAAACGCAGAATTCCTTTTGCGGCATGCGCTGATAGGCATAGTTGTCGAAGGTTTTGATATAGGGGCGGACTGCCAACAGCAGTTCCTCGGCCTTCTTATAGTCAGCCTTGGATTTGGTATCCGGCGGCAGGCCCAAATGCGCGAGCGCCATCGGAATGACGTCGGTCGGCGAATCCAGGAAGGAAACACCGCATTTCGCAATTTCCTTCATGTGCTTCGGATCGAAAATCATCTCCATCGAGCCAATCGGCGCGTCCGGATAGGTCTCCAGCACCAGTTCCTTGTTATAGGTAACGCCATGCGTACCCCACATGTAAGGAACGATATACAGGTTCCCCGGATCCCATTTTTCAGAGAGCTGACCCATGATTTCCGGCATGATGTTTTTGAAGTTCGTGAGCTTCGATTTATCGAGAGGCTGAACAATGTTTGCCGGGATCAGTCGTGCGATAGACGTCGACGAGTGGGAGACGACATCATAGCCGGAGTTACCCGCCAGAAGCTTTGAATCAATCGATTCAACGGAGTCATAGTTATCGTAGATAACCTTGATACCGGTTTCTTTTTCAAAATTCGCGATGGTCTCTTCGCCGATATATTCGGCCCAGTTGGTGACCCGTAGTACTTCTTCCGCCATCGCCGGCATGGCGATCGCGCTGGCGGCAGCGGCAGCAACAGCCACCTTGCCCAATCTATCGAAAATCCCTGACATCCCTGTTCTCCTTAATGTCGGTTTTCGGTTCCATTTGCAGGAACCCTTTACTCCGCTCGGCATTTTTCATACCGGATCAAACGCCAATGGATAGTTTGTCGATCCTTGTATGGCGGCGTCAATCCCTATGCATGATCGAATTAAACGAATTCGAACGCGCACCCCGATTCATTGCAATATTGTGATCACATTATTCTGGTTTGTCTCCCCCTAATTTCACCAAACATAAATTTTGCTACGGCTTTCCCGAAAAGAAGTGCCTAGTCCGATGTCTCGGCACTCATTTCTGCGTTCAGTGCGGCGACCGTATTCGGCGCTGGGGCGTCTTCCAATTGCATTACCGGGATACTGTCCCGGAAGGCATCATGATACGCGCGGACATTCTGTTCCAAGTCTGAGAGGATAATCCCATCAAAGGCGCTGGATTCCATCGCCTCGCAGCTCCATTCAATGAGCTGCGTATCTTCAACACCAGTCAGCCCGTCAATCCGTTCCGCCAGATAGCGGGTCGCCCGCATCTCCCGCGTTTCTTCCTTGTAACGATAGGCAGCGCTTCGCTGGATCGTTCGACCGGCGGAGATCGGATATTCCTGATAGAAGATGGTGCTGGTCGGATAGAGACCGATCACCGTATTCGGATAAAGCCCCAGATACAGCCAGGCCCGCTTGTTTTCTTCACTATGACCAGAGACTTCCGGCAGCAATTTCTTATAGTGCCGCACGCTCCACAACTTGCCGGGGGTCTCCGTCAGATACCCATGGGACCGGCTGGTGCCATTCTCCAACGGCTCATCATAATAGTTGGGGCCATAGAGATCCTGCAAAGACGGGTGAGCAATTGGGACGTGATAGCCTTCATTATCGACATCCCGCACCGCCTTCCAGTTGATCGGCATCTCCTGCTCATAAAAACCACCGCCGGAATTCACCATCTCATCAAGGTGATAAGGGGCGACTTCTTCCTCACGTTGGGCAAAAAGTTCAGCGACCGACGGTTGGGGGCCCGGCAGGAAACGAATGAAAACCAGACCATGCCAGACTTCCATTTCAATTGGCTTCAGGCCGTGTTTGACAGGGTCAAGCTCCGGCAGGGTTTCGGCCGCCGCCGCTTTTCGCAGCGTGCCATCCATATTGTAAACCCAGGCATGAAACGGGCAGGTAATGACATGCCGACAGGTTCCTTTTGCCTCAGACAAGACACGGGAGCCGCGATGCCGACAGAGGTTATGGAAGGCACGAACCTGATCATCCTTGCCACGCATGACGATCGCGCGTTCTCCGCACATATCGAAGGTGATGAAGTCGCCCTTGCCGGGCACATCAGAGACATGACAGGCAATCTGCCAATGCCGCCTGAACAGGATATCCTTTTCAACCGCATTCAGTTCTTCATTGAAGTATGTCCAAGGAGCGAGCCCGCCGCGCGCCATCGCCTTGCCGTCCACACTCAACTCACCCTTCCCCTTGGGAGCAATCCTGTTCATGATACCCTCCAGTGATTGATATTTATTTTGAGCACTCATTCAAAATAAATATAACATTGCTTTTTGTCACGCAGAATCTCCGCGACCTGTTAGGAGGGAACTCACTATGAAGCGAGAAGAGCTTAAACCCGTCGAACCAGCCCGGCGGCATGTCGTTAATATCCATGAGGCGGCGTTTGTCCCAATGCCCTCCGACTTAGGCACCTCGGGGGAAAGCGTCGTGCAACTTGGGGAAGACCGGCAACTCGGTAGCGGCTTTCACGTCTACCGCATGGCGCCCGGCACCTGGACCACACCCCACGCCCATATCGGGGAAGAGCATTTTCTGGTTCTGGAAGGGGGATTGGTTGATCATGATGGCTATGAATACGGTCCGGGCGATCTGGTCTGTCTGGATGAAGGAACGGTCCATTGCTCCCACTCCCCCAATGGCGCGTTGCTGGTAGTGTTCTATGGCACAGCCGAGCTTGCCCATAAGGTCAAAAAAAGCTGAACTAGTGTATTGAGACTTAGCCGGAGGCCCCATTGATGCGCATCGTGACCGTAAGCCGCCAAGCTTTGTTGCTGCCGTTTCTATTCCTTGCAGCAATCCTGGCCTTAACGAGCGTCACATACGCGAAGGAACGGCTGACAATCGGGATATCCCAGTTCCCCTCTACTCTCCATCCCGCCTTCGATTCCATGTTGGCGAAGAGTTATACAATCGCCCTCGCCCGGCGGCCGATTACAGCCTATGGCCCGGATTGGAAGCCGCGCTGCATGCTCTGCACTGGTCTGCCTGATCTGGCGAACGGGACGGCGGCCTATGAAACAGCGGAAAACGGCGATCCGGGCATGGCGGTCACGTTTGAGCTGGACCCGAAAGCAGTTTGGGGCGACGGGGTGCCGGTCACGATCAAGGATGTCATTCTGGCGTGGGAGATCGGCAAAGACCCGAAATCAGGTATCGATTCTGCGGAGCTCTATCGGCGAATTGATCGGATCGACACGGATGGCGACAAGCGCTTTACACTGCATCTCAACAAGCGGACCTGCGACTTCAAGAACATCGCCGGCCTGACGCTGCTACCGGATCATCTGGAACGCGCGATTTTTCAGGAAGGAAGCGAAGGATACAGGCGCCGCACCGCCTATGACACAGACCCGACAAATCCGGGGCTTTGGCATGGCCCTTATCGCGTTGAAAGGGTTACCGCACCGCGAGAAATCCTTCTCGTCCGAAATGACGCTTGGTGGGGTACACCGCCCCATTTCGATGAAATCCTGATCAAAGTGGTTGAGAATACGGCGGCGTTATCCGCCAATATCCTCTCCGGCGATATAGACATGATCTCGGGAGAGTTGGGACTGAATATCGATCAGGCGCTGTCTTTCGAGAAGCGCTACGCAGACCGGTTTCAAATCCTGTTCAAGCCCGGCTTGATCTATGAACATCTTGATGTAATGCAGGACAATCCGATCCTGGCGGACGCACGGGTAAGAAAAGCCCTGATCCTCGGCGCTGACCGGGAGGCAATCAGTGCGCGCCTGTTCGAAGGCCGCCAACCGGTCGCTCATTCCAACGTTAATCCGCTGGATGCGGTCCATAGTGAGGAAACACCGCGCCACAGCTTCGATCCTGAAACGGCTGCCGCCCTTCTGGAAGAAGCCGGGTGGCATGTCGGCGCCGGCGGCATACGCCAAAAGGACGGACAACCGCTTGCGATTGATTTGATGACAACCGCCGGCAACAAGACGCGAGAGCTCGTCCAGCAAGTGCTGCAAAGCCAGTGGCGGGAAATCGGCATCCAAGCGACGATCCGAAATGAACCGGCTCAGGTTTTCTTTGGGGAGACCGTATCAAAGCGCAAGTTCGACGGCCTTGCGATGTTTGCCTGGATCTCGTCCCCAGAATCAATCCCGCGCACAACGCTTCATTCTGATATGATCCCAAGTGAGGAGAATGGCTGGACCGGCCAAAACTACACGGGCTACAGCTCACCCAAGATGGATCAGGTCATTGATGATCTGGAAGTAAAATGCGATCCGGCGGATCAAGAGCGGTTATGGACGGAAATGCAGAGCCTGTATGCAACCGACCTACCAGCGATCCCGCTCTATTTCCGGGCCAACACGCATATCCTGCCGAAGCAACTGAGAGGCCTGACACCCACTGGCCATCAGTATCCCTCCACCCTGTGGGTCGAGGATTGGCGGTGGGAAGAATAGGCGCGCGGCCACCCATGTGGTTCCCGCCTGTGGGAGCCGTCTAGATGCTGCGGTTCGTGCTGGGCAGAATCGCGGAGAGCCTGATCGTTCTTTTGGCGATGTCGTTTCTGGTCTATGCGCTGATCGGATTGATGCCGGGCGACCCTATCGACCTGATGTTGTCTGCCAATCCGGAAATGACCAGCGAAGACGCGGCACGGCTGAAGGCACTCTATGGCCTGGACCGCCCTATTCTGGAGAGATACTGGAATTGGTTGAACGCGGCCCTACAGGGGGATTTCGGTTATTCCCGCCTTTATCAAAAACCAGTCTTGGACTTGATCCCGGAGAGATTGGGCGCGACGACCTTGCTCCTTGGTGTCAGCCTCGCGTTCACCCTGGCCATCGCGGTCCCGCTTGGTGTCTATGCGGCTGCCCGGCCACATAGCACCGTTGATTATGGGATAAACCTGTTCTGCTTCGCCGGCATTTCAGTTCCACCTTTCTGGCTCGCCCTTGTCGCTATCATCCTGGTTGCGATCCCTTTTCAAGCCATCCCGGCCGGCGGTATGGGCGAACCTGACGCCGGGCTGTGGGAGCGGGCGCGGCACATGATTTTGCCGGTTGCAACGTTGACCCTTGCCTCCGTCGGCAGCTTCACGCGCTTCATGCGCGCCGCCATGCTGGAGGAGATGCGCCGCGATCATATCCGCACCGCCCGTGCCAAAGGGGCTGGGCCAGGCCGCGTCCTTTTCGTTCATGCCTTACGGAACGCGCTGACGCCCATGGCAACAGTCCTGGCGCTTTCTATCGGATCCCTTTTCTCCGGCGCCTTAATTACAGAGACGATGTTCTCCTGGTCCGGTATGGGCAGGACGATTTACGAAGCAACCATGGGCAATGACTATAATCTGGCGCTGGTCGGGCTTCTTGCCGCAACCGCGTTTACACTGGCCGGCAATATCCTCGCCGACATTGCCTATGCAGTGCTGGACCCACGGGTAAGCTACCGAAGTGGCGGGGCAGACTGATGAACGCTCTCCCCCCATCGAGCCGCGATCTCGTTAAACCGGCGGATACGCCAAGGCGACGGGTATGGCGCCGTTTCCTAAGACACAGGCTTGCTGTGGCGAGTGGGATCCTGCTCGCCATCATGGCTTCGCTTTGTCTTGCCGCGCCGCTATTTGAGACTGTTTTGGGCGTGAGCGCCTTCAAGACCGACCTTTTCGCCCGCTTCGCCCCAACGGATTCCCAATTCCTCCTCGGCGCGGATGAGGCCGGGCGTGATGTCATGACACGATTGCTGCATGGCGGTCGGATATCCCTCGCTGTCGGGCTGGCCGCCTCCGTCATCGCAGCCGTAATCGGCACCTTCATCGGCCTGGTCGCCGGCTATCGCGGTGGCTGGATCGATCGCGTTCTGATGCGGCTAACCGATGGGGTCATTGCCTTACCACTGCTGCCCTTGCTGATCGTGTTGACCGCCATTGATCCTGCCAAGCTGGGACTGCCGGAAAGCATCGCCTATTCTGAGCAGGCGACCTTGTATCGGATCACCATTATCGTCGCCCTGGTCGGATGGACCACCGTCGCGCGGCTTGTGCGGGCGGAAACGCTGTCTCTCCGCAGCCGCGACTTTGTGCGGGCTGCCGTCTCTCAAGGGGCAATGCCCAGCCACGTCATGCGCCGGCACATCCTGCCCAATTGCGCATCGGTCATCGTCGTGGCAACCACGCTGTCGATCGGCAATATCATCCTGTTGGAGAGCGTGCTGAGCTTCCTCGGCCTCGGCATCCAGCCGCCGGTACCAAGCTGGGGCAACATGCTGACCAATGCTCAAGAGCTTGTCTGGTCGGAACCCTGGCTGGCAATTTGGCCAGGCCTTGCGATTTTCATCACAGTCATGGCCTTCAACTTTCTGGGTGACGGACTACAGGAAGCGCTTGATCCCCGCGCAGATCGCAGCACGAACTGAAAACCATGACGCGCCCAAAATAGTCGGCATTCGAGATAAAAACGCACGAGAGTCTTGAGTGGCTTGAATTTTTTTCCGAATTGCCCTATTCTATCCATTGGAGAGAGTGCGTGGGTGCGCATTTGAAGTCCCGAATCGACGCGGAAAGATGCATCGGAACGGGCAATTCATCTCCGGTAAAACCGTTGGCCTTGCGCCTAGGACGGAACCGGGATGAACGTAAGGCGGTTCTTTGAACCCTCAGTTTTCAGGCGTTTACCACTTCTTAAGGGGTATGCTGTTAACTAGGGAAAGAATCGGAAGGAGCTAAGAGATGGCTGACATCGGCGGTATTGGAGCCTTCGGCTTCGGCGGTGCGCGAAGCAATCCGGCGGCCGACCTAGAGGCAAGACAGGAAGAAGCGCGGGATCGTCGCGCTGAGGAAGACCGGCGTACCGACAATACGGAAGCCGCGCTCCGTTCCGAAGACACCTCTGATGCGGATGCGTCCCGGGTTACGCGGGAAACCGATACCGAGCAGGAAACCGGTGCTCAAAACGCCCAGCGTCAATCCGATGAAGTGGTTCTCAGCACCGCAGCTCAAAATCAGCTGGCCAACGACAATGGCGAAGATGATGTCGCCGTCGCAGCGGCAGGTGAAAGCGCAGCAGTCGGCACAACCGCTCGAACCAATCAAGAAGACAACGACAACGCCAATACGTCCGAGGTGAATGGCAACCAGGACGAACAGTCCGAGCAAACCCGGACCCTTGGACAGGTGGTCGACCAGTTCGCGTAATGCCTTAACTTTCTTGGGCATTCGCTTTGAGAAGGACTCGCCTTGGCGGGTCCTTTTGTGTTTCGGACCGAATTCCATCTGGTTGCCTTGCAGAACCGAGCGGCAAAACCCAAGTTCAATCATGATGCTTGCTGGTTTCGCAATATGAAGGAACAGATGCCATGCGGTGGGTTTTGATTTTTGCCGGACTGTCAGGTGCAATCGCGGTAGGCCTCGGAGCTTACGCGGCGCATGGCATGGAAAGCACGTTTGGCGAAATCGCGGTCTCCCGCGCCGAAACAGCATTGCGATATCAAAGCATCCACACCCTTGCCCTGCTCGCTCTCTTCGCTATCGCTCAGACAGCCTGGGGGCAGGCGCGCGGCCCCCGCAAAGGTCTGGCCGTCTCCGCACTTGCCTTTTGCCTTGGTATCCTACTCTTCAGTGGAAGCTTGTTGATGCTCGCCTTTGCTGGGCCTTCTTCTTTGGGTGCTGTTGCCCCAATAGGCGGGATCGCGCTCATCTTCGGATGGCTTTGCCTCGCCGGCTGCGCGGTTTTTCGAGGCGCGACATCCAATACGCCATAGGGAGGAAACTTATGACCGGAATGCGCTATGGCTCGCCGATTAGGCTCACCTACCTGTTTTCCGCACTCATGACAGTATTTCTCCTCACCGCCTGCGCCGGAGACAACGAAGAAGCAGAAGCCGAGGAGACGCCGACACGGGCCAATGCCGCCTCTGTTCTACTCAGTGAGACTATCCCGGAAGGCGCTGCGTCTGGCGCGCTCTCGGCAGTCACGGAGCAACGCTTTCGGCTCAGCGGAAAATCCGATTTCCTAATCGAGAGCGGAAGTCGGCTCGAAGGCCGATACGAGCTTGCCTATCAACCGGATGAGCAACGCTGGCGGCTTTCAATCGATTGGCATTCCCTTGATGCCAAGGGAGTCAGCCGGATACGCAATCTGGGCCGCCGCCCGCCCTTCTATACCCAAGAAGGTATCGTAGCCCCTGCCGGGATATCCCCTGAATTGCCGGAGGGACTGGCCCTACCAATGCGGTTATTCAATTTGCGGGATCGCAATGTCGATTTCGAACGGATCATTCTGGTTGAGGAGTAAGCTCAGGCTCTCACGTCATAGGCCCCGGCTTGTAGGGCAATGAACCGGGTTAGAGTATGAACCGTCTCCAGCGTCGGCGTCTCAATCCCCGTCAAGCGCCCGATTTCCAAGACAGCGCCCAGGATACCATCCAATTCAATACCGGAACCCCGCTCAAAGTCTTGCAGCATTGAGGTCTTGAAGGACCCAAACCCGGCGGCGTCAGCAATCCGTTGCTCCGGGCTGATCGGAATTTCAATACCGAGAGACGCCGCGACCATCCCCGTCTCCCGCATCATTTTCATCGCAAGCTCGCGCATCAACGCATCATCATGCATTTCGCCCATCGAGGCATTGCAGACAACTGACAACGGGTTCGCCCAGATATTCCCCCAAAGCTTCATCCATATGTCGTCACGTATCGTTTCTGTTAGCGTGGTCGAATACTGTGCTGCCTCCAACGCCGACACCAAGGCCTCTGCCTTCGGTCCGGCTGACCCTTTGAACGGTGAACCCAGGATCAGTTTACGATAACCCAGGCTGTCCACCCGTGATGGGCTAACCATCTCAGCCCCGATATAAACGACACAGCCAAGGATCTGTTTTGCCGGCAACGCCTTTGATAGCGCGCCTTGAGGGTCTACGCTGTCGATCCGCCGACTTGCATGAGGACCACCTTCGCCCTCGAAGTACCACCAGGGTATGCCGTTGATAGCCGGGACGATCAGCGTATCCGGGCCGATCAGCGGAAGAATTTCCGGCAGCGCCACTTCGATCTGTTGCTGTTTCAACGAGATCAACACTGCATCTTGCGGACCCAACGTTTTCGTCTCGGTGATATCGGCAACAGGGATCGTCTGGTGATCCTCCGTCCCTTTCTCAACCATTGTGATGCCGTCTCGGCAAAGCGCATCCCGCTTCGCCCCGCGCGCGATCAAGGTTGCCGGAATGTCAGCCCTTGCTAGTCCATGAGCCAACATGGTCCCGATCCCGCCAGCGCCGAAAATCGCTACCTTGGCAAGCATGTCAGAACTCCATTAACAGAATTGAACCGCCCTCATCACAACAGCCAAGCCCTATCGCAAAAGCATGTCGGCGCAAAGTCATAGCAAAAATAAGGGCGGGCGCCCCGAAGAACGCCCGCCCCCTGCCCCTCCGCAACTAAGTGCTTAGTGCGCGAGGATCTGGCTGAGGAAGAGTTGCGTCCGCTCGGAACGCGGATTGTTGAAGAACTCTTCCGGTTCATTCTGTTCAATGATTTCCCCGCCATCCATGAAGATGACGCGGTTGGCGACCTTGCGCGCAAAACCCATTTCGTGGGTCACACAAAGCATGGTCATGCCGCTTTCGGCAAGATCAATCATGGTATCCAGCACTTCGGAAATCATTTCCGGGTCAAGGGCCGAGGTCGGCTCATCAAACAGCATGATCCGCGGGTTCATGCAGAGCGAGCGGGCGATTGCCACACGCTGCTGCTGACCACCGGACAGCTGTCCTGGATATTTCAGGGCCTGTTCCGGAATCTTGACCTTCTCCAGGAAATGCATCGCGGTCTCTTCCGCTTCCTTGCGCGGGGTCTTGCGAACCCAGATCGGCGCCAGGACACAGTTTTCCAGAATGGTCAGATGCGGGAACAGATTAAAGTGCTGGAAACACATCCCCACTTCACGGCGGATTGAATCGATGTTTTTGAGATCGTTGGTAAGCTCGATCCCGTCCACAACGATGGAGCCCTGCTGGTGCTCCTCCAACCGGTTAATACAGCGGATCATGGTCGACTTACCCGATCCGGATGGCCCGCAGATAACAATCCTCTCGCCCCGATTGACGGTCAGATTGATGTCTTTGAGGACATGAAAATCACCATACCATTTGTGCATACCGGAAATCTGGATGGCGACTTCATCGGAAATGTCCATTGCACTCGCAGCAGCTTCAGCCATTTTACTTCTCCTAAAACCTTGTTTCGTTCTCGTCTCTTAGCCGTTTTCTTGGGCTAGCGCTTATGACCGGTATGCAGCTTCTTCTCGAGATAGATCGAGTAGCGCGACATCCCAAAGCAACAGACGAGATAGATAAGACCGACAAAGATGTAGCCCGTATGCTCCATCCCCAACCATTTGGTCGAGGTGATCGCCTGCTTCATCGTCAGCAAGAGATCCAGGAGCCCGATAATCGAAACAAGCGTCGTATCCTTGAACAGGCCGATGAAGGTCGAAACGATATTCGGAATAACGATCTTCAGGGCTTGGGGCAGGATGATAAGACGCATCGACATTGAATAATTCAATCCCAACGCATCAGCCGCTTCGAACTGTCCTTTCGGTATGGCTTGCAAACCGCCACGCACGACCTCTGCCATGTAAGCGGAGGAGAACAGCGACACACCGACCAGGGCCCTGACCAAGTTATCGAAATCGACACCTTCGGGCAGGAACAAGGGCAACATGAATTGAGCCATGAAAAGGATCGTGATCAGAGGCACAGCACGGACCAGCTCGATGAACCCGATGCAGAGCATCTGGATCAGTGGCATGTTACTCGCCCGACGTCCAAGCGCGAGTACGATCCCAAGCGGTAGAGAAACCCCGATACCGACTGCCGACAGGATAAGCGTCAGCATGAAACCGCCATACTTGTTAGTCGCAATAGTCTCCAGACCAAGCCCCCACGCCAGGAAGTACATGACGCCGATACAATAGGCGACGCCAAACCCAATCATGGTCTGCCCAGGATTGAAGTTCTTCCGCCCATACAGGCCCAAGGCAATCCCCAAAACAAAGAGCAACGCTGTGACACCGATGCCAAGACCGGAATCCAACGTCGTCATTTCAATCGGACCATGCAGCAATGCAACGGACAGCCAGGGGAAGATCCCCAACATCAGTGGTGCCGCTATTTTACGGCCCGGAATCTGCTCGAACATGATCGGCAAGAGCCCGGCAACCAGCAAGATGCCAACAATGATGGGACGCCAATAGGAATCCGTCGGATAAGGCCCAAACATAAACTGATTGAAACGCGCATCGACAAAGCCCCAGCACGCACCAACCGGATGGCCGGTGTAACGCTCCAGGCAGTCCTCAAAACTTGAAGCCTCCCAGACAGATGTGACGAAGGCCCAGTCCACGATCGACATAAAAAGATAAATGAGGATTGCCGATGCGACGACGGTTCCAATCGCCTCGTACCATGTACTGAAAAGGTTATCCTTCAGCCACTTCATCGGCCCCGCAGCATTCGGCGGCGGAGGCAGTGTCGGGCTTAGTTCTGTTTTGACGTAAGCGATATCAGACATGGCTCACCTCTCCACCAGCGCGACGCGCTTGTTGTACCAGTTCATGAAGATCGAGATCGTCAGCGAGATGGTGAGATACACCAACATCGTCAGTGCAATGATCTCAACCGCGTTTCCGGTCTGGTTGAGAGACACCCCGGTGAAAATATTCACCAGGTCCGGATAGCCAATCGCAACGGCCAGCGATGAGTTCTTCGTCAGGTTGAGATACTGACTGGTCATCGGCGGAATGATCACCCGCATCGCCTGCGGAATAATGATCTTGCGCATCGTGACATTGGGTCGGATGCCTAACGCAAAGGCGGCCTCCGTTTGACCATGGCTCACTGACTGGATGCCGGATCGGACATTCTCTGCAATGAAGGCGCCGGTATAAACGACCAACGCCATCAACAATCCCATCATATGGCCTGGCATCGACGCCCCGCCCTTCAGATTGAAGCGCGTTGCCTGCGGTATATCCCAGGATACGGGTTGCCCCGCGATGAAGTAGGCGAGAATTGGAAGCCCAATGATCAGGCCGAGAGATGCCCATAAGACCGGGAAGATCTGACCGGTTTCGTCCTGACGTTTTTTCGCCCATTTGCTGAGAAACACGATGCCCGCGATCGCGGCAATAAAAGCGATCAGAATGACCTGCCAACCGGCCTCAAGAACCGGCGACGGGAAGTTAATCCCCCGGTTGGACATAAATATCATGTCCAGGCCTAGGAAGTTAATCCCGGTAACACCGCGGCCGCCCTCCGGCAGTGCGCCCATCAACTGCGGTAAAAACAGCACGACGCCGAAATACCAGATGAAGATATGCAGCAGCAGCGGAATGTTCCGCATCACCTCGATATAGGTCGTGGCCAGAAGCTTGATCAGAAGGTTATTCGAAAGCCGTAGGACCCCCACAACGAACCCGACGATAGTAGCCAGGATCACGCCTACGAATGAGATCAACAGCGTATTAACGATCCCCAGGACGAATACATCCCCATGGGTCGAGCTGTTCACATCGAAACTTGTCAGATTGAATTCCGGCGATGTCGGATTGAAGCCGGCAATTTGCGACATAAAGCCGAAGCCAGGGTTAAGCCCCTGATTTTCCATGTTCGTGACGGCATTGTTCACGATTTGATAAACAAACCAAACAAAAATGCTGACTGTTATAATCTGCAAAACGATGGCGCGGTTACGCTTGTCATACCAAAGGCTGGACAAGCTGAAATTCGCATTTTCCGCTTCAACCGCCATGCTAACCCCCTGTTCCCGGAGTTTGAGCGCCCCCACCCTTCATTCGGTGGATAAACGCTTCGGGACGTGGCCTCTTCTTTGTGATCCCTTCCCTATTGGGATCCGGAGGTCTCTTAGCCCCTTTCCCGAAAGCAATGGCGGGGATGTCGGGGTCTCCCAACGACCCCCGCCGTCGCTTCACCGAAACGGAAGCGGACGCTTCCTAAAAAGCGCCCGCGACCATATTCGTTCTTACCGGAACGGAGGCGAATACAGGATACCGCCCTGGGTCCACAGCGCGTTTACGCCACGGGCCAGTTGCAGCGGCGTATTCGGGCCGATGTTACGCTCGTAAATTTCCGAGTAGTTTCCACCCGCTGCAACGGCGCGCATGGCCCATTCAGCGTCCAGACCGATCATCGCACCGAGGTCACCTTCGGCACCGACGAGGCGGCGGATTTCCGGGTTGTTGGAGCTCGCCATTTCACCGATGTTGCCCTGAGTAACACCCAGTTCTTCAGCAGTGATCAACGCGTTCAGCGTCCAGCGTGCGATGTCGCCCCACTGGTTGTCGCCGTGACGAACGAGCGGACCAAGCGGCTCTTTCGAGACGATTTCCGGCAGAACAACGTGGGCATCCGGGTCAGACAGAACGACGCGAGTCGCGGCCAGACCGGAACGGTCCGTCGTGTAAACGTCGCAAGCACCGGACTCATAGTTCTGACGCGCTTCAGCGTTATCTTCGATAACGATCGGCGTGAAGGACATGTTGTTGGCGCGGAAGTAATCGGCCAGGTTCAGCTCGGTCGTCGTACCGGTCTGAATGCAGACCGAGGCGCCGTCGAGTTCGAGAGCCGATTTAACGCCCAGGTCCTTCTTAACCATGAAGCCCTGACCATCGTAGTAGTTAACGCCGACAAACTCGAAACCGAGGTCGGTGTCACGACTAAAGGTCCAGGTGGTGTTCCGGGCCAGAACGTCGACTTCACCGGAAGCAAGAGCCGTGAAACGGGTCTTACCGGTGGTCGGCGTGTATTTGACCTTGCTGGCATCGCCGAGGACGGCTGCTGCCATCGCACGGCAAAAATCGACATCGAAACCGGCCCAGTTGCCCTGGTCATCCGGCGAGGCGAAACCGGCGAGACCGGTGGTCACGCCGCAGTCGATGTAGCCTTTTGCCTTAACGTCGTCGAGCGTACCGGCCTGAGCGACCGACGCGCTGAACGCGACAGCCGCGCCTGCGGCCAAGAGATGTTTGAAGTTCATGGTATCGTTACCCCTATGCTTCGTTTCAGGTGCGACGATCACCAGGCCACAAAGGTATTTGAAGCGCGGAGTTCAGTTCCCAGGTGTCAACCGCAAGACGGTTTTCTCCCTGGTTCGGCTCCCTGCCAGACACTCCCATTCCCAAGCTTCCCTGATAATTCGTCATTAATTTTTGGGCACCAATTCGGATCACGACACCGTATCTTGGACGATACTAATGTCTCCCTATTTGGTTCCCCGTTTTTGCCTTCGTCATCGCTTGAACATCGAGTTTAGAGACGGCTGAAACGCCGTACTGAACAGTCAGCACCAAGTCGTGACAAACGCTTATGAAGTAAGACTGACAGCTAATTGACCGGATGACCAGCCCGAATTTTACCGTTTCTTGTCAACCACCACGCCTATCCTTCGCGCATTCCTAAGCCTTACTATATTATACGCGATACTCGCCCTCTTGCGGGAGGCGCACGAATCTGCGCAAAATTTCTTGGTCGTATCTTTTGCACTCACTTTCTTATGAACTGTGAATCACAGAAATTTGAAAGTGCCGGCAAAACTGGAATGGAACTTGCTTATTGGGGGCAGCAGCGCCCTTCGATGGTTTCCGCGGGGCGCGCGGAGCACCAGAAGGGAGCAAGAGAGATGATGATGAATTCCGCAAAGCAGCAGGATATGATCGATGATATGGCCATGCCTTTCCTCGATTTGGCGGAGAAACTGGAAGCCTGTCGGGTGAACGGCGCCGATCTCGATACTTGGCGTGCCGTTTTGGAAACGAACCTGTTTCTATGGCGTTTCATATCGCATTTTCTGCCACGGCATTTCAGCGATGAAGTCCCCGCAGGGGCTGCAGATCTGCTGGAAAAAATCAGCGAGTTTATGATTAAGGTCGGGGCAGCACTTGCAAACGACCCCAATCAAGACCCGGAGTTGATCGAGAAGGTTATCCAACTCAATCTGAATATGTGTGATCAGATCCTCGCGATGAAGTCGGCCCGATAAAGGTCATTAATTGGTCGTAATCGGCTTGTTCTAATCCCGTGCGCGGGCTAAGCCTCCAGCCTATCAGTGTCGCCGAACCGCACGCTGATGTCTGATCAGGTTTAGCCAAACGCGAAAATAGGGACGAGCCCCGACGTGTCCGACGGTCCTCTTCCAACCCGCACAGTCCTACATGTGATCACCGACCTGGATGTTGGCGGGGCAGAGCGAATGCTCGCCAATTATGCGACCACTCCCAGAAATGACGGTGTGCGGATGGTCGTCGCCTCGGTCGTTCATCCAGGGCAAATGGCGGAGCCACTCACCAAGGCCGGCATTCCGGTTCACGACCTTGGCATAGAAGCACAGGGGACGGCGCGCCTAGCGAAGCTGCCGATCGCCCTCTTTCGCCTCACCCGGTTGATCCGAACCCTACAGCCCGAAGCCGTCGTCGGGTGGATGTATCACGCCAATCTGATGAGCCTTTATGCGGCGCGACTGTCTGGCTTACGCGATCAGATGCGCCTTTACGCGGGTATCCGATGCTCCGGCATGGCGCTCGCAAACTATCCACCGATGTTCCGGCGTGTCGTCGAAGCCTCCCGCCGGACCGCGAATGCATTTGATGCGGTCATTTACAACTCCAAAGCCGGGCAGCGTGAGCATGAAGCGATCGGCTTCAAGCCGCGCCGAACCCTGGTTGCACAGAATGGCATCGACACCGACCGTTTTCGCCCGAACTTTGAAGCCCGCAAGAAAATTCGCGCTGAGCTAGGCATCCCAGACTCTACGCGGGTGGCGGTGACAGCCGCACGGGTCGATCCAATGAAGAACTATCCGCTCTATATGAGTGCCTTGGAAACAGCATCCAATCCGCCGACAGTCATGCTGGCCGGACTGGGCACAGACGATGACAGCCAAATACCACCGGCACCAAACCGGTATCGCTTAGGGGTCCGCACCGACATGCCGGACGTCCTTGCTGCTGCAGATTTTATTGTTATGCCCTCCGCCTACGGGGAAGGCTTTCCAAATGCGCTTGCCGAAGGCATGGCCGCCGGCCTGGTGCCCATTGCCACTCCAATTGGGGATGCCGCCGATATTGCCGGCAATTGTGGTTGGATGGTTGACGACCCCCGGAATGTCACAGCGCTTTCCAATGCCCTGGATGCTGCAATGTCCCTTTCAGATGATGAATTGAACATGCGGAAAGCGTCGGCGAGAGCACGCATAGAAAATGAGTTTTCTCTAGGCGCCGCTTGCGCCCGTATGGATACT
>SPJV01000033.1 GCA_006844765.1 Alphaproteobacteria bacterium | reverse complement strand
GATGAATGAATTGGTGATCGGCTACGGGCAGTCGATCTGCCGGAACCCAAATTTCAGGGGGTGCTAGATGCGCTTTAAGATTCTTACCGTTGTAGCGGCTGCGGCCCTGCTGACCGCTTGTGCCTCAGATGAGGAAAACTCTGCACAGTCGACCGATCAGGGCCAGACTCAAACGGCGACGGCACCTGCGCCTGCGCCTGCAGCGACCGCACCGGCCCCCTCGGGTCCGAAAGCCGGCTCGGTTGAAGATTTTGTCGTCACCGCTGGTGACCGTGTCTACTTCGAACTCGATAGCTCGGAAATCACCGGCGCGGCGCAAACCACATTGGCGCGTCAAGCAAAATGGCTGAACGCCTTCCCGGGCGTCGTCATTCGTGTTGAAGGTCACTGCGATGAGCGCGGCACCCGTGAATACAACCTGGCACTCGGCGACCGTCGTGCGAACTCGGTCAAAGAATTCCTGATGAGCCAGGGCGTTAATGGCAGCCGGATCGAAACCATCTCCTACGGTAAGGAACGCCCGGCGGTTGCCGGTTCCACCGAAGCGGCTTGGTCTCAGAACCGTCGCGGTGTAACCACCCTCGCTTCGGGCGCGGCGAGCTAACAGAGTTTCCGGCAGCGTTGATGCGCCGCCGAATTTAGCACCCAAGAAGGGCGGCTGGGCATAGGCACAGCCGCCCTTTGTGTTTTTGCCCTTTATCTCTTCGCCTTTTTTGTTTTTGCATACAACGGCCGCATGTCTTGGAAGGCGCCATAATGCGGCCACAAGATGTGCCTATATCGTCAGATGCGACGTTTCTGCTCGCCTTCGGTGCTCTCTATTGTGAGAGAGTGACATCCGGTGCTTGGAACAGAGCGCAACGCGGGATATAGGAAAAGACGAACTATCAAGGACTGAATTTGCCATGGGCGACGCGATTATGATCGACAGCTATAATATTGCATCAAACTCTCAAGCTGGCGGCGCAGGCCGGACATTCACATCGCGCGTACCGGGGATAGCCAGACTATTCCGCTTCGCTTCTGCGGGGTTGATTGCCGTCGGTGTTTTCGCAGGCAGCGTGCCTGCCTCCGCCC
>SPJV01000035.1 GCA_006844765.1 Alphaproteobacteria bacterium | reverse complement strand
AGGTTAATCGTCTTGGTTTTCGCGGTCTTGGCCGTCCCCATCCAGCCCGAACCGGTTGCGCATAAAGGCCAGTGCAACACCCAGACCGTCATTCGCAATGCCATGGGCTGTGCCCTTGGACACATGGGCGTAAACGGAAAACCCGGCTTCGCTAAGAGCATTTGCGGCCTCGGGCAGTGAGGCGACGGGGACAACATCATCGGCATCCCCATGGATCAACATGATCTCGGGCTTTACCTTCGCCTCGTCCTCGATCAGATCCGGGCGCAGCAACCGGCCGGAAAATCCGACCACGCCGGCCATGGGAACATCCCGGCGCGGGGCGACATGCAGGCTGATCATCGTGCCTTGGGAAAAGCCTAAAAGCACTGTTTCAGAAGGGGTTACGCCCTCTTCCTGCATCACGGCATCCAGGTAGGCGTTCAGATCATCGGCCGCGCGCAGCAGGCCTGCTTCGGCTTCTTCTTCGGTCGAGCCGTCGATCCAGGGTATCGGAAACCACTGAAACCCCATTGGGTTTCCGACGCAATGTTCAGGCGCATTGGGCGCGACGAAAGCGGTGTCGGGCAAGTGTGGTGCCAAGGGATCGGCCAAGCCCAACAGATCGCGCCCATCGGCCCCGTAGCCATGCAACAACACCACAAGGCGCTTCGCGCTTCCCAAGGCCGGGCCCCGGCGGTCACTGTCCAATATCCGTGTCATCTGATGCCTTCTTTTGATTTGAGTATGCGGTAGTAAGAGAACAAAAGCCGCGCCGCAACACTGCGCCATGGGGCCCAAGCCTCTGACATTAAACGAAGTTCTTTTTCTGTTGGCCGTGCGGGCAAATCGAACAAATTTTTGGCAGCTTCCTGCAGGGCCAGATCATTGGGCGCGAACACATCGGCGCGCCCCAAGCTGAACATGGCGTAAATTTCGGCGGTCCAGCGCCCAATTCCGGACACTTTCACAAGTGTTTCAATAACTTGCGCTGACGTCCTCATGCGGAGTTCGTCAAAATCAATCTGGGCTTCGGCCAAAGCACGGGCGTACCTGACCTTGGGGCGCGACAGCCCACAGGCACGCAGATCTTCGTCGCTGGCCTGCTTG
>SPJV01000156.1 GCA_006844765.1 Alphaproteobacteria bacterium | reverse complement strand
GGCAAGGGCGGTTGGATCAAGCGGGCCGAGGCGTTTATTTCCCGCAAATTTCATTTGTCCGAGGACGCCCATCGGGCGCGGGTGGCGACATGGCGTTAATGGATGTTTTGATCGGTGGCCTGTTCGGCGGCGGCCGGAATGCGATTGTGGAGACGGCTGAGATGTTTCGCGAAAATGCGGAAAAATCCAGTCAACGGGACCACGAAAGCAAGACAGCGGCGCTTGCGTCATTTGCGGCTGAATTCCAGCGTTTGCAGCGCAGCCCGTTTGACCGGATGATCGATGGAATCAATCGGATACCACGCCCTGCGTTGGCTTTGGGCACCTTGGGCCTATTCGTCGCAGCGATGGTGGACCCGATCTGGTTTGCCCAACGCATGCAAGGAATTGCCCTTGTACCAGAGCCGTTATGGTGGCTTTTGGGGGCGATTGTGTCGTTCTATTTCGGGGCGCGGCATCAGGCGAAGGGGCAGGAATTTCAATCCTCAATCGCGCAAACCATGGCGATGACGCCGCAAGTTATTGAAAACACGTCTGCTTTGCGTGCATTAAGCAAAGGGGCGGGTGTTGCGCCGGAACCGGCTCTTGCACCAGTGCCGACAGTCACGTCTGGGCCAAACCCAGCACTAGAAGATTGGCGCAAAGGTCAAGACAGCGCGCCGTAACCGCGATTTCGCCTAGGCTATTCACGCGGGTTTCAGTGGCATACGACGCGCGGTGAACTATAGTGCGGGCTATGATAGTAGAGCTCGGACATTTCGCCCTTATCCTCGCCCTGACTTTGGCGGTTGTGCAAACTTTCGTGCCGTTGATTGGCGCCCATAAGGGGTGGTCCAATTGGATGGCCAGCGCGGACGCCACGGCGCAGGCGCAGGTTCTTTTGGTTGGCTTTTCCTTCGCTGCCCTGACCTATGCTTTCGTGACGTCGGATTTTTCGTTGCAGCTGGTGTACCTGAACTCTCATACCGATAAGCCGATGCTTTATAAGGTGACGGGGGTTTGGGGGAACCACGAAGGGTCGCTGCTGTTATGGGTGCTGATCCTGACGCTGTTCGGCGCCATGGCCAGCTGGTTTGGCGGCAATCTGCCCC
>SPJV01000122.1 GCA_006844765.1 Alphaproteobacteria bacterium | reverse complement strand
GCACGAAGGACACATTGGGCGGCATTTACTCCCGGGAATTCTTCGATTCGCACTTAGCGCGGGTTGTTGAAGCGACTCAGGCGCGGTCAGCCAATCTCTCGCTCGCTGTGATTCGAGTCGGCAATTTCGGCGGCCTGAACGAAGAGTTCGGGGATGAAGCCACCGATATCCTGATGCGCCAGCTTTCTAACTGGATCAGCGGTATGACGCGGATCGAAGATACTGTCGCGCGTCTGGGCACCGCAGATTTTGCCATGATCATGACCGAAACACCGGAAGCGGAAGCCATCCGGGTGGTGCAACGAATCGCCGGCATCTTGGAACAATCCGATTTCCATATGACCGAAGAAGTCATGCGGGCGGTCCGGGTCTGGATCCAAACCGGCACCGTTGGCATCGCCGAAGGTGATACAGCGGAAAGCCTGTTATCCCGCGCGTGCGCTGAAGTATTCTAAACGGCAGTGCGCGGGACCGGCGCACGCTGCTGACACAAAACCCAGATAGGACCGTCATGACAGAAACCGTGCAGCCGAAGGTTCAAATTGACGTTTTCTCGGACCCGATATGCCCCTGGTGCTATATCGGTAAAAAACGGATGGACGAAGCCTTGTCGATGCGCCCGGAAGTCGACATCGAAATCCGCTGGAGAGCCTTTCAACTCAACCCCGACATGCCGACGGACGGTATGGACCGCCAAGCCTATTTAAGTGCCAAATTCGGCGGAGAAGAACGCGCCTCACAGGTTTATCGCCAAATTGAGCAAGTTGGGCGCGACACAGATATTGAGTTCAAGTTCGACGCGATCCCGCGAACCCCGAATACGGTCGACGCGCATCGGCTGATCCGCCGGGCACAGGAAGTCAGCACCGGTCATGGTGAACGCGTCGTGACCGGTTTATTCGAGGCCTATTTCCTGGAAGGCCGCGATATCGGCGACCGGGCCGTCCAGCTTGAGATCGCCGAAGCCGCTGGAATGGAACCGGAACGCACCGCCATCTATCTGGACACCGATGCGGACCGGCGCGATGTGTTGTCGGAAGATGTTTTTGGCAGACGTCTTGGCATCAACGGCGTGCCTTGCTTCATCGTAGGCGGTAAATACGCCCTCTCCGGCGCCCAAGAGCCTGAAGCCTTTTTGCCGCTGATCGACATGGCGTTGGAAGAAGCGCGCAAAGCGGCATCAGACCCGGTACAAAATGATTCTGGGCAAAATGATTCTGGACCAAGTGATCCTGTTCCAGACACACCCGACACAGATTAGTGCCTGGCTCTAACAGCATGGTTCCTGGTCTTCCAGGCTAGCCCGCAGCCTGTCTTGCACGGATGATCGCCGTAATCGGCACAATCTGAAAGCCCTTCGCCTGGATCTGCGGCAACCACGTGCGAAGCGCGTTGACCGTCTCGTCATGGGGGTGGCCGATGGCGATTGCGTGACCGTGTCGCAGCGCCGTCTTTTCCACTTCCACCAGTTGCTTAGCAATCGCCGCCGCGTCGATGTCATGGTCCAGGAAGACATCCCGCACCGCATAGGGCATCCCTGCCTGCGCCGCCAACCGGAAACCCTTGGTACTTCGGCTTGTCACGGAATCAAGGAAAAGCAGTCCGCGTGCCTGCGCCTCTTCAATCACCACCCGCATGCCATCTTCATAGGCTGTGAAGCGGCTGCCCATATGGTTGTTCAATCCGACATAGCCCTTGAACTGCTCCAAATCCCAAATAATTCGGCGCCGTAGTTCATCTTCGCTCAAACGGGTCAGAAGGGCCTTCGGTCCCGGATTGGCTTCCGGATCCAGTGGCTCCATGGGCATATGGACCAAGAGTTCATGACCATTCCGACGTGCCTTATCCGCGAGTTCCTGCAGGTGATACCCATAAGGCAATAAGGCAACGGTCAGCGGGCCCTCCAAATCGATAGCGCGCCGACTGCGCGGCTGGTCCAACCCAACATCATCAATCACAACAGCAATCATCGGCTTCGTCGGATCGACAATAATTGCAGCCGCATTCTTTACCCACGGCTGCTGGGTTACCGGAAGGATCTGTGAAACACTGGGGACAGGCGTCTCTTGCTCCCCATCCACATCGGCTTCTGTCGGCTCTGGTTGCGGCGTTTGCGCTGGAGCCACATCAGGCGTCGCAGCGGCAACTACGGTCGGTGTTTCCGGAAGAGGTTCCTGCGCCTCTATCTCCGCACCACTGGTCGCCGCACTGCTGGTCGCCGCAGGAAAGGCGGGTTCAGGCGCGACATCAATTGGTTCCGAAGCCAAAATCTCGGCGTAGCGTTGTCGCGCTTTCTCAGAAGCTGAAACATGCACGGGAAGCGTATACGCAACACTGTCATCGTCGGCAGTCCGCAGTTCCGGCAGGGTACCCTTGGCAGATCGTGACGGGTCTTCATGGTGGAACCACAAGGCGCCCCCCATGCCCAATCCGGCGCCCATGATGAAAACCGATGCCAACGCACCCGCCCATTTCGCAGAAATCAGGATTGCGCCTTTCGCAGCGCCGCTACCGGCCCTAGATACAGAGCGCCCTTGCATCTCGCGCTTCTGCTTCCTGGCTTTTTGCTGCTTGGCCTTCTTTCTGCCAAACAGGCCTTTCCGCGCGCCGATCTGTGGCGACGGCACCACATCCGGCACATCAGAGCCGGGCACCGGCTTTCCCGGAAACCCGGGCGATCTTTGTATCTGTTTGTCGTTCATCGGGTTCGAGAGCGTCAGTTCTTCCAAACGGCCTAACAAAACGATGCCCTTATCCGCCCCCCGGGCGATACCAGTGCGCCTGGTACGAATAGCACGAAACGCGCTGTATTGCGCGATTCATCACCGCAGGCGAGATTAATCTCTGTATGGTGAGCACTCACTCCCGGCAACACCGCGCCCCAAATATCCGCCCCGGGCGCCTAAGAGCCTGTCTCAGGCCTTTTCCAAGCGCGCCCGCCCCTGCTATAAACGCTGCCTTCGCGGGTGTCGGGCTAGGCCGTGCCATTCCCAAAGACCGAGGGTTATGCTCGGTAGATGGAATGGGTACAGCACAAGCCTGTGTGAATTGGAAAGCCATAGCATGTATCTGCTGATCGATAACTACGACAGCTTCACCTATAACCTCGTTCACTTCCTGGGTGAACTCGGGGCGGAAATGACGGTGCGGCGGAACGATGAAATCAGCGTCGAAGAGGCGTTGGCTGGGAAACCTCACGGGATCGTCTTGTCTCCGGGGCCCTGCGACCCACCGAAGGCCGGGATTTGCATGGATCTCGCCAAGGCGGCAATAGAGAACAGCGTGCCGATATTGGGGGTCTGCCTGGGCCATCAAGCAATCGCCCAGACCCTCGGCGCCAAAGTAGAGCGCGGGCCAGAGCCTGTGCATGGCAAGGTTTGGGACGTCAATCACCAAGGCGAAGGTCTATTCGCCGGGTTACCCAATCCCATGCGCGCCACGCGCTATCACAGCCTCGTCGTTTCTAAGGACAATCTGCCCAACGAATTGAAGGTTACGGCAGAAACCGAAGACGGCATCATTATGGGCTTGGAACACCGGGAGAAGCCCGCCTATGGCGTGCAATTCCACCCGGAAAGCATCGCATCGGAAGGCGGGCATGACCTGTTGCGCAACTTCCTCAACCGAACCCGAAACCGCGTCGATAACGCGGCCTGAGTAACGGAGGAATCTGGTGAGCGAAGGCTATTTCAAGGAACTTCTCGGCATTGTCTCGCGTGGCGAGAGTTTAACGGAAAACCAGGCTGAGCAGGCGTTCGACATCATCATGTCCGGTGATGCGACCCCGGCGCAGATGGGCGGTTTTCTGATGGCGCTTCGGGTGCGGGGAGAGACGGTGGCAGAGATCACTGGCGCCGCGCGGATCATGCGGGCGAAAGCAACGAAGATCACAGCTCCGGAAGGTGCCATGGATGTCGTTGGAACCGGCGGTGACAAAAGCGGTACCTACAACATTTCAACGGCGTCGGCCTTGGTTGTCGCCGGTGCAGGTGTCCCTGTCGCGAAACATGGTAATCGCGCGGCCTCCTCAAAATCAGGGTCTGCAGATGTGTTGACCGAGTTGGGCATCAACCTCGACACGGATTTTGCCAATGTCCAACGCGCGATCGCAGAAGCCGGGATCGGATTCATGATGGCGCAGCGTCACCACGGTGCGATGCGCAATGTCGGGCCAACGCGGGTTGAGCTCGCCACGCCGACGATCTTCAACATCTTAGGCCCCCTCTCCAATCCGGCGCTGGTGACGCGTTATCTGATTGGCTGCTTCCGCCCTGACTTTATTGACGCAATGGCTGAAACACTCGGTAATCTGGGTGCGGAGCGGGCCTGGGTCGTCTATGGCGCGGATGGTCTGGATGAGTTGAGCACGACCGGTGTGAACCAGGTGGCTTCCTTGGAAGATGGCAAGGTAACGCGGTTGGAAATCTCCCCAGCCGATGTTGGACTTGCCACGACGACACTGGAAAACCTCAAGGGCGGCACACCGGCGGAAAATGCGGACGCTCTTCGCGCTGTTCTGCGCGGTGAGCCCGGCGCCTACCGCGATGTCGTTCTGTTCAATGCCGGCGCCGCGCTGATGATCGCAGGAAAGGCGAATGATGTCGCCGGCGGCATCGCTCTTGCCACCCAATCTATAGATTCAGGAGCCGCTGCAGAGGCCCTTTCCAAAATGGCCGCGATTACGGGGGATGCCGCATGAGTGACGTGCTGAAGCGCATCTGTGACGACAAGCGCGACCATATAGCGGCCTGCAAAGCGGAAATCGCGCCGGAAGCAATGGCAGAGAAAGCCGCTGAGGGCCCACCGCCCCGTGGCTTCATCGCAGCACTGACGGCAAAGCGAGACGCCGGACAGTATGGCCTGATTGCCGAGATCAAGAAGGCATCACCGTCCAAGGGGCTTATCCGTGAAGACTTTGCCCCGGCGGCTCTTGCTCGGGCCTATAAGCAAGGTGGTGCGGCCTGCCTCAGCATCTTGACCGACATTCCCTATTTCCAGGGTCGCGACGATTATCTGACGGCGGCGCGCATGGTGGTCGACCTACCGGTGCTTCGGAAGGACTTCATGCTTGATCCCTATCAGGTTGATGAGGCCCGCGCGATTGGCGCTGACTGCATTTTGTTGATCATGGCAGCATTGGAAGATGACACGGCCCTGGCGCTGGAAGCACATGCGCATCGTCTGGGCATGGATGTGCTGGTCGAAGTACACAACGCCGAAGAATTGGAGCGCGCGCTCAAGCTTACCTCCCCTTTGATTGGCATAAACAATCGCAATCTCAAGACGTTAGAAGTTGATATTGCGACGACGGAAGAACTCGCATCAGGGGTCGGTGATGACCGTATCCTGGTGTCGGAAAGCGGCCTATACAGCCTTGCCGATCTCGATCGCATGGCAGCCTGCGGGGCCGGCTGCTTCCTGGTGGGCGAAAGCCTGATGCGCCAAGATGATGTGACCGCTGCGACCCGCGCTCTGCTGGGGCTCGACGGCGGATCTGCCGCCGCTTAAAGGAACAACACGATGTCTAATGGTCTCACCCATTTCGATGCGGGCGGTAACGCTGTGATGGTCGATGTCTCGGAAAAGGACATCACAGAGCGCACAGCGACGGCGCGCGGTACGATCCGCATGGCGCCCGAAACCCTGGCCCAGATTGAAGAAGGTACAGCAAAGAAGGGTGATGTCCTGGGCGTAGCGCGTCTGGCTGGCATCATGGGTGCCAAGAAGACGCCGGACCTGATCCCGCTCTGTCACCCGCTGTCTCTATCCTCTGTAAAGCTTTCCCTTACGCCGGAACCAGAGCTGCCGGGCATTGCCATCGAAGCGACGGTCAAACTGAAAGGCCGCACCGGTGTGGAAATGGAAGCCCTGACCGCCGTCAGTGTCGCAGCCCTCACGGTTTATGACATGGTGAAGGCGGTCGATAAGGCGATGGAAATCGGGGAGATCAAGCTTCTTCATAAGGCTGGCGGTCGATCGGGCGAGTATCGCGCCTCATGATTTCTGTCGAAGAAGCACGCACCCGCATTCTGGAGAAATTCTCCCTGCTTCCGGCGGAGCAGGTGATGCTCGACCGCGCCTTGGGCCGGACCCTGGCAGAAGATGTCGCAGCGCGCCGCACCCAGCCGCCAAAGGCTGTCAGCGCCATGGATGGCTATGCGGTGCTGGCCTCGGATATCGCGACAGTCCCGGTCACGCTCCGTGTTGTTGGAGAGATTGCCGCCGGCGGTGCCCTCGACCAGGTCCTGGCACCGGGGGAAACCGCCCGCATCTTTACGGGCGCTCCCTTGCCTGAAGGGGCCGACTGCATCGTTATTCAGGAAGATACCGAGGCCGATGAGGACGCCGGTACCGTGCTGATCCGTGAAACGGCGCCGAAAGGTCATTACGTCAGGCCTGCCGGGCTCGATTTTCAGGAAGGTGACATCCTGCTTCCGGCCGGGACGACACTCACCGCGCGCGATATCGGTATTGCTGCGGCAATGAACCGACCTTGGCTTACCGTCCGGCGGAGGCCAAGGGTGGCGATCCTCGCGACCGGGGATGAAATCGCCATGCCCGGTGATCCACTAGGCGAGAATCAGATCGTCAGCTCGAACGGCCCTGCCCTAGCCGCCGCAGTAACCGCACTTGGCGGTGAGGCGACCCTCTTAGGTATCGCCAAAGATGACACGGACGGGATTGCACGTCTGGCGGAAGGGGCACGGGGAGCGGACCTGCTGCTCACAACCGGTGGCGCCTCTGTTGGGAAACATGACCTGATCGGTAAGGCGCTTTCGGAAATCGGGTTACAATTGGACTTCTGGCGAATTGCGATGCGTCCTGGAAAACCGCTGATGTTCGGCAGCATTGGCGACACGCCGGTGCTCAGCCTACCCGGCAATCCGGTCTCCACATTGGTCTGTTTCCTGTTATTTGCCGCCCCGGCATTGGCGAAGATGCAAGGGATTGAAGACCTTCCACCCAAAACAGCCCGTGCCCGACTGGGGAATGCGCTGCCTGAGAATGATCGACGGCAGGATTATCTCCGCGCCAGCCTGACGGTTGGGGAAGATGGCGCACAGGTCGCCTCTCCTTACCAGCGACAGGATAGCTCCATGATGTCGCGTCTGGCAGCCTCTGACTGTCTGATCATCCGCCCCCCTCATGCCCCACCGGCAAGTGAAGGCGATTGGGTCGAAATCTTGCTATTTCCCTCGTCAGGAATCACGTACTAATTCTGTTTATGCGCACCTGATCTTTCTCCGTTTTTCATTTGATCGAATTTTGTTCTTGACTTCAAATGCGAACAAAACTAGTTCATTAATCATCATTTGTTCGCCATTTTGTCTGATTAAGGCCGCGTCTGTACTCATAGATGCGGATGCTTTCATCAAACGAACAGCGAACAAGATAGTCGATGCATTTCTGTGGATGCCTGCTTCAAACAGCCCGCAGCAGAGATGTGGCACCCGGCTTAACCGGACCGTCGGAAGCAACCTAAGTGTTGCCGAATCTCGTCGGAACGGGCCGGGCATGAAGAAGAAGAGGAAAGACCGCCATGCTGACCCGAAAGCAGTATGAACTTCTGATGTTCGTCCATGACCACCTCTCGACAGAAGGGGTCTCCCCCTCTTTCGATGAGATGAAGGAAGCGCTTAACCTGAAGTCCAAATCGGGGATCCACCGCTTGATCACCGGGTTGGAGGAACGCGGTTTCCTTCGACGCCTGCCAAACCGGGCGCGTGCCTTAGAAGTGGTGCGGTTGCCGGAGAACACAACACCGGAACAACTACCGATCCGGAACCGGCGTGTCGACATGCTGCGGGCCAAGGAAATCGGGACGCGCAAATCGATGATGCGGGGCGGCGGCAATTCTGTGCAGCTCTCCCTTTATGGCCGGATTGCAGCGGGCACCCCGATTGAAGCCCTGCGCGATCATTCAATGATGGTGGAAGTCCCGGCCACCTTGCTTGGCAAAGGCGATCATTACGCCTTGGAAGTCGATGGCGATTCCATGGTGAATGCCGGTATTCTGGATGGCGACACCGTGGTGATCGAACGCAGCGAAACCGCTGATAACGGTGATGTTGTCGTCGCCTTGGTCGAAGGCCATGAAGTTACCCTAAAGCGCTTCCGCCGGAAGGGGGAGGCCATCGCGCTGGAACCGGCAAACCCGAATTACGAAACCCGTATCTATCGACCCGATGCGGTCAGTGTTCAGGGCCGTCTGGTCGGACTGCTTCGCAAGTATTGATCCTTTACCCCGCCCAAGTGTCCGGGTCGCCTAGCGCGATCCCGGACCCTGGGCGGTCCAGGCCCGCTCTCCACGAAGAGCCCCAACAGTCTCTATAACGACCAGGTCACCCGATTGGGGCCCATGAGGCGGGATTGGTTCGGTCAATCTGACGCTATGCGCGCCTTGTCGATAACGCTCCTTCGGACCGATGAAAGAGCGCCCTTTGCACGTCCCTGCCGCATCATGATCGGTGGCGATCACAATCTCCGCCATCCGACAGTCTTCCGACAGGCCACGCGGGGATGTGGAGAATGCCAGTCGACGCCCCGGTACCCTGACGACACAACCTAGTGGATCGCAACGGATTGGGGTGTTCTCCACAGCGCTGAGTGCCTTCCAATCGCCTAGAATAGGCAACCCCGTTTTCTCCGCCCAAACACCAGCAGCAAATTTCTCGCGCCTCGTGCTGGAGAGCCATAAGCCATCGCCCCACCGCAACGCGGTCACCCTGCCTGTTTCGGAGACGATGATATCCGGCGGCGACAGGGTCAGTGGCGAGAGCAACCCCAGCACCACAAGCGGCAAGCCAAAGAAACGCCACCGCTGTCGCCAAATGACGAGCCAAAGGCCGCCACCGACAGCAATGGCAAGACCCCAATCCGGCATGGCACCCGCTTCGGTCGCCGCATGGGGCCAATGCGCGATCTCCCCGGCGATCGCCAGGATCGCCTCAATCCCCCACCCCATGGCAATTGCCGGAAAGGTGCCGAGACCGATCGGGGTAATCAGAACGGTCAGCAAGCCCATAGGCATCACCCAGAACGCCATGATCGGTACTGCCAACAGATTGGCGAGCAGTCCGAAATTCGCCACCCGTCCAAAATGATACAGCGCAAAGGGCGCCGTCGCCGCACTCGCAACCACGGTGGTGAGAGACAGGATCGCCACATAGAGCAAGACACGCCGGGGCCATTCGCCCAAGGCACCAAGCGGCCCCTCCTCCGTCAACAGCCCTTCCCGCACCGGATCGGTTTTCTCGAACAAGGCGACCAGCGCTGCGACAGCCGCAAAGGACATCTGAAATCCCGCGGACAGCGCTTGCTCCGGCGCGATCAGAAGAACAACCGACGCCGCAACAGCAATAAGCCGCATGGAAACGGCTCGCCGATCCATAAGCACCGCGATCATCACCAAGGATACCATGATAAACGCCCGCTGGGTCGGGACTGTCCCGCCGGATAGCAGCAGATATCCGAACGCCGCAAAAATGGCAGCGACAGCGGACCATTTCTTGATGGGATACCTCAGCGCAACCCTTTGCCAGGTGGCAAGCCCAGCCCGCAGCACGATGAAGACCGCCCCCGCCGCCAACCCAATATGGAGCCCTGAGATCGCGAGGAGATGCGCAAGCCCCGATATGCGGAGGTCTTCCTTCACCGGCTCCGGCACGCCGCCGCGGTCTCCCGTAACCAGCGCCGTCGCCACCCCGCCGGTCGCCCCATTCGTCCATAGCCCATACTCCGCTGCTTGCGTGAAGGTCTGTGCAAGGCGCAGACGCGCGTCTTCTACGATGCCCCAAAACAGCTCCGTCGCACGATCCGACCGTCGTGCCTCGACATGACTGATGCGGGAAAGCGCAAAGCCGACCCCACCCAACTCCCGAAACCAAGCGGTTCTGGAAAAATCGAAGGCGCCGGGATAGGCCGGGACCGGGGGTGGCCCGACACGCGCGGTCACCTTGATCCAATCTCCTACACGCACACCGGTGTGGCGGCTCTCCGACTGATCCAAAAGCACCGTGCCTGGTATCGCCCCATCGTCACGCCTCAGCTTGATCCGGAGGCGCCGGGGCGTTTCTTCTGCACTGAGACGCGGCGCACTCAGATCACTCAAGACCACACGCAGGCCGTTTCCCGTGCCTTCCCGGACGACGACCCGACCGATCAGGTCACGAAGCACCATTTGTTTTTCTATCCGAGGCGCCGACACCCAATCACTTCGAAGGTCGACCGCGACAAACCCTGCCAGCAAAGCAAGCAACACGATCAAAGCCCCGACGATCAAGGCCCTGCCCCGCAAGAACCAGGACACTATCGCCAGTCCACCCAGAACCGGCCCGAGGACGACAAAGCCCGGCGGCTCAAACGGCAAGACCAGATACACCGCCGCTCCTATACCGAAAAGCGGGGGCAACCAGAGCGGCCAGCGTTCTCTCTCAAGAACTGCTGTCGCCGCCAAAAACCTGAGCGGGGAACTAAGACCAGCGGCCAAGCCCATGACATTGAGGCCTGGATACGCATTTCGGCTCTTCGAGCGAGTCACTGCCTCCCTGTTCCCACTGTCACCAGTCAAATCCTGCTCCAAACCCGGATCTATTCGGACCATAAGACGAAATTCTGTCTGAAATACCGCTTAATGGTCGAATGATGCCGCAAGACGGGCGGCTTGTCGAAAGCCCTTTGAAGTGTCCCCTGCGCCCGTGGTAAGGAACCGCGCCGTTACCCCGTTCGTAAGGATTGAAGAAATGTCTGTCGTCACCCGCTTTGCCCCGTCTCCAACCGGCTTCCTGCATATCGGTGGGGCGCGCACGGCATTGTTCAATTATCTTTTCGCGCGACACCATGGCGGCAGCTACAAGCTTCGGATTGAAGATACCGACCGGAAGCGTTCCACCCCGGAAGCCATCGACGCGATCTTCGAAGGTCTGTCTTGGGTTGGTTTGGAAGGGGATGGCGACCCTATCTACCAATTCGCCCGCGCGAGCCGCCATGCCGAGGTTGCCCAGGATCTTATTGCACGCGGAATGGCTTATCATTGCTACGCCAGCCCTGAAGAGCTGGACATCATGCGCGCGGAAGCAAAAAGTGAGGGCCGACGGCGGCTCTATAATGATCTGTGGCGTGATCGCGCCCCTTCGGACGCACCCGCCGGTATCGATCCCGTTGTCCGACTTAAAATGCCGCGCGATGGCGGGTCAACGACCCTGACAGACCTCGTCCAAGGTGACGTTACTGTCGATCATGAGCAGATGGACGACATGATCCTGCTACGCGCTGATGGCACCCCAACCTATATGCTTTCTGTTGTCGTCGATGATCACGATATGGGGGTCACCCATGTGATCCGTGGTGATGACCATTTGACCAATGCTTTCCGGCAATATCATCTCTACCGCGCGGCAGGGTGGGATGCACCGGACTTTGCCCATATCCCGCTGATCCATGGACCGGATGGTGCGAAGCTGTCCAAGCGCCATGGCGCGCTTGGGGTCGAAGCCTATCGTGATATGGGCTATTTACCTGAAGCGTTAAAGAATTACCTGCTGCGCCTGGGTTGGGGACATGGTGATACGGAAATCGTGTCAGAAGAAGAGGCGATCTCGCTCTTCGAATTGAAGGATGTCGGAAAAGCCCCGTCGCGCTTCGATTTCCAGAAGCTGGAGAATTTGAACGGTCACTACCTGCGGGAAGCCGATGGGGATCGCCTGATGACGCTGCTTGCCCCGAGCCTGGATTTGACCGCCGATGACCCCGCATTCTCGCGGATTCGTTTAGGCCTTGCCGGGCTCTCGAAGCGCGCAACCATGCTGCCGCAACTGGCGGAAGCAGCGCGGATTTATATCGACCGCCCAAGCTTCCCACTGACAGAACCAAAAGCCGCGAAATCGATCACGCCGGAAGGGGTCGCCCATGCCCGTGCGGCGGGGGAACGCATTGCCGCCCTTGGCGATTGGACGGAAGAAGCAATCCACGCAGCACTGGCCGAAACCGTGGAAGCCGCCGGGGTTGGCTTCGGTAAGGTTGCCCAGCCCTTGCGGGCCGTCCTGACCGGAACCATGGCGTCGCCCGACCTGTCCAATGTCATCTTTTGCTTGGGTGCGGAAGAAGTCGCAGCACGCCTTGCTGCAGCGCCGAACAGCTGAGCATTAATGTCGCAATTATTGTGCACTGCGGAATTTCCGGTTAGGATGCGCGCCTCAAAAGATGGCACTAGGAATTTTGTAGCCGTCACATATTTAGAACGCATGGCTGAAAATACGGCCAATTAACAAATCGCGGCGCCCTGCCGCGCGGAGGTGAAGCAAGATATGGCTGAAAAGACACATTCTCACGATATGACCCTGAGCGACCCGGCCACCGGTAAAGAGTATACTTTGCCCGTGCTCGAAGGATCTGTTGGCCCGAAAGTGATTGATATCCGAAAGCTTTATGGTCAAAGCGGATATTTCACCTATGATCCGGGCTTCACTTCAACCGCATCCTGCGACAGCGCGATCACCTATATCGACGGCGACGCAGGCCAGTTGCTCCATCGTGGCTATCGGATCGAAGATCTGGCCGAACATTGCAACTACATGGAAGTTTGCTACCTGCTGCTGCGCGGTAAACTGCCAAACGCCGCAGAAAAGACCGAATTCGAGCACACGATCACCTATCACACCATGCTTCATGAGCAGATTCTGAACTTTTTCAGAGGCTTCCGTCGTGATGCACATCCGATGGCGATCATGGTCGGGGTCATCGGCGCCTTGAGTGCTTTTTATCATGACTCAACGGATATCAATGATCCGGAACAGCGCATGGTGGCGTCCCACCGCTTGGTCGCCAAAATGCCGACCATCGCGGCGCTGGCCTTTAAATACTCCAGCGGCCAGCCCTTCACCTACCCGCAAAACAAGCTCAGCTATGCGGAAAACTTCCTGCACATGACCTTCTCCGTCCCGGCGGAAGAGTATGAGATCAACCCAGCCGTTGCCCGCGCGATGGACAAGATCTTCATCCTGCATGCGGATCACGAGCAGAATGCTTCGACCTCCACGGTTCGGATCGCCGGGTCGTCCGGTGCGAACCCCTTCGCCTGTATCGCAGCCGGGATTTCCTGCCTGTGGGGTCCGGCGCATGGCGGTGCGAATGAAGCCGTGCTTCAGATGCTGTATGAGATTGGGCACAAGGACAACATCCCGAAATATCTCGAGAAGGCGAAGGATAAGAACGATCCCTTCCGCCTGATGGGCTTTGGTCACCGGGTTTATAAAAACCTGGATCCGCGCGCCGGCGTGCTGAAAAGCAGCTGCGATGAAGTACTGGACCAGCTGGGTGTGAATGACCCACTTCTGGAACTCGCCCGCGAGCTGGAGCGGATCGCGCTGGAAGATGATTACTTCCGGGAGCGGAAACTCTTCCCGAATGTCGACTTCTATTCCGGCATTATCCTGAAGGCTATCGGCTTCCCGACCAGCATGTTCACGGTCCTCTTCGCGCTTGCCCGGACCGTTGGCTGGGTCGCGCAATGGAACGAGATGATCACCGACCCGAACCAAAAGATTGGCCGCCCGCGTCAGCTCTTCACCGGTTCCGACGAACGGGCCTTCATCCCAATCGACAAACGCTAAATTTCTTAAGGCCGCATCTGCGGTTGAGTAATCGAAAAGCGCGTGTTTATCCTACAGCTGTCCGGGCCCCTGGGCAGCTGTAGGAATTCTTATCTATGGAACGAATATTGTGAGCGGCATTTCCGCCCATCCTATCCCGATCCTGTCGCCGAAAACCGGGGCAGCGCATGCGGTTTATTGTGCGCCCGCGTACAAGGACGGCGATACGACGCTGAGCGGGACAAATGCCGTCTTCGACAAGCGCCTTTCCATTGCCGAAGTAACGGATCGTCAGGTAGACCTAATTGGGGCTGCGGTCTCTGCCCTGCGCCGGATGCGCGGATCCCGGCGCCTCATCGTACCGGTTTCCAGCCGGGCCCTGATTGGGACAGAACAGGCTGACAGGGTTGAAGCCCCCCTGAAGGTTCTCGATGATGAAGAACGCTCTATGTTGATCCTCGAACTCTTGGATTTCGCAGCCAATCCCAGCATGGAAATGGTCGAAGATGCGATCATGCCATTGATGGATCATTGTTTCGGTTTTCTGGCGGCGGCCCGGATCGACCTTGAAGATGCGACGGTCTTTGCGACCTGCAACGTCATGGCATTGACCGTTGACGCCAGTCGCCCGGCCGCCGAACGCCCCCGCTACGAACGCATTGCCGAACTCGCGGAAAAGCGCAGGATGCGCCGTTTTCTGTGGAACCTGCCGGAGAATGAGTTCCCAAACGCTGCCGAGCTTGGTTATTTTGGCGTCACCCGCGCTGGATAAGACATCGGGCTGATGCACTCCCCTCACCCAGCCGCCTTGATCCGTTCGTTCTCAGGATCATAAGGACTATCTTGGATGACCGTGCAACGGAACCGGTCGCCGAGGATATCAATCTCCAACACCTGGCCGATCTCTGCGAATTCCGGATTCAATGTAGCCAGGACAAGGGACTTGCCAGTTCGGAAGCCGTAGTTGCCGGAGGTACAGCGCCCAACAACCGCGCCATTCAGTGAAATCGGGTTTGAGCCCAGCGCATCTGCATCAATCGTGTCATGAACCTCTAGCGTGGCGGAGGTCCAGGCAAAGCCACGCTGTTGCCAGGCAACAAGACCCTCCTTGCCGATGAAGTCCCCCTTGCTGAGGTCGACGAAGCGCGCCAGCCCAGATTCCAGGGCGGCAAGTTCAATGGAGTATTCACGGCCCGGCGAGCGATAGGATTTCTCGATCCGCAGGCTCTCCATGGCGCGAATACCAAAAGGGGCGATCCCAAGATCAGCACCGGCGGCCATCAGGGCGTCAAAAATATGAACCTGATACTCAATTGGGTGATGAAGCTCCCAACCAAGCTCACCAACAAAATTGGCGCGGATAGCGCGGCAAGGTGCGACGCCAACTTCAATTTTCTGTGCCGTCAGCCAGGGAAAGGCATCATTTCCGAAATCGGTACCCGGCGCTACCCGCTGCATCAAGGTCCGCGCCTTGGGCCCGGCGATGATCAGCGTGCCCATGGCATTGGTCAAATCGTCGAAGCGAACCGAACCATCCGCCGGCATGTGCTTCTTAATCCAGTCGTGATCCAACCGCTGGAACGCCCCGGCAGAGACAACATAGAAGCTCGGGTCACCAGTGAGGAAATCCGGTTCATCCCGCAGAATGGAGAATTCCGAATGCACCCCACCGCCCAGGCTTAAGGCATGGCCGAGTCTCAGGCTTCCCGATTTGGCTGGTAGGCGATTGGCCACAAGGCGATCCAAGAACGCCTCAGCCCCCGCACCGGAAATCCGGCATTTGGCAAAGCCGGACAGATCGAGAATCCCGACATTTTCCATCACATTGCGGCATTCAATCCCGACCGCTTCATGCCAATTGGAGCGACGGAAGGACCAATGATCCTCCTGCGGCGTGCCCTCCGATGCGAAGAAGTTGGCCCTATCCCATCCGAAGCTTTGCCCGAAGACAGCGCCCAGCGCTTTCAAACGATCATGGATCGGCGTGCGGCGGAGCGGCCTTGCAGCGGGGCGTTCCTCATCCGGATAATGAACGATGAAGACGTGGTCATAGGCCTCTTCATTCTTCGCCTTCAGATAGGACTTGGTGCAGTAATCGCCATAGCGGCGCGGGTCGACGCCCAGCATATCAACAGAAGGTTCCCCCTCGACGATCCATTCGGCGAGTTGCTGGCCTGCCCCGCCTGCCGCAGTGATCCCGAAGCTATGACCTTCCGAGAGCCAGAAGTTCGGCAAATCCCAGGCGGGCCCAACAATCGGATTGCCATCGGGCGTATAACAGATGGCGCCGTTATAAACTTCCTTAACCCCTGCCTCGCCAAAGGCCGGCACACGCGCCATCGCCGCCTCGATTTCCGTTTCAAGCCGGTCGAAGTCTTCCTGAAACAGCTCATACTCGCTATCGGCACTGGGGCCATCCAGATAGCATGCCTTTGCGTCCCGCTCATACGGGCCAAGGATCAAGCCATCCTTTTCCTGCCGGAAATAATACCGCTCATCCGGCACCCGAAGAATCCCCATCTCCGGCAATCCCTGCTCAATCCGGGCCGCAATATCGGGATGAGAGCCGGTGACGATGTACTGGTGTTCAACCGGAATTACCGGGATGTCCAAGCCCACCATACGCCCGGTCTGGCGTGCGAAGGAACCGGTGGCGGAAATCACATGCTCGCAAGTGATGTCGCCCTTATCCGTGTGAACACACCATTCCCCTGCCCGGGTTCGGGAGATGCCTGTCACAGAGGTGTTTCGGTTGATCTCAGCCCCTTTGTTGCGCGCGCCAATGGCAAGCGCCTGGGTCAGATCGGCTGGCTGAAGATAGCCATCCGTTGGATTTCGGATCGCACCAATGAAGCCATCGACGGATGCGAGAGGCCAGAGCTCCTTGATCTGTGCAGGAGTGATGAATTCGAATTCGACGCCAATCGTGTCGGCAACGCCGGCATATTGGCGGAACTCATCCATCCGATCACGGGTCTGCGCAACACGGATGTTGGAGACCTGGCGGAAACCAACATCCTGCCCGGTTTCTTTTTCAAGCCGCTGATAGAAGTCGATTGAGTATTGATGCAGCTTTCCAACCGCGTAACTCATATTGAACAACGGGACCAAGCCCGCCGCATGCCAGGTCGAGCCGGAGGTCAGTTCCCGCCGCTCAACCAGGACGGAGTCCGTCCATCCCTTTTCCGCCAGATGATAGAGCGCTGAAACACCAACGACACCGCCACCAATCACAACCGCCCGCGCATGCGACTTCATGAGGCTACTCCTCCGCCCGATACCGACGAAACCTCGTAGCAATCATCCCGTTCAGGCGCAATGAGTTTTTATATACACGCTGTATACTTTTAGCTCCGCGGTTTGATATTCTCCGGATCATAGAGCGGTTCATAGCCAACACCGGCGATTTCGACAGGATAGGTTTCACCGTAATATTCAACGATGAAGCTATTCCCCTTCACCGCGAGGTCATGCGGCAGATAGGCAAGCGCGATGTTTTTGCCGATGGTGGGACCATAGGCCATGGACATCGTGAAGGACCGCCGGCCAAGACTATCGACGATGGTTTCGCCCGTGTCCTTATCCATGATCGGCAGGGTTCCAACGGGAAAGCGTTCGACGCCCTTGCTGTCATGATTATCCGTGAAGACAAAGGTGCATAGGATCGCGGGTTGATGCTCCCGTGCCCGGTATTCCAGATGCTTCGCCTTCCCGACGAAGTCCGCTTCCTTCACCTTCGGGCGGGCAAGATCGGCTTCATAGAGATTATACTCCGTCAGAAGCTCTGCATTCTGGAGCCGCAGACTCTTCTCCAACCGGCGGGAGTTTGCATAGGTTTCCACCCCGAAAGGCATCACCCCTTCTGCGCGGATGGCATCCCAGACCGGCAACGCCTCGTCATAGCGCATATGGAGCTCCCAGCCCTGCTCCCCAACATAAGAAATGCGGAAGGCAGCGACCTTCACCCCGGCAATCTCAATCTGCTTGATTGCGGCGAAGGGGAAGTTTTCGTGGGTCAGATCATCCGGATTCGGCACGATTTTCTGCAAGGTCGTCCGCGCATTCGGGCCCCAGAGCCCAATGGTGGTGAAGTCATTCGTGACATCGGTGATCTCAACATCATAGCCATGATCCTGGGCCATGCGTTTCATATACATGAAGTCGCGGTTACCGGCGTCCGCGCCATCGACGAAGCGGAAGCGATCCTCCATCCGGAAGACCGTGAAGTCCGCCTTCACCATCCCTTCCTCATCCAGGAAGTGGGTGTAGATGCCCTTGCCAACCTGATTATCGCCGCCGACCTTCGCCGCGCAGAGATACTCCATGAAGACGACATGGTCCGGTCCGGTGACGTCATACATCGCGAAGTGGGATAGGTTCACCATCCCGACATTCTCACTCATTTCCAGATGTTCGGCATTCGAGACGCGCCAGAAATGGCGGTTATCCCATTCATTCTCCCGCACCGGAACGCGGTTGCCATATTTCTCCAACAGCGTTTCGTTGGCAGCGTAGCCATGCGCACGCTCCCACCCGCCGAGTTCCATGAAATAACCGCCAAGCTCTACTTCGCGCTCATAGAAGGGGCTGCGGCGCACGCCACGGCCACCGGAGAAAGGCTCGCGCGGATGAACCGCTGGATTGTAAATCTTAAAGGCGGATTCATAACAGCGCTCCTCGATAAACTTGGAGTCTGTTTGGAACGGATAGAAACGGGAATAGTCAATCGAGTGATGATCGATCACGGTCCGCCCATCAGTCATCCAATCGACAACAAGTTTCGCCATCCCCGGCGCATCTTTGACCCAGATCGCAACTGCGTACCAAAGCCCGCGCGCCTTTTGGCTCTCCCCGATAGAAGGGCCGCCGTCGGTGGTCACTTGCAGAAGACCGTTAAAGCTCCGTTTTTCGTCATAGCCCAGTTCCGCCAGGATTGGCGTCAATTCCATGGCGCGTTCCAGCGGCTCCATGACCTGTTCGATATCGAGATCCCGCTGCGAGGGGGAGAGGCGTGCCTGCGCTTTTTCCAGCAAGTCTTTCGGGTGACAAAGACGTGGATCGCTTTCCTCGTAATAGCCCCATTCGATCATGCCGCCTTCCGGCGTCGTCGGGTCGCCCGTGTCCCGCATATAGGCTGAGTTCCCCTGGTCTCGCAAAAGCGGCCAGCCGATATCCTTACCGGTACCGGCGAATTCCTCATAGGGCCCAAACCAGAGCAGCGGATGGTCAACCGGCATCACCGGCAGATCTTCCCCTGCCATCTGTGCAATCAAGCGACCCCAAAGCCCCGCACAAACGATGACTTTATCAGCCATGATTGTCCCGCGCTCAGTGACGACGCCTTTGATCTGGCCATCTTCGATGATCAAATCACTGGCCGGCGTATTGGCAAGAACCTGCAGCTTTCCAGTCTTCTCCGCCGCATCGATCAGCTTGCCAGCAACGGTTTGGGACCGTGGTGCGACCAAACCCGCATCCGGGTCCCACATGCCGCCTTGCACCAGATCTTCCTCAACCAGCGGAAATTTCTGTTTGATCTCAGCAGCGTCCATCAGCCGGACATTGGTGCCAAACGCCTTGCCGGAGGCAACCTTGCGCTTGATTTCGTCCATCCGCCCGTCATCACCGACGCGCGCCAGTTCGATCCCGCCGACTTTGGCGTAGTTGCCCATCTTCTCATAGAAGTCGATGGAATACATCGTCGTCCAGCAGGTCAGGAAATCATGCGCCGTCGCATAGCAGAAGTCGGAAGCGTGCGAGGTCGACCCGATATCGGTCGGTACCGCAGACTTGTCGATGCCGACGATGTTATCCCAACCGCGCTCGATCAGGTGATGCGCGACCGAGGCGCCCACGATCCCACCAACACCGACAATCACGACTTTCGCGTTTTCAGGAAATCCCGCCACTGACTTTCTCCGACTGATAATGCACAGGGGGAATCCAGCCTTCCCCATCATCCGCGCATCGTCATCCGACACGCTCTTTCGCGCTTTTAATTCCGCGACATGATTGGCCGCGCTTGCGGCGTTAGCCCCGCGATGGCCACCCTGGATAATTTCATGAAACTGTCTTTCTGAATCCAGGGACTAATCGCGTAAAATAAACGCGTGTATTGTCAAAATCCCAACTCCCAAGGTGCCATGATGAGTGAACAGGATCCCAAGGGCGGAGACGACTGGGTCTCTGCGGAATTGCGCGACAGCTTTGACGAGGAGCTGGAAATAGAGCTCGACGACATCCGCATTGCCCGCGAACTCGAAACAATCGCCAATCTGCAACATACGTCTGAGCTGGACCGGAAAACCTATTTTCGGGAGCTGTTTCACCTTCAAGCGGAACTCGTGAAGTTGCAGGATTGGGTTGTTAAGACAGGCTATAAACTTGCGATTATCTTTGAAGGCCGGGACGCTGCCGGGAAAGGTGGCGTGATCAAGCGGATCATGCAGCGCCTTAATCCGCGCGTCTGCCGTGTTGTCGCCCTGCCCGCCCCGACCGATCTGGAAAAGTCCCAATGGTATTTCCAGCGCTACGTGCCGCATCTGCCGGCCGGTGGTCAGATCGTGTTGTTCGACCGCTCCTGGTATAACCGCGCCGGCGTTGAGCGGGTCATGGGCTTCGCATCACCCGACCAGGTCGAACAGTTCTTCCGCGATGTGCCTGAATTTGAGCGCGCACTGGTCCGGTCCGGTATGAAACTGATGAAATACTGGTTCTCCATCACCGACCAGGAACAGCAGCTACGCTTCTTGATGCGCATCCATGATCCGATGAAACAATGGAAGCTCAGCCCCATGGACCTGCAATCGCGCGTCCGGTGGGAGGAATATACGCATGCCAAGGAAGAGATGTTCGAGCGCACGAACATCCCGGAAGCGCCTTGGTTCATCGTCGAAGGCAATGACAAGAAACGTGCCCGTCTGAACACGATCCACCACATGCTGCAACAGATCCCCTATGAAGAGGTCGAGCGGGAGGAAGTCCATCTGCCAGACCGCGTCTTCAACCCGAACTACGAACGCAAGGTGCTGCCAAAGAAACTCTACGTCCCCGACACTTTCTAAGCACGCGCCCCAGGTGGCACGCGACGGGCGGGAGTATCTGAAGCAGATTTCCCGCCCGCGCGATGTATGAGCCTACTCGTTTCTGAACTGAAGACTGGCCCGAACTGACGACTGGCCCAAACTGATGGATAGGATCGAGCTGCCCCCATCAGTCACCCGCCGATCTAGTTCACCGAGACGATTTCCATCGCCTCACCGATATTCCTAAGTTCGAATTCTCCGTGGCTTTGCCAGTCAGCGTCAGTCAAAGCGGCGAAAGCGCCGGAGGCTAGGATTTGGCGGTTCAAGTCCTTGCATTTGGATTCGATACGGGCGGCTTCGTTCGCGGCGCGGCCGATGACGGAGAATTCGATGCGGTCGGGGGTGCCGATATTGCCGTACATGACGGTCCCGACATGCAGGCCGATGCCGAAACCGATGGGCAGGTCTCCCGCGGCCTCCCGCTCCGCATTCATCGCCTTGCCACGCGCGACCGCATCCCTGGCTGCCCCCAGCGCCTTGGCACAGGCATCCTTCGGACAGCCGAAATTGTCATAGGGAAAGATCGCCAAAGAGGCATCGCCGATGAAGCGCAGAACCTCGCCACCGTGATCCATGACAGCACCCGCCGTAATCTCGAAATAGCGGTTAAGGACATCAAGGAAGCCTTCCATCCCATAATGCTCCGCCAATGACGAGGACCCCCGCAGGTCGGAGAACACGATCACGGCGTCGATCATATCGCCATCCCCACGCTGGGTCTGTCCCTCCAGAACGCGCGTACCGGACAGACTGCCGAGATAAGCATCTAGAATGTCCTGAACCAATCGCCGCTGGCAGAGCCCCTTCACATAGCTGGCGAGCGGCAGGCGGAGACGGCGCATGAAGGCGAGGTTCTCTTCCGAAAATCCGCCGGGCATATCAGTGATGTAACTGAGCGCGATCCCTTCTTGATCTTCCATCGCCATGTCTCGCGGGCCGAGTCCTGACATATGCAGCAGATATCCGGTCGCGCCATTCTCCCGCGCCGCCTTCAGCATCGGGAAATCATCGGACCGGCCGCCCTCCTCCAAATTCAAGAACCCTTCATCTTCCCCGCTTTCATACACCCAGCGCATGGGGCTCTTCACCCACATTTCCCCCTGGTTCGCGCCTTTGGTGACACCGCGCGCATAATAGTCCACCTCTACCGGTTCGCCCGGTCGCAAAGTATAGGCGCCAACGGCATAAAGGGGGTGGCGTCGTTGCACGCCGATATGGATCCGTTGGAACGTCATCCCCAACTCATAAAGCTTATCCCCCAGCGCCGCCAAAAGCGTCTCGACATCATCCTCCCCAAAAGCCCGCGCGAAGAGCCAATTTAGGAGATCATCATATTTTGTCGTCGAAAGATCGGCATTTGCCACAGGTCATAATCCTTCTGGTGGTCGGCAGTCATAAAAGGTCAGTTTCGAGCCTTGTTAGAATATGTGAGTACCAACCTTCGATACAATACGTCTTTGGAGCTGCCCACATGACGCTTCGTTGAGCATGGATGTCGCAAAGGTGAAATTTTTGCACCACAGCTAAGCGCAAGAAAGAGACTTAACGGTCCTTGGTGCGCGGGCCCCGACAAGCGCATCCAAATGCAAGCTCGAAAGGCGAAAGACGCGCATGAACGATGTCGAAAACACGGGTGGTGCTGCAGGCGGTTCTGAACGGGGAGGACGGCGCGGACGTGGCGCCGGTGGAGGGCGCGCCGGACGTCAGGCTGCGCGGGCAGCAGGTGGCGCAAAGGCGCCGGCTTATATCACCCGCAAAATCGGCTATTTCGAAGTCCTGAATGAAGAAGGCCTCGACACGATCGAGCGCAATGCCGATACGATCCTGCAGGAAATCGGCCTCGACTTCCGGGCGGATGAAGAAGTGTTGCAGATCTGGCGTGATGCCGGCGCGGATGTCCAAGGGGAGCGCGTGCGTTTCGAACCCGGCCTGTGCAAGCAATTGATCCAGGCGACGGCCCCTTCCTTAATCACCCAGCACGCCCGGAACCCGGAGCGCTCCGTCAAGATGGGTGAAGGCAACACCGTTCTGGTGCCGGCCTACGGTCCTCCCTTCGTGCGCGACAATGATGGCGGGCGCCGCTACGCCACGATTGAGGATTTCCAGAACTTTGTGAAGCTCGCCTATATGTCGCCGGGCCTGCACCATTCAGGTGGAACGGTATGTGAGCCGGTGGATTTGCCGGTCAATAAACGCCATCTCGACATGGTCTATGCCCATATGCGCTATTCCGACAAACCCTTCATGGGGTCGGTCACCGCACCGGAACGGGCGGGAGACACAATCGAGATGCTGAAAATCCTGTTCGGCGCCGAATTCGTCGATCAGAACTGTGTTGTGGTCAATCTGATCAACGCCAACTCACCGATGGTATGGGATGACACCATGCTGGGCGCGTTGAAGGTCTATGCGCGCAACAACCAGGGCTGTGTTGTCTCCCCCTTCATCCTGGCCGGCGCAATGAGCCCGGTGACTGTCGGTGGCACGCTGGCGCAGCTCTATGCCGAAGCGCTGGCCGGCATGGCGCTGACCCAGTTGGTCCGCCCCGGCTCTCCGGTCATCTTCGGGACCTTCGCGTCCTCCATCTCCATGCAATCCGGGGCGCCGACCTTCGGCACGCCGGAGCCCTCTCTCGTGCTTTATGGTGCGGCCCAATTGGCGCGGCGGCTCGGCGTTCCCTTCCGCTCCGGCGGCGGGTTCACCGGCTCCAAGATAGCCGATGGACAGGCAGCCTATGAAGCGGCGAACACGTTGCAGACAGCGGCACTCGGCGGCGTCAACTTCATGCTCCATGCGGCCGGTTGGCTGGAAGGTGGCCTCGCCATGGGTTACGAGAAATTCGTCATGGATGCGGACCAATGCGCCATGATCGTGAAGCTTCTGGAAGGCGTAGACTTGAGCGAAAACGGTCAAGGCCTGGACGCTGTGCGGGAAGTCGGGCCGGGCAACCACTATCTCGGCTGCGCCCACACCCAACGCAATTTCGAAACCGCTTTCTACCGCTCCCCCCTCGCCGACAATAACTCTTTCGAGCAATGGCAGTCCGAGGGCGAGAAGGACATGAACCAACGGGCCAACGCGCAATGGAAGAAGATGCTGTCGGACTACGAAGCCCCGGCCATCGACGCCGGCGTTGACGAAGCCCTGCAGGACTTTATCGCCCGCAAGAAAGCCGAAGTGCCAGATTCGAATATTTGAGAACCAAGACCATCCACCGCGCATTATGGCGCCGGTGGGTTTGAAAGGCGCGGCTATACCGGCAGATTATCAATCAGCCGCGCCTCTCCCAACCAGGCCGCAGCGAAGAGACGGGCGGGCGCTCCCGGCGCGGTGAGAAGGCGTAAATCGTCTTCGGCGCGGAGCTCAAAATACTCGACCGAGCCAAAGCCCGCGTCTGTCAGCTGCGCAATGACATTACGGGAGACGCTGGCGGCGGGTTCCCTTCGGATCAATGCCTCGCGGGCCTCAACCAATTTTGGATTCAGCATCGGTGCCAGAGCCCGCTCCGCCTCTGTCAGATAGCGGTTGCGTGACGAGCAGGCGAGGCCATCGGTTTCCCGTACCGTCGGGCATGGGAGGATTTCCACCGGAATATCCAAATCCTGCACCAGTTTCTGTATGATGCGAAGCTGTTGAAAGTCCTTCTCTCCAAAGACGGCGACATCGGGCATGCATTGCATCAGAAGCTTGGTCACGACCGTTGAAACGCCATCGAAATGGCCCGGCCGGTGCGCACCACAGAGGGGGGCCGCAAGATCATCCACCGTAACGCTGGTATCAAAGCCCTGCGGATAAATTTCGTCCTGCTCCGGGGCGAAGACAAAGCGCGCGCCTGCGGCCTCTAGCAGCGCGAGGTCATCCTCGAAGCCAGCTGGGTAGGTTGCCACCTCATCCGAATTATCAAACTGCTTGGGATTTACGAAGATTGAGGCGCCGACGAAATTGGCCCGCTCCAGCCCCTTCTCGACCAATGCGGCATGGCCTTGATGCAGGCCGCCCATGGTGGGGACATAGCCGATGCGATGCCCGTCACGACGCGCCTGCGTGATAGTCCGGCGCAGTGCCTCAATGCTCTGAATGACTTCAATACCAGATGTCATAGCCTCGCCCCCGCAAGCGTGGAGCGCGGACACTAACCGGAAGATTTTCGCAGTGCAACATGTTGCAGTGGATCGTCCGCGCCTAGCCCAACTAGCCAAGTGGGGGCTCATCCCCTGACAGCGCCTTTGGATCAAGCGGCATGTTTGCCGGAAGTAGCCGGATCCCCGCCGCCTGCAAGGCAATCCGCGCCGCGTCATTCACCGAATACCGGACGGCGAAGTAATGGGTGCTCGGGGCCCAATAGCGCAGGCCAATCACCACGCCGCCATAGGTGAAATCATGAATCCCGATATGCGGCTTCGGGGTCTCCGCGATCTTGTCGGAGGCCTTCAGCACATCACGGAGAATATCGAGCGCCTTCGCGATATCCTGATCCCCGTCGACCGGGATTCTGGTTTCGACTACCCGGCTTTCCTCGGAATTCACAATGACCTGCCCGACGATTTCCTTATTCGGGATGGTGATCCGCTCCCCATCCTCCCCAACCAGGACCGTGGCCGCGAGTTTGATATCGTCTACCACACCACTAACACCCTGGACGGAAATGGTGTTCCCGATGATAAAGGGGCGCGACAGGATGATCGATAAGCCAGCGCCATAGTTGCTGAGCGGCCCCTGGATCGCCAAGGTCGCCCCAAAGGCGGAAGCGCCAGCCAAGGCGATCAACGGCGCGATGGAAATTCCGAAATTCCCCAGCGTGATAATCACCAGGACAACAACGATCACCAATTTCACGACGGAGCCAACAAACCGGGCCAAGGTCTGGTCCAGGTTCTTCCGCTCCGCCAACGCCGCAACCTTGCCGCCCGCGAAACTCGCCACCTTCAACCCGACAAGCAGGAAGGCCAGAGCCCCCAAAAGCTGGAAGCCATACGCAACAGCAAATTCAATTAGGGTATCCAGAATCTTCTCAAGAGATTCAAGATTCTGCTCCAGGTTCTCGCCGAGGTTTTCGGTGATTTTCTCCGCAGAAACGATCGTTTCCGACGCTGTACTTATTGTTTCACCAGCCAACTGCGCCACCTCCGCATACTAAACTTTACCATACTATGAGCAGCACAGAACCCAGAACAATAACTTTTCATTCACTGCGCAGTTTCAACTATATGCTCTTTAACCTTCTTATCATGCTGAAGCTTTTTATAGCGCTGTATGATCGTTGGAACCGAAAGACCACGAACATAAGGAACGCCGTTTGCGTCAAATGATGTTTTGTAGCCTTCCGGAGTTGGGAAGTACTTCTTTAATGTCGCCCATCCCGGCCAATTCACCTTCGAATTCCCTCGTTTTCTGGTTTGGTTGGTTGCATGCCCATACATCCAATCCAAACGATCAATAGTAATCGGGTGAGTACTTCCCCGTGGGGAAGTTGCGACGCCCGCGCCAATATCCAATTCATACAAGAGAACTTTTGCGTACGCGACTGCAGCATACCGCATGTCAATCCCAAAGCGAGAAAAAACAGGGACAACATTACTATCAGCCTGTAACTCTTCCTCCCGGCCAAATGCCCTCACCACTGCGTCCGTTTTGAAGTGCAAATAAGGGGGCATATCGATCCCCATATCCAGTTTTTCAAAAAAACTTTTGCCCTCATACTTTCTAATCCAAGCCTTGAGTGCCTTGATTTTGTTTTGATCAAAATCCTCTTTTGATATCTCTGTGTTAATGTCATCGATCATAGAGGATGACGTGTGGCCCAAATCTACGTGCCCCACTTCGTGAGCCACTGTCTCCATAAGTTCGAATGGGTGATCCATATAACGAATCATTTCCGGGAAAACAGCCAATTTCCCAGCACCTAAAGCAAAGGCGTTAAAAACTCCCGTCTGTGCAGGCACAACAACTGCCCAAGGGAAATTCTGCATTCTGGCAGCGCTAAAAATTGGTTCAACAAATGCCTGTATTGCAAACTGCACTTCGTCAACGGGATAGAAACCGCCAGCACCTTGAATCGATTCCACAAACATAACATCCGAGTAGAGAAAAAGGGCTTGTTCCGCTAACTCTAGATTATCAAGCTGAATTTGGGCTTTGTTTCCTTCCTGAGTCTTTTTCCCGCCCGAAATACCGCCCAACGTCCCACCAAACACATCGCCAATCATCCCGTTGAGGAGTTTTTTCTCTTCCTTGGAGAGGCCGGTTAGGCTGCCGGCTTTTTTCGCGCAGCTCTTTTCGTCCTCGTCTTCGGCGCAGCCAGCAGTCGCACTGGGGTCGATCATGGCGCCTTGCAGGTCGCCACCTGCCTCTGGCTCGGGATCGCGGGCCGGGAAATTCGGAACGGCGTTGGGATCTGCCTGATTATAGCCCTTGAATGTGTTGACCGACTTCTTCTTCTTTTTCTTCTCTTCGGGCTCAAAGACGCCGGGGCTGCTGTCGCGGTAAAGGCTGTCCGGCACATTGCTGCCGCTGTCCTGAGCATGAGCTCCCACGGTCCCAAGAACCACGAAGCCAAGCATGGCGGTTAGCGCTATCGAACACCAGACCGGCCCGCGATACGCGCAGCCATGTCTAGCCTGTGTCCCGTTATGATCGGTTCCCATGGATCACGTCCCCACACCTATTCGGCGCGGGTCAGCTCCGCGCCATCAATCGTTGTTACCTTCAGTCATTGTCACTCAAACCAGCGCCTGCGCCAAGAGCCCGAGAGGCCTCAGTCGCGGGTACATAGGTCTTATGTGCATATCCCTCCAACACAGACCATTGTGCCGCATCAACAGAAACGGCCCACTGCTTTGCCGACCCAGAAGAGGCAGTCTCTGACCCAGATGCCTGTTCTACGCGCACCGAAATTGTTGCGGGTTCCGCCTTCTCACTCATCAGGACAGGACCACCTTTGCCAAGGCGATAGGTCCCTTCCGGGGAGGAGAGATCAACGCGAAACCCGGCAACTTCCGATGCGGCGCCGACTATGCCGAGCAAAAGTGGCGAAAGAATGACACCCGATGCAATAGGTGAAGCCTCTCCTTCCGCGAGATGATCCGCAATCAACGCACCGGCGAGGACAGCGTCCGTGAGGTGCAAACCGCCCGTCTCCTCCCGTTGATGGCTCAAATCCGGTTCGCTGCCGCCAAGCGTGCCTAAATGGGTGGCCACGGCCTCAACACCGCCCTGCCCCCAGGCGCAGAGCCATCGGGCCCCACGCCCTGCTTCTTCCGCGAGGCCCCAGGGATATCCCGCCCCCCGCGCAGCCTTTCGAGCCATCGCCTCAATTTCGGCGAGGGAATAGACCGCGTTGTTGCTCATGTCGTCACACCTTCCAACGGCGGATAGGCCCAATCATCCTCAGGCTCCAAGGCAAGCTCCTGCGGGAAGGGTGCATTTTGGAACATGCAAATTCGCACCCACCGATCAGATCGCGGATCAAACCGGTTCGCGCCGAAGAAGGACAATTTGCATCTCAACAAATCAATCGGAAGCATATCGGCGGCGATCAGATTATCCCAGATCTCTGCAAAGGGATGCCGCGCAGCGGCTAAGACCCGACGCGCGATATGTCGATGCTCCGGATGCGCCAGCAAGAAATCGGCGAGGCAGGCTCCCTTCCCCTCGAAGGCATCAAGCGCATCGGCCAAACCTGCGGCATCGCGCCCAATGGCAAGCGGTTGTTCATATTCCGCGCCGGGTTCCTCAAAGCGCTCTCCCAGCCGGGGCTCCAGCTTTTCTTCAGAGACGTACCAAAACCGCGCATTGCTTTCCCGCGCCGCATAGTCCGGGTCGCGCGCCCAAGCATATTTCGCTTCAACCAAGGCGCTGAAGTCTTCAAGCGGCATCGTCCCGTCAATACGGAAGGGTGCCGCCTCATCCGCGTCCATACAGTCGGAAAGACCATCCACCAATGCGCCATGAGGCTCCAGCATCAAGGCTGCCAATATCTCCTGCCCCTCAAGGCTCAAACTATCCTCGCCCCAGCGATAGAGCCGATCCCACGGATAAGGCACTGAGAGATCGAATGTCGCACAATGCGCCGCCAGTTGATCGAGATCGCCACGCAGCGCCGTCAGTTTTTCGATCTGTATTGGATGCTCAGAGCGCCACCATTCTGCATTCAAACGCGCCCGCTTGACCATTACAGAAAACTTGCGAAACACCTCTACAGTTGCCGCCGGCTGACTTCTCACCCTCGCCAGGGCTTCCTCGCGCGCCAACATCCAGTTGTTCAGCAATACCGGGTGATGAATCAGAAAAGGCGCCATCCCCAAGCCGGTTGAATTCCCGATCCCGAACCAGCGGCGGTTCTCCGGCGCCAGGACTGTTGCCTGATCTCCCCCCCGCACCCGCGCCATATGTTCGACAAGATCCAGCACAAAGGCCCGGGTCAGATAAACCGACAGCATCTCCACCCGGAAGGGACCGCGTAATTCTTCCCGCGCGGCAATCTTATCCCGATCTGCAGCCCCGAATTTCCCGCTGCCATAGACCGCTGTCGTCCGCATCAAGTAGCCTACGGCATAGACCCGTTCCATATCAGGCTGTTCACCCCGGGCGAGGCTTCCGACGACATGTTCCCATAACCGCACGGATCGGTTCGCCCGCGACAGGCTGAGTTCCTGATCCGAGACGCGGCCAGCTTCCTGCAACGGGACATTCGCTTCCAACCGGTCGAGGTCTTCTGTCGTGGGTTCCCCATCGAACAGCGTGAAGGTTGCATCCCAAGCCGTCGCAATAACCCGGTCAGAACGCATTTCGTCCGGCAGGTCATGGGCGAAGGCGACCAGTGAGTAGGTTCGCTGTGGCCCCTTTGCCCGATAGACAGCCCGTCCAACGCCATCGGCACCAATATCCCACACAGGGACATCGAATTCCCAGTTCTCCCGCCGCATACGCCGCAGCAGGGCCCGCATAAAGGACAGCCGCGTCTGATGGAAACTGCCCATCCGCGCGAGCCGCATGACCGTAGCCGGTGCGCGCCGAAACCGCGCCGCCTCAGGCATCGGGTTTTGATCCGCACAACCGCTCATGTCAGACCTCACATCTTGGCCGGGACAAAGTTACTCTCAAAGAAGCGCAGCCAGTTCTCGCCCATGATGCCGGCTGCTTCCTCTTCGGAGAAACCAACATCCCGCAGCCCTTTGGCAATATTTCCGAAGTCGCGATTGTCGCGAAACCATTCCGGCTGGGTGGGGAAGCCGGCATTGGACTTTGATCCCTCACCATAGTCTGTTTCCTTCGACCACCGGCCATTGCGCATCCATTCAACAACACTGTCCGGCTGGTTCTGGCAAAGGTCTGAGCCGAGGCCGATCCGCTCGACACCCATCACCTCTGCGGCGCGGGCTGCCATCTCACAAAAGCTCTGCAACGTGCAATTGCTCGAGTCTTTCAAATGGTGCGGATAAAGTGAGAAACCGATCATTCCGCCGCTTTCCCCAAGCGCCTTCAAGATATCATCCGATTTATTGCGAAGCGCCGGGTGCCAGGACGCAGGATTGGCATGGGTAATGGCGATGGGACGTTCTGATATCTCAATCGCTTCCAAGGTTGAACGTTCGGCACTGTGGGACATGTCCACCACCAGACCGACGCGATTCATCTCCCGAATGACCTGGCGGCCCATCCGCGTGATGCCGGGGTCTTCTGCCTCATAACAACCGGTCGCGAGCAGGCTCTGGTTGTTATAAGAAAGCTGCATGAAGCGCGCGCCCAGTTTATGCACGATCTCCACCAGACCAATATCATCCTCGATCGGTGCGCAGTTCTGAAAACCAAAGAAGATCGCGGTGCGGCCTTCATCGCGGGCCTTCCGAACATCGTCAGCCCATTCGCCGTGAAAAATCAGCTCCGGATAGCGCTCAAACCAGCGGTTCCAGGCCTCGAAATTCGCAACCGTCTCCCGGAAATTCTCGTGGTAACAGATGGTGACGTGAACGGCGGAGACACCCCCTTCCGACATTTGACGGAAAATCCCCTCCGACCAGTTCGCATATTGCAGGCAGTCGATCACAATCGGCGCATCTGTCATGGTCTCGCTCCTCGTTACTCTTCTTCGTTACCCTTCCAGGCCGGGTTTAGGCCGGATTGCCTGCTGAGATATAGGCCGTTTTGACCTGGGTGTAGAATTCTGCCGCATAGCGCCCCTGCTCTCTTGAACCGAAGCTCGACCCCTTCCGTCCGCCGAAAGGAACGTGATAGTCCGTGCCTGCTGTCGGCAGGTTCACCATGACACAGCCGACCTCCGCATTGCGCCTGAAATGATTTGCCCGGGCAAGGGATTTCGTGACGATCCCGGCTGTCAGACCGAACTCCGTATCATTCGTAATCGCCAAGGCATGGTCATAATCATCTGCGGGTATGACGCAGGCCATGGGACCAAAGATTTCCTCCCGATTGATCCGCATGTCATTGCGCCCACCGATGAAGAGGAGCGGGTTCATGTAATATCCATCCAGGGCGATCTCCGGCTCCCCACCTCCAGCGGCAAGTTCGCAGCCTTCCTGACCTGCAAGCGCGACATAGTCCTGGTTTGCGGCAAGCTGACCTGCGCTGACCACCGGTCCCATCTGCGTTCCTTCCGCCAAGGCGGGCCCGACCACCAGGCTTTCAACGGCCATGGAGAGGCGCTCGACGAATTCATCATGAACAGCCCGATGGACAACCAACCGGGAGGACGCGGTGCATTTCTGCCCCGTCCCGCCATAGGCCCCGCCCGCCGCAGCCGATACCGCAACATCCATGTCCGCATCATCCATAACGACCAAGGCATTCTTTGATCCCAGTTCCAACTGAACCTTGGTCAGGTTCGATACCGCAGCAGCGGCAACCTGACACCCAACCGGTTGCGAACCGGTAAAGCTGATCGCGTCGATCTTCGGGCTTTGGGAAAGTGCGAGACCAATTTTTGAGCCACCGCCCATGACGAGGTTGAAGAGGCCCGGCGGAATATCCTGACGGGAAAAAATCTCCGCGAGCGCCCAGGCACTGGCCGGCGTGGCATTCGCAGGCTTCCAGATAACGGCGTTCCCGAAGGCAAGTGCCGGGGCAATCTTCCAACTGGCCGTGGCGACAGGGAAGTTCCACGGGGAAATAACCCCGACGACACCCATAGGCTCCCGCCGGATATCCACTTCAATATCTGGGCGGACGGAATCTGCGGTTTCCCCATGCAGACGCAGAACTTCCGCCGCATAATAATCAAAGAACTGGCCAGCCCTATAGACCTCACCAACTCCTTCAGCTCTTGGCTTCCCCTCTTCACGAGACAGCAGCTCTCCAAGTTCTGCACTGCGCGCCATCATCTCCCGCCCAACGGCAGAGAGCACCGCCTGGCGATGTTCAAGGCGCGTATTTTGCCATTCCTTCATCGCTTGCCGGGCCGCGCCAAGCGCATCGTCCAAATTCACAGCACTCGCCTGCGCGTACTGCCCGATTGTGTCTGAGACGTCGGAAGGATTGATATTCTCAACCCAGCCTTCCCCCTCGGTCCAGGATCCAGCGATATAGTTTGAATAGCGTTCGACCATCGGATGGGTCTCCTTCTGACGCGACGGGCCTGGCGACGGTTCCTCGACGCATTAGTGATTGTTGTTTCAATCGCTACGCTGACTTGAATTTCAGTTCAATTGAATACTTGTTAAAGTTCATTCAGTTTGTCTTAATATAGAGATGCTGGACCTAAAGATTTCTCAACTGCGCATGGTGCTCGCCATTGCCGATACCGGAACCGTGACAGCGGCGGCGGAACGCTTGGGGCGAACACCACCAGCCGTGTCCATGGCCTTGGCGCAGCTTGAAGAACAACTCGGCGCGCCACTTTTCCCGAATGACCGGAAGGATACCCTCTCCGACCTCGGGCGGTTTGTGGTTGATTTGGCGCGCAACCATGTGCGTGAGCACGACCGAATGACGGACGCCATCACCGCCTTCCAAAGCGGCGAACAGGGGCGTGTCAGCCTCTGCGCCGTTCCCTCCGTCGCCGGCGCCCTTTTGCCGGATGTCTTACAAAGCTTCGTTAGCCGCTACCCGAAGGTTCAGATCGACGCCCGGGATACCGACACTGTTTCCATGACGGCGTTGCTTGCGAATGGCAGTGTTGAAATCGGTATCGGTGGACCGCCACGAGACAGCGCGATTTCTTTCACCCCACTCTTTGAAGACCGGCTGCTTTTGATATCCAGTCTGGACCGCAAGGATCTCTCACCTTCGCCTCCCCTCACCTTAAAAGACGTCTCCGAGATGGAACTTCTGGGAAGCGGTATCATCGATGAACTGTTGCCCGGCCGCATCCGATCAAGGTCCAGCGAAAGCCAGTTGAATATCCGCAACACAACGTCATTGCTTGGCATGATCAAGGTCGGGCTCGGCCGGACAATTCTTCCAGAGCTCGCCATCCCGAAAAGTGATCGCGCTTCCTTCGATATCCGACAAATTGGCAATCCGCCCGTTACCCGCCAGATCGGCCTTCTGCACCGCGCAAATATTCCGTTGTCCCCCGCTGCGGAAAATTTTGTGGTGTGTCTGAAAGAACAGATTGCGTTGGTTGCCAAGGCTCGGCGATAGTGCAGTACAAACTGACATCCCAATAAGAACTGCCGACGTTTCAGACGAGAGGAATTTCGATGGCACTCGATATCGCCGGCCTCAGGGCCGATACGCCAAGTGCGGAATCCCTTATTCATTTCAATAATGCCGGTGCCGGACTGATGCCTCGCCCGGTGTTGGAAGCGGTAAGCGCGCATCTGGTGCGTGAAGCGACGCTCGGCGGTTATGAATCAGAGGCACTGGCCGCGGATCAGATCAACAACATGTATGACGCTGCCGCCAAGGCGGTCGCCGGGAAACCTGGCGAGATCGCTTATGCGGAGAATGCCACACGCGCTTGGGACATGGCGTTCTATGCCTTGGACTGGCAAGCGGGCGACGCGGTCGTTACCTGCCAGTCGGAATACTCATCCAACATGATTGCCTACTTGCAGATGGCGGAGCGTAAGGGGATAGAGATACGCTTGGCGCCTGACGACGAAACAGGCGCCGTCGATCCGGCAAGCCTTGAGGCCCTGCTGGACGACAAGGTTAAACTGATCGCCATAACCCATATTCCGACCAATGACGGTCTGGTCAATCCGGTCGCCGAGATCGGTGCCATCGCCCGCAAGCACGACATTCCCTTCTTGCTGGATGGTTGTCAGAGTGTCGGGCAAATGCCGATTGATGCCCGGGCTTTGGGTGCAACGATGCTGTCCGCGACGGGCCGCAAGTTCCTGCGAGGACCGCGCGGCACTGGATTTCTGTGGGTAGCGGAAGAATGGATCGACCGGCTTAACCCTCCCTTCCTGGACCTGCGCTCCGCAACCTGGACCGGACCGGCGAGTTATGAACCTGCGCGCGATGCAAAACGGTTTGAAAATTGGGAAAGCTATGTCGCAGGCCGGATCGGTCTGGGCGTCGCGCTGGACTATATGAATACCATCGGCATCCAGGATATCTGGGACCGCATCCAGGCTCTCTCCGCAGCATTGCGCACAGAGCTTTCCGCCATTTCAGGCATCAGCGTGCATGATCAAGGGCAGCAGAAATGCGGTATTGTCACCTTCTCATCACAAAGAATAAGCGCTGCTGATCTGAGCACAGCTTTGCGGCAGGAGCACCGGATCAATACCTCGACCTCCTCCGTTCAGGTTACCCGCAAGGCACTGCTGGACACCGGGGTGACCGACATGGTTCGGGCTTCCGTCCACGCCTATAACACCGAGGACGAGGTCGCCCGTACCGTCGATGCAATCCGAAAAGTCGCTCAATAAAAACTTCTTAATAAAGATGCTGGCCGCCGGTCACGAAGACCTCTGTCCCCGTGACATAAGAGAAATCGCGGCGGCAGAGCTGGAAAACGCAGGAAGCAACCTCTGAGGCCTCTCCCATCCGCTGCAACGGAATGCGGGTGATCAGGGGCTCGTATTCCGGACCAATCATCTCTGTCGCGATCTCTCCCGGCGCCACCGCATTAACCCGCACGCCTAGCTGCGCGAACTCAACCGACATTTCCCGCGTGAGCGCCGACAGGGCTGATTTTGAGGTAGAGTAGGCCGACCCGGCAAAAGGATGCACAGCATGGCCAGCGATTGACGTGATATTGACGATGGCGGCACCAAACGGTTTGTCATCCTCTCCATCCCGGATATCGCGGGCGCCCCGCCCTAGCGCTTGTGCCAGGCCACGACACAGCGACAACGGGGTGAAGAAGTTCAATTCAAATACGCCGCGCCAGGACGCGATATCACCGTTCAGGCACCCTAGGCGTTCCGAGAAACTGGCTTTTGGTGAGACAGCGGCATTGTTGACCAAGGCATGCAGGGGCCGGTCGCCGAGGATTTCATTCGCGTCCTCAATGAAGGAAGCAACCGACGCCGCATCAGAAAGATCGGTGGGGATATGATGGGTCCAATTCGGATCGCGCTTGCAATGTTCCGGGATGTCGTCCCGTGAGCAGGTAATGACCTGCCAGCCTTCGTTCGAGAAACGCTGAACAGTCGCATGACCGATCCCGCGGCTAGCCCCAGTCAACACAACGGTCGGTCTTGGATCGCTCATTGTTCCGTTCCTTTGTCCGCGTCACCTGCCTGCTTATCCACGTCAGCGATGGAAACCGGGTCCTCGTGAACAAACACTTCGGCCCCGGGGAATGCTTCCATAAGCTCTTTCTCAACCGCGTCAGCAACGCTGTGAACATGGTTCAAGCTGAGCGCACCATTAAAATCGAGATGCATTTGTATGAAAGTATCTGGCCCGGAGCGCCGGGTGCGCAGATCATGTACGCCAAGCACCGCCGGAAAAGCGAGTGCCAAATCCCGTATCCGCGCCCGGTCTTCATCGGGAAGCTCACGATCCATCAGCATTTGATAGGCCTCACTACCGATCTGCCAGGCGCCTGTTAACATATAGACGGCAATTCCCAGACCAAAGATTGGATCCAGGATCGGCGCATCGAAATAGGACACCGCCACCAAGGTCGCAATAACCCCGGTATTGGCGAAGAGATCCGCCTTGTAGTGGACAGAATCAGCCCCAATCGCCAGCGACTGCGTACGCCGGATCACATAGCTTTGAAACATGACGAGTGCGACGGTCAGCAGGATGGACAGGACCATGACGCTGAGCGCAAGCTCCGTATGCTCTACGGCGCGCGGCTCTAAAATTCTGTCCAGAGCCTCGAAGGTTAGCAAAACGGCGGACCCCGCAATGAATCCCGATTGTGCCAACGCGGCCAATGGTTCCGCCTTGCCATGTCCGAAACGGTGCTCTCTGTCGGCCGGCATCAGGGCGTGCCGAACAGCCAGCAAGGTCACCAGGGATGCCCCCAGATCAAGCAGAGAATCGATCAAGCTGGAGAACAATGCGACGGAATCGCTGGCAAACCAAGCGACAAGCTTCGCCGCGATCAACACGATCGCCACCCCCGACGACGCATAGGTCGCGGCCTTGCGAAGCGTGTCGTCCTTTGTGCGCCCCCGGGTCAGGCGCTTGACCGGATCCTCCGCCATAGCAACCTCGCGATCAGGGAAACAGTCGGTCGACGGACCAGGGCGCGTCCGGGGTTGGGCGGCAGTAAAGAAAGCGGTCATGGAGCCGGAATTTGCCATCGCTCCAAAACTCAATCCGATCCGGCACGATCCGAAATCCAGACCAGTGCGGAGGCCGGGGCACGGTCCCGATATTGAATTTAGCCGTATAGCTGGCGACGCGCTTTTCCAGTGCAAACTTACTTTCACAGACCCGCGATTGCTCCGACGCCCAAGCACCAATCTGACTGCCGCGCGGCCTGCTTGCGAAATACTCATCAGCCTCTTGGTCGGAAACCGGCGTAACCGGCCCTTCAACACGCACCTGGCGTCGCAGGCTCTTCCAATGAAAAAGCAGCGCTGCCTGGGCGTTTTCCGCTAACTGCGACCCCTTCCGGCTACCCAGATTGGTGTAGAAGACAAAGCCATCCGCATCAAAGCCCTTGAGCAACACCATGCGAAGCGAGGGGCGTCCAGATGCATCCGCCGTGGCGAGTGACATGGCATTCGGGTCATTCGGTTCAGACTTTTCAGCTTCCGCCAACCAGTCTGCGAATAACGCAAAGGGATCTTTGTCGGACATTCTACATCCTCATAAATCGCGAAGTGACCTCAGGCTCCCTATATAGACCTGTGGAGCATGAGCTTAAACCCGAGAACTGATATGGCACGCGAATTGCTGCCTAGTTTTTTCTTTGGCCCATCAGTTGCTTCGGCATGGTTTGTAAGTCGGCCCTGATAGGATAATGTTGAAAGCTATGAAGTGGTTGTAAGATGAGCGTCGGGTCGAAAATGAAAGATCCTTACGAGGTTCTGGGTGTTAAAAGCTCTGCCAGTGCGGACGAACTCAAGCAGGCCTATCGCCGGCTCGCGAAGGAGTTTCATCCGGACCTGAATCCTAATGACCCCATCGTCGAGCAGCGATTCAAGGAAATCTCCCAGGCCTATTCCATCCTGGGCGACAAGGACCGCAAGAAGAAATTTGACCGGGGCGAGTTGAATGCCGACGGTTCGGAGCGCGGACCGCGTGGCTTTGGGCGCGGCGGTTTCGGCGGACAAGGCCCCTTCGGCGGCGGCGCAGAAGACATCTTCAACGATTTGTTCCGCAGAGCCGGCCGCGGTAACGCCGGAGCAGGCTCTGGACGAACACGCACGATGGAAATGCGCGGCAAGGATGTCAGCTATTCACTGCGCATCGGCTTCCTGGACGCCGCGCGAGGATCGCGTCGCCGGGTTAGTCTCTTCGATGGAAAAAGCATTGATGTCGCCATTCCCCCCGGGACAGAGGATGGCCAGACCCTACGCCTTCGCGGCCAGGGCATGCCGGGCATGGGCGGCGGAGAAGCGGGCGATGCCTTTGTCGAAGTCCAGGTCGATTCCCACCGCTTCTTTGAGCGCGATGGCGATGACATCCACCTCTATGCGCCCGTAACCCTCGCAGAGGCCCTTCTGGGGGGTAAAATTACAGTGCCGACTGTTTCAGGTCCCGTTGCCCTCACCGTCCCTGCAAACTCCAATTCCGGGACGACGCTAAGGCTCAAGGGAAAGGGCATTGCCCGACCGGGAAAAACTGCTGGCGATCAATTTGTGCGCCTTCGGATCATGCTCCCCGATAAAGCCGATAAGGATTTGGTGGATTTCGTCAAGGAATGGTCGAAGGACTATGACTATGACGTTCGCAGACGGGCTGGTTTCGACAATCCTTAAAGTCAGGGGCGCCCTAGCCCCCTGATTGTTGCCTCTTCAGAAGTTCGACCAGACGCGTCCGTGGATCCGGTAGCGGCTTCCCAATTGGCGAGAAGACATGGCGCGCGAGGAAATGTCCCGAAATCGCCAGCGCGCCAAGGATATCTTCTGTTTCGGCCCCCCCTTGCCCCAAGGGATGGCGGAGGTAACCGGGAAGCGTGAACAATTTATCTTGATACGGCGCCCCCGCTTCTGTTGATACCGCCCGACCCGTCTTCGGCGACACATAAGCGAGGTCTTCGGTCACGCCGGTGGCGGCACAAGCAGACAAGTCCAATCCGAACCCAAGTTCACCCAGTAGTCCAATCTCCCACCGGCTATAGGTTTCCGCCCAGCCGTCACCTTCTAGCGCGATCAACAAGGCATCCAGATTATCGAAGAGGACGGGATGCGGCTCACGCTCAGGTAAACCGACCTCGATTAGCGCAGTCGCGGCGGACAAGGCCGAAAGGCGTCCCGGATCGGTTAGCAAAGGAGCCGCATGAGCCTGGACGAGTTCGACCGTCATCGTGCCCAGATGCTCTTCCAACCGCGCCCGCCAATCCGTTGCAACGCGGTTCCCGGGCTGTAACACCCCCCGAAGCCGGGCCGCGCGAGCGCCGCGCACCAACCCGCCGTGACGCCCATGCGCGCGGGTCAGCAAGGTCACGATTGCCGCGGATTCTCCATGGCGGCGAAGACCGAGGACAATTCCTTCATCACGCCACTCCATCGGCTGACCTTCCCATCAGCTTGCGATAGACCGGCCCGGCCAAGGCCGGCAGGACATACATCGGGATCTGCGCCATCCCGACATAGAGGAAAAAGTCAGGCCCACCGATTCCTCCGGATATGCCCCACATCACGCCCATATTTCGATAGCCGGCACACATGCCCAGCGTAAAAGCCTCCGCCGGGGAGCGCCACAGGAATGCGAGGGCAGTCGCCGCCTGCATCCCCAGATTCATGGCAAAAGCCAGCAAAAGCACGGTTAGGACATAATAGGGATCCTGCAGAACACGAAGGCCGACACCATCCATGATGCCGATGCCGAAAACGATCAGGTTCAACATCGCAAAGCCGGAGATGACACCCCGGCCCCGCTCCAACCGCTCAGGTCCCAAAAACCGGCGCGCGATATAGGCTATGAGGAAGGGCAGCCCGATAAACAAGGCCACCCGGATTGCAAACCCTCCTAAATCCACCGCAATACTGAACCCAGGTAAGATCGTGTCGAGGATCAGCAAACTGACCGGTAGCGGCAGAAACGTGGCGACGACGGCGATAAGCGCCAGCTCAGGCCTCAATCGCACGATGGCAGAGAAAACGGTGACTGACACGACCGGCGGTGCGGCTGCTGCCATTAACATCATGTAGTGAAAGTCCGGCGGCGGGTCGATCACCCAACAAAAGCCCCAAACCAAAATAGGCGTGAACAGCAACTGCCATCCGACGACCGACGCGACGAGTTTTACGTCCCGTGCTTTACGCCCAATCATATCCCAATCCAGTGTCAGCAAAGGATAGGTCAACATCAGGATGATCGTTACTTCGAAGGTATGACGAAATAGGGATGCTGCTTCCGGCCAGACGATACCGATGAATATGGCCCCGGCGAGAACTGGCGCTGCGCGGGCATTTAGTGCGCCCACCAACCGGGAAAGACTGGCTGATATGCCTTGTGCCGTGTTCCCCACCAAAACCCGTCAGCTTCCACGAAGGGCGGTCTGAGCAATCCCGGCAGCCTTGCTGCCTCCACCACCAACTTGATCCGTGGGCAACTCTCCCCGTCCCTGCATCACGCGCCGGAAAAGCTCATCATCCAGGGAATCATCCATCCAGGAATGCATCTCCTTAACCGAGCGGCTGCGCATTGCCATTAAACTGATGCCACCCTGAAATACCGGAACCTCATCCTCAACTTCCTTTGGCGGGGCCGGCATTTGACGAAGGATATAGGCGATCACCGACAGCCGACCTTCGGTCTCATGGGGGGCAACATTCAACCACCTGCTGGCGTGATTTGCCCACCCATCCATCGCATAGGCAATGCGCGTGCGTTCCTGCTTGATCAGGTCAACCTGCGTATCATAGGCGCTGTCATCCAGGTAGTAGTGTTCCTCCAGCAACGCATCGCGGATCGCGCCCGCATGGTTCAAGGCATATTGGCTAAAGGACCGCAGCGTAAAGGCAATCAGGCGCCCGGCCCGCTGAATCTCATCGGGCTGGTCATCCGCGAAAGCCTCTATCTCCTCACGCAATCGGTCGAGTATGGTGAACTGCCGACTTAAGAAACCAACATCACCTTTCGGATCCAAGGTCACCAACGAACACATCGGCGCCGCCAGCGCACTCAAGTTCTCGAGCCGCGCGTTCAATCTCTCCCGCGTCAGGGATGATCCGCGCACCACAGTCCCAACAATGATCCTGATCAGCTTCAGCATTTCATGCGGTTCGGTATCGCTCAACCGCAGCAGAACCTCCCGATTGACATTCTTCAGTCGCCCGTCCCCAGAATGCATGCCGTAATTCCGGCCAAACATCGCCAGTATTTCAAGATAGGCGTTCTGCACATCCGCGCGCGCGATATTAGCCTCGTAACGCGCATGCCCTTTCTCGAAGTCGTCGCCCTCATCCAGGTCGGTTTGCAATCGAAGTTCACGAATCGTGAGCGGATCGAGATGCCCGTCGATCTCCCCCTTCCCGGAACAGACCCGTTCGAATAGCGTATTGTCTCTACCCTTTAGCGCGCACCATTTCGGGAGATCCCGAAAGACCATGACAAGGTCATTGGTTTTGCCGCTTTCCTCCCCCGACCAATTCGGGATCAGCGCTTCGCGGGATACCTTCGGGTCCGCACTAAGACGGTAGCGGGTCATTTCGACCAAACGCGACTCGAAACCGACGTAAACGCCCCGGTCGACGAAGGATTTATACTGAAACGCCATACCTGATGAAGTCCGATGATCTTTGACTAATCGGAAGACAGTAGACATCGACCACGGCCTGCGCAAATGCAGGCACGTGGCATTTTCGTTAGTTTGATTGCTTTAGGATTCTGCCAGGAAGGCCGCATGCGCCTCAACAATCGCCCGCATGGAGCTATCCGCCGTGAATCCAAGCTCTTGCGCGCGCCCGGCGTCGAAATTACGCGGCCATCCGTCCACGATTTTGGCAATCGTTTCATCCGGTTCCCAGCGGATAAGAGAAACGGCTTCCGGTCCGGCGACAGCTTCCAAGGCTTCAACCATCTCTCCGACAGTGACGGAAAGCCCGGGCATTGTGAAAGCACGCCGGTTGCCAAGCCCACTGGTGTCCAAAGAACCCGCATGGATCAAGAACCCAACCGCAGCGGCGGGAGAGGCAACCCAATGCCGGATTTCCGGTCCCACCGGACAGATCGCTTCAACGCCTGCCATCGGCTCTCGCAAAATACCGGAGAAGAAACTGGACGCCGCCTTGTTCGGCTTGCCGGGCCGCACCGTAATTGTCGGCAACCGGATCGCAATCCCTTCAATGAAGCCTTTGCGCGCGTAATCCGTCACCAAGATCTCGCTGGCCAGTTTCTGCGCGCCATAGGATGTCGCCGGGCAGGTCTGGAAATCATTTGGAATCTTGCCATCCGGATAAGGAGGCCCGAAGACGGCGATCGAACTCGCAAACACAAACTTCGGCTTTGTCCCAAGACCGCGCGCGGCTTCGAGAAGGCGTTGCGTGCCTTCCAGATTGACCCGATAGCCTTTGTCGAAATCAGCTTCCGCCTCTCCCGACACGACAGCGGCCAGATGAAAGATAGTATCGACGCCATCCCCAATCCACGTATCCACATCGCTCTGACTGGAGATATCGCCAGCCATGGCGGTAACGGGGAAATCAGCCTCAGGACAGGGGTGCACAGCGATATCGGCGAGTCTGATCTCTGTGATCGCCTGACCATTCAGACTGCCATCGGAAACAAGACGGCGGGCCAGTGCTTGCCCGATGAAACCGCCACCACCAGTAATCAAAATCCGCATTAGAGTGTCCACCCACCATCAATCAGTTGCGTTGTCCCGGTCGTGAACCGGCTTTCGTCAGAGGCGAGGTAAACAGCCAGCATCGCCACTTCTTCCGCTGTTCCCAGCCTGCCCATGGGCTGGCGGTCGATGAAAAGCTTCTCTGCTTCATCATACCCACCGTCCAGGGTCTTCCCGAGCTCTTCAATCCGCCCCATCAGGGAGGGTGAGACAATGGTTCCGGGGCAAATCGCGTTACAGCGAATACCCTGGCGGATGAAGTCCTGAGAGACAGCCTTTGTCAGGCCAATAACGGCAGCTTTGGTCGTTCCATAAACATAGCGATTGGGCGCGCCCTTGATGGACGATGCGCCAGAGCTGACATTGATGATCGAGCCGCCGCCCGCATCCAGCATGGCAGGCAGGAAGGCCCGAATCGTCCGATGCATGCTCTTTACATTCAGATCGAAGGAGAAGTCCCAGCTATCCTCATCACAATCAAGGACGGTGCCATGATGCACGAACCCGGCCCCGTTGAAGAGGATGTCGATTGCCCCGACGTCAGCTGCCATCGCGTTGACAGCAGCCGTGTCCCGCGCGTCGAGTGAGCGGCAATCTGCGCCCTGCAGGTCTGAGAGCTTATCCGCGTCCAGATCTGTCGCCACGACTGTGGCCCCTTCGGCGACAAATGCCTCAGCCACCGCCCGGCCGATCCCCTGACCGGCAGCGGTTACAAAGGCCTTTTTACCTGTTAGTCGCCCCATGGCGCATCCTCCCTTTCACATCGATACAGTGGGTTTATTTCGCCGCCATTGTTAAAGCAGCCTACCCTTGGAAATCCGGGCGACAATAGACCAGCGGGAGGCCGCGACGGCAAGTAAAGTTAGTGCTTGGCAAGAACCTATTCCTTGCAGGAAACGATCAGTCCGGCGGGAAGCAAGCGTTACAAACACACAAATAGCCCGACATAGGGCCGGAACGGAAAAAGGCCGCCCAAGTCTCTGGATTTCCAGAAAATTGGGCGGCCCATTCCAAAGGTCCGCTGGGTTTTCCCAGCTGGAAGTCCCCCTGTTCGACTTGCCTTATGGCCAGAACCATAGTCGCCCGCCGGAAGGTCTGTCAACAGGTGGATTGGGATGTCGCGTAAAAATACAACGCCTTAGAATTGTTCCAATTTACAGTAAAAAAGAGCCGCCTAAAAAGGCGGCTCAAGTCGAACAGAGGGATCTTGGACAAACCGGAAAGACCTGGGTAGGAAAGCCCCGCCGGACAATTACTAATCTATAGGCCAGACGTTAAAGATACCTTAATGCCGTGAAAGTTTCTCGGGAATGGTCCCACTTGCACTTTTCGCAGACAGTAAGAACCTACCGATCACTTTGCCCAAACCCTATTGAGAGGTCCAACCGCCATCGACCGGCAAGGCGATCCCCGTGATCTGAGATGCTGCATTGGAGCACAGGAAGACCAGCGCCTCTCCCAACTGTTCCGGCGTGACGAATCGCAAAGATGGCTGTTTGGCCGACAACAGACGCCGCGCGGCTTCGTCGATATCGACCCCATCCCGTTCCGCCAAGGCTTCGATCTGCCGTTCAACAAGCTCAGTGCGCACCCAACCAGGGTTAATCGCGTTGCAGGTGATATCTTCTTCCGCAGTTTCCAGAGCCGTCACCTTGGTTAACCCCATGATGCCATGCTTGGCCGCCACATAGGCCGCTTTGTTGACGCTGGCGACAAGACCATGCGCAGAAGCCGTGTTGATAATCCGGCCCCAGCCCGTCTGCCGCATCAAGGGCAAGGCAACCTGTGAGGCATAGAACGCGGCGGAAAGGTTGACCGCGATCACCTTGTCCCACCGCTCGACCGCGAAATCCTCAATTGGGCTGGTGTGCTGGATACCAGCGTTATTCACCAGGATATTGAGCCCTCCAAACGTCTCCGCCGCTGCGGTGACGAGCGCGCCTACTGCCTCAGGATCACTGACATCCGCGTTTCTGAAGTCGACCTTCGCGGAAGACCCGTCCGGGACAGCCGCCCGCACCCGCGCCAAGGCCGGCGCAGGGTCTTCAAAACCGTTTAACATGACAGACGCACCGGCGCGCGCGAGAGCTTCCGCCATGCCAAGTCCAATACCGCTGACAGAGCCCGTTACAACGGCCCCCTTCCCCTCTAACGATGCCATAAACAAAAACTCCTTCCGCAAATTCCGTGTCAAAAGATCAGGCCGAATGAAAAACCGACCTATGATTCGTCGTCGCCTTCCCGATATGGCGCCATTTCATCAATCAACCACTCCCGAAATGCCGCAGCCTTGGGTTCCGACTTCCCGCCTGGAAGCGTTACGAAATAGTACTTGTAGGGCGACCGGCAGTGGAAGCCGAGGGGCGCTACAAGTGTGCCATTACGGATACTATCCGCCACCAACATAGAGCGTCCCAACATGATGCCATTCCCCGCAATCGCCGACTGAACCAGGAATTGGCTATCGGAAAATCCAGGTCCACGGTCAAGCGGGAACCGCGGGATCAGATCTTCTCGACCGACGGTTCGCAGCCAGCCTTGCCAGGTAAGCGGCGTCAAAACACCAGCGGTTACATCATGCATCAATACCTGCTTTGCCAAATCTTCGATGCAGGTGATCTTCTCCGCCAGCGCAGGACTACAAACCGGAGAGAGTGTTTCCGCTGTAAGAAACTCCGACTCCAGCCCTGGATAATCTCCATATCCATGCCGCAGTGCAACATCAAAGCCATCCGCTGCCAAGTCGACGATCCGATCTGTCGTCGATAACCGAAGATCGATCTCCGGATGGGCTTGGGCGAACTTCGGAAGACGCGGTGCCAGCCACTCCGCCACAAAGGATGCCAAGGAGGTGACCGCCAAGGTGCGAGAGGCCGGTGTCGGCATAACCGCACGAGTCGCAACATCAATCCGGTCGAGCGCATCTGTTAGCGGCTGAAGATACTGACGACCGATTGGGGTCAACTCCAACCCTTGGGCAAGCCGGTTGAATAGCGGGCGCCCCAGCCAGGCCTCCAATCCTTTTACCTGTTGGCTGACAGCGGAGGCGGTAACCGCCAGTTCGTCTGCCGCCGCAACAAACCCACCGTGCCGTGCCGCCGCCTCGAAGGCGCGGACCGCATTGAGGGGAGGCATTCTCCTTCGCACATTCATGACTTAGCTTTCCTTATCCTTAGCGCTTGTTATTCGCGTTTGTACGGATCATTGCACGATAATATCTTAGTCACAACAGGAGCTCACCACTGGCTCCGCGTTAAATCAAATGCCCCAACCAATGAAAGGATTGAGACCATGACCGAACTCGTTCTTGACTGCCAATCACCCGTAAGCCGGCATGCGCGCCCCTCGTTTCTCGCGCAGCTCCGCGTCTGGTTAGACCGCGTTGAACAGCGACGCCAATTATCGCAACTGCCGGAACATCTGCTGCGAGACATCGGCGTCAACCAGGCCGATGCAGACCTGGAAGCCGAAAAGCCGTTCTGGAAACTGTAGTCTTTCACCCTATGCTCTTTAGCCGGTAGCCCTCCATTCCCAGGCTGCCGGCATTTTTTTGCCGCGGGGCTGGCCTTTTCCGGTCCGATCACGCAGGGTTCCCGGACAGAATAAGGAGTATGGGGCATGAGCGATATCACCATCCACGGCTTGCACCACAATGCCTATCGCTGCCGTGATACGGAAGAGACACGGGCCTTTTACGAGGATTTTCTCGGTCTCCCTTTATCCGGCGCCTTAAGAATAGAAACGACGATCACCGGACGTGGTACCGACGTATTGCACAGTTTCTTTCGGCTCGGCGACGGATCGTTTCTGGCCTTTTTCGAAGCGCCTGATCGGCCCTTTGAGTTCAAGAAACAGCATGACTTCGATCTACATATCGCGCTGCGTGTCGATGCAGAGACGCTTGCGGCCTATTACGATAAGGGCAAGCAGCATCCCGAGTGGAAGATGCGCGGGATCTCTGACCACGGTTTCATCCATTCCATCTATTTCCGCGATCCCAACGGTTATGTCATTGAACTTACGGCGCCAACAGAGGATCATGATGCAGAGATGGATCCGGCAACCAATAACGCCCGCGCCATAGTCGATAACTGGACCCGCAGGAAATCAAGCTGATCCCACATTCTAAGGCTCGTATTCGGAGGACCCTATCATGTCTGCCTATCTTGTTGCCCGTGTCGAAGTGCATGATATGGAGCAGTACAAACAATATACCGCTCTTTCCCCGGCTGCGATTGCGGCTTTTGGCGGCGAATTCATCGTCAGAGGTGGTGAGAAAGTTACGCTGGAAGGGCCGGAAGAAACCCGACGGATGGTTATCGTGCGTTTCCCATCCATGGAACAAGCACAGGCCTGTTACAATTCCGAACAATACCAAGCCGCCATGGCCAAACGCGTCGGATGCTCTACAGCGCAATTCGTCGTGCTGGATGGATTCGACGGATAAATTGAGGATGGCGGGTTAGCGTTAAACGCTGCCCGCCTTTTCGATAACCAGTATTCTGGCCGGCCCATCGGGATGAGCGACATGCTCATCCCCATTCTCTGCGTGGAAGATATCGCCCGGTATCAACCGGAGAACCCGCTCTTCACCGTTCTCGCGCACATGCATGTCCACGGCACCATCCAGAACCACAAAGACTTCAGGACCGTCATTCACATGCCATTTATAGGGCGCATCCGTCCAATGGAGACGGACTGTTGCATCCTCGATCCGTTCGATATCAAGGGCGTCCCACGCCGCTGATCCGGTAAAATCGCGCGGCGTGATCTTCCTCATCAATCGGGGCTCTAGAAATAGAGCGAGATATCGCGGTGTTCAGACTTACAGCCAGCAACATGGACCGCCAAATCATGCGGCATGCGTTGCTGCTGTCTCAACCCAATCGTATCTTTGATCGCTGCTTCATAAGCCTGAAGGGCTGGCATGACCGACGTGGTCGCAGCGATCCGCCAGGTGGATTCATCCTCAACGAGTTTCAATGCTTTCTCGATATTTGCCATCGCCTTTTCGGGCTTCGGCTTCTTACCGGTCGCATCACGCCGCGCCTTTGAAATCGCCGTGCGAATGTTGCTCGATTGGGCGATATCGTTGAACTGGCGCTCAACCTCCTTAAAGGTTTCGCTATCTTCTTTCGTTGCGCCCTTGGCGATCAGGTCTCGAAGCTTCTCGACCTCCCCACGAAGCGCGGCCAGCGCCTCACCGGACTGGAACGTCATGATCAGTTCAGGCAGCGGTTTGTAAGCCTCATCAACACCACGACGGTATTGCGCGACAACCTTGGTTGCTTCCTTTTGAACGACCACGAACGCTTTGTGCTCAGCATCCCAAGTCTCCGGAATCTCGGATTCCAGGATGGCCTTTTCTTCCTCAGCGGTAAGCAGCTTTTCTTCCAGATCAGCGATAGCGACAGCGTTCGTCTCCGCATCGCGCTTAAGGCGATTCAAGATCGTGCTGTTGGTTTTGATCTGTACTTCCAAGCGCCTGATGTCGCGTTGGAGTAGCCGGACCTTATAGTGCAGAGGTTTGTACGCCTCTTCTGCGGCGGCCTGCTTCTCATTCGCAGCAGCCATCGCCCGGATGCGATCCGGCGTTGCGGCCGCATTATCGAGCGCCTTATTAACCGTCCCCTGCACCTTTTTCGGCAAAGCGGAGAGATCAACACTGCGGACCTTTTCCACCTCAGCAAGAAGGGCCGATTCGCCTTCCAGAATCTGTGGCAGCAAATATTCTTCGATGCATATCTGCAGCTTCGGATTAAGGGGCGGCGGTGCTGTTTCAGACGTCAGGGATGCCCTATTCGGCAGATAGTTCACCAACGCGGGGAAAGAACCGACGATGCCAAGACCAATCAGCTGCAGAATAATGAAGACGACAACACCGCGATAAATCTCAATGGTCTTCACATAGGATGGTGCGACCCCGCGCAAATAGAACAACGCGAAGCCGAAGGGCGGTGTCAGGAAGGACGTTTGAATGTTCACCCCGATCATGACGCCAAGCCAGACCGCTGTGATGTTCGCTGTCGGGTCGGCAAGCAGGATCGGCGCGACAATCGGCACGACCACCACCGCGATCTCGATAAAGTCGAGGAAGAAGCCAAGCAGGAAGATCACGGCCATAACGACAATAAACTGTGCCCAGAACCCACCCGGCAAGCTGCCCAGGAAGTCCTTAACGATCTCTTCCCCACCAAAGGCACGGAAAGCTGCGGTCAACATCGCCGCGCCAAGGAGAATAATGAAGACCAGCGATGTCGTCTTTGCAGTCTCCACCATCACACCGACCAGGGTGTTGTCAGTCTTAAAGGTGCGCCAGCCACTCCAAACTAAACCGCCCATCAATCCAGCGACAGCCAATAAGGCCAAACCAACGCCGATTGCATCTCTTTGCGTATTCACCGACTTGATATTCAGATTGAAGTTCGAAATCAGGAAGAACACGGCAACCAGAGCAGCGACACATAAGAGCGCTGGATAGAAAGCGCCCTTCTTACCTTCATGCAGGCGATAACCAGCCATGACCATCGCACCCGCCGCACCGATGGCACCAGCCTGGTTAACGGTTGCGATCCCGGCGATGATCGAGCCCAGAACCAGGAAGATCAGCGCCAAAGGCGGGACCAGCGCCAGCAAGACCCGAAGCGCGAACCGACGATCATACTCCCCATCATAAGGAACGGCCGGTGCGCTGCTGGGCTTCAAAAACGCGAAGACCAGGATGTAAAGCATGTATAGGCCGACCAAGACCAAGCCCGGCAGGAAGGCGCCCAGGAACATATCCCCGGCACTTGTTGAAACGATGTCGAATTCCGACGGCATCGTGAAGCTGCCAGTCGCTTCCTTGAATTCCGCCTTACGGGTCGCCCCTGCCTGGTCGGCGGCACTTGCCAGCTGATCGGCCAGGATGATGAGAACGATGGATGGTGGAATGATCTGCCCCAAGGTCCCTGAGGCACAAATTGTCCCCGTGGCGAGTGATTGCGAATAATTGTTACGCAGCATGGCCGGCAACGAGATCAACCCCATCGCCACAACAGTCGCGCCCAAAATGCCTGTCGTCGCTGCCAGAAGCGCGCCAACGAAGACAACGGAAATGCCGAGCCCGCCGCGGATCGGCCCGAACAGCTGCGCCATGGAAACCAGCAGATCTTCGGCAATCTTAGAACGCTGAAGCATGATTCCCATGAAGACAAAGAGCGGAATAGCGATCAGCGTATCCCTCTCAGTCTCCCAATAGACACCCCTGAAATTCGTAACCCCCGCGCTTAGCCATTGTAGGGGACCGTCATGCGCAAAGAAGGCGTGGGATTCCCCTGCAAAAATGGAACCGCAGATCGCCGCCAATCCGATGGTCAGGATCGCAGAGCCCGGCAAGGCGAAGGCCACCGGAAATCCGGATGCGAGCGCACCCGCCATCAACAGGATCAATATGCCCAGAAATAGCAGTTCCATATCGCTTCAACGCCCCATTTTATTCATGAATGCCCGGATCCGAAACTCGATACACATATCGGTCCCAGGCTATCGACAGCATACCCTACCGTCAGAAACCCGTGTTAATGGCTCAGATCTTCTTCTTCCGGATCTGGTTCAATTTCCCCCCGCAGGATAGCCATTCCATGCAGGAAATACCCTAAGAACTGCAGCAACATCGACAGGCCGAAGATGAAGAGGAAACCGGCCATCAGATATTTGACATACATGCCAAACCCGCTCTGCGTCGTCTCAAAGCTCAGGATCGGGCTGTTGATGATCTTCGTTCCATCCCACATGCCGAGCAGTAGGATCAACACACAAAGCGGCAATCCAAGCAGCAGCGAGCCCAGCATATTGGTCTTCGCCTTGCCAAATCCGGTAAAGCGCGAATACAGCAAATCGACACGGACATGGCCGTCTTCCAATAGCGTATAAGCGCTGGCGAACAGGAACAGGCCAGCATACCAGAAGCGGACCAGATCCCCCATAAAGGACTGTTCGTAGGAGAAGATGAAGCGCGAGAAGACGATCTGCAGCTCAGCAACAACAACCAGCAATGCGAGCCAGACAACGCTGACGCTTCGCGTGAAATAGGCGATCACGACCGATAGCGCGAGGATCGGATAATGAACCATCGTACCGCGGTAATTTGATTTGCCCAATTCAGTCGCCATCTCCTCGCCAACCAAGGCAGGCAGAAGACCTTCAACCCGAACGAAGGATATAACCATATCGGCGAGACCGACCAGGAAAACACCCCAGAATGCGAAACGGATAACAAATGCGGCGGCGGCGTAAGCGCGCTGCGATTCCCGCTCAAGACTACGCTCTCCTGCCGCGAAGAGCTGTCCGGCCATGGCGGCGAAAATGCCAATATAGACGCCGAGTTGAACCCAGCCCATGCCAGCGCCGTCACCAAGCGGCTTCTTCGGCGGATCGAAAATCAGGCCGTTCGACCCGAGAAACTTCATAAATTCAGGAAAACCGAACCAAAGAACCAAAACATTATTAACCAAAAAACAAAGGATAAAGGCGAGGAGTAGCCTGGAGAATAGCAAGCACCCTAGTTCCACATTCCCCGGCTGATGCCCGGAGATGGGTCCCGCCATATCACTGGAAATTGCCATGAATTATGTCCCCACATCTATTCTTCGGCCAAGACTTTGGCCAAAACCATCCCTGCTAAAAACACCCCAATACCCCAATCCGCCGATGTCGTTTTCTATTTAGCTTTTATGATTAGCTTATCTAGACATCATTTTTGCGGAACGACTGCCAAAGAAGGATAGCAAAAGATACCCTCACGGCAATCCGCCGTAACCACTTAATTTATTGTTGGATTGGTCACATTTTAGTGGGGTTGACTGTTATCCCCGCCAAAAAGGGAATGAGGCGACCGCTTCCCCAAAAAGGTTGCGGTCGCCTCCCCATTCAAACGCGTAACGTCGCGTGGCGGCTATCAGCCACCCAGGACGCGTTCACGCTGTGCGATATATGCGACCTCAGCAATTCGGCCCCAACCACCAACGGCACTACGCGCATTCACGAAGCTTTCGTGGATACGGTTGGTCCGCTCGCTGGACTGACGTGCTTCGTCGAACACTTCAGCCGCTGCAACGCCGAAGCTATCGTAGACGTCGTCATTGAACTCGCGAAGTTCAACGCCCTGCTCAGAGACGAGCTTGGCGAGTGCTTCACCGTTGTTCATGTTGTACTCGGACATCCCGACAGCGTTTTCCGCATCACAAGCAGCCTGGACGATCAACTTGTCGCTTTCAGACAGGTTGGACCAGAACTCTTCGTTCATGCCGAAGGACAGCATTGAGCCCGGCTCATGCATACCCGGATAGTAGTAGTACTTGGCGGCTTCATAGAACTTCATGAAGGTATCGTTCCAAGGACCAACCCATTCCGTTGCTTCAATGGCGCCAGAGACGAGGTTTTCGTAGATCTGACCACCCGGAAGCGTGACCGGCGAAGCGCCGAGCTTGGCGAGAACGTCGCCGCCGAGGCCCGGAATACGCATTTTCAGACCTTTGAAGTCGTCAGCGGAGTTGATTTCTTTGTTGAACCAACCGCCCATCTGGACACCGGTGTTACCGGCCGGCAGGCACTTCAGACCAAAGCTGCTGGCAACTTCATCCCACAGTTCCTGACCACCGCCATAATAAATCCAAGCGTTGATTTCGGTGTAGGTAAGACCAAACGGAACAGCGGTGAAATACGCCCAGCCAAGATCCTTACCCTTCCAGTAATAATCCGCAGCGTGATAGGCCTGCGCATTACCGGAAGCAACTTCGTCAAAGCTATCGAATGCACCGACACGCTCGCCAGCAGCGAAGTACTGAACCGCGATGCGGCCTTCGGTCATGTCATTGATGCGTTGTGCCAGACGCTGTGCGCCGGTTCCCAGACCCGGGAAATCCCGCGGCCAAGTGGACACAACATTCATTTCAATCTTCGATTGGGCAAGCGCCGGCGTTGCGAGCGCTGCAGCCGCCGTCCCCACGGAAGCCACACCAGCCTTCTTCAAAAAATCACGTCTTTTCACTGTTTCTCTCCCTGTTTTGAGTGAAAAAATCTTTTTAGCGGAAGCATAGTTATCGTATTCAAAGGGAAACTCAAGTCTTCACTTAATTTGATTATGGGATTTGGTATACCGAATTTGGCGTTTGGTGTACCAAAACCCCCTTTATTGAACACGTGTAAGCGCAATTTCAACCATGCACCAGCCGATGCCTATCATGCGCTTTTTCTTCCCAGTTCCGCTGGAAACATCGATGTTCGCCTTCCACTTGCCACGACCACCGGGAACTTTAGCAAGCACGTCAGCGGTACCATCAGAGCCAAACTCGATTGTTATGTTCATGTTCCCGCCCTTCTTCGCGGGGACAGCCGTTTTTATACGACCATTCTGCGCAACTATCCGTTTTTCCCCAGAATCACCATGACGACAAAACGCGCCTGAAACTGGCGCGAAATCGGAAATGGCTTCAGCTTTTATCAACCACTCCCCATCCATCGGGTGGCCAAAAGCTGGCGTTAACGCCGCGACCTGTCGTTTTTCTTCGATACCGGCAATCCTGGCTTTGGCAAGTTCAACGTGTTTTCCGTTCGGAAACTATGTCAAATAGACCTGCAGTTCCGCCACCGTATTGGCATTCTT
>SPJV01000075.1 GCA_006844765.1 Alphaproteobacteria bacterium | reverse complement strand
GATGGGTTGGCCAGCGAGAAAGAGCTCATCACCGGCATGAAGCTTGAAAAATTCCGCCATATGGATACGGATCGCGATGGCGCCTTGAGCCAAGAAGAGTTCCTTGCCCATGCGGGTGGCCCGCATCATCGGCGCGGAAAATTCCTGGAACGGCTGGACGCGGATGGCGACGGCATGCTCAATGCAGAAGAGATGGAGAAAGCGGAAGACAAGCTTTTTGCGAAGATCGACGCGGACAAGAATGGTATCATCGACCGCGCCGAGATCGAGGAAAGCAAAGCCCGTTGGATGCATCGACATGGCAAGCACCACGGCCCTAAAGAGTAGGATTACCGGGTGCGCGTAACACCGCAATCCCCTGTGCCGGAGGCTGTCTGGAACCGGATGTCGACACGATCTACACGATCCCCGAGATCCGGGCCGGACGCCGATGGTGCGGCGCCTGATGCTGTGCTCTTGGCACAGGCCCGGGACGGTGAAGCGAGTGCCTATTCGGAATTGCTGACACGCTACCGCGACCGGATCGCCGGCTATGCTTATCGGCTGATTGGCGATTCCGCCGCCGCGGAGGATGTTGCGCAGGAAAGTTTTCTGCGGCTTTGGCGGACAATGGCGACGAAGCCGGTTGAAGGAAATGCCGGAGCCTGGTTGCACCGGGTAGCGCGTAACCTCGCCGTCGACCGGCTGCGACTGCGCAAACGGGACGGCGGGGAGGTTTCAGAAACCCTGCCGTCCAACGATACGACTGCGGAAAACAAATTGCAGGCCAAGTGCACCTCTGACCGAGTTCGGGCCGCCATGCTCGCCCTACCGGAACGGCAACGCGCTGCCATTGCCCTGGTGCATTACCAGAACCTTTCAGGCAAGGATGCCGCCGCACAGCTTGAAATCACGGTTGAGGCACTGGAAAGTCTGCTGGCACGGGGCCGACGAAAACTGCGGGAAGTGCTGAGCGCGGAAAAAGACAACCTGGGCCCGGTCGCAGGAGAGAGCCAGTGAAGGAACACGACAGCATGGACTGGACACGGATAGAAACCCTGCATGACGCCTATGGCGCCAACCCGGATCGCTGGCCGGACGATGAGCGCGCCGCAGCCTTGACCCTGATGGCACGCGACCCTGAGCGTGCTGATGCATTGCGGCGAGATGCCCTCGCCTTGGATGAAACACTTTCCGATTGGGTAGCACCACCGGTGTCTCATGAGATCGCGGATCGAATGCAGACCTCCGCACGGCCTGGGTTCCTGGTGACGCTTCGTGCCAAATCCCGATCGCTACTCGGTTGGCAGGGCCCGCTTTGGCAGCCCGCCGGCGCCTTCGCGGCAGCCTTAATGCTGGGCCTTGCGATTGGCGGTGTTGGTCCTGATCCGGTCGCGTTTTTGACCGGCGAGACCATCGCACAAACGGATGCGGTGGAAGACACTACCACAGACGACCTGGAAAGCCTGATCCTCGATCTCGACGGATTGATGGAGGAGAAATACCTATCATGACCGATGCACCAACCTCACAGCCCCCTCAGGAAAACACAGAGCAAAAGCGACCCAACCGTCTGCGTCGCTGGATTTTCATCATCTCTTTGACGTTGAATGTGTTCGTTCTAGCCCTCGTCATGGGCTCTGCCGTAAAACATTGGCATGGACATGGTGGACCGCGAGGTGGGTTTGGCGGACCGGGCGGCGGACCCATGGCGGGCATGCATCGCCTGATCAATGGCCGTTTCGATGGTCATCCGGAGCTCAATGCCCTGCGGACCCGTCATATGGACGCGTTGAGCACCGCCATGCAGGAAGCCCGCGCGTCCAGGGAAGCTGCGCGGCTATTGTTTCGCGATCCGAACCGTGACCCGGCCGCCCTTGAAGCAGCCCTGGCGGATATCCGCCGCGCAACCGGGGCTTTTGAACAATCGATGCATGAGACAATCTTAGATGCCGCATCCTCCCTACCGCCGGAAGACTTTGAGCGTTTGATGCGTGGACGCCGCTGGTACCGCGATTGACCCGCCCTTTTTTGCACTGCAATATAAGTGGAGACAGATTATGTCTCTATTTGGATGAAAGAGGCCGCTTTCCTTTCGCCGGCCCGGGTTTACGTCGCGTAGAAGGTGATTGCCCCAACGTCACTACTGACAGCTTCCATCCCAACGAAGGACGAAGGCAATGGGGCAACCACGCAATCGCGGAACTGATAAATCTTCCAAGTCACAGCAGACAAGCGCCGCACCTGAAGAGGCAGCGGATCCGCAGAGCGTCACAACGCTTGGCGCTGCCAATGACGGCGGAGCGGCCCCCGATCTGGCGCCGGCAAGGGCTCTACGAGAACGGCTTGCGGCCCGTTTAAGCTATCTGTCGCCCCGGGAGGACAGCAACCCGCTGCGGAATCCCGTCTTGCGGCTGTCCCTTGATTTGATCGATGAATTGGCCGCCGGGAGCCTGGCGGAAGAAGAAATCGACGGGCTGATCCGTCTGCTTGCTCATAATGGCTTCCTGAACCGTGCGGAGCGCCTCGGCCACTATGCCGGTGAGCTTAATCCAGATGCGAATGATGCCACGCTTGATGCGATCTTCCGGCGCCTTGCCTTTGATGGTGATCCGGATGATGGCGGGACGCAGGTTTCCTTTGAGACCTTTCAAGACCGTATGGGCCGTAGCCCCTTCGGTATGGTCTTCACAGCCCATCCGACATTTGGTCTGTCCCGCGACCTCTTGACGACAATGGCCAGTCTTGCTGCCGGAGAAACACCGGAAGGCGCGCCACTCAACAATGCCGACAAGACAAAGCTGATTGCCTCTCTCGCATCCACCGACCAGGGCCCCGAAACCACAATTGCCTTGGATGATGAACATATTCAGGCGGAAGCTGCCATCGCCCGCGCCTCGCAGGCCTTGAACCGCGCCATCGGACGGGCACTTTCGGTCGCGGAAATACTGTATCCGGAGCAATGGACCGCGCTGTCCCCCCGCCCGCTCACCATGGCGAGCTGGGTCGGTTACGACCTGGATGGCCGCACCGATATCGGTTGGGCGGATAGTCTGGGCAAGTTTCTGTCGGTTAAGGCAACCCGACTTGCCCGCATCGCGGCGACGGTCGATGCGCTGGTCCAGGACTTTGGCGGCGCGAAGGCGTCCCCTGCGCTGAAGACCGCGCTCAAGCTTCTTTCCAGTGATATTGCAATGGCGGAGAAGGTCGCGCGGGATGATGCGGCCTTGTTCCCCGTCGATGGTCGTGACCCGGAAGATGTCCGCCGCCTTGCCGCTGCCCTGAAGCGCAATGATGATTTCCGCGTCAATGATGCCAAATCAATCGTCGGGCTGATCCATCAGGCAATTGCCGAGACGAATGATGCGGAGGCCATGCGTGCCTTGGCCGGCCTGGCGGCCGATCTTGAGACGACCGGTCTTGCCACAGCCCATGTTCATGTCCGGTTGAACGCGACGCAGATCCTCAATGCCGTCCGGCACGCAGCCGGCATGGAAGACGCAATGGGCGACCCGAGCCATCGCCGCCGCCAGACAGCCCGGCTGTCCCGCTTGATCGAAAAGACCGAGGCAGAGAGCATAAATTTCGGCTCCTTGATGGCAGAGCGCGCCACCGCCCGCCGCCTGTTCATGACGGTCCGGCAGATGTTGAAATATGGTGATGCGGCGATCCCGGTTCGCTTCCTGATCGCTGAGACGGAATCACCGTTGATTGTGCTTTCGGCGCTGTATTTCGCAAAGCTGTTTGGTGTTGAGGATCGCTGCGATATCTCGCCGCTTTTCGAGACACCGGCGGCGTTGGAACATGGGGCGGAGTTGATAGCGCAGCTCCTCGATAATCCCCATTACAAGGATTATGTCCGTTCCAGGCGCCGACTGAGCGTCCAAACCGGGTTCTCTGACGCCGGCCGCCATCTTGGCCAAATCGCCTGCACCTTGGCTGTCGAGCGCCTGCACATCAAACTGGCCCAGCTGGTTTCCAAGGCCGGGCTGGACGATGTAGAGGTCGTGATCTTCGACACCCATGGCGAATCCGTGGGCCGCGGTGCACATCCTGCCGGCCTGCGCGCCCGCTTCGACTATCTGTCCTCACCCACCAGCCGCGCGGAATTCGCTAAAAACAATATTCCTGTAAAGCACGAAGTGAGCTTCCAAGGTGGCGATGGGTATCTCATGTTCGGGACTCCGAAGTTGGCTTATGCTGCGGTGACCCGGATGCTGGAACATGTGCATGGGCCAGCCCCATCAACACCTGACCCTTTCTATGAAGAAACCGACAACACCTTGTCGTTTTTCCTAACGATCAGCCGGTTCAATCGCTCGATCATGAACCACCAAGACTACGGTGCCCTGATCGGTGGGTTTGCAATAAATCTGCTGCGCAGTACGGGGTCACGTCGCACCCGCCGGCAGCACGACAGCGCCCATGGCATTGATTGGGCCCATCCAACACAGCTGCGCGCCATCCCGCATAACGCGGTTTTGCATCAACTGGGTTGGCTGGCCAATACCCTGGGCGGTGTCGGCGAAGCGATAGCCCTGGATCCTGAATGGTTCACCGAGATCGTTCGCAAGTCTGACCGTATGAAGCGAATGATGGGCATGGTTGCCTATGCCGAAGCGCTGGGCTCTACCCATGCGTTATCAGCCTATGCGCGTTTGTTCGAAGCGGAGCATTGGATAACCGTTGCCGAAGCCGCCCCGGATTATGAGCGCCGGGAAGTTAAGCGCCGGGTCGCACGGTTGCTTGGAAAGACCGATATCGGGGAACGGGCGATGCGGATCGCGCGGGTATTCCGACAGGACGCGATGGATCTGCGCGACGGGCTGACCGATGTTTCCGACAGTCTTGATGCCCCCCGGCCCTTAAGCCGGGAAGCGGAAACCGACCGGGCGATCCTGCATGCGCTTCGCCTGGCCCTCATCCAACGCAATTTCATGATCGCAGCAAAGATTCCCAACTTTACGAACCACCCTGACCTTCAGGCCGAAGAGATCGTTATGGATATCCTCAACCTGGATACGGTGGCCGCCTTGAAAGTCTTACGCGATGTCTTCCCAGCAGATCCCGGCCCCGCGGACTTGAAAGACTTCGAGGAGGTCGCGACCTATAAGGGCGATGGGGGCCGCGACTATAAAAGGGAACATGAAACCCTATTCGAGCCCCTGGCGCTCAATCACGACCGCCTGCTTCGGATCGGAACAGCGATCAGCAACCTGATCGGCGCGCATGGCTAGATCCAGTCACCGCAAGTATCGTGTAATGTCATCCAACTGAATTACACCCGTCACAAAATGTTTGCATGGCGTTGGTAGCGTGGTCGCGCTTTTTCGCCGGGATTACCGGCGTTCTGCGTTCCGTCCAGCATCACCCATAGCATCGGGGAGTAATTCCATGCATCTCAAGCGCCTCTTGGGCTCTGCGACCATTGTCGCAGCGACGCTCGCAACCACGCCGGCCTTTGCCGTTACCGAAATCAACTGGTGGCATGCTTTCACCGGCCGCCTCGGTGAATTGCTCACCGAGCAGGTCGAGACCTTCAACAAGTCCCAATCCGACTACAAGGTTATCGCCAGTCACAAAGGTAACTATTCGGAAACCCTCAATGCCGGGATCGCCGCCTTCCGTGCCGGTGAACAGCCGCATATCCTGCAAGTTTTCGAAGTCGGCACCGCGACAATGATGGGTGCTAAAGGCGCTGTGAAGCCGGTCTATGAAGTCATGGCCGAATCCGGTCTGAGCTTTGACCCGAATGTCTATCTGGCTGCGGTTAAAGGATATTACACCACGACCGACGGTAAGATGCTGTCCCTGCCTTACAACTCCTCGACCCCGGTACTCTATGTGAATGAAGATGCCCTGGCCGATGCCGGTTTGGATCCGAAGATGGATCTGTCGACCTGGGAGAATGTCAGCAGCGCCCTCGACGCACTGAAAGCCAAGGGTCACAACTGCCCGCTGACCACCGCTTGGCAGAGTTGGGTTCACCTGGAGAATTTCTCCGCCTACCACAATGTCTCCTTCGCCTCGAAGGAAAATGGGTTCGGCGGGCTCGACACGACACTGGCCTTCAATGGCCCGGCACAGGTCAAACATATTCAGACCATGGGTGATTGGGCAAAAGACGGCAAATTCATCTATGCCGGTCGCCGCAATGAAGGCGGCGCCCGCTTCCGGGCCGGGGAATGCGCCTTCTTCACGGAAAGCTCCGCCGGATATGCCGGGGTGAAGAAGGAAGCGAAGTTCGACTTCTCCATCCGTCCGCTGCCCTATTGGGCAGACGTTGCCGGCGCGCCACAAAACACCATCATCGGCGGTGCCTCACTATGGGTGATGCAGGGCCATTCGGCGGAAGAGTACAAAGCCGTTGCAGCCTTTCTGAATTTCCTCTCAACCTCTGAGATCCAGGCGAAATGGCACCAGGACACGGGCTATCTGCCGATCACAATGACGGCCTATGAACAGACCAAGGCAGAGGGTTTCTATGAAAAGAACCCCGGCACCGATATCGCCATCATCCAGATGACCGGCAAGGCGCCGACGGGCAATTCGAAAGGTCTGCGTCTTGGCTCCTTCGACCAGATCCGCGGCATCATTGACGAGGAACTGGAAGCTGTCTGGTCCGGGGAAAAGAACGCCCAGGCCGCGATGGACAGCGCGGTAGAGCGCGGTAATCAACTACTGCGCCGTTTTGAACGGACGATGCAGTAAGTTTAAGGCGGTAGCCCCCTCCCTCAAACGAGGGAGGGGCTGCCATCGAGTTTTGTTCTTCCATGCAAAAACGTGCCACCTTCAACAACCGGCTTCTCCCGTATCTGCTGCTAACCCCGCAGTTGGCGGTTACGCTCGTTTTCTTTTTCTGGCCTGCAGGGCAAGCGGTGAAACAGTCCCTCTATCTGCCTGATCCCTTTGGCCTGAATGATGTCTTTGTCGGTCTGGAGAATTTTGAGTTCCTACTGACCGACAGCTATTATCTGGCGTCCTTTCAAACCACGGCCATATTCTCAAGCCTTGTGACCCTGCTCTCGATGGGAACGGCTTTGTGGCTCGCCGTAATGGCGGATCGGGTGATCAAGGGATCGGGGTTCTATCGCACACTTCTGATCTGGCCCTATGCCGTCGCACCCGCTGTTGCCGGGATCCTTTGGATGTTTCTGTTCAATCCTTCCGTCGGCCTGGTCGCCTTTTACCTGGAGGTCTTCGGCTATGATTGGAACCATGTCCTGAATGGTGCTGAAGCCATGGGTCTGGTGGTGGCGGCAGCCTCCTGGAAGCAGATCAGCTATAATTTCCTGTTCTTCCTGGCGGGTCTGCAGGCCATCCCGAAATCGGTGATTGAAGCCGCCGCCATTGACGGCGCCGGTTTCTGGCGCCGGTTCTGGACCATCGTCTTTCCACTGTTGTCGCCAACGACATTCTTTCTGCTGGTGGTGAATGTCGTCTATGCCTTCTTCGATACATTCGGCGTCATTCACACAATCACCGCCGGCGGCCCCAGGCAGGACACGATGATCCTGGTCTATAAGGTCTTCGCGGATGGGTTTGTCGGTCAGGACCTCGGCTCCTCCGCCGCGCAGTCTGTTATCCTGCTCTTCGTTGTCGGCATCCTGACTGTCGTGCAGTTCAAATATATCGAGCGGCGGGTGCATTACTGATGGCGGTGCAAAAGTCAGGTATGGTCGAAAAGCGCGGCATTGGTCTTTGGCTGACCCATGCCGGATTGATCTTCGGCATTCTGCTGGTCTGCTTCCCCATCTATATCGCCTTTGTCGCCTCGACCGTCACCCAGCCCGAGATCGTGCACCCGCCTCTACCCCTCATTCCCGGAGACAAATTCTTCGAGAACTACTGGGACGCCTTATCATCCGGCGTAAATGCGCCGGTTTGGTTAATGCTGTTCAATTCGACGATCATGGCGCTGGGGATCACTGTTGGGAAAATAGCGATCTCCATCCTATCGGCCTTTGCAATCGTCTATTTCCGGTTTCCTGGCCGGATGGTCTTCTTCTGGTTGATCTTCATGACGCTAATGCTGCCGGTCGAAGTCCGGATTGTGCCGACCTATCAAGTAATCGCCGATTTCGGAATGTTGAACAGCCATGCTGGCTTGATCCTACCCCTCATCGCATCCGCCACGGCGACATTCCTGTTCCGGCAGCTTTTCCTGACCATACCGGAAGAACTGGCCGAGGCCGCGCGTATCGACGGCGCCGGGCCAATGCGGTTCTTCATCGATATCCTGCTGCCAATGTCGAGAACCAATATCGCCGCCTTGTTCGTGATCCTCTTCATCTATGGCTGGAACCAGTATCTCTGGCCGTTATTGATCACGACCGACCCGGACATGAACACAATTGTCATGGGGATTAAGCAAATGTTCCCATCAGGGGACGATATCGCGGACTGGCCGGTGATCATGGCCACCGCGATCCTGGCCATGCTGCCACCTGTCGCTGTCGTGATCTTCATGCAGAAGCTCTTCGTGCGCGGCTTGGTCGAAAGCGAGAAATAGGAAGGCGTCCAATGGCCGAAATCAGTTTCCGCACTCTCCGCAAAGCCTATGGCGAGACCGAGGTCATCCATGGCGTCGATATGGACATCGCGCATGGAGAGTTGATCGTCATTGTCGGCCCTTCCGGCTGCGGCAAGTCGACCTTGCTGCGCATGGTGGCCGGGTTGGAGACCGTCACGAGCGGAGAGATCACCATCGCCGACCGGCTTGTGAATGACCTGGAGCCGCGCGAGCGCGACATCGCCATGGTCTTCCAGAACTATGCGCTCTACCCCCACATGTCCGTACGTCAGAACCTGGCCTATGGGCTAAAGATCGCCGGCAAGTCGAAAACTGAGATCGAGGCCCGGACCGCCAAGGCCGCAAAAATGCTGCAACTGGAACCCTATCTGGACCGCAAGCCCCGACAGTTATCGGGCGGTCAGCGTCAGCGAGTCGCCATGGGTCGTGCCATCGTCCGGGAACCAGCCGTATTCCTGTTCGATGAGCCGCTGTCCAACCTGGACGCCAAGCTGCGTGTTCAAATGCGGATGGAGATCAAAGCCCTGCAGCGTGACCTGGGCGTAACCGCCCTATATGTCACTCATGATCAGGTTGAAGCCATGACGCTTGCCGACAGAATGATTGTGATGAATGACGGTGTGGCGGAGCAGATCGGCAAGCCCTTGGATGTCTACCGCAAACCAGCGACCACGTTTGTCGCGGGCTTTATCGGATCGCCCCCGATGAATTTCATCGATGCAGCACTGGTCCCCACACTGTCATCGCCAAAGGGAACCGTCACAATCGGCGTTCGACCGGAACATCTCACCCTCACCGCAAGCGACATCTTAGTTCCCGGCACTGTCGCCTTCACCGAGGCACTTGGAGCCGAGACACTGGTGCATCTAACAACCGACAGCGGCCCTATCATCACACGGTTTGAAGCAGATACTGACATCCCGGCAGTCGGCACCGAAATCGGCTTGGCGTGTAACAAAGACGCGCTGCATTTCTTCGATAAAGACGGCAAAAGGATAGCGGCATAGCCAAAAGGCTCACGATTTATCCGACAACATTTCCTTTGGCGGCCCCGTTGGTGTTGGTTGATCACCTTCGACCCAATGCACAACTTGGCGGCTATGGGGGACTGTGATCCCTTCCTCCCGGAAGCGGCGCAGGATTTCCTTAAACAGCTCATTCTGGATGACGAAAATCCAGAGAATATCGCTGGTAAAGACTCGCAGTTCGTAGACAAGACGATCCGGCGCGATCTCAAACATATAGGCGGCGGGCTGCGGGAAGCGTCGGACGCGTTCATGGGCGGCACCGATTTCCGTCAGGATACGCTCAACATGGTCGGGGTCGCTATCCTGCGCGACGGAAACACGGACATCCACGCGGCCCAGCTTATCCTTGTGGGTCCAGTTGGTGACGGCGAAGCTCAACAGATCCGCATTGGGCACGATGACGCTGGCCCGCTGCCAGGTTTCAATCTCTGTCGCCCGCATATTGATCTGCTTCACAAAGCCCTCATGTTCGCCGACCACCACCCAATCGCCGACCTTGATCGGGCGCTCAATCAACAGAATCACGCCTGATACGAAATTGTTCACGATGCCTTGCAGGCCGAAACCAATACCGACCGATAAAGCACCAGCGATCAGGGCGAGGTTGGTGAGGTCCACCCCAGCGGCCATCACAGCGATCAGGGCGGCCAGAATGAAGCCCACATAACCGACGCCGGCGGTAATTGAGTGACGCAGGCCGGGGTCAATCTGGGTTTCCGGTAGGAACCGCTCATCCAGGAAGCGCTTGCTGGCCCCGGTCAGCCCCATGACGATGAAGAAGCTCAGAATCGCGAGACCTATTTCCAGGATAGAGAATTCGAAGCTGCCGACGGTGAAGGATCCAAGCGCAATGGTCAGCCCCGCCGCCAGGTCCTCCGCAGGCACTCCCCAGCGTGGTGCGACGACGGCAATGCCCAGAATCAGCATCACCAGATCCACACCGAAACGCAGATACAGCTTGATCCGGCGCCGGGCGATATAGGGCATGCCGAGGCGGTCGCGCAGGATGAGGCTCCCAGTGACAAGCCCAATCACCTCCCTGAATAACCCCCGCAATATATAAAGCAGTGCCAGCACACAGGCCGAACCCAGCATGTTATTGAGGAGATAATTCCCCAAACTTACATAGCCGAGCGCCGGCGCGATCATTCCAGCCAACGCCAAACAGACGAGAAGTACGCGCAGGCCATGCCAGAAAATATTCCGGTCGACACGCTGAACGCCGTCCTCCTCCTCATCCGTTTCCTCGGATTTGGAGAGCGACTGTTCCCCCTCGTCATCAAGTGCATCCCGCTGCGTCTCATCCGGCGGGTCCAACACCCAATGCCGGGTGCGAAGCAGGGATAGGACGACCAATCCCTGGGCGATATTCAGGCCGAAGGTTAGCACGGACCGCAGTGGCTCCGTCAGGGCTGCCCCGATGCTGGGAACATGCCGGGCAAGGTCGAAGACGAACTCTCCCGCGCAGAACAGGGCCGCGATCAGATAGACATGCCGCATGATATCCCGGGCCCGCGGGGCCGGAATTCGCGTCAGGCGCCAGCCTGGAAATTCCGGCAACAACACCGAATGCGGCAAGGCCGTCACCAGCAGAAACAGTACCAGATAGGCGGCAGAGGTTCCGATCAGATCACCGAATGGTCCATAAATGCTGGCACTTTCCATCTGTGTCCGCGCGACAATTGCGATCAACACACCAGCAGGTACGATACCCTTCGCAAGACCGTCAGCGACCGCAGCCAACAAGCGGCGGCTATAGGCTGGCTGAATCTCTGTCGCATAGGGGCCGATGCGGGACAGCACCAGCCGCCGCAGGAACCACGTCACACCGATCCCAATCGTGAGCATGAGGAAGAGCGCGACAAAAACCATCGGCGATCGCTTTTCGGGCGGTAGCGATACCCACCATGTCCCCGGCAAGGCCGCGATCTCACCAAGCAAATGAAAGAAATCTGGTACGGCGGTTTTTATAGTCTCGAAACTGTAGGGTAGCGGGCTGGATGAGAAGACGAATTCAAGCAAACGACTTCTTCGGCGATCCGCCAATGCATCAAGCAGGTTGCCGGTTCTGGTAATGGTCAGCTCTGCCAGGGCCATATTCGATTTGGCGAAAGCGACGGCCTCGGTCAGTCCACGGCGGGCCTTGGCGATTTCTTCCGGTTCATTTCCGTTTTCCGGTGCGGGGCCCAGGGCTGCCAACTGCTCTGTTCGATTTTCCAGAACAATCCTTGCCTTATCCCGCGCTACCTCCGCCTCCCGCGTGACCCAGGCGAGGCGAACGGAAATTGCCTGCGCCGCCGCATCGCCCAGCACATCATCCCCGATCCGCTGTTCCAACCGATCCAGTTCCAAGGACCAATTGGCAAGTGTGATACGGAAATCTGTTTGCTCATCGGTCTGAGAAAAAGCGGGAAATGTCACCATCAAACAAGCGAGCAGCAGCGCAACGGGCATTACGAATCGCAGCCAGTAGATAGGCCGGAATCGCAAAGACGCGTAGCATGTGCCCGGTATGACGGCGCCAGAAATCATATGCTAGACCACATTCAACGGGATCTTGAGGTAGCTGTTGCCGTTCGATTCAGCCTGCGGAAAAGAGCCCCCCCGGATATTCACCTGCACGGAAGGCAACAGCAGAGCCGGCATCGACAATTTCGCATCCCGTTCCGTCCGGAGAGTGACAAAGGCCTCTTCATCAACCCCATCCTTGATATGCGGGTTATCCGCCCGCTGCTCCGCGACCGTCGTGATCCACCGCAGCTCCCGTCCACCCGGACAGTAGTCATGGCACATGAACAGTCGGGTTTCCGGCGGCAGGGAGAGAATGCGTTGAACAGATCGGTATAACGTCCGGGCATCGCCCCCCGGGAAATCGCATCGGGCAGACCCGAAGTCCGGCATGAACATGACATCCCCGACAAATACGGCATCTTCCACCTTATAGGAAACACAGGCTGGCGTATGACCGGGTGTGTGGAGCGTCTCAATCTCCACATCCCCCAGCCTCAAACATTCGCCATCGTTCAAAAGCCGGTCGAACTGCGACCCATTGCGGGCAAAGTCTTCCCCCAGGTTATAGATCCCCGCGAAGGTGTCCTGCACCACCGGCACTTTGGACCCGATGCAGATCTCCCCACCCAAGGCCGCCTTCAGGTAAGGGGCCGCGGTCAGATGATCCGCATGCACATGGGTTTCGAGGATATAGCGCAGCGTCAGCCCTTTATCCTTGATGGCCGCAATCAGACGATCCGCCGATCCGTGCGATGTACGCCCGGACGCCGGGTCATAATCCAAGACGCTATCCAGAATGGCCGCATCGCCGGAAACAGGATCGGCGATTACATAGCTGAAGGTATTGGTCGCTTCATCAAAGAAGGGGTCAATTGACACTGGCATCGGTGAGAGAACCTCCTTGGTTGCCGAATCTCTACTGAAAGACTAGACTGCGCGCCAGCAAACGAAAAGGAATGCCGTGATGTACGCTCTCAAGACAGTTGCCGCCGGTCTCGCCGTCGCAGGCACCGTCGCGTTTGGCGTCATCGGATTCGGTGCCTCCGCCATGGCTGAAGGCATGTGCTTCGCACAAAAACATGCTGAAAAACATGCAACGACCGCCAGCACGGCAACGGACAAGGCCGCCACGGCAGGCCAGTCGAAGTCGCCTGTGCTGACCAAAACGACCAAGACAACGAAAACGACCAAGACAACGAAAACCACCGTGGCTGACGGGTAGCCTCGGAACCGAACATCTCGGCGGACCACCGCCAGATCGACGGGCCGGGGTTTTCCCCGGCCCTTTTCATTTGTCCGCACAGTGCGGGCGCGATTTGTTGAATTGCCAGACCCGTCCCCCGGCGTTATTGAAGCGCCGCCCAAGGGTCCTGGTTAGGATGAAAGGAAGTTCAAAATGGGGTATAAGGTTGCTGTGGTCGGGGCCACGGGAAATGTCGGCCGCGAGGTCTTACAGATCATGGCTGAGCGAAAGTTTCCGGCAGACCAGGTTGTCGCGCTTGCGTCTTCCCGTTCGGTCGGTGTCGAAATCTCTTATGGCGAAGATGATGTCTTGAAGGCACAGGATCTCGCCAGTTACGACTTCACCGGGACCGATATTGTTCTGTCCTCGCCCGGTGCGAAGGTCAGCGCTGAATATTCTCCAAAAGCAGCCGCAGCCGGCGCCGTGGTGGTGGACAACACCTCACAATTCCGGATGGACCCGGATGTGCCGCTGGTGGTGCCGGAAGTGAACCCGGAAGCGCTGAAAGGGTTCAACAAGAAGAACATCATCGCCAATCCGAACTGTTCGACGATCCAGACTGTGGTCGCGCTGAAGCCGCTTCACGACGCCGCAAATATCGAACGTGTCGTGGTCTCGACCTACCAATCCGTCTCCGGCGCGGGCCGGGAGGGAATGGACGAGCTTTTCAACCAAACGCGCTCCGTCTTTGTGAACGATCCGCTCCCGCGGGAGAAATTCACCAAGCAGATCGCCTTCAACGCCATTCCCCATATCGATGTCTTCATGGATGACGGCTCGACCAAGGAAGAATGGAAGATGATGGTCGAAACCAAAAAGATCATCGATCCGAAGATCAAACTGCATGCAACCTGTGTGCGCGTGCCGGTCTTCATCGGCCATGCGGTTGCGGCCAATCTCCAGCTCTCCCGCGAATTATCCGCCGATGACGCAAGGGAAATTCTGCGGGAAGCACCGGGTTGCATCGTGGTCGATCACCGCGCTGACGAAGGCTATGTAACGCCGGAAGAATCAGCGGGTGAAGACGCCGTCTATATCAGCCGCATCCGCGAAGATCCGACCATCGAGAATGGCTTGGCGCTCTGGATCGTCTCGGACAATCTGCGTAAAGGGGCTGCCCTGAACACGGTGCAGATTGCCGAGCAAATGATCGCTGACGGTTTGATTTGACCGGCATGCGCGTGGACCTCGACCCAGGCGTGCGAACCGGGTAGGGTCGGCGCTGATGGTCGACGAGAATAAGAGATCGGGCAGCCGGGGCGATGGTTCTGGCTTTGAACTGGGCGCGGATTTCGTGATCGACTTCGGCAAGCCGAAGAAGAAAACGGGAGACGCGGCCAGTGCGTCCTCCACTGCGTCTTCTGGTAAACCGTCTGATGACAGTGGAGCTGGCGATTCCGACCCGTATTCAATGTTCGATCCGGAGCCTCCTGGAACCTCTGGTATCGATGAACAGACTGAGGCGGAAGTAAACGCCGAGATTGACGATATCCTCCATCGGGACGACATGATGGGGATCGATCTGTCATCCCTGGTTGAGCTTGATCTGTCCGAGATGCTCGAATCCGCAGAGATGACAGCCGATGGCCCGGACACGGGCGCCCGTGCTCAAACTCAGGCTGGTGATGCGCCGGTCGTCATCTATGGCGAAGCCCCGCAAGACGGCTCGCGGTCTACAGAATTTGAAGCAGACCCGCCGTTACCTACGGCGCAGAGGACCGAAAACACCGCGTTATCGGAAGCCGCAATATCGGAAACCGAATCATCCGAGCTGGACGATTTCGAAAAGCCGCCAGCCTCTATTGAACTGGATGAAGACGAGTTCCCCGATATTGACTGGGCGGATGATGATGAAGACGTGGAAAGCATCGCTGCTTCCGTCGCTGTTCCCGGTGAGGAGAACACCCCAGTCGATACCGATATGATAGATGACTTTGTCATGTTAGACACAATCGTCGGCGAAGAAGAAAGCTCTACAGCCCACGACGAAGAGAGCCCTACCGAGCCATCCGCCCAATCTGCCCCATCTGCCCCATCTGCCCCATCTGCCCCATCCGCACCGGTCCCTCAGGCAACTGAGGTCGCCGAAACGAGCTACGCCGCACCCTCACCATCCGAAGGGGACAAGGTCGATGATTTTGACGCGATGTTCGAAGTCTTCGATGCCACTGCAGCTGCAAGCGATCAGCCTGTCGACGACGCAGAGGCTGTAGAAACCGACGTGACAACCGATGTGGGTCACGCTGAGATTTCAGAGGAACCTCAGCCTGAACCAGCAGCCGAAGAAGAGCCTGAGACATCTCCGCCGCCAAAGGAAGAATGGTCCGTCTCCATTGAACCGCCACCCGCACAAGAGGCCACATTAGGGTCGCCAGAAACTGCGGCAAGTTCAGTGTCGGATGAAAATTCGGAACCTAAGCTGCTTGCCCAGGCCGTGGCGTTGCATGGGCAAGGAAAGTTGGATCAAGCCTCGAAGCTCTATCGCGCATTGATCGCGGCGAATCCGACCCTTCCCGCCCCCTGGATCAATCTGGGCGTCCTGCTCCGCCGGACCGGGCATCTGGAGCCGGCCATCGCCTGTTTACGGCGGGGTGTTTCCTTGAAGCCTGATGATGGATCGGCTTGGTCCAATCTGGGCAATGCCTTTCGGGCACAAAACCGACTGGATCACGCGGAAGAAGCCCACCGTCAGGCATTGGCATGCTCCCCGGAAGCGGCGCAGATACATTATAATCTCGGCCTTGTCTTGCGGGATAAGGGGGAATTCGCCGAAGCGCTCGACAGTTTCAAAGAGGCGGAGCAACGGGGCTACAACAAGCCAGAATTGGTATGGGATCGATCCTTAACGCATCTGCTTGCCGGCGACCTGGAAGCCGGTTTCCGCGACTACGAAGCGCGTTGGGATCTGCCGGAAGCCGCGATACGGCATAACCGCATCCCCCGTTGGCGCGGCGCGAAGCTGAAGAACCGGACAATCATGGTGTGGAGTGAACAAGGGCTGGGCGACAGTCTGCAATTCTGCCGCTATGTCCCGGTGCTGAAGGCCCAGTCCCCCCGCGCGATCACGTTCGAGGTCCAACCGCCCCTCGTTTCACTGCTGAAAGCGTCGCCCTTATTCGAAGGCATTGACGTCACCCCGCAAGGAGCACCGCTGCGCGGCGGATACAATTTCCAGGTTCCGCTGCTAAGCCTGCCCGGTCTTGCGAAAACGACACTGGACACGGTCCCAGGCGACATTCCTTACCTGAGCAGCCCAGAAGACACAGACTTGCCGGAATTGCCGGATCAGACAGCCTCCCAAATGCGTATCGGCCTTTGCTGGGCGGGTAAGCCAAGCCATAAGAACGACCGGAACAGATCCCTGTCGATAGAAGACTTTGCCTCGCTGATGGAAATGCAAGGGGTGGCATTCTTCTCTCTGCAAAAGGGCCCGCGCGCCCAGGATATCGCCAGCGCCCAGTTGGAGCCCTTTATCCGCGACATGTCCGGCGCGTTAGGCGATTTCGCTCAAACAGCTGCCTTGATTCAGCAATTGGACCTCGTCATCACGGTCGACACATCCGTTGCCCATCTCGCGGGCGCGCTGGGCAAGCAAGTCTGGGTGCTGCTGCCCTACGCCCCGGATTGGCGTTGGATGCAAACGCGGGACGACACGCCTTGGTACCCCAGCATGACCTTGTTCCGACAGACCAGCCCAGGGGATTGGCGGGAAGTATTCAACCGGGTCCGGCATCTGCTGGTTCGTAAAATCAGAGCCGCCGATTAGCTATTCAAAAGCCGCCGGTTAGCTGTTCAAAGGCTGCCAGTTGGCTATTCAATCAACGGGCCAAGCGTCATATATCCGCTCCGGATTAGCGAGACGTTCTTGACCAGCGATCAAGGCCAGTTCCCGCCCGCCCGACTTCAGCGTTGCCGACATCAGGGAGTAGATTGACGAGGCGGTCCAGGTAAGCGCCAAGGCTGCATCACGACTTTCTAAATAGAACGCCGTAAACAATGCGGCAGTCGCATCGCCGGAGCCATTTGGTGCAACCGGAAAATCAAGCTTCGGTGTCGCAACGATCCAGGCTTCATCCCCTTCCACCAGCAGCATCTCGATACAGCCCTCGGGTCCATCAGGACGCTCCAGACTGGTGGTTAACACAATCCGGGGGCCAAGTGCCATCAACGCCCTGGCCGCGGCCAATGCTTCCTCCAGCGTTGCGGCGGGCATGCCGGTCAACAGGGACAGCTCAAACCGGTTCGGTATCGCGACATCTGCACCCGGGATCAGGACGCGGCGTATGAAGCTTGGAATGTCTTCGGCGACATAGAGCCCAGGCCCATCATCGCCCATCACGGGGTCACAAACATGGATCGCCTCGGAATTCAACGCCTTGACCCGCGCCACGGCGTCCGCCACCGCAGCCCCGACGGATGCATCCCCCAAATAGCCGGACAGCACAGCACTACATCGATCCAAGACGCCCAGCGCTTCAAGCCCATCCACTTGATCGCGTATCGTCGAGGACGGCAGAATCGGGCCCTTAAACGCGCCATAGCCAGGATGATTGGAAAACAGAACCGTATGGATTGGCCAGACCTCCCGCCCCAAACGCTGCAAGGGAAAAACGGCCGCTGCATTCCCGACATGGCCAAAGGCGACATGCGATTGGATGGAAAGAATGGTCACTGTTGAAAAACCCCACCGGAAAATCTCTACGGCTGTCAGGATGAAACTGCCGCATTTCAGCATAGACCGGGTTGGGTGGTGGACAAAAATGAAAATCGGATGATCCGGTGAAGTTTGATTTTTCTGTCTGTCAGCTTATTTTCGTCGCTGACAACCGCCATCCCCGGGAGAGTTTAATCCATGGCAACCGCAATCCGACCACGCCGCTCCGTCTTGTACATGCCGGGTGCCAACAAACGCGCCCTGGAGAAAGGTCGCAGCCTGCCGGCAGATGCGTTGATTCTGGATCTTGAAGACGCGGTCGCGCCGGATGCCAAACTTGATGCCCGCGCCGCCATTCTTGAGGCTTTGGGCCAAGGGGGCTATGGCGCGCGGGAGCTGATTGTCCGGGTCAATGGGCTGGAAACCGAATGGGGCTATGGTGATATCACAGCGATGGCGGTCAGTGGTGCAGACGGGGTGCTCCTGCCGAAGGTCGAAAGCGCCGATACGGTTCGGAAGGCCGCCGCCATTCTAAGCAGCGCCGGGGCGCCGGACGATATGTCGATCTGGTGCATGATTGAAACGCCAATGGGAGTTCTGCGGGCGGAATCCATCGCCATGTCCCATCCGCGCGTGGCTGGCTTCGTCATGGGCACATCCGATCTGGCAAAGGACCTTCATTGCCTCCACACGCCGGAGCGCCTGCCCTTTCTGACCAGCCTGAACCATGTGATCCTTGTCGCCCGTGCCTTTGGCCTCGCAGCCTTGGATGGGGTGCATCTGAACCTTGCCGATGATGAGGGCTTCGCCGCCGCTTGCGCCCAAGGTTTGGAACTTGGCTTCGACGGTAAGACATTGATCCATCCGAAGACGATCGCGCTCGCCAACGAAACCTTCGGCCCCAGCGCGGCGGAAATCGCGGAAAGCCGCAAGATCATTGCTGCCTTCGAAGCCGCCGCTGCAGACGGCGCCGGACTGGTGGTCCTGGAAGGCAAGCTGGTCGAGAATCTGCACGTTGAAAATGCCCGCCGCATCCTCGCCATGGCCGAGGCCATTGAGACGCTGGCCATCGAAACAGAACCGGAGAAGGCCCCTGCCTAAACCTGCCCATGGCTAAGAAAACAAGAAAAACCGCAAGCGGCCGCTTCTTTGAAGACTTTCACGTCGGCCAGGAACTGAGACATCAGGGCTCTCGGACCATCACATCGGGCGATGTCAGCTTGTATATAGCCTTAACCGGCGGCGCCTTTGCGTTACAATCATCCGACCCCTTTGCACGATCCGTCGGCTATCATGCCGCGCCTGTCGATGACCTGTTAGTCTTCCACATCGTTTTCGGCTTGAGCGTCGCCGATATCTCCAAGAACGCGACCGCCAATCTTGGCTATGCCGGGTGTGATTTCCTTTCTCAGATCATGGTTGGGGAGACAATTTCAGCGCGATCAACCGTGACCGGCCTGCGCGAAGTATCGAGCGGGCAGGCTGGGATCGTCTATGTCCGTACGGAAGGTCTCAATCAGCGGGGCCAGCCGATCCTGACCTATAGCCGGTGGGTCATGGTACCCAAACGCTATCCTGAAAGCCCCGCACCGGACCCGATCGTCCCGGATTTGCCTGACCAGGTTGCGCCGCTGACAGTACCCCGCCACCGGATCAACCGTGCCTGGGATGACCGGGAGACAGGCTCACCCCATCGTTGGGAAGACTATGAGCCGGGTGAGCGGATCGACCATATTGATGGCGTGACGGTTGAAGAAGCCGAACACATGATGGCAGCCCGTCTATACGATAACAGCGCGCGGGCGCATCTGGATCAACGGGCGATGGCGGATAGCGCCTTTGGTCGACGACTTGTCTATGGAGGGCATGTCATTTCCATGGCGCGGGCGCTTAGCCGCAACGGTTTGGCCAATGGTTGCATCCTGTCTGCGATCAATGGCGGGAAGCATCGTAACCCGGTTTTCGGCGGTGATACGATCTATGCCTGGACAGAGGTGCTGGAGCGCATTGTCTTGGATGGCCGAACCGATATCGGCGCGTTGCGACTGATGACGCGGGCCGTGAAGAACCGGCCTGCGGGCGACTTCCCGTGCGATGGTCAGGACCTTGTTCTAGAGCTCGACTACACCGTCATCATGCCCAGACGGTAGGATTATTCGCCAGACAGACGATCTTGCAACGCCGCATTCTCGGCACGAATGCGGATGGTCAGAACAACTGCATTCAGGACTGAGAAAACCAGTGCGATCTCCCACGCCGCGAAGATCAACGGGACGATCGCGATTTCCAACACCACAACGACATAGTTGGGATGTTTCAGGAAGCGATAGGGACCTCGCCGCACCAGGGGCGCATCCGGCACCGTGATAATCCGGGTCGTCCAATAGGGGCCAAGAGTCGATATCACCCAATATCTAAGAAATTGTAATAGAACAGCCGCAATCAATGCCGGCATGACAAGATCGCTGTTCTTAGGGACCATGACCCAAAGTGCCAACAGCCAGGCAGCATGTAACAGGACAATCAGCGGATAGTGAGCCGCCCCGACTTCCTGCCCCCCTTGAGCCACAAGACGCGCGGTGTTCCGCCTGGCAACACCAAGCTCCACCACACGCTGAAGGGTCAGCAGGGCCAATATGATCCAGGCCCAGGGTAGTGCCCCATCCACCTAATCAAACTCCAAGGTCAGCAGGGCACTGGTAAAACCAGGACCGAGGGCGGAGGCCAGGTAACGACCTTGGTCGACCCCCTTCAGCGCGCGCTCCATCACAAACAGGACCGTCGCCGCCGACATATTACCAAACTCCCGTAATATACTGCGGCTTTCAACAAGCCCCCCTTCGGGCAACCCAAAAACACCCTCCAGCGCATCAATCACTTTCGCCCCGCCCGGATGGCAAATGAAGCCATCGAAGTCTTCGATCACGAACCCGGCTTCATCGAGATAACGCGCGAGTACTTTGTCGAACTCCGTTCGGACCAGTGCCGGAATGTCCTTTGAAAACAAAACGCCGAGACCATCGTCTTCGACTTTCCAGCCCATGACACCAAGGGAATCGCGCCATGTGTGTTCGGCGGATCGTGTAATCCGCGGGCCATCACCCTTGGTGTTCAGAATTGCGGCCGCCGCGCCATCACCGAACAAGGCGGTTGCGATGATGTTGCTCTTCGACAGATCAGACCGCCGGAAGGTCAATCCGCAAAGCTCAACAACGCAATAGAGCACCGTCTCGCCCGGTCGGGCCTTCGCCAGATCGGCCGCGCGGGCCAAGCCGGTGACACCACCAGCGCAGCCGAGACCGAAGATCGGCAGCCTGTTTACACCATTTGGCAATTGCAGCCTGTCGATCAGGAGCGCATCGAGGCTGGGGGTCGCGATACCGGACGTGGACACTGCAACGACGCTATCGATGTCGGAAACATCAAGTCCGGCCTTGTCCAAGGCTGACCGGGCCGCGGCTTCCAGCAGATCCACCGCGTTTTCCACAAACAGCCGGTTGCGGGACGACCAGCTTGGCGTCTCGTCATACCAATCCAACGGCACGCAGGAATAACGCGTGTCAATTCCTGCGTTGTCATAGGCATCAAGTAACCGGGTAACGGCTGCCTTGGTCGTGTCGCCAAAGCGCTCCCGCAGCATGTTGCCCGCCCAATCTTTGACCACATCTTGGCTCAGACGATAAGACGGGGATGCCGTCGCAATCGCGTTGAGCCGAGCAGTATCCATCAAACCTGTCATTGATGCTCCCAGCGTCGGATCAATTTTTCTGGCTCCAAACAACGCAGAATTCTGCCGACTGTCCAGTCAGCCTAAGCGGTCGCGCGGCTCTGTAACAGGAAATTCATCGTCACTGTTTCGTGGGATTTACAACTATGCTGCTGCAGAGATAGCCTGTCGGGTAATGAGCGATACTCGAGATATTGATGAATCAACAGGCGGCGGGGTCTCTGCGCCCGTGCGACTGGAAGCTGCGATTGGCGCGGAAATCAGACGTCAACGCAAACGTCAGGAAATGACAATCACCATGCTGGCTGATGCGGCAGGCCTCAGCCAGGGCATGTTATCCAAGATCGAAACCGGCCAGACCAGCCCGTCCCTTGCAACACTCGCCAGCCTGGCCGAAGCGTTAGCGGTCCCCTTATCCAGCTTCTTCAGCGCTACGGAAGTCAGCCGCGATGTCTCCCACGTGCCCGCTGGGGAAGGTATTGCTATTGATCGCCGTGGCACCCGCGCGGGGCATACCTATCAACTGCTCGGCCATTCCGTGCGCGGCGATCTGTCGGTTGAGCCCTATCTCATCACGCTCGACAAAGGCTCCGGCATTTTTGATGAGTTTCGACATGAGGGGATGGAGTTCATCCATATTCTGAAGGGTAAGATCGTCTATCGTCATGGTGACCGGCAGTATCAGCTCGGCCCCGGCGATTCCCTGTTTTTTGACGCCCTGTCACCGCATGGCCCAACAGAGCTTTTGGATCTGCCGGCCACCTATCTTTCGATCATTTCGACTAAGCGAAAAAGCGGCGACTAAAATATTCCCTTTACGAAATACAAATTCCTGATATTAATATTCACGTTTTCGACCTAGCGGAAGGATGCGTGAGCCATGTGTGGCATTGTCGGTCTCTATTTGAAGGATCCGGATTTGCGGCCCGAACTGGGCGCACTTTTTGGACCTATGCTTTCTGAAATGTCGGATCGGGGACCGGATAGTGCCGGTTTTGCGATCTATCGCGATGGTGTGGAAGGCGGCGCCAAGCTGACCCTTTATGACACACCGGATGGGGAAGATTGGAACGCCCTTGCAACGGCGATGTCCAAAGACCTTGGCGCTGATGTCGCCATTGAGCCGCTGTCGACCCATGCGATCGCGCGGGCAACTGTTTCTCCGCAAGCCCTGCGTGGCTGGGTGGAAAAGAACCGCCCCGATATCCGCATCATGAGTTCCGGCACGACGCTTGAGATCTACAAGGAAATCGGCCTGCCCAGCACGGTGATGGACCGGTTTGAGGTCAGCTCAATGTCCGGATCGCACATGATCGGTCACACGCGCATGGCAACCGAAAGCGCCGTGACGACGGAAGGGGCGCACCCTTTCAACACGGGCGAAGATTTATGCCTCGTCCACAATGGGTCACTGTCCAATCACAATGATCTTCGGCGGATGTTGCGGGATCAAAAAGGCTTGGTCTTCCAGACCGAAAACGACACGGAAGTCGCGGCAGCCTATTTCTCCTGGCGCTTGTCTGAAGGCGCCAGCCTCGCCGAAGCCCTGGAAGCCGGCATCGCCGATCTGGATGGTTTCTATACCTTCACCGTTGGGACGCGGGATGGGTTCGCCGTATTACGCGATCCGATCGCGTGCAAGCCCGCTGTGATGGCTGAGACGGATCAATGGGTTGCGATGGCATCCGAGTTCCGCTCGCTGGCAAGGCTGCCCGGTGTCGAAACGGCAACCGTCTGGGAACCGAAACCCGCTGTCGTCTATCACTGGGGCCACGCATAAAGGAGAGGCCGCAATGGCAAAGGAAATCGATCTGACCGATGGCGACATCCGGGCTCTTAACACGGTCCTGCAACGCCGTGACGGGAACAATCACACAGACTTCGTCGTCGATAACCCGATGGGCCGCCACGCGGTGGCCGCCGGACTGACGGACGATGTCGCTGTCACGATCAAGGGCCATGTCGGTTATTATTGTGCCGGCATGAACCAGAATGCGAGCGTGACGGTCGAAGGCAATGCCGGTGTCGGCTGTGCGGAAAACATGATGAGCGGCACGGTGCGCGTCACAGGCGATTGCAGCCAATCCGCCGGTGCGACCGGACATGGCGGCTTGCTGGTCGTGGAAGGCAACGCGTCTTCCCGCTGCGGCATTTCGATGAAAGGCATCGATATCGTCGTCAAAGGCTCCGTTGGCCACAACTCCGCCTTCATGGCGCAAGCCGGCAATCTGGTGATTTGCGGCGATGCGGATGATGGGCTTGGCGATTCAATCTATGAAGCGGTCATCTATGTGAAAGGGGAGGCCAAGGGCCTCGGCGCCGATTGCATCGAAAAAGACATGACCGATGATCACCGCGCCAAGCTGAAAGACCTGCTGGATCGCGCCGGCGTCACCGAAGATCCTGCCGCGTTCCGCCGCTACGGCTCAGCCCGCAAGCTTTATAACTTCAAGATCGACAATGTCGGCGCCTATTAAGGACCTGAAACGATGAGCGATAATCCAGCCCTTCGCGAAAGCTACCTGTTTGATCGTGCGACCATCGCCGATATCCAACGCGCCGCCGATGTCGGCATCTACCGGATCCGGGGTTTCGGTGCGAAACGACAACTGCCGCATTTCGACGATCTCGTCTTCCTCGGCTCCAGTGTCTCGCGCTATCCCTTGGAAGGCTATCGGGAAGCCTGCGGCACCAATGTGACGCTCGGCACGCGCTTCGCGGAAAACCCGCTAGAGCTCGACATCCCGATCACCATTGCTGGGATGAGCTTCGGATCCCTGTCCGCGAATGCCAAGGAAGCACTTGGCCGTGGCGCATCAGAAGTTGGCACCTCCACCACCACCGGCGATGGCGGCATGACCCCGGAAGAGCGCGGGCATTCCAACAAGCTGGTTTATCAATATCTACCGTCACGCTACGGCATGAACCCGGATGATCTGCGCAAGGCGGATGCGATTGAAGTCGTAATCGGTCAGGGCGCGAAGCCGGGCGGCGGTGGCATGCTGTTGGGAGAGAAAATCTCCGACCGTGTCGCCGGCATGCGGACCTTGCCGAAAGACATCGATCAACGCAGCGCCTGCCGCCACCCTGATTGGACCGGCCCGGATGATCTTGAGATCAAACTGCGGGAATTGCGGGAAATCACCGGTTGGAAGGTTCCGATCTATGTGAAGGTTGGGGCGACCCGGACCTACTATGACACCATGCTTGCGGTAAAATCCGGCGCCGATGTCATCGTCCTGGACGGTATGCAGGGTGGCACTGGCGCGACGCAGGAATGCTTCATCGAACATGTTGGTATCCCGACACTGCCAGCCGTGCGGATTGCTGCCGAAGCCCTGCAGGAACTGGGGCTACATCGGAAGGGTGTGCAGCTCGTCGTCTCCGGTGGGATTCGCTCCGGCGCCGATGTCGCGAAATGTATCGCGCTTGGCGCGGATGCCGTCTCCATCGGAACAGCAGCCCTGATTGCGCTTGGCGACAACCGGCCGGAGCTGGCGGAAGACTATGCGAAGATGGGCACAGCGCCCGGCTTCTATGAAGATTGGCAGGCCGGCAATGACCCGGCGGGGATCACAACCCAGAACCCGGAGCTTGAAAAGAATCTTGATCCGGTCAAGGCTGGACGTCGTTTGGCGAATTACCTGCGTGTTCTGACTTTGGAGGCACAGACCCTGGCGCGCGCCTGTGGGAAGAGTCACCTCCATAACCTGGAGCCGGAGGATTTAAGCGCCCTGACGATTGAGGCCGCCGCCATGGCAAAGGTTCCGCTGGCGGGAACAGGTTGGATACCGGGCCAAGGCTTCTAAACGAAGCTGGATTTATCCGAGCCCGGAACAACAAAAATCGGGCTCGGCGTGGGAGACATCAAGGAGACGGACTATGGCGAGTAAGCTGGAAGCCTTTGCGAAGAAGAATGGTGTTAAGTATTTTCTGGTGAATTTCACCGATCTATCGGGGTTTCAACGCTCCAAGCTGGTGCCGGCGACAGCGATTGCCGGGATGGAAGAAGAAGGCGCGGGCTTCGCAGGCTTCGCCACCTATCTGGACATGACGCCGGCCTATCCCGACATGTTTGCCGTGCCAGACCCGGACAGCGTCATTCAGCTTCCCTGGAAGCCGGAAGTCGCCTGGGTCGCAAGCGATCTCGCCATGGAAGGCAAGCCGGTTGAGCAAGGCCCCCGCGTTGTCCTGAAGCGTCAGTTGGAAAAGGCCAAGAAGGCCGGTTACATCTTCAAGACCGGGGTTGAAGCCGAATATCACCTGATCTCGGAAGACGGCACCGCGCTGTCCGATCCGCGCGACACAGCACCCAAGCCTTGCTACGACCAGCAAGCTGTCATGCGGCGCTATGATGTTATTTCAGAGATCTGCGACGCGATGATCGGCCTTGGTTGGGGCCCTTACCAAAACGACCATGAGGACGCGAACGGCCAGTTTGAAATGAACTGGGACTATGCTGACGCCTTGGTCACTGCCGACCGGCACGCCTTTTTCAAATTCATGGTGAAGTCGATTTCAGAAAAGCATGGGCTGCGCGCGACCTTCATGCCGAAGCCCTTCGTGAACCTGACCGGTAACGGCCTGCACATGCACCTCTCCCTTTGGGACAAGAAGGGGGAGAAGAACGTCTTCGCCGACAAGAAGGGCGAGTTGGGCATGTCGGAAAGGGCCTATCACTTCCTCGGTGGGATGATGAAGCATGCAATCGGCATGTCCGCGATCACCAACCCCATGGTTAACAGCTATAAGCGCCTGAACGCCCCGGTCACGCTGTCCGGTGCGACTTGGTCACCGAATACCGTGACCTATGGCGGCAACAACCGCACCCACATGGTCCGTATCCCGGATGCTGGGCGGTTTGAGCTTCGTCTGGCCGATGGTGCGGCGAATGGCTACCTGTTCGCGGCAGCGGTTCTGGCAGCCGGCATGGACGGGATGGAGAACGAGACCGATCCGGGCAAACGGTTGGACATCGACATGTATGCCGACGGTCACAAGGTACGTGGCGCGAAGAAACTGCCACTCTACCTGATTGATGCAATTCGCGAGTTTGAGAAGTCGAAGATGCTGCGGGCTTCACTGGGTGAAGAACTTCACGACGCCTATGTGAAGATCAAAACGCAGGAATGGAATGACTATTCCCGTCACCTGACCGATTGGGAACGCGCCAACACGCTGGACTGCTAAGCGAAATACGCGACCGCAGTTCAAATCATTGCATGAAAAAAGCGGTCGAGACATCCTCGACCGCTTTTTTCGTCCCAGGCATTCACTACACCGGTATCGATCACTCTTGCAGCTTGAAGTGCTTTACGAGGCGCTGGATCAACAGACCTTGTTCTGTAGCAAGGTCCTGGAGTTCCTTCAGCTCTTCCGGTGGGAAGTAGAACCGATCACAGATTTCATCCAGAAGCGCCATTTCACTGGAATGGAAATCGCCATCCGCATTCGCCATAACGCCAAGCGAAAAGATCAGAACTTTCTGAGAAATCTCAGTATCAAAAGCGCTGAGATCAAGCTCGCCGTATGATTCAGAAGCGGCGATCTCTATATCAAGACCAAGGTCTTCGCGCAGGAGGGCGTAAAGGCTGAGTTCCTCCCGCCGCACGCGGGAGTCAGCAACCATCATCCGTTTCATGGCCGACAGCAGGGCACGCCGCTGCACATCTGTTAACTGATCGATCAACATGATTGTTCCCCAAACCCGATTGTTGCGGTTACTTTACCGCGACACTGCCTGGACTTACCAGAGGAACCTCATGAGAAATCGCGTCAGATGTGAAGGGCGCCACAGAGGGAACTAGCGCGCATCCGCGCCGGTGGCTTCCGCAATTGATGTGAAGCCGTCACGTTCCAGACACGCTGCCAAGTCGCGCCGCATCCGGACGACCAGAACGGGCCCGTGATAAATCAATCCGGTATAGAGCTGGACGAGAGACGCCCCGGCCCGGATTTTTGCATAGGCGTCGGCCCCGCTAGAGATGCCGCCGACACCGATCAACGGCTTCTTACCCGCCGTCAGTCGATAGACCGTCTTCAAGACTTCGGTCGATGGCTGGAAGAGCGGCTTGCCGGAAAGCCCCCCCGTTTCCGCTGCCCGTTCGGTTTCCCGTAGGCTGTCAGGCCGGGCGATGGTTGTGTTCGAGACGATCAAGCCTGCGATACCAGGCTCCAAAGCAAGTCCGGCAATGGCTTCCAGATCCGCCTGCTCCAGGTCGGGGGCGATCTTCACCAATATCGGCGGTGAGGCGCCGGCCTCTTTTGAGGCGGCCTCCACAGCCTGGACAAGCGCACGCAGCTCCGCCGGATCCTGCAGGGCACGCAGGCCCGGCGTATTGGGTGAGGACACATTGATCACCAGATAATCCGCAAAGGGCGCCAAGGCCTTTGCACCGGCAGCATAATCTGCCGCTGCATCCTCTGATGTTTTGTTCTTGCCGAGATTGACCCCAACGATGGTGTTCCGGTCTTTGGCACGAAATGCCGCCAGGCACGCCTGCGCGGCCGCAACCCCTTCGTTGTTGAAGCCCAGACGGTTAATGACAGCCTGGTCTGCCGGCAGCCGAAAGATTCGTGGCCGAGGGTTTCCCGGTTGTGGGCGCGGCGTAATTGAGCCGACCTCAACAAAGCCGAGCCCCGTCGCCGCCATCGGCCCCATCACTTCTGCATTCTTATCGAAACCGGCAGCAAGCCCGATGGGATTGGAAAAGCGTTTGCCCAAGATCTCGACCGCCAAGCGCGGATCATCCGACAGGCGCGACTTCGGACCAAAACCGCATTTCAGCGCCCGAATGGTCAAGCGATGTGCCTGTTCCGCATCCATGCGGTGGAGAAAAGACAGGGCGAGGCGATCCAGCACAGCCATCCTCACATCATCTCCGGAAAAACATGCAGACCATCGTCACCCACCGGAAGCGGATCAGCACTGACGACATGTTCGACCGCCAATTCGCCGTAGAGATGGGGGAAGAGCTTGCCGCCCCGCGATTCTTCCCAGACCAACGCCTCTCCAAGCGTCTCTTCATCAACCCCCAGCAAGACCAGGTCCGGCGCGCCGGCTTTATGCTTTGCCGCACTTTCGACGATTTGCGTGGCGTTGGAGAAATGCAGGAACCCATCCGCCCTGTCCGCGTCCCGACCGCGATAGACGCCGCTGCCCTGCGCCGCATCCCAGGCATCCTGATAAGCCAAGTGATAGATCCGCATTCACATACCCCGCTTCAAAACTGTTGCGCCTCGGCGAGGCCTTTTCCCGGCAGGCCTTTTCAGGCAAAGATCAATCAGTTAGGAAAGGCGCCGCTCGCCTCGTTTAAGCGACAGAAGATAGGGAGACAAGACCGAGATGGCCGCGAATAAGAACCTGTTGATGCTGCCCGGTGATGGCATTGGCCCGGAAGTCTGCAACGAAGTCCGCAAAGTCGTCGATTGGATGGACAAGCGTCGCGCTGTTAGTTTCGACGTCAAAGAAGACCTGGTTGGCGGTGCCGCCTTTGATGCGCATGGCACGCCACTGCATGACAACACGCTGGATACGGCGATGAATTGTGATGCCGTCATCTTCGGCGCGGTCGGTGGCCCGCAATATGACAAACTGGGCTGGGAAGCGCGGCCAGAGGCCGGTCTTTTGGCGTTGCGGAAGGAAATGGACCTCTTCGCAAACCTGCGCCCGGCGGTGACCTTCGATGCGCTGTTGGATGCGTCCACCCTGAAGCCGGAGATCGTTCAAGGCCTGGACATCATGATCGTTCGCGAGCTGACCGCCGGTGTCTATTTCGGCGAGCCGCGGGGCATGCAGACCTGGGAAGGCAAGGAACGCTGCATCGACACGCAATCCTACACCAAGGATGAGATCGTCCGTGTCGCCGAAGTCGCCTTTGACTTGGCGCGCAAGCGGAATGGTAAAGTTACTTCTGCGGAAAAAGCCAATGTCATGAAAACCGGCGTCTTCTGGCGGGAGACGGTGACCGAGGTTCATAAAAACGGCAATGAAGATATCGAACTCGGCCATATGTATGCCGATAACTGCGCCATGCAGCTGGTGCGCTGGCCGAAGCAGTTCGATGTGATCGTCACCGACAACCTGTTCGGGGATATCCTGTCGGATTGTGCGGCAATGCTGACCGGCTCGCTGGGCATGCTGCCCTCCGCCTCGCTGGGCGCAACTGATGTCACCGGTCGCCGCAAGGCGCTCTATGAGCCGGTCCATGGCTCTGCCCCCGACATTGCCGGCGAAGGCAAGGCGAACCCGCTTGCCATGTTGCTCAGCTTCGCGATGGCGCTGCGCTACAGCTTCGACCTCGGTGATGACGCCGACCTGATCGAACAGGCTGCCCAGAACCTGCTGAGCCAGAAAAAGCGCACAGCGGATATCTCCTCTGACGGCTGTGACATCCTGTCGACCGGCCAGATGGGCGATGCGGTCGTGGCAGAACTGGACAAGCTGGCCGCCTAAGGGGCTTCCATCATGGTCAATCTGGTCGCCGCAGACGTCGCTACCATCGAACAGGTGGCGACGTTTCCGCGGCGGGTCCGGGTTGTTGAAGACCTTCGGATTCCGTTATCCGATGGAACACGGCTGTCGGCGCGTATGTGGATCCCGGAGGATGCGGAAGCGGACCCGGTTCCGGCTGTTATTGAATATATCCCCTTCCGCCATCGAGACTTCTCCGCCCCGCGCGATCAGTTGATCCATCCCTGGTTTGCCGGGCATGGCTATGCGTCGATCCGGCTGGAGACGCGTGGATCGCAGGAATCCGACGGCGGGCCGATGGATGAGTATGTGGTCCAGGAACAGGATGATGCGGTTGAGGCCCTGGCCTGGATCGCCGCCCAGCCCTGGTGTAGCGGCACGACCGGCATGTTCGGCATGTCCTGGGGCGCTTTCAGCGCGTTGCAGGTCGCAGCGCGCCGCCCCCCATCGCTTAAAGCCATCATCCCGGTCCACGGCACCGATGACCGCTTCATGGATGACATCCATTTCAAGGGTGGCTGTCTGCTGACCGCCAATCTCTCCTGGGGGTGGCTATATTTCCTCTACATGATGCGCCCCCCGGATCCGCTTCTCGTGGGAGACGAATGGCGAGACATCTGGCGGGAGAGGATTGAGAAGGCGCCCTCCGTCCTGGAGCATTGGACAGGGGAGCAGGAAAAATCCGCCTATTGGCGCCATGCGTCGGTCCGCGAGAACTACGACGATATCGAGGCCGCGACCTACGTCATGTGCGGCTGGGTGGATGGCTACAGCAACGCCGCCGTTCGGATGGCGAACGGGATCAAGGCGCCGTGCCGGACGCTGATCGGCCCTTGGGCTCATACCTATCCGCATATCGCGATGCCCGGCCCGCAGATCGGTTTCTTGCAGGAGGCAACACGTTGGTGGGATCGGTGGCTGAAGGGTATCGACAATGGCATGGACCGGGAACCGCGCCTGACCTTCTACATGCAGGACCCGGCACCGCCCGCTACGTCCCGACCCTTTCGGGATGGCCGCTGGATCGGGACCGACTGCTGGCCGCCGCGCGAGACGGAGAATGTCCGCTACGCGATGAACCCGGGACGCCTCGACACGGAAGCAGCACCCGGCGCGCCGCTTACCCTGAAATCCCCTCTTGCGAACGCCATGTCAGGTGGGGAGTGGCTGCCCCATGGTGTCGGCCCGGAGCTACCGCCGGACCAGCGGGAAGAAGATGCTGGATCGCTTTGCTTCGACAGCGCCGTGCTAGAGCACCCAATAGAGATTTGCGGCGCTCCGATCGCGCGACTGCGGATCCGAACTGATACGCGGTTGGGAAATTTGACCCTGCGGGTATGCGATGTCGCACCTGATGGGACGAGCAGCCAGATCACCTATGGCCTCCTTAACCTCGCGCATCGAAACGGGTTCGATAGGCCGGAGCCGATGGAGCCGGGCGCGTGGATGGATGTCTCGATAGCTGCCAACGACATCGCCCAGCATGTGCCCGCCGGCCATCGCATCCGGGTTTCTGTTTCGACCGAAAGCTTCCCATTGATCTGGCCCGCGCCAGAACGGATGACGGTGGTCTTGGATACAAGCGGATGCCGGTTCGACCTTCCGGTCTGGCCCGCTGAGGCCCCAGACGATCCGGTGCCAGATTTTGCGAAACCCACCATGCCGCCGCCGTTAGATATGACGTGGCTTCGCCCCGTCGCGCGCGAGCGAACGATCGAACGCGACCTCGTCGCCGACCGATGGACCCGAACCTATATCAAGGACGACGGCGCCTTTCGGATCGAGGCGCACGGCATGACCCTCGATACCCGGGGTTCACTGAAGTACTCATGCCAGGGCGACGATCCACTGAGCGCCAAGGCGGAACTGCACTACACGATCGCAAACACTCGCGGAAATTGGTCGACCAAGCTGGAAGGTGTGCTGACAGTGACCGCCGATCTCGATGCGCTCAACTTCATGGGGCATGTCGACATTAGCGAGGACGGAACGCCGACTGCAACGCGCAAGATCGACGAACGCGTGCCAAGGCGGGTCATTTAGACGCGAGTCTAAACGTCATTGATCGCTGTTTTTAAAATAGGTCGTGGACCCGGTTATCAAGCTGTTTTATCTCGCCCCCGACAGCATAGACACATCAACCATCGCCCTGCTTCTGGCAGAACTGGGCAAGCTGGCATCTTAACACAGATCAAGGCTGGCGGGGGGCTCACATTAGCGTTCGCCCCGCCGACCATGATTGGCGAGTTCTGCCTCAAGAGCTTCAACACGCGCCGCCAATGCAGAGGTCATCACCATCACTTGCTCGCGTGTATAGCGCTCTGTGATGTGTTGCGGGCAATTCCAATCATAGGCCTCGACAAAAATGATAATCCCGCGCTCAACCCGGGCGCGATAACCTGGGACTTCGAGTCGGGACAGCATTGCTTCATCATCAAGATCGACGGCCTTAGCGCGGCCCAAGATTTTCAATCGGCGTTTATTTGGATAATCGATCAAGAATATGGAAACCCGGTCATCACCCTGCAGATTGCCGGTAGTGATATATTGGCGGTTGCCGCGGAAATCTGCGAAACCGAGCCGGTTCTCATCCAGGATGCGCATAAACCCGACTGGACCACCGCGATGCTGCATGTAAGGCCAGCCGGTTTCGCCGACCGTCGCCAAATAGAATGAATCTCGTTCCGCTATAAACGCGGCCTCCGCATCACCGAGCACGTGGTTGAGCAACTCAGGATGTTCTTCCTGTTTGCCATAGGCGTTTCGGCTTCCCCGTTCCGCCTGCATTGCTTTCACCGAAGGCGTAAAAGCGATTGCTGCAAATTGATTGGGCATGTTTGCCTCCCTGTTCGTTTGTCTAACCTGCTATAGCCCAAGCTCTGTCAGCCCTGGATGATCGACCGGGCGCGAGCCGAGCGGCCAGAGAAACTTGCGGTCGGATTCATCGATCATCCGATCATTGATGCTCGCATGGCGTTCACGCATAAGGCCGCGATCATCAAACTCCCAATTCTCGTTACCGTGGCTGCGGAACCATAGCCCCGCCGTATCTCGCCATTCATAAACGAAACGAACCGCAATCCGACTTCCAGCGAATGACCAGAGCTCTTTGATCAGCCGGTATTCCTGCTCCCGCTCCCATTTCTGGTGGAGAAACTTGATGATCTCTGCGCGGCCTTTCGGAAAAACATCTCGATTACGCCAAACACTATCTTCCGTATAGGCAGGGGCGACACGCTCCGGATCACGGGAATTCCACGCATCTTCCGCCATTCTGACCTTCAAGACAGCGTGTTCTAACGTGAACGGCGGAAACGGCGGACGAATAATCCGCGTGGTAAAATCGCTCATTTGATATACTCCATTTTTTGGCTGAATTATCCCGAATGCTTCTGGCTCGGCGACCGGCGCAGACTTTTATCGCACCGGTCGCGACTCCATTGTCGGGCTAAGCCGCTTGATTCAACGCAACTTCAGGGAAATCGATTTCCACCTGCGTCGCTTTGCCGATCAGATTGGTGAAGATATTCATCGCGACATGAGCAATGATCTCGATGATCTCAGCATCGTCATGCCCGGCGGCCCGCACGGTTTCGAATTCTGCCGTACTCACCTCACCCATATTCTCAACAAGCAATCCGGCGAAGGTAATGGCCGCCGCGGCCTTTGAATCCGATGAGCGCCCCTGACGATTGGCGAGAATTTCCTCGACGTCGAGGCCCGCCTTCCGGCCAATCGCGGTATGAGCGGACACGCAGTATTGGCACGCGTTCTGTTCTGCGACAGCGAGTGCAATACGCTCCCGCGTTTTTGGGTCGAGTGTCCCGGCACCGGCGATCCCATGGAGACCCAGGAATGCTGACAATGCCGCTGGTGAATTCGCCAGGACGCGGATGAAGTTTGGAACCATTCCCAATCCGGACTGAACCGCATCAAGCAATTCCTTTGCCTCACCACTCGCTGTCTTCGGGTCGATTACGTCTAAACGTGCCATTTCACTTCTCCTTTGAGTTATCAGCGGCCTTCACAACGAAATCGGCCGCGACGATGTGCAGACGCAGCAGCGCGTCCCGGAACGGAATATGGCGCAAGGCTTGATTTGGAAGAATACATTCAATAAGAAAGTCTTTATTCCATTTAAAGGAATAATCTATGGATCGCCTGCACGAGCTTGAAGTGTTTATTGCCGCCGCGAGAACGGGGAGCTTCGCTAAGGCTGGCCGGCGTCTCAGAATGTCGCCACCGGCTGTGACACGCGCCATCTCCTCGTTGGAGGCGCGGCTGGGCGCTCGTGTCTTCAACAGAACAACGCGCAGTTTAGCGATAACGGAAGCCGGTCAGCGGTTTCTTGTGAGCGCCGAACGTATCATATCGGACCTGGAGTTCGCGGAGAAAGAAGCGGTAGGCGACACTGCCGTGCCGCAAGGACATTTGACGATGACCGCCTCAGTGACTTTCGGGCGTTCTGCGCTGGCGCCAATTGTCTCTGACTTTCTGGTTCAGCACCCGAGTGTTTCGGTTTCCGTGATGCTTTTGGACCGGGTCGTCAATTTGGTTGAAGAAGGTATCGATATTGCTGTTCGCATTGGGCCGCTGCCGGACTCAAGCCTGATCGCAAAGCAGGTAGGCACCGTTCACCGGATTCTCGTCGCAAGCCCGTCTTACCTCGCCGAACACGGGATACCAACGATACCCAGTGACCTACGCTCCCACGCCATCATCGCCTTCACGAGCCTTATGCAAAATGGCGAATGGCGCTATCGAAAGAATCAAAAGTTGGGGAGTGTTTCCTTAACACCAAGATTTGAGATCAATGATGCGGTCACATCAATACAAGCTGCTGAAGCAGGCCAAGGCATCACCAATGCCTTGTCTTACATGGTCGCGGCGCAAATTCGGGTCGGAACACTCGTCCCAATACTCCCGTCCTATACGCTTGAGCCACAGCCAGTGCATTTGGTCCATCCCCACGCCAAGCTTGTCGCCCCCAAGATCCGCGCCTTCATCGACTTCGCATCTCCCCGTCTAAGAACGGCGTTGTCCGAACTTGCATAGCCTTCCAATCCGCTTCCTCCACGGGGCTGATCAAGGACCTCCGCAGCGTAAGAATCGCCCCTTCACCGGCACCGTGGCGGCTGCGGAGACTGGCGAGACAGTGGCGGAAAGAATGACCGATCAACAGGTCGCAAGACGGTTTATCTAGATCGGCACACTTTCTTTCCTCTAATTGAGATTGGTCGATCTCCGTCAAAGGAAAACACGGGTCAGCACGCCGCTACCACCGCCTGATGGAGGTCACCGGCCATAAACTGACCGACAGTGAGATCAAAACCCTCGCCCACTATTTCGCCAGCGTCCCCTGCCGACGGTACTAGACCGGGAAGGAGAGCATTGCTGTCCTGAACGAGGTGCCGCCCTTACATATTCGGATAGTTCGGCCCTTCACCGCCCTGCGGGACGACCCAGTTGATGTTTTGGCTGGGGTCCTTGATGTCGCAGGTTTTGCAGTGGACGCAGTTCTGGTGGTTGATCTGGAAGCGCGGGCCGTCGTCATCTTCGACGATTTCATAGACGCCGGCAGGACAGTAGCGCTGGGCCGGTTCATCCCATTCCGCCAGATTGACCTTCACCGGCACATCCGCGTCCTTCAGGGTCAGGTGGACCGGCTGATCTTCTTCGTGATTGGTGCCGGAGAATGCGACATTGGTCAGGCGGTCAAAGCTGATTTTGTTATCCGGCTTCGGATAATCAATCGGCTTATAGGCGCTCTTGGGCTTCAGCGAGGCATGGTCCGGACCATGGTGCTTCAGCGTCCAAGGCGCCTTGCCCCGGAACAGATAGGTATCAATGCCGGAATAAACCAGGGCGGCCCAGAAGCCCCATTTGAAGCTGGGGCGGATGTTGCGAACGGAATAAAGCTCATCCCAGACCCAGGTGCCTTTCAGCTTTTCCGGATAGCTGGTGATTTCACGCGGCGCTTCTTCTTCGCCGGTCAGGGCCTCGAACAGCGCCTCGGCGGCGGTCATGCCGGATTTCATCGCGGTGTGCGTGCCCTTGATCTTCGGCACATTCAGGAAGCCTGCTTCACAACCGACCATGCAGCCGCCCGGGAAGGTCAGCTTCGGAATTGACTGATAGCCGCCTTCGTTCAACGCCCGCGCGCCATAGGCAACCCGCTTGCCGCCTTCCAGAACCTTGGCGATTTCCGGGTGATGCTTGAAGCGCTGAAATTCCATATAGGGGAAAAGATAGGGGTTCTCGTAGTCCAGCCCGACCACATACCCGATGGAGACCTGATTGCCTTCCAGGTGATACATGAAGGATCCGCCATAGGTCTTCGAATCCATCGGCCAGCCAGTGGTGTGCACGATCTTGCCCGGCTGTGATTTCTCCGGATCGATTTCCCACAGCTCTTTCATGCCGAGGCCATATGTCTGCGTGTCACAATCGGTACGCAGATCAAACTTCTCCATCAGCATCTTGCCGAGATGCCCCCGGCACCCTTCGGAGAAAACAGTCTGTTTGGCATGCAGTTCCATGCCGACCTGGAACATCGGTCCTTCAGAGCCGTCTTTCAGGCGCCCCATGTCGCCAGTCGCCACGCCTTTAACCGAGCCATCTTCATGGTAGAGGATTTCCGCTGCGGCAAAGCCCGGATAAATTTCCACACCTATCGCTTCTGCCTGTTCACCCAGCCAGCGACAGAAATTGCCAAGCGAGATGATATAGTTGCCTTCATTATGCATTTGCGGCGGGGTCGGCAGCTTGAAGGCCTTCTTTTCGGTGAGGAAGAGGAAATGGTCATCCTTCGCCGGGGTATCAAGCGGCGCGCCGAGATCTTTCCAGTCCGGGAAAAGTTCGTTCAACGCGCGCGGCTCCAGCACCGCACCGGAGAGGATATGGGCACCGACTTCCGAGCCCTTTTCGATCACGCAGACTGCGATTTCCTTGCCGGTTTCCGCTTCCAGCTGCTTCAGGCGAATCGCCGTCGACAGGCCCGCGGGACCAGCCCCCACGATGACAACATCGTATTCCATGAAATCCCGTTCAACCGCATCCGACATCACACCTGCTCCTCGACCTTAATCCACTATCAGTCAGTTTCGCCCAATATTGCGAAAAACGCGTTCTAATCGATAAGACACGGTCTTCCAAGCCCGGGCAAGCTGTGGCAATTTGGGGGAATATAAGGTGGCCTCCCGGATTCGCCTGACGGAAAACGACCTATCAAGGATAAAAGGCGACTTGGTTGAAGGGGGAATAAACGCGTTGTTACCGGGACATGAGGCTGAGCTGGACGCCGCTCAAGCATTGGCGGCGCTGGCTTGGCAGGTTTCCATGGGCGCTGATGAGGCGATTTCGGAAACCCCGATTGATCGATTTGCCCTGCATCGGGAACGCGTGGCTGCAAAAGCACCGCACCCCCGAGCATCAGAAGCCGCAGAAGCGCGCCCGCACCCTTCAGCGCCGGCGCCTGCGGCACCACGTCCGCCCGAAGCCCCACTTGGCGCCGCCGAGGCGGCCGCAGCCGGGCGCGCAGCTGCGGCTGACTGTACGTCTCTGGCTGAGCTTCGTGCTGCTCTGGAAGCCTTCGACGGGTGCGACTCGCTAAAGAACGCGGCGGAAAACATCGTCCATTTCGATGGTGCGGAAACGGCACCCCTTCTGATAATCGGCGAAGCCCCCGGTCCGGAAGAAGACCGGCAGGGAAAGCCCTTTGTCGGCCAGTCCGGAAAGCTTCTGGATGCGATGCTCGGCGCCATCGACCTTGATCGGACCAAGGTTCACATTACCAACACGGTCTTTTGGCGCCCACCCGGAAATCGCACGCCGACCGATGCGGAAGTCGCTGCCTGTGCGCCCTTCCTGATGAAACAGATAGAATTGGTCCAGCCCCGCGTCCTGATTGCAATGGGCAATCCCGTCGCCAAGGCCATGCTGAAGACCATCAAAGGCATCACCCGCATCCGGGGAACCTGGCATGATTTCAACCACCCCGCTTTTTCAGAGGCCATTCCTGCCATGCCGATTTTCCGGCTGACCTCTCTTTTGAGCAACCCAGCCCAAAAACGCTACGCCTGGCGCGACCTGTTGGCGGTTAAAGCACGGTTGAAGGAGCTGGGCGTCCTATGACGACAATCACGTCCGAGCCAAAAATCATCGACATAAGTATCCCGCAACAACGGCTTGGGATTCTGTTGTTGCCGCAGTTTTCCTTCATCGCTCTCTCTGCCTCGATTGAGCCCTATCGCGCTGCCAATGATATTTCCGGTGAGACACTCTATAGCTGGACCATCATAAGTGCGGATGGGGAGCCGGTTCGGGGATCAAACGGAATTCCCGTGGTTCCACAAGCAAGCGTCACGACTGAAGACAAATTCGACGCCGTGATCGTCGTTGCAGGCGGCGCGGTAGAGAATTTCCACGATCCGGGCACCTTTGCCTATCTGCGGCGATGTCCGCGTATGGGCACGTCTGTTATTGCCGTTTCGACGGCACCCTATGTCCTGGCCCGAGCGGGTCTTCTCGACGACCGCCGCTGCACCATCCATTGGGAGCATATGGATGCCTTCAAAGAGGATTTTCCGCATGTTGATGTGACGGATGAGCTGTATGAGATCGACGGCCCCATCACCACCTGCTCCGGCGGGACTGCCGGGCTGGATCTGATGCTGCATCTGATTACCGAACGGCATGGACATGCGCTGGCGGCGACGATCTCCGAATGGTTCATGCATCCGAAGATTCGCGACCGTTCGGAACATCAACGCATGACCTTGCGGCAGCGTGTCGGGGTCAGCCACCCGAAGCTCCTCGCCGCAATTGAGCTTATGGAAGACAATCTTGAAGCACCGCTGGAACGCGAAGATCTGGCGGAAGCCGTCAACCTCTCCACCCGGCAGCTCGAACGGTTGTTCCGAAAGTATCTCGGCTCCAGCCCGCGTAAATACTATTTCGGCCTACGCATGCTGCGCGCCCGCGCGCTGTTACGGCAGACCACAATGTCAGTGCTGGATGTCGCCCTCGCCTGCGGCTTCGTCTCCGCCTCTCATTTTGCAAAGTGCTACCGCGAACATTTCGGCGATTCCCCGCGCAGTGACCGAGGCCTCGCCAAACAAGGCTGGTAGGGCATAGCCAACATTCCAGCCGCCGTTAATTCTGCGCTCTTCTTCCTACACAATCTTCTTCCTACACGATCTTAATCTTAAACAATCTTATTATGCACCTTCGCACAAAAAAGGGGCCACAGCATATGCTGCAGCCCCATTCTTGTTGCTATTGCGATGAGATCAGTTCCCAGCGCCCGAGACCATCCGGCCTTCCTTGGCCAATTGTTCGCGACGATCCAAGAGACCATCCAGCCAGTTCGGGTCCATTTCAGGGACCGACGACAGAAGCAAGTCGGTATATTCATGGTGCGGCGGCGTGAACATCTCTGTCCGCGGCCCTTGCTCGACGACCCGGCCTTGCAGCATCACCACAACCTCATCAGAGATCGCGCGTACCGTTGCAAGGTCATGGGTGATGAACATATAGGCCAGATCCAACTCATCCTGCAGGCGGGTGAGGAGCTTCAGAATCCCCTCCGCCACCAGTTGGTCGAGGGCAGAGGTCACCTCATCACAGATGATCATCTCCGGTTCCGCGGCAAGTGCGCGGGCAATACAGATGCGCTGCTTCTGGCCACCCGACAGCTCGCTCGGCAAGCGGTCGATGAACATATCCGGCTCGAGCTCGATCAGGGAAAGGAGTTCGCGAATCCGCTCCTCCTTCTTCTTCCCGCTCAGGCCGAGATAGAAGGACAGGGGCCGACCGATGATATCGCGGATCCGCTGCTTGGGATTAACCGCAACATCCGCCATCTGATAGATCATCTGCAGCTTGCGCAGTTGATCCTTGTTGCGCTGCCGGAAGTCCTTGGGCAATGCCTGGCCGTCATAGAGCACTTCACCCTCAAGCGGTGGCAGCAGTCCGGTGATAACGCGGGCCGTCGTGCTTTTCCCCGACCCGGATTCCCCCACAACCGCGACCGTCCGTTTCTTGTGGATTTTGAAGTCGACATTATGAAGAACCGGGGTAGGGGCACCGCGATACTGGGCGGTGACATTCCGCACTTCGACAATTGGCTTCGATTCAGGTCTGGCGCGCTCCTCCACCGAGAAGGTCCGAACGGCCAGAAGATCACGGGTGTAATCTTCCTGAGGCTCTGCGACCATCGGTCCTGTAACGCCCTCTTCAACCAGATCACCATAGCGCAACACCATGATCCGATCCGCCATCTGCGCGACAACGGCCAAATCATGGGTGATATAGATCGCGGCTGTGTTGAACTGCTTCACCGCATCCTTGATCGCCGCCAAGACTTCGATCTGGGTTGTCACATCCAAGGCCGTGGTCGGCTCATCAAAGATGATCAGATCCGGACGGCAGGACATTGCCATCGCCGTCATCGCCCGTTGCAACTGCCCGCCAGAGACCTGGTGTGGGTAGCGGAAGACAATATTTTCCGGATCCGGTAATTGCAGGCGCCGGAACAGACTGACCGCATCCCGCTCCGCATCCGACCGGCTCAACACATTGTGCTGGGTCGGTGCTTCGCAATACTGATCAATTAGCTTATGCGCCGGATTGAAGGATGCCGCCGCTGACTGCGCCACATAGGAAATGCGGTTGCCCCGCAACTTCCGCAGCTCACTCTCCGGGGTTTTACGAAGATCCTGTCCTTCGAAGAGAATCTCCCCATCGCTGATCCGGCAGCCATCCCGGGCGAAGCCCATCGCAGCAATACCGATGGTCGATTTCCCCGCACCGGATTCGCCGATCAGTCCCAGAACTTCCCCTCGCTTCAGGGTGACATCCACGCCGTGGACGATCTCGAACCAGACTTCATCCGCTCTCCCTTCAATCCGCAAACCGCGCATTTCCAGAAGAACATCCCCTTTTTGCGGGGGCGCTTTTTCGGTCGTATCACTCATGACTTCAATCCACTCGTCTTATGCAGGAACCAGTCGACCACGAAATTGACGCCCACAGTCAGGAGCGCAATCGCACCGGCCGGAACCAGCGGCGTGACATCTTCGAAGGTGATCAGGGTCGCGTTTTCTTTCACCATGCTACCCCAGTCCGCCGTCGGCGGTTGCAGGCCAAGGCCCAGGAAGGACAGCGCGCTGATGAACAAGAAAACGAAGCAGAAGCGCAGACCGAACTCCGCTACAAGCGGCGGCATCGCATTCGGCAGCAATTCGTGCCTAATGATATACCACAGCCCTTCGCCGCGAAGCTTGGCGACTTCCACATAATCCATAACCACGATGTTCATCGCCACGGCGCGTGCCAGACGATAGACCCGGGTTGAATCCAACACCGCAATCACCAGGACGATGGAAACATAGGAGGTTCCAACAACCGTCAGGATCAGGAGCGAGAAGACCAGCGAGGGGATCGCCATCAGGATATCGACCACACGGCTGGTCAGGTTATCAACCCAGCCACCCAAGGACGCGGCCAGCAGCCCCATAACCCCGCCCAACGAAAAGGCAAGGATCGTCGTAAGGAACGCCAAACCAATCGTGTTCCGGGCGCCGTAAATGAGACGCGAGAGCATGTCGCGGCCCAAATGGTCGGTGCCAAGGATCATCTGCTTAGCGCCGGCTTCCGGCGGGCAAAGCTCCACTTTGGTGCAGGCAGCCCCCCACAATTCATATTGTGAACCGACAATGCTTGTCTCCCCAAACGGAGCGACAATCGGCGCTAGGATGGCCAGCAAGGCATAGACCATGACGACAATCAGACCGAACCAGGCCGAAGGCGGGGCCTGACGAAGGGTCTTCCAATACTGGACAACGCAGAGGATCCCGCCTTGTACAACCGCCATGCCAAAGAAGGTCTCCCACGCATAGGCGCTGAAAGACCCCCAGTTTATCAGGGCGGCAATCACAAAGACGGCGGAAACAGCAGCGACCACCAGATCACCGGTCCCCGTCCGCTCCAGCCCGCTCCAATACTTATAGGCTATGAAGGCATAGGCATGAACGGCGGCGATGCCGAGGATCACCCAAGGAGAGAACTCTCCTACCCCCAGCAGGAATACCGCCAAAAGGAAGGCATAGACCACGGCAGTTGCCGCGCGACACACCAAGGGCGACACTTGGGTATCGGTCGCCACACTCATATCAGTATCAGCCATATGCTTTCCCCTTAGCGCGGATGCAACAGGCGCGGATTGCTGAGGATCGATAAGATATCCGCCAGCAGATTAAGCGCGATGAAGGTGAAGGCGAAGAGCAAGCTGGACGCCTGCACAACCGGGAAGTCGCGTTTCGACACGGAATCGACCAGTAGCTGGCCCAATCCTGGATAGACGAACACCACCTCAACAATCACGACACCGACAATCAGATAGGCGAGGTTCAAGACCACGACGTTAATGATTGGTGCCAAGGCGTTGGGTAACGCGTGCTTCACGATGATCCGGCCCGGTTTCAGCCCTTTCAGTCGCGCCATTTCGATATAGGGGCTGGCCAAAAGGTTAATAATGGCTGCCCGCGTCATTCGCATCATATGGGCGACAACGACCAAAGTCAGGGTAAAGGCCGGAAGCGTTGATCGCTCCAACCTATCCAAGAACCCGTGGTCGGGCGCAATATTGGAGATACTTGGGAATATCCCCGCCTTAACCGACAAAAATAGGATCAGAATATAGGCGACGAAAAACTCCGGCGTTGAAATCGTCGACAGCGTGAACACATTGACCGACCGGTCATAGAAGCTGTTGCGATAAAGCGCCGCCAGAATACCAAGCGTAAGAGCAATCGGCACCGAGATCGCCGCAGCATAGGCCGCCAGGAACAATGTATTCCCCAGCCGCACACCAACCAACTCAGCGATTTCCCGCTTATTGGCCAACGATTTACCCATGTCGCCGGTGACCATTCCAACCAGCCATTCGCCATAGCGAACGTAGAAGGGTCGATCCAGTCCGTTCTCTGTCCGGCAATTCGCAACCGTCTCTTCGGTCGCTGCCTGCCCCAATATTTCCTGACACATGTCACCCGGCAGCAATTCAACAATGCCGGCAATGATCATGGATACAAGAAGCAACGTGATGAGGCCGAGCCCAATCCGCTGCGACATCATCTTAAGAATCTTGTCCATTAAGTGGCCTCCCACTGCGAGACGATCTGGCATGGCCGCCAATGACAAGATCATCAGCACCCAACCGCTAAAAAACTAGCAGTAAAGGGAAAGGTCCGTCACCGGCTCCCTCGCTGTCCACGATCCCCCAGATCGCCTACCCCAAAACCGCATCTTTTACGCCCTGACTGCTGCCGGTTTTCCGATCCTTTCAGGCAAGGCATTCGTTGTTACTTGTTAGCTTAGCGTCAAACCATCCGGTTTGTTTAGCCCGTTTGCAAATTTTTTTTGCGGAAACGGGGTCAAAAAACCGGCGGCGCGGGACGCCGATCCTGTAACATTTGCGCAGAACAAGCCTGTTCAGCGCATGAGAAGAAGACAGAATTTGCAGGAATACAGCGTCTTACCGGTCGCTGCCATGCGAACGCATCATATCGACAAAGCGCTGGAACAGATAATGACTGTCCTGCGGGCCCGGTGATGCCTCCGGATGGTATTGGACGGAGAAAACCGGTTTATCCGTGACCCGCAAACCGGCAAGTGTCCCATCAAACAATGAAAAATGCGTCGCTTCGACGCCGTCCGGAAGGGAATCTTTATCAACCATGAAGCCGTGATTCTGGCTGGTGATTTCAACCTTGCCTGTCGTCAGGTCCTTGATCGGGTGATTGGCCCCGCGATGGCCAAGATGCATTTTCGCCGTCTTCGCGCCTAAGGCGAGAGCCAGCATCTGGTGGCCCAGGCAAATCCCAAAGACGGGCACACCGGCTTCCAAGAGGCCCTTGATCATGGGAACGGCATAATCGCCGGTCGCCGCAGGATCACCGGGTCCATTCGACAGGAAGACACCATCCGGACCCTTCGCCAAAACCTCTTCCGCTGTCGCCGTCGCCGGCAAAACCGTCACCGCACAGCCCAGCGTCGCCAGACAACGCAGGATGTTTCTCTTCACACCAAAATCAATCGCGACAACCCGGAATTTGGCTGGCCCCAATCGTCCATAGCCGTCTTCCAGCGTCCAGCGGGTCTGATCCCATTCATAAGGTTGCGTGCAGGATACCTTGATCGCCAGATCCATACCTTCGAGACCCGGCCATTCCACCGCCTGCTGCCACAGGGCCGGCAGATCGAACTTGCCATCCGGCGCATGGCAGACGACGCCATTCGGTGCGCCCTTCTCCCGTACCCGGCGTGTCAGACGTCGCGTGTCGACACCAGCAACACCCGGCAGTTCATTGGCCTTCAGCCAACCATCGAAATGGCTTGCCGCACGGAAATTCGACGGCTCCGTTATATCGGCGCCAAGTACACATCCTCGAGTCGCGGCGGTCGTGGCTTCCACATCTTCCATATTCGCACCGACATTGCCGATATGCGGGAAGGTGAAAGACACGATCTGGCCGGCGTAGGACGGGTCTGTCAGGATTTCCTGATAACCGGTCATCGATGTGTTGAAACAGACTTCACCGGTCTTTGCGGTATCAGCGCCGACCCCGTGTCCCCAGAATACCGATCCATCATCTAACACCAAAACACCCGTGGCTCCTTCCGGCTTGGCGGGGAATTCCGGGGCGATCGGCATTTTTTCGGCAGGCATTGGCGTCAGTCCATTCGGTGCGATCACGCGGGCCAGACAGGGCCCAAAACAGCCCAATTCCCACGCGCGGGCAGTTCTTACGGCAAGCCGGCGCATCGGTCAAGATTATGACAGATTATTTTATTTCGTAATTTCAATATCTTAAGAGAATCGGAACCGGTTGATTCGTCGCACGCCTTCAGTTAGTTTGCCCGCTTTCTCGAAATTGCCTGAGGCAGGAACATGCGAGAGCGGCTCAACGAAGCTTTGAAAGAATCCATGCGCGCCAAAGATGAGCGCGCCGTCTCTACGCTGCGGTTGATTCTGGCGGCGCTGAAGGACCGAGATATCTCGGCCCGATCAAAGGGCGACAATGGCGGTATCTCCGAACACGAAATCCTGCAAATGCTGCAAAGCATGGTGAAGCAACGCCGTGAAAGCATCACGATGTATGAGAAGGGCTGCCGTCTTGAGCTTGCCCAGCGGGAGCAGGAAGAAATCGACGTCATCCAACGCTTTCTGCCGGCGCAGCTGTCTGAAGACGAAATGAAAGCCCAGATCGATGCCCTGATTGGTGAATTGGGAGCCTCGGGCCTGAAGGAAATGGGCAAGGTCATGAGCGAGTTGCGCAACCGCTATGCGGGTCGCATGGATTTCGGCCGCGCCTCAGCCATGGTGAAGCAGCAGCTTACCTGATCCACCCAGGACGCTCCCGCGCTTCGGTCCAGCCTGCCCTTCGGTTTAGCCTGCCCTTCGGTTTAGCCTGCCCTTCGGTCAAAATTGAGAATCGAAAGGACGCGCATCATGCAGATCAACGCCGATTTCAATCTTCCCGTCCTCTCCCGTGCGGCAGACCGCGACTGGGTCCCCTCCCCCATGGCCGGGGTAGAACGTCAGATGCTCGACAGGGTGGGAGATGAGGTTGCGCGCGCCACCTCTCTTGTCCGCTATGCCCCCGGTTCGGAATTCTCGGCCCATGCCCATGATCTGGGGGAAGAGTTTCTGGTTTTGGACGGGGTCTTTGCGGATGAACATGGTGACTATCCAACCGGCACCTATATGCGCAACCCGCCGGGGACGGCACATAGCCCAAAGATCGGGCCAGACGGCTGCGTCATCTTCGTCAAACTGCGCCAGTTCGACGTAGAAGACCTGAAGCCCGTCCATGAAGACATTACCGATGAAGATCGATGGGCAGAGCTGGGCGGGGGGCTCGCAACGCTGCCGTTACACGGGTATCGTCAGGAGGATGTCTTCGCGGTTCGCATTGACGCCGGTGCTGTCCTGGAGCGCGCCTTGCCCGGCGGGGCGGAAGTCTTGGTGCTTTCCGGTTCCGTCAGCGCGGCGAGGACCGGAATCGATTTGGCGAACAATCAGACGCTTGAGTTGGAAACAGGCGATTGGCTGCGCCTGCCGGCCGGTGCGCATCTGCATCTGACTGCCGGGTCAGAGGCCGCGCGCCTTTATCTCAAGACGGGCCATCTACCGCCCGGCTAGCGCCCTCACGCCTCAACCCATGCCTGCCGTTTTCGATACAGTGTCGACGGTGCAACGCCCAGCGCTGCGGCAGCTTTCGGGATGTTGCCGCCACATATCTCAACAGCCCGTTCAATGGCCTGTTTCTCGACTTCCGCTAATGAGTGAATGTCGCGCGATGATGCAGGGCCCATATCTGTCGAAATGCCTTCAATGCGTCGCGCGGGGCGGGCGCTCAGATGCCCCTGCCAGTCGGAAAGCGGGGCCGGTAGCATATCCGGCGTCACGATCTGCGCATCGTTCAGCACGACAGTATTCCGCACAACATTTTGCAACTGTCGCACATTCCCCGGCCATTCATAGGCTCTGAAAATATCGGCAACTTCCGAAGAGAAGGCGGTGAAGGAGCGTCCTTCTTCTTGCGCGAATTTCTGCAGAAAACTTTCTGCGATCATCAAAATATCATCCCCCCGATCCCGAAGGGGCGGCAGTTCGATGGGGATGACATTCAAGCGATAGTATAAATCCTCCCGAAGTCGACCATCCGCGACCGCCGCCATGGGATCAATATTGGTCGCAGCGATAAAGCGGGTATCGACCTTTCGCGGCTTGTCTTCACCAACCCGATGGAACATGCCGGTCTGCGTCAATCGCAATAGCTTCGGCTGTAGCGCGGTATCCATCTCGCCGATCTCGTCCAAGAACAAGGTGCCGCCATCGGCCATCTCCGCCGCACCGACCCGGTCTGAAACCGCCCCGGTGAAAGACCCCCGCTTATGCCCAAAAATCTCGGTTTCAATCAATTCACGCGGGATTGCACCGCAGTTGATCGCGATAAAGGGACCGTCTTTCCGTGGACCCTGACGGTGAATGGCTTCCGCACAAAGCTCTTTGCCTGTGCCAGACTCGCCGGTGATAAAGACGCTCGCCTTCGAAGAGGCAGAGGCATCAATGGTTCGATATACCGCCTGCATCGGCAGAGAAGCACCGACAAAACCGTGATACTGCGCGCGGGCCCCTTGTTGGATCTCATCAACGATTTCCTCAAGCGCCCGGCGCTCCAGGGCATTGGCGACCGTGACGCGCAACCGTTCGGAATCAAATGGTTTTACCAGGAAATCATAGGCGCCCAGTTTCATCGCTTCGACAGCAGTGTTGATGGTGCTATGAGCCGTCATCACGATAACGACGGCAGGGTTCCCTTCCTCCCGCAGCTGCCGAAGCACGTCGAAGCCGCTGATGCCGGGAAGCTGAATATCCAAAAGAATGACACTGGGGTCGTCCTGACGGGCGCGCTCCAACCCGACCTCTCCAGAATGCGCAACATCCGTCGAGACACCAAGCGCGACAAGCTGGCTGACATAAAGATCAGCCAAGCGAATAGAATCTTCAATCAGAAGCACAGACTGACGGCTCAAAACGACCCTTCCCTCAAATGAGCGGCAGACATTACTGAATGTATCCGTCAATTTGCAAAATGCAAACAGCAAGTTAGGCCGCAGGGCCTGCCGATCAATCGCCCTTGCGCAGAACGCCGGGAGGGGGAAAACTGCGAGCCACATGATACCGGCCCAAACCGGGATCCTTCACGAACAGTTCCATGCCCAATAGATGCACACAAAGGAGCCCCCCATGAGTGATGAGCTGAACCTGCCTGTCGGAAAGGTATTGATAGATGGCGTTTGGTCGGATCCAAGCTCCGGCGAGGTCATTACTGTCCTCAATCCATCCGATGGCGGGGACTACGCCTCAATCGCACGGGGGACGGCGGAAGACATCGACACCGCTGTGGCCTCAAGCCGTGCCGCTGCGGACGGGGCCTGGGGCGCCATGCCGGCCTTTGAACGCGGGCGGTTGATGCATGATTTGAACCGTCTGATCCTTGAACATGTCGACGAACTTGGATTGATGGAAGCCCGGGATGTCGGCAAGCCCTTGCGTCAGGCCCGCGCCGATGCCGTCGCTTGCGCCCGGTATTTCGAATTCTACGCCGGCGCCGCCGATAAGCTGCATGGCGAAACCATTCCCTATCTGGATGGCTATTCCGTCATGACTTTCCGGGAGCCACATGGCGTGACCGGACATGTCATTCCCTGGAACTATCCGATGCAGATTCTGGGGCGTTCTGTCGGTGCTGCTTTGGCAACGGGCAATGCTTGCGTTTTGAAACCAGCGGAAGATGCAGGACTGACGTCATTAGCAATCGGCGAATTGGCGCGGCAGGTCGGTTTCCCGCCCGGCGCCTTCAACATCGTCCCCGGGTATGGTGAAGAAGCCGGGTCCGCCCTTTCAGCGCATCCGGGTATTGATCACATCTCCTTCACCGGATCGCCCGAAGTCGGCACCCTGATCCAAAAAGCTGCGGCCGAGTTTCGGCGTCCTGTAACCCTGGAATTAGGCGGCAAGAGCCCGCAGGTCGTCTTTGCTGACGCGGATCTCGACAAAGCCCTGCCCTTCCTGTCCCAAGGCTTCGTTCAAAACGCCGGACAGACTTGCTCCGCCGGATCGCGTTTGTTGGTGGAGGACAGCGCCTATGATCAGGTGACTGAGATGGTGGCGGAGAAAGTCTCAGCCATGACGGTCGGTCCCGCCGAACGCGATATGGACTGCGGTCCAGTGATCAACAAACAGCAGTTCGAGCGGGTAAACAGCTATCTGGAACTCGCCGCGCGAGACGGATTAACCACCATCGGGCAGGCAAAACTCGCCGCGAACGCACCGAGCGAAGGCTACTACGTACCACCGACCGTCATTGGCGATGTACCGGCAGATCACCGCCTGGCGCAGGAAGAAATATTCGGCCCGGTCCTGTCCTGCATCCGCTTTCGGGATGAAGAGGATGCGGTTCGGATCGCCAATGGCACGCCCTTCGGTCTGACCGCCGGCATTTGGACGGATGATGTCGGCAAAGCGATGCGCTTGGCCAAACGGGTGAAAGCCGGGCAAGTCTTCATCAATAACTATGGCGCGGGCGGCGGTGTCGAGCTGCCTTTCGGCGGCATGAAAGGCTCCGGTTTCGGGCGGGAGAAAGGTTTCGAAGCCCTGCACGGTTTCACCGCGACCAAGACCGTCGCCATCAAACACGACTGATAAGGAAAACGACGCTGCCCAGCGCTATTTCAGTTCAACCTCGACAAAGGCAAAATCGGAAGAACCAGCGTTGATGACATTGTGATTGACGCCGACTTCCCGGGCATAAGACCCACCCGCCTTCATTTCGACGGTCGAGGTCGAGCCGTCAGGGGCCTCAATGCGAACTTCACCATCAATCAAAGGGACCACAACATAGTCCATTTCATGCTCGTGCCAGCCCGTTTCCGCGCCGGGCGCGAAGCTCCATTTGGTAACGCGAACCCTGTCATTGTCCACTTGAAGCGTCGGTACTGCCTTGTTAGTCATCGATAATTCTCCATACTTTTAAGCGCCGCATCGGCGTGTCATATGTCAGTATCGGGGCGACGAACACATTGATGCCAGTGTCAGATCATCGGATCCATTAGGTCCAAACCATCATATTCTTCGGGGAGGTTTCAGCCATGAGGCTTGAGAATAAAATCGCCATTGTTACCGGTGCCGCATCCGGCTTTGGGAAGGGCATCGCAGAGCGCTTCGCCGCTGAAGGCGCAAAGGTTATCTGCGCTGACCTGAACGAAGAGGATGGCGCCCGAGTCGCAGGAGAAATTGGCCCCGCTGCCACCTTTGTCCGTTGCGATGTGACATCTGCGGCTGACTGGACAACCGCCGTGCAAGAGGCGGTCGATGCGCATGGGCGCCTGGATATCGTGGTGAACAACGCCGGCTACACCCATATCAACCAACCGATGCTGGATGTTGATGAGGCGGAATTCGACCGGGTTTATGCGGTGAATGTGAAGGGGCTCTATCTATCTGCGCAGGCTGCTGTCCCGGTATTCCGAGCACAAGCGCCGGCTTATGACGGCGTCCGAGGCGTCTTCGTAAACATCGCCTCGACGGCAGGCATCAGACCGCGCCCGGGCCTCGTCTGGTACAACAGTTCGAAATCAGCGGCGATCGGGGTCACTCGATCCATGGCGATCGAACTTGCCGCCGAGCGTATTCGTGTTTGCGGCATCAACCCGGTTGCCGGCGACACACCGCTCCTGAAACGCTTCATGGGCGAGGAAAGCGAAGAAAAGCGCGCCGCCTTCAAGGCATCCATCCCCATGGGGCGTCTCTCGACAGCCGAAGATATCGCCAATGCGGCGCTTTATCTGGCGTCAGATGAAGCATCCATGATCACCGGTGTCTGTATGGAAGTCGATGGCGGGCGCTGCGTTTAGAGGCCGCATAAAAATGCCCGTGCCGCCATATAGTCTGGCGCACGGGCATTTTGCCGCTTCGGCGTTATTCGAAGGCTAACTCGTTGCTCGGTTTTAGCCGTCTGTCGGTCTTAGCCGTCAGTCGGTCTTAATCGCCGGCACGCCATCTGCGTGTTGATACATACCGCGTTGCCCGACGACGGGCTTAAACATATCGGTAACCCCAAGAACCGTTTCCGCACCGCCAAGGTAAAGGACACCATCCTTCGACAGCACGTCCGAGATCCCTTTGAGAACATGCGCTTTGGTCGGTTGGTCGAAATAGATCAAGACATTGCGACAGAACACGAGATCAAAATTGCCCAGAATCCGAGGGTGATCCAACAGGTTGAACTCTCGGAACGTGACCATCGACCGCAAGCCGGCATCAAGCTGCCACTTATCACCGGTTTGCTTGAAATACTTCACAAGCAACTGGATCGGCAGACCACGCTGCACCTCGAACTGCGTATAGAGGCCCGCCTTCGCCTTATTGAGCATTTCAGGCGAAATATCGGTGGCAACGATCTCAACCTTCCAGCCCGCCATTTTCGCCTGCATTTCCTTGAGGAGCATGCAAAGCGAAAAAGGTTCCTGTCCGCTGGAGCAAGCAGCACTCCAAATTCGAATGCGCCGTGTAGCAGCGCGCGCGACCAAGAGCTGAGGCAGAACAACATTCTGAAACTGATCGAAGGGTTTCTGATCCCGGAAGAACAACGATTCATTCGTCGTCATGGCTTCCGTCACATCTTCGATGAGCACTTTGTCATTCTTCTGTTTGATGGTCTGGCAGAGTTCTTCCAACCCCTTTAACCCGTGACGGCGTGCAACCGGCATCAAACGGGTTTCCAGCAGGTATGACTTCTCCTGCGTTAGAACCAGGCCCGAGCGCTCCTTCACGAGGGTGGAGAGCATCTCGAAATCGGCAACGTTCATGCGCGTCCCCTTATCGATGCCGGAGTACCGGCATAGTCTTTTATTTTCGAGCCAACAGCATTCAACGGTACGATCGCTGAACAGAGCCCCTCCTTGGCGACAGCACCCGGCATCCCCCACACAATGCTGGTAGCTTCATCTTGTGCGATGACCTGTCCCCCCGCTTCTACAACACCAACGGATCCTTTGGCCCCATCTGAGCCCATACCCGTCAGCATCACAGTCAAAATACGCGCCCCATAAACTGCAACGATACTTCGGAGCATCGGGTCCACCGACGGGCGGCAGTAATTCTCGGGCGGACCATCATTAATTTTAATTTTGAGTTTCATGCCATCGCGGACAACAAGCATGTGTCGGTCGCCAGGAGCCAGATAAATATGGCCGGGTTCGACGAGATCGCCTTCCTCAGCTTCCTTACAAGGCATCTCACCAGCCCGGTTGAGATGTTGCGCCAGGATCCGGGTAAAGGTCGGCGGCATGTGCTGGGTTATCAGGATCGGTTGCTCGACCTTGCCCAAGTCCTCGATAACTTTCACCAGGGCCTGCGGCCCCCCGGTAGAACTGCCAATGGCAATCACATCCGGGCGAAACAGCCGTTCCGGCCGTAATTTAATAGAGGCATCTTGATGGGGCAGTACACTACTGCTGGCCCGAAATGGCTTGCGCCCTGATTGTGCCACCGCACTTGCAGCGGGCTTGCCACCCAATGCCCGCACTTTTGAAACGAGTTCGCGTTTAAACTCTTCGGCATTATTCAATGCACCGGAGCTACCAGGCTTGGTGATGTAGTCCGACGCCCCCTTATGAAGCGCCTCAAGCGAGATTTCCGCATTGCGCTCAGTCAGCGTTGACGCCATGACGACTTTTACATTCGGATAGGTGGCGACGATCTGCGGCAGTGCCGTCATCCCATCCATCACCGGCATCTCAATATCCAGGATAACAACATCAACCGGCGTTCGCTTCAACGCGGCCAGGGCACGCTGTCCATCCCCTGCGGAAGCAACGACCGAAAAATCCCCTTCCGCCTCCAAGATACGGGTCAACATGCCGCGAATAACGAGCCCGTCATCAACAATCATCACGCGCACTTGGGATGCAGAATCCCCACTGGCAGACGGTGTTCTCGATTTATCAGCGGCGGTGAAAGGAGACATTGTATTCTTGAACTTTCAGTTCTGTTCTTACAGAGAAAGGCGTTGAGCAAACAAAAATGCCCGCGGTCAGGCGCTTTATCAGAGCAACCCAACCTGATGAAACTTGCTTTCAACAATCTCACTGTCGAAGGGTTTCATGATATATTCATCGGCGCCTGACTGAATCGCCTCTTGAATATGTTCGAGATCGTTTTCCGTCGTACAGAAGACAACCTTGGGATGGGCGCCATTATCCAAGGCGCGCATAGCCTTCAGGAACTCCAGCCCATCCATCACCGGCATGTTCCAATCAAGCAATATGCCGTCTGGCATAGACGACTTACACTGTTCAAGTGCTTCGCTACCGTCCGCAGCTTCAACGACTTCGAATTCAAGTTCTTCGAGAATTTTCCGTGCGACTTTCCGAATGACGCGCGAATCGTCCACGACCAGACATGATTTCATTACCAGACTCCGTTCTTACCGGACGCTTCTTCGCGTCCCGAATCAAACTCGTGACACGCTGTGTCGTCCCTTAGCGCGTAAGTCAAGCCAGGATCCCCCATAGCCAACCTAACGCCTGCCCCAAAATCCGTCAGCTTCTCGATACTTAGGTCCATCGAGAAGGCGGTCCGGAAAGTCCTCACCATCAGATTAGTCTCCACGGTGTTCCCCCGCAACCGATCGTTACATCGAACTGACACTTTGAATGTGCGACTATCCACATAGTTCCGCGAAAACGCCCCGTTTCATTAGCCGGCTAACTTCTCTTTGTAGCCTTCGCCAGAGACGCTCTCAATGAGCGCTTGAACCAAACTGTCTCTGTCATGCTTCGCGACATAGTCACTGAAACCAACTTCGTAGCCACGATCCAGGTCAGCTTGCGAGGTATGAGAGGACATCGCCACAACCGGAATCTCAGCCCAGGGCGTACCGGCGCGAAGTTTTTCGACAAAATCAAACCCGCTCATCCCCGTCATTTCAATATCCGAAACGATACCATCGAAGACTTCACCATCTTCCATCAACGCCAACGCATCTTCCGCACAAACAGCAGTCGTCACCCGATAACCGGCGACCGATAGGACCGGGGTCAAAAGATTTCGGAAGAAGGCGCTGTCATCGACCAGCAGCAATCGCGGCTTGGCAGAGCTGATCGCCGGCGTGTCGGTGTTGTTTTCAACGAACCAGTCGGCAAAAGACCGCGTCAGATAATAGCCGGTATCCAAAATCTCGGTCGCCTTACCGGCAACAATGGCGCTACCGATCATGCCTGGCCGATTGGCACCAAGCTCAACAGCCAATCTGTCGTCAACGATATCGAGGATTTCATCGACGACCAGCCCCATACTCCGATTCCGATCCGCAAAGACGAGTGTCGGACGCTTGCCCTTCTCAGGGAAGGTGTATTCATCATCGATCGGAATCAAGGGCATCAAGGTGCCGCGATATTGAACCACGGATTGCTCGTTTGTGGTTTCAACCTTATCAAAGTCGATTTCTTCCAACCGTGCGACAAGGCCAAGCGGCACAGCCTTTGGCGTTTGTGAACCGGCGCGGAACAATAGAAGAGCCGTGCGCTCTCCTTCCCCATCCGACTTAGCCTCAACAGCGGCGCCGGCCAGATCGTCACTAACCTGCATTTCACCCGTCATCGTCGCAATGCCATTTGGATCCAGGATCATAATCACACTGCCATCACCTAGGATCGTGTTACCGGCAAATATCGGAATGCTTCGCAGCAAAGCCGAGACCGGTTTCACAACAATTTCTTCGGCATCATAGATCTTATCGACGATGATACCGAAGGTGTAGGAGCCGACCTGACTGACAACGATATAGCTTTCCCCATCAAGCGATGGCATCGCTTCGCTGTCGCCTTCCTCAATTTCCAGGAGGCGGCGAAGATTAACCAAGGGAAGCAATTGGTTGCGCAACCTTAGAACAGGCGTTCCATGGATCGTTTCAATCTTATGTTCGGCGTCATTGCTGGCCCTGACCAACTCAACAACCGAGATTTGCGGGATCGCAAACCGCTCATTCGCGCATTCAACGATCAATGCGGACACAATCGCGAGGGTCAGTGGAATCTTAATGGTGAAGGTCGTCCCGCGGCCTTCGATTGATTTCAGATCAACGGTCCCGCCAATTTTGTCGATATTCGTCTTCACGACATCCATGCCGACACCCCGACCGGAGACGCTGGTCACTTTTTCGGCGGTCGAGAAGCCCGGGTGGAATACGAATTGCTGGATCTGATGTTCACTCATCGAATCCAGTTTCTCTTCCGTCGCCAGGCCATTTGTCAGGGCCTTGTCCCGGATACGTTCAGTCTTCAGCCCCTTACCATCATCCGAAATCTCAATCAGGATGTGACCGCCTTCATGATAGGCGTTCAAGGTAATCGTGCCGGTTTCCTGCTTTCCTGCAGCGGCGCGTTCCGCTGGAAGCTCAATCCCATGATCACCGGAATTCCGAACCATATGGGTCAGCGGGTCTTTGATGATCTCCAAGACTTGTCGGTCAAGCTCGGTCTCCGCACCGATCATCTGCAAATCAATTTTCTTATGCAGATCGACCGACAGATCGCGCACAATTCGGGGCAGTTTCGCCCAGGCATTGCCAATCGGCTGCATGCGCGTCTTCATGACGCCTTCCTGCAGCTCGGACGTAACGTGGCTTAACCGCTGCAAAGGGGCATTGAATTCACTGTCACCTTGGGTGCGCAAGATCTGAAGCAACTGATTTCGCGTCAGAACCAGCTCGGACACCATGGTCATAAGGTTCTCAAGCAGGTCGACATTCACCCGAATTGTTTGGGTAACGCCGCCGCCTTCCTTCTTTTCCGCCGGTGCGGCTTCACCAGCAGACGCCTCTTTCTTCGCAACGGCTTTTGCGGCGGGTTTGGCTTCAGGTGCCTCAACCTTTGCCGGGACGCTTACATCAGCCGTTGGTGTCGTTTCCGCGCTTTCAGCCCCATCATCATCACCCTCGCTGCCTTTCATGACAGCAAGAGGGTCACCGGGGCCTTTATAGACCGCCGCCTCGAAGGCAGCCTGCAGTTCCGGAGAATCCTCAGCCACCTCTTCAGAATTCAGCATCGCATCAAACGCCGCGCCACCGGCTGAGGGCTCCACTTCCTTCGGAGCCGGCTCAGGTTCAGGTTCTACAGTCGCCGCAGCCCCGTCGGCCCCAGGGACCACCCCGGTATCGGCAAGATGGTTCAACCGCCCGATCAGGTCAGTATCATCACCTTCCGGCTCAACCTCAGTCGCCTCCAGGTCATTCAAGATGGTTTTGATCTGATCAAGGCTTTCCAGGACCAGCGAGATCCCGTCCATGCTGACATCGAGCTTACCATCTCGGATTTTGCCCAGAACATTCTCGGACGCATGCGCCACCGCTTCCAATCGGGGCAGCCCCAAGAAACCGCATGTGCCCTTGATCGTGTGCACCAGCCGAAAGATATTCGACAGAATTTCCTTATCGTTGGGGTTCTGTTCGAGTTTCACCAACTCGACATCGAGCACTTCCATACTTTCTGCCGTTTCGGTCAGAAACTCGTTGAGCAGATCGTCCATTCGAACCTCCAAACAGCCGGTGTCTTGTCTATACACACCGTAATTCTTCGACGCACCACCCCACAGTGGTACTCTGTTCCGCATAAGAAGCCAACGTCAAGCCTCGACCCCGATCCAGTGCACCAAACCAACCTGTCCTGATGCGTCCGACGCGATGCCATTTTGCGCTTTATCGCGAGCTTATGGCATCAGAGTACCAAAGGAATGGTTAAGAATTCCCTTACCAACTTTATATTTTCACCGAAACGCGTATTGCATTGTCCTAATCATCCGGAAACCGCTTCTATTCTGATATCACCCTTCTGCGTCGTGGAGAGCCCTAGACGGCGGCCACATCTGCGCGCGATCTGTCGAGTAAGAACGGCATGGACAGAATGCGCCGTTGCTTCCGGTTCGCTCGCCGACGATATGGCATCAGACAAGGCATCGGACATCACCGCAGCTGCCCGTGGATCCTGTTTTTCCCCAATCGCTTCAACGGCCAAGACATCCTCTTCCGCATCGACATAAACAGTCCCGCCACGGGGCAAGGCATCGAAGGCCAGCTCTATCATCAGCAAAAGAAGCTTCCCTTCGCCGGGCTGCAAGGATGGTGCAATCGGGGCGAGGGGCCAATCGAGCCTCCCCCGCCCACGGGCAGCACCAAAATCCAGCGCCAAAGCACGAAGGTCCGAGATCGACGTTATGTCCTTGCCGGCAGCGCCATATGCAACCCGGTAAAAAGCCAGTCGATCCGCCGCAATCCGCGCGCCCGCCTCGATATGCGCCAAAAGCTCGGCAGAAGGGGCGCCACCCGACGCCTCCTCCGATAGCAACTCCAGACCATTGTTAATACCGCCCACCGCACCAACCAGTTCATGTGCAAGACGGGAGACAAGCATCTCCGCGAATCCGACACCGCCATTTTCAAGGTCTACATCAACCACCAAAACGTCCTTTCCATTGAACCTAAATCACGGCAGAGCCGGCCCTATCCTGCGGCAGATAAACAATCGCTGCAAAAAGTAAACAAATCCCCAATCAAAAGGACTTTTCAGCCTCCCGATACGACGGCACTCTCTAGGCTGGTTTGACTGTCGGGCATCACGTTCAACCGGCAAGTATCAGGATGACTAAAACATGGGTTTTGTGAATGACGGCGCTGCCTTGGCGCCGGGTGTTAGGGTCCGGCATCCGGACCGGTCAGATTGGGGAATTGGACAGGTTCAATCCGCGATCGGCTCTCGCATCACGGTGAATTTCCCTCATTGCGGCAAAGTCACGATTAACGCCGATGTGGTCGCCCTGGTCGCTGTCGACACAGATGTCGGCGCGTAACGGCCAGAATACAGTCGCATTAGGGTCGAAAACCGCGATGCTGGTGTTTTCCCTTTGGGCGACACTTCATTTGTGATTTTTTTTGAGAAGGGGTTTCGATATGCCCGAAGGTGACCGCACGATCCGCGAATTCCGCAACCCAGGCTTCGGACGCCGCAAGGCGACACCAACGCCCAAAGGCCGGCAATTGGATCCCGATGCCCTTGCCGAGGTTCAAGCGCTGTTGGGCGACACCGCGCGTGACCGTGATCTCTTGATCGAATTCCTGCATCTGATCCAAGACAAGTTCGGTCACTTGTCCGCCCGCCACATGAATGCACTGGCAAGCGAGATGCACCTCGCCCAGGCGGAAGTCTTTGAGGTCGCGAGCTTCTACGCGCATTTCGATCTGGTCATGGAAGATGACGTCCCACCGCCGCCGCTGACCATCCGGGTTTGCGATTCCCTGACCTGTGAGATGATGGGGGCAGAAAAGCTCCTCGCAGACTTGCCGGCTGAGGTTGGTGCAGAGGTCCGTGTCATCCGCGCGCCCTGCATGGGACGCTGCCATGCTGCCCCGGTCGCCGAAGTTGGCCACAAGCATCACAGCCACGCGACTGTTGAAGGCCTCGGCAAAGCGGCGGCAGAGAAAGACACGCATCCGGTCATCCCTGACTACCAGGACTTCGACGCCTATCGGGCCGGTGGTGGCTATGACGGGCTGCAAGCCTGTCTGTCAGGTGAGAAAACTGTGGACGGTGTCATCGAAACGCTGGAAGCCTCCAGCCTGCGCGGGCTCGGCGGGGCCGGGTTCCCCACCGGGCGGAAATGGAAGTTCGTTCGGATGGAAGCGACACCGCGTTTGATGGCGGTCAATGGCGATGAGGGCGAACCGGGCACGGTCAAGGACCACTATTATTTGTCCCGCAAACCGCATCAGTTCCTGGAAGGCATGCTGATCGGCGCTTGGGCTGTCGAGGCTGAAGCCGTCTATATTTATATGCGCGATGAATATCCGGACATCATTCATCTGCTTAAGGATGAAATTGCGAAGGTCGAGGGTGCCGGTCTTGCCGACCATACGACAATCCATCTGCGTCGCGGCGCCGGGGCTTATATCTGCGGTGAAGAATCAGCGATGCTTGAATCCATCGAAGGGAAACGCGGCCTGCCCCGTCACCGGCCACCCTTTGTTGCGCAGAAGGGCATTTTTGACCGCCCGACCTTGGTTAACAACGTCGAAAGCCTGTACTGGATTCCCGAGATTCTCTCACAAGGCGCCGAATGGTTCGCCGATCAAGGGACTAATGGCCGAAAAGCCCCCCGCAGCTTCTCCGTCTCCGGGCGGGTGAAGGATCCCGGGGTCAAATTCGCCCCCGCTGGGATTACCATCCGCCAACTTATTGATGACTACTGTGGTGGCATGGAAGACGGCCACAGTTTCAAGGCCTACCTGCCCGGCGGCGCGTCCGGCGGTATTCTGCCAGCCTCGATGGATGATATCCCGCTGGATTTCGACACGTTGCAACCGCATGGCTGCTTCATCGGGTCTGCGGCTGTCGTGATCCTGTCGGATCAGGATAACATTGCCGATGCGGCATTAAACCTGATGAAGTTCTTCGAGGATGAAAGCTGCGGACAATGCACGCCCTGCCGGGTCGGGACGGAGAAATGCGTCAAGCTGATGGAAAAGCCCGTCTGGGATGTGCCGCTACTCGAACAATTGAGCCAGACCATGATTGATGCATCGATCTGCGGATTGGGTCAGGCGGCACCGAACCCCCTTCTGACGCTTCTGAAATACTTCCCCGACGAAGTGCCGAAATAACAACAACGCAGCTTGTGACAAAGACGGTGACAGGTCATGTTCCGCTACAGTACCGTCCCGTAATGCGCAACTTTGAGCCGGAGTGACGAGCCAATGTCCAGCCGTGTGAATATGAGCGTCGGTGAACAAATCGCACCGCTTCTGGAAGCCTATGGGGTAGAAACCGTTTTCGGTATCCCGGGCGTCCATAATGTTGAGTTCTATCGCGGATTGGGCCGTACCGGCATCCGACATGTCCTGCCCCGTCACGAACAAGGGGCAGGCTTCATGGCGGATGGCTATGCGCGGGTAACCGGCAAGCCCGGCGTTTGCTTCCTGATCAGCGGCCCCGGGGTGACAAATGTTCTGACCCCGATGGGCGAAGCGCATGCCGATTCAGTACCGATGCTGGTCTTGGCGAGTGTGCTTCAGCGCGAAGACATGGGTCGAATGATCGGCAGACTGCATGAGATCACCGATCAGCGGGCCGCTGCGGCCACGGTGTCGACCTATGCCGCCACCGCCTTTGATGCAGCCTCTGTCCCGCAACATGTAGCGCGGGCCCTCACCCGCATGACAGCGGAACGCCCGGCACCGAACTATCTGGAAGTCCCGATTGATGTTTTGACGGGCCCGGCAGAGGATAGTTGGAAGCCCCATCGCCCGACACCGCGCCCGGCCCCTGATGCCGCCCGGATTGCGGAAGCAGCCAACCTTCTGACAAACGCCAAGCGACCGCTGATTATTACCGGTGGCGGTGCGGCAGGTGCATCAGCTGATATTCGTGAGATTGCAGAGACACTGTCCGCGCTCGTCATTCCGACCTTTGCCGGCAAGGGCACGGTGCCGGATGATCATCCGCTCAGCGCCGGCGCCTGTCTGCCACATAAGGCGGGCCAATCTCTCCTGGCAGAAGCTGACGTGATCCTGGTTGTTGGCTCCGAGCTGGCAGAGGGGGATTTCTATGGGGAGCCCCGCCCGCATATGGATGGCATGATGATCCGGGTGGATCTCGATGCGGACCGCTTGGCTGATTCCGGGGCTGACGCCCTGCCGATCCAAGCGGATTCCGTCTTGGCAATGGCAGCGCTGAAAGACGCGCTTGGCAGCAATACCGCGCAACAGAATGCCGCTTGGAATGCCGATAAGGCAGCTGCCATTCGCGCCGCCGCCGTTGCCAATGAAGTCGGCATTCGCGCCGATCATCACCGTCCGATCCTGTCGATCCTGCGTGAAGAACTTCCCCGTAACGCCGTTATTTCCGCCGACATGACGCAGATCGCCTATTCCGGCGATGAAATCTTCCCCTGTTATGAACCGCGAAGCTGGCTGCATCCGACAGGATACGGGACATTGGGCTATGGCTTGCCAGCAGCGATCGGGGCCGCTCTGGGGGCACCTGAACGGAAGGCCGTCGCCCTGGTCGGTGATTATGGCTTCCAATACACCTTGAACGAATTGGGGGTCGCAGCGGAGCTCGGTCTCGATCTTATCGTTCTGTTGTGGAACAATTCTGCCTTGGGTGAAATTCGCGACGATATGATCCGAAAGGATATCCCACCCATGGCCGTGGAGCAGACAAACCCTGATTTCCAAATGCTGGCGGCATCCTATGGCTATGGTACTTCGAAGCCGGAAAGTCTTGATGATTTCCGCGCTGTCCTGAAGGAGGCCCTGGAAAAAGGCGGACCACAGTTGATTGAAATGACTCCGGAGGCGGTAAAATGAAAAATTTGGTAAAACTCGCTACCATCAGTCTGGTAACAGGCAGCCTGTTCACCTCCTTCCCCGCCTCGGCTCAGTCATGGCTCGACACCGCAACCGATGTCCTGGGCGATGTGATGAAGAACCAGGATGCCACCGGCGCCGTCGGACGTGCCGTGGGGTTGAGCCAAGATGAGATCGCCAAAGGCTTGCAGGAAGCCCTTCGGGTCGGCACGGAAGCTGTCACCGCGCAGCTGGGCGCCTCAGATGGCTTCTTGGGCGACAATGCGGTACGAATTCCGCTTCCGGAAAACCTGGCAACCGCGCAATCCTATCTGAAGAAGGTCGGCCTCGGCTCACTCGGCGATGAGGTTGAGACCCGCATGAACCGCGCCGCAGAAGCCTCCATGGACGAAGCGCGGGTGATTGTCGTCGATGCGATCTCGCAAATGACACTTGAAGACGCGAAGGGCATTCTCGACGGGCCCGAAGATGCGGCGACACAATATTTCCGCCGCGCTGGCGGTGAACGGATCGAAGGCAAGATCAGGCCGATCGTCGATGCTTCCCTCAGTGAGGTCGGGGCTATCGAAGCGATGGATACGATGCTGGACGGCTACAGCCAGATCCCCTTTGTCCCGGATGTTAAGGGCGACCTGGGGCAACATGCGACCGACGCCGCGATGGATGGACTATTTCACTACCTGGCCGCAGAAGAAGCCGCGATCCGCGCCAATCCTGAAAAACGCGTGACCGAGTTGTTGCAAAAGGTCTTTGCTCAATAAATTTTCCCCAGAAAGCACTATAGAAACGGGCTGGAGAAACGGGCTGGAGAAACGAGCTGGCTTTTGTTGCGCCTGCTCTCGGCAATCGACCTCTCTCCACCCGCAAATGCGGCTTGATCTCATGTGCTCTTAACGACACACTATAGTCGTGGGAAGCTGATATCAGTCGGTATGCAGGAGGGGATCATGACACGTCATACTTTGGGGGCAGTGTCCGCGAAATTCAGTCTAAAGGAATGGCGAGGACATTTGCGGGGGCGACTGCAGGGTCGTTTGCGGGGCCTGTTGCTGGCAGCCTGTGCGACCGCAGCCCTAACCGCCTGCCAGACACCGGGCCTTCAAGGTCACGAAGTTGAGCAGGAAGTCGACGAAGCAACGCTGACTGCTTTCCTGGCAGACAAGCCGGCAGAATTGGCTCCTTACTACGAAATCCTTCTGCGCCAGGGCGACCGCAATAAAGTCCTGAACAATATGCGGATCGGCCTTGCCGCAATGGATCTCGGCGAAACCGCCATGGCGGAAGCCGCGCTTGACGACGCGCTCAACCAGATTGAAGTTGTCTATGCAGACAACGAAGCCGCCGAAGAAGCCCGCAGTCTATGGACCAAGGAAAACCGCAAGGACTTTAAGGGCGAACCCTATGAACGGGCGATGGCGTATTTCTATCGCGGGCTTCTGTATATGGATGCCGGGGATTACCAGAATGCGAGTGCTGTCTTTCGGGCCGCCCAGCTCATGGATGCCTATGCGGAAGAAGATCAGAACCGCGCTGATTTCGCCTTGATGTATTTCATGGAAGGTTGGGCGTCGCGATGCGCTGGCTTTGAACAGACCGCACAAACCGCTTTCGACGCAGCGGCGGAGTTCAATAGTTCCCTGCAGGCGCCACCGCTCGACCACACATTGTTGGTGTTGCGGGAGACAGGGACGGCACCGCGCAAAGTCGCGACCGGGGAATACAACGAGCTTCTGGCCTATGAACAAGGTCAGATGGAAGGCTTCAGCAGCATGACGGTCTCGGTCGACACCGGTGCCGAAGCACTCGGCCAACAAGCCGAAGATATATTCTTTCAGGCCTCTACCCGTGGGGGCCGCATTGTCGACACCGTTCTAGCCGGAAAGGCATCCTTCAAAGAAAACGCGGATGTTGCCGGTGACGCCTTACAAACGGCGGGTATGACAACCGCAATGATCGGCGCTGGTGCCGGTAACAACGATGCCGCTGTCGTTGGTCTGGCGTTGATGTTTGCGGGATTGGTCGCAGAAGGCGTCGCCGCAGCGGCCCGGACCGAGGCTGATATTCGACAATGGGACAACCTGCCGAACCGAATTTCTCTTGCGACCCTACCGAATAGCGCAACATCCGGAACCGCGACAACAACCCTGAACGGGGTTTCAAGTTCCACGCGTGAGTTTGAATTCCGAAGCGCTGGTGCCTGTTCGCTTGGCTGGTCGCGATCCTCATCGGCGCTTGATATTCCGCTTCGTGCGCCCGGCAGTGGGGGTGAGGAATCTTAACTAAATTCAACCGAATCATCACGACGCTACTTATTAAGGCAAAAGCACCTTTATAGGGACACAGACATAATAATACGATTTCAGATCGTATTTTTTGTTAATTTCAGCTATTTACCTTGAAAACCTCATTCCACACCGTTCAGAGTCCATACCAAAGCGTTCGGATGTTCATTTGGATGGGGGAACGAGATGGGTACGACATTCAAACGGCTCTTGCTGGCCGGGGCCGCTGCATTGGCGCTATCGGCCTGCCAAACCGCCAACGGCGGATTACAGAGCCACGAAGTAGAAAAACAAGTCGATGAAGCGGCATTGGCCGAGTTTTTGACGGATAAACCAGCGTCGCTTGCTTCCTATTACGAAGTGATGCTTGCGCAAGGAAACCGCAACCTGGTTTTGAACAATATGCGCATTGGTCTTGCCGCCATGGAAATGGGCGAAACAGCGGCGGCGGTGCAGGCCTTTGACAAGGCCTTGGACCAGATTGAAATCATTTACGCGGATAATGAAGCAGCAGCGGAAGCGCGCAGTCTGTGGACCAAGGAAAACGTAAAGGACTTCAAGGGCGAGCCCTATGAACGGGCGATGGCTTATTTTTATCGCGGGCTTCTCTATATGAATGCCGGTGATTATCAGAATGCCCGCGCCGTTTTCAAAGCAGCCCAGCTGCAAGATGCCTTTGCCGAAGAAGACCAGAATCAAGCCGACTTCGCCCTCATGTATTTCATGGAAGGTTGGGCGTCCCAATGTGCAGGAGACACGGCCTATGCGCGAGATCCGTTTGAGCGGGCATTGGCGCTGAACGGTAATCTGTCTCTGCCAGCCGAAGACCACCGGCTCTTGGTCGTCCGGGAAACCGGCAGTGCCCCCCGAAAAGTTGCCGCCGGTGAGAGTAACGAACTCCTGTCCTACGAACCCGGGACAGCCGAGAGCTTCCAGTTGTCATATACAGAAGTGGGCACGCATGCAGCGGTTGCGGCCCCTGCGGAAGATATCTTCTTTCAAGCGGCGAGCCGAGGTGGCCGACTAGTCGATCACGTACTCGCCGGCAAAGCATCCTTTAAAGAAGGCGCCGATGCGGCCGGGGATGTCCTGGCGAATGTGGGTGCAACCACCGCCATGATGGGCGCCCTTGGCGGCAGTAATGACGCAGCCATCGCCGGGCTTGCAATCCTTTTGGCCAGCGCAATTGCTGAAGGGGCTGCAGCCGCCGCTCGGTCTGAGGCGGATATCCGCCAATGGGACAATCTGCCGAACCGTGTCACAGTCACCAGCCTTCCGTTGGATGCGGCATCGGGCAACGGTGTCTCCCGTCTCATCGGCGTCGACGGGTCAGAACGAAGCTTTGAATACCAGCAAGCCGGCTCCTGTGCGCTTGGTTGGGCGCGCTCGACCCCTGCTTCCGACATTCCCCTCCGCGCGCCGGGCAGCGGCGGCGAAGCAGCGTCCTAGAACGGCAACCAGGGAGTCATGATCATGAAGACAACACGCACTCTAATCGCCGTCCTTGCCGTCTTGTTCATCGCCGGCTGCGTCCCCCAAAACGTCCCCTTTCAGCCGGCGGAATACGCGCCACCTCAACAGCTTTCGAAACCGGCATTACCGGTCAAACTGGGATCTGTCGTCGTCCCAGCATGGGATCCAAACAGCTTCCAGTATCCCGATTGGATGCCATGGTTTGCAATGAATGGGCCGGATTATGCCGGTGTGCTGGAAACCCGCCTTCGTCAGGCCGGGGCTTTTTCAGATACCGCAACAGAAACAGCACAGCTTCGCGGAGAGCTTGTCGCATGGCGCGATCTCAGCCCAACGGCCTTTCCGCCATCAACTTATGAAGTGGATTACAAATACACGCTGACGGCACCTGATGGCGACGTGTTGTTTGAGGAGACAATCACCTCAAATGCCACGGACACCACATTTTTCGGGCAGACCCGGATGCAGTTAACGATGCAGTACAGTCATTATGCGAATGCGGATGCGCTCATTACCCGCCTTCAAGACGTGGCGGGCCCGGCCTATGCCGCGAAGCAGAAGCGCAGTGCCGAACGGGTCGCCGCGCTTGCTAAAATCTCCGAGGAAATGGAAGCCACGGACAGCTACGTTCAAATTCGAGCCGACGGCGCGGTGCTTCGGGAATTTCCGAATACGGACAGCACGACGAAAGGCACCGCCCCTTTACATGAAACATATCATGCAATTGGACGGATGAGTGATGGCTGGGTCCTGGTCGAAAAGGACGGCAATACGAAGGGATGGATCTATGAAGGGTCCATCGATGCCCTGAGTGACGAGCAGATCGCGACCATGCGGGCAGAGGCCATTGAGCGCCGTGCAAACACAGCCTCTAGCTTTACCCCGGAATCCGACGCAACGATTGAAATCGTCACCGTTGCCGAGACACAAATCTTAAGTGGCCCGACGACACGCGGACAGGTCTATGGAGCTTTGCCTCAGGGCGCGCAGGTAACAGTGCTTGCCACGACAGACAATGGCTTTGCCTATGTCCGACAGGATGGCGTGGCGCTCGGGTGGATCGATAGCAGCACCCTGGCGCGTTGAGCTGAGTTGGGGGTTTCAGTCGTGCTCTATTGCACCACGAACCACCGGCCCAGACTGTCCTGACAGGCAAAGGCTGTGCGGAAGCTGCCGGCCAACTGGTTGCAGCCGGAGACATTATAGCCCGCACTGGTCTGTGAAACATTTTGGGCACTGTGGTTATAAGCCGGCGCATGACGGGCATAGCCGCTATTGGTGGATCCGAAATAGCCGGATTGGCCAGTCGGCGGCGGTGCGGGATGATTGCTGCTTGGGACATAGTTGGGGGCCGGTCGGGTAGCGACCTGTGCTTTGTCGAGCCCGTCCCCAATGTCAGCACCGATGAGCCCGCCGAGCACCGCACCAGCCCCGGTGGCCACCAGCCGGCCACTACCGGATCCGATTTCAGCGCCCAGGAATCCGCCGGCAACCGCCCCCAGCAAGCCGCCGACGTCCTTGCGGTAGCCATCCGCGCAGCCAACCAATGCCAGGGTCGAAGCGGCCAAGACCATTGTGGTAAAAACCCGTTTCATATGCATCGTCTTCTCCTGGTCTTGCGTGACACCAGTGCCAAAAATATCTTGAAGCATGCACAAACACGCCCCACCTGTTAAGGTAATTGTGTTTATGCCGATGAAAAATGGCAAGATCATGGCTGAATGGGCCAAATCTTAGAGAGTGGGAATAAAGATCATGCTGCGCAAATTGGGATTTGGGGTTCTTGCCCTTGGGTTTGTCGTTTCGGCGCCGCCTTCCTTTGCACAAACGGACGGCGTGAAAGAACCGGTCAGGATCAATCCCCTCCCCCGTGGCACGGTTCCCCCCTATGTGCCACCCAAGCTGATCACAGCCAGTCTGACCAGAGGCACATTCCCCGATGTGATGGAGCCGGAAAAGAAGGCCAAGCCGCCGAAAACACCTGCGCTCTATGAAACGGCGAAGGGGAAAACCAAGAGCAACGGCGGTAACCTGCCGGATACGGACAACGCACCTGTCGGGTTGGTTGATGAAGAAGAGCTGGGCGATCCGACAACGAATTGACGTCGGAAAAGATGTCATTTGGGTCCGTTCACAGATTCACTCGGCGTCACTCAGAGGCAACGCGCTTTGATTCCTGACGGCGTTGCTTCGCGCGCTGCAAACGCTCCAAGAACTTCAGGCACCAGACATAGCCCAGCCAGGCACTGACAATGGCCCAGGGGAAACTCCCCAAAACCATCGGCAAACCCCATTCATCAAAAATCGCAACTGTGGTGACCCAGGCATATTCGAACATGCCCAGATCCGCCTGCAAAAGCTCCATCAGGCGGGTGCTGAACGCATCGAAACCGCCGAATGGATTTTCCCGCAGCAACATTACATTCCCGGTGACCAGGAACAGATAGTAGATCGGGACCAGCGTGAAAATGTTGGTGAACCAGGTCCAGGCGAGCGCGACCACCACATTGAACCGCCAACCGGGTGCAATAACCCGCATGATCGCCCAGAATATGCCGACCAGAACCATCTGCGCCCCAACGGTCGGCATCATGGCAAGCCCCAGCCCAACGCAGACTCCCCGCGCCGTACGACGAGGATCACCCCGCCCCCGAATGACCGGGATGACCATCCGATATCGAACCATACGGGAAAGCGCGTTGCCCCGCTTTCGGGCGTTGCCGCCAGCGGGTTTATCCGAAACTGCCACTAAACTCCTCCGTCACCCAATCTCGGGTGTTTTCACAGGTTCTGAATCGATCGGGATTTCCCATCGGCGCGCCGCATGCTATACGCGCGGCAACCGATTGATCCAGAAGAAAAGAAGAGCACGCGGTGTCCCATCCCTCGGACGAAGCATCCTCATCGCCTGATCCTAAGCCGGAGAGCAAGAAACAGCGGTTCAATCTTGATGAACGAACCCTAACGCTCTGCCGCCGATTGTGGCGTGAATATATGGTGAAATACTGGGGCCGTCTGGTTTTGGCGGTCCTGGCCATGATTATTGTTGCCGGATCCGATGTGATGATGGCCAAGCTGGTCGAAGAATCCCTGGATGATGCATTGGCCGCCCAGAACGAGACCATGCTCTGGATTGTCGCTGTCGCCTATCTCGTCTTCTCAGTCTCGCGCGGGCTCGGCAACTTCGCGCAATCGACATTGATGCATAACATCGGCTTGCGGATCGTCCAGCGGCTTCAGAACGAGATGTTCTCGAAACTGCAAACAGTCGAGATCCAATTCCTGCATGACGAAGGCACCGGGCGGCAGCTTTCCCGCTTTTCCAACGATTCTCATATCCTGCGGGAAGCGATCACGAAAGTCTTCACAGGCGCCGGGCGGGATGTCGCAAAGGTGATCGGCCTCGTCGGGCTGATGTTTTATCAAAACTGGCAGCTCGCCATTGTCGCTTTCGTGTTCTTCCCGGTCAGCGTTATCCCTATAGCCCGGATCGGACGTCGCCTGCGCAAGGTCTCGACCAACACCCAGGGCGAATATGGGCAGATGATGGCGGTCCTCGACGACAGTCTGAAGAATTCCAGACAGGTTCGTGCCTATAATATGAAAGGCTATGAAGAAGACCGGGCGGCAAATGTCTTTTACGAGATGTATCGGCTGATTTTCAAATCCGCGTTGGTCCGCTCCCTCAGTTATCCGATTATGGATACATTGTCGGGCTTTATCCTGTTCGGCATTCTTCTACTCGGCGGCTATCAGATCCTGAATGGGGAGCAGACCGTCGGCTCCTTCATGAGCTTCTTTTTCGCGGTATTCCTGGCCTATCAGCCGATGCGCAGTTTGGCGGCGATGAATGCGACACTGCAAGAAGGTTTGGCGGCGGCTTTCCGGATATTCACGCTGGTGGATTACGAGCCCAAGATTCAAGATAAGCCGGATGCAAAACCCTTGGTCCCCGGCGATGGGACGGTGGAGCTTAGCGATGTGCGCTTCAGCTACAATAATGGGGAAGAAGTCCTGCATGGGATCAGTCTTTCCGCACCGGCCGGGCAGACCGTTGCGCTTGTCGGCCCCTCCGGTTCCGGCAAAACCACGATCCTGAACCTGATCCCCCGTTTCTATGATGTCACGTCAGGCACCTTGAAGATTGATGGCCAGGATGTGCGCGATGTGACGCTGACATCCTTGATGGGTCAGATCGGTCTGGTCAGCCAGGAACCGGCACTGTTCAACGACACGGTGCGCGCCAATATCGCCTATGGTCGGCAGGGCGCCAGTCAGGAAGAGATTGAGGAAGCCGCCGCAGGGGCCGCTGCCCATGATTTCATTGAGGCCCTGCCCCAAGGCTATGACACGATTGTCGGCGAAATGGGGATCAAGCTTTCCGGGGGCCAGCGTCAACGCATCGCCATCGCCCGTGCGATGCTGAAAAACGCCCCAATCCTGCTGTTGGACGAAGCGACGTCCGCCCTGGATACGGAAAGCGAACGTCAGGTTCAGGCTGCCTTGAAACGGCTGATGGCCGGGCGCACCACCATCGTCATCGCCCACCGACTGTCGACCATCGTGGATGCCGACCGTATCTATGTCCTGGAAAACGGTACAGTCGCCGAATCCGGCACCCATCGCGCTTTGGTCGGACAGGACGGGCTGTATCAACGGCTCAGCAAACTGCAGTTGGCGTCCGGAAGCTTCGATACAACACCGGTAGGTGGAGATTCCACCCAATCCGAACCCAAGGACTAACGTTGTGGCGATGCTGAAGAAGATCATGCGCAGCAGTCCGGGCCATGCCTTCATGTGCTGGCTTGTGGCAAACTATGTCCGCTTCGTACGCATGACGAATATCTGGACAATCGAAGGGACCGAGGCACGGGACAAATTGGTCGCCGAGGGGCGGAACTTCGTTATCGTTGTGTGGCACAATCGGCTCGCGATGATGCCCTATGCCTTCGGCCACATGGCGGACAAGATTACCGTTGTTGCCTCCGACCACCGGGACGGACGTTTGGTTGTTGGCGGCCTGGGGAGCTTCGGCTTCAAGGCGATCCTTTTGGGCAACGACACCATATCCAAGGGAACACGGGACGCTGTTCGGGTTCTCAAAAGGGGTGAGTATATCGGCTTCACCCCGGATGGGCCGCGCGGCCCACGCGGGCGCGCCAAACAGGGGGCAGTCGTCGTCGCATCTCTGGCCGGCGTGCCGATTATCCCGGTGACCTATGCGCAATCCCGCCGAAAACTGCTGCGAAGCTGGGATCGGTTCAACTTCCCACTGCCCTTCGCGCGCAGCATCTGCCGATGGGGAGAGGTGATTGAGGTCCCAAGAAAGGCCGACGCCGAATCCCTGGATCGAGTGCGGCTGGAAGTCGAGAAAGTCCTGACAGAAATGACGGATGACTGTGATCGCCGCATGGGCCAGGAACCGATCCCCGCTGCCGCCGAAGATGCGCCGGTAAAGGCGTGAGGACACAGCCGTGCTGCTCGGTCTCTATCGTCTTCTAACCGACCTGGGCGCCCGCCCCATTGAGACCTATCTGGAAAAACGACTGGCACGCGGCAAGGAAGACCCCGATAGAATTGGGGAACGGCGCGGCATGCCGTCCAAACCCCGACCAACGGGCCGTCTGTTCTGGATGCACGCGGCCTCAAACGGTGAAGCAATGTCGGCATTGCCGCTGGCGACAGCTATTCTAGAGGCCCATCAGGATACTCATCTGCTGCTGACGACCGGCACCGTCACCTCAGCACGTTTGGTGGAGCCGCGCCTCCCGGACCGCGCGTTCCACCAGTTCATCCCTGTCGACAGGCGCGCCTGGGTCCGGTCCTTCCTGAATCACTGGCAACCCGATGCCGGCATTTGGGTCGAGTCCGAGTTCTGGCCAAACCTGATCACCGAGATGCAACAGGATGGACGGCCGATGGCCCTGGTCAATGGCCGGATCTCTGAGAAAAGCCTATCGCATTGGAAATGGGCCCCGAAAACCGTGCGAACCCTGCTTTCCGGCTTTCGGATTTGCCTTGCCCAGACGGAAGTAGAGGCGACACGGTTGCGTTCCGTCGGCGCGGAAAATGCCTCCTGTGTTGGCAATCTGAAACATGCAGCACCAACGCTTGATGCAGACGAAGAAGCCTTGGAAGCGCTGCGGACGGCCATCGGCGGACGGCCGTTTTGGTTGGCCGCAAGCACGCATCCCGGTGAAGAAGCGATGGTGCTGGACGCCCATCGCAGCCTGATACGCAAACGCCCCGATCTGCTGACAATCATAGTGCCTCGACATCCGGTTCGCGGCCAACAGCTGTTCGAGGAGCTTTCGGCGAGCGGCATCGGCGTTGCCCGCCGAGCCAATGGTGGGGCCCTTCCTGAACAAGAGCATGGTATCTATCTCGCTGACACCTTGGGTGAGCTCGGCCTGTTTTATCGCCTGGCGGAGACGGTCTTGATTGGTGGAACCTTGATGCAAGGGATCGGCGGTCATAATCCGATTGAGCCATCGCGCCTGAACTGCGCTTTGCTGCTTGGCCCCGATATGGCGAATTTTGAGGATATGGCCGATACCTTGCTGGAACGAGGAGGGGCGCGACGGACTGATGGTCCGGTATTAGCGCGAGATGTTGCGGCCTTTATGGAGTCTCCCGAAAGGCGCGCGAAAGCCGCAGCCGCCTCTCACGCTTTCGCGGATGAAGGGGCCGCTGTCCCCTCCCGGGTAATCGAAAAGCTCCGCCCGATCCTGGAGGAAGCGTGAGATCCCCGCCAGCATTCTGGCAGGCCGGGGGCAGCAGCCTTCCCCGCCTTCTATTGACGCCGGCATCCTGGGTGAAGACCCGCGCCGTCCGATCACGTCTCGCTCGCGCCGGCTATCGATCAAGGCTACCGGTGATCTGTATCGGGAATGCGGTGATGGGCGGAGCCGGAAAGACACCGACGGCACTCGCCGTGGCATCACTGCTGAAAGATTTGGGGCACATCCCTGCCTTTCTGTCCCGCGGCTATGGGGGCAGTCTGAAAGGCCCGGTGCACGTTGATCCAACTCAACACAGCGCTAACGAAGTTGGGGATGAGCCGCTATTACTGGCGCGCAGCGGCGACGCTTGGGTTTCTCGCAACAGAGCTGACGGCGCGCGCGCGATAGAGGATAACGGCAAGGCCAGTGTTATCATTATGGATGACGGTTTCCAGAACCCGGGTCTGGAGAAATCCCTCTCTATTCTTGTCACCAATGGCACATTCGGCATTGGAAATGGCGCCGTCTTTCCCGCCGGCCCTTTGCGAGAGCCTTGGCAAGACGCCCTCACGCGGTCGGATGCGTTGTTGATCATCGGCGACGACCGACATGGCTTATCGGCAAACTGCCCCATTCCGATGCTGGAGGCTGTGATCAAGCCCCGCAATCCAGACGCACTTGATAAAAACGCTTCCTATCTCGCCTTTGCCGGGATCGGCATGCCGGAGAAGTTTTTCACGACCCTGCGCGATATGGGATTGAATTTGATCGAGACATTGCCCTATCCCGATCACTATCGGTATACCCAGAAGGACTTGGCGACGATTCGAGAGAAAGCAGACATGTGCGGCGCCATCGCGATTACGACAGAGAAAGACCTGATGCGCATATCATCCTCGGAACGGCCCGGGATTGAAACGCTGCCTGTCGGCCTCTGTGTCTCCGATCCGGCAAAGATTGAAAGCCTGCTTAAGACGGCGCTTGGGTGATGAAATCGATCCTTCACATCCTGCAAGCCGTGTCGGCAATCGCAGCCCTGGAATTCCTGCGTTTACTACCGATGCGATGGTCAGCCGCCTTTGGGACATTTCTCTTCCGCTATATCGGCCCCCTGTTACCGGCCGATGGGATCGCCAGACGCAATCTGGCCCGCGCCTTTCCTGAGAAATCACAGGATGAAATCAACCGCATCATACGGGGTGTCTGGAATAATCTCGGTCGGGGGGCTGGGGAATGGGCACGGCTCGACCTGATCGACACCAAAGACCCGGAGCAAGTCGAAGTCATTGGCGACGAGCATATGATAGAGGCGGCGGAGAAAGGCGCCTTCGTCATTATTGCGGCCCATCTTGGAAACTGGGAAGTGGGCGCCCTGGTCGCCCATCAGCGCGGCCTACGTCTGGCCAATATCTATCGTCCCGCCCGCAATCCATTGATCGAGCGTTATGTACGCTATCGGCGAGCAGCCTTTACCGGCGATCTGATCCCCAAACAAAGCACCGACGGCATGCGGCGGCTCTACAAAGTCATTCAGAATGGCGGCGGCATCGGGGTTATGATCGATCAGAAACTGAATGAGGGCGTGCCGGTTCCCTTCTTCGGCCATGACGCCATGACCGCCCCCTTGCCGGCCAATATCGCGCTGCGCTGGCGCTGCCCGATCATCCCGGTCCGATATGAGCGGCTGCCGGGATCTCGCTTCCGCGTGACCATCTGCCCGCCCTTGGAAATTCCCGATACCGGCGACAAGGATGCAGATCGAGATAGCTTCCTCCGAAGCATCAACACTGTCTTCGAAGAATGGATACGGGAGAAGCCGGAAGATTGGTTCTGGGTTCACCGGCGCTGGCCTTATGAGAAGAAAAAGAAGAAGGGCCGGTCATGAGTGCATTTAAGGATCATTTTTCCGCCAATGCCTCAAGTTATGCGCTTTATCGCCCGGATTACCCGTCTGGTCTGTTCGACGATCTCGCGGGATTGTGCATACAGACCCACCATGCCTGGGATTGTGGCTGCGGCAATGGACAGGCGTCCTTAGGGCTCGCCAGTGTATTTGATCAGGTCACTGCGACAGATCCGAGTGAAAAGCAGATCGAAAATGCCCGCGCCCATCCCAAGATCAGTTATCAGAGGGGCGCCGCCGAGGCCTCTCCGCTCAATGACGGTTCTGTTGATCTAATCCTGGCGGCACAAGCAGCGCATTGGTTTGATCTGGCGGCCTTCTACGCGGAAGTACAAAGAGTTGCGAAACCCGGCGCGGTCCTTGCCTTGATCACCTATGGTCCGCTTGAGGCGGATGCTCCTGTGAATGACACCTTGCAGGAAATCTACCACGGTCCGATCGGGAGCCATTGGCCACCGGAACGCCGCCATGTCGAAAACGGCTATAGCGAATTCAACTTTCCTTTCGCTGGGCTGGAGATCACACAGCATGCAATGCAAGCGGCATGGTCGCTGGAGACTGTTGTGGGATATATCAGCACCTGGTCCGCCACAAAGGTCTACCGGGAGAAAATCGGAACGGACCCGATACCCGACGTTCATGACCGACTGGCAGCCGTTTGGGGCGATCCGACGCAAAAGCGGGAAATCCGGTGGCCGTTAGGTGGATTGATCGGACGCGTCTCGTAAGTCGCGCAAGGTCACTCTGTCAGCGCGTCGGACGAGGCTCATCGGCAGAGTAATCATAGAATCCGCGTCCGGTCTTCACACCCAACCATCCGGCTTCAACATATTTCACCAGCAACGGGCAAGGGCGGTACTTCGAATCCGCCAGATCGCCATGCAACACATGCAGGATGGCAAGGCATGTATCCAACCCGATAAAGTCCGCCAATTGAAGCGGGCCTAAGGGATGATTGGTCCCCAACCGCATCGCTGTATCGATGGCTGTCACCGATCCAACCCCTTCATAGAGGGTATAGATCGCCTCATTCACCATCGGCAGAAGAATACGGTTCACGATGAAACCCGGGAAATCCTCTGACACCGCAACAGTCTTACCCAAGGCTTCTGCATAGGCCGTAAATGCATCGAACGTTTGTTCGGACGTTGCAAGCCCACGGATCAACTCAACCAGGCGCATTTTCGGCACCGGGTTCATGAAGTGACAACCGCAGAAGCGGTCCGGACGGTCGGTATTTGCCGCCAGCCGGGTGATCGAAATCGACGACGTGTTGGAGGATAGAAGCGCTTCCGGCTTCAGATGCTCAATCGTCTTCTTGAAGATCGCTCGTTTGACATCTTCATTCTCAACAGCGGCTTCGATGACCATGTCGCATTCGGCGAAGATTGCGTAGTCGGTCCCCGTTTCAATCCGTTTGAGCGCTTCGTCTTTCGCAGTGTCGGAAATCGTGCCGCGTTCAACCTGCTTCTGCAGACTGTTCTCGATCTCCACCACACCCTGATCAAGCGCATCCTGGGATATATCCAGTATCCGGACTTCGGACCCGGCCAGCGCAGATACATGCGCGATCCCATGACCCATCTGCCCGGCGCCCACGACACCGATTGAATCAAACATTGGGAATTCTCCTCACACCCGCAGTTGCCGGTTCGGCTTTCGATGATCCGCCGGCTTATGTTGCAGTGCAACTTTGAGCCCGACGGCTTCGTAATGCAAGTGTCATGCAGTGGATTTTTTCATCGATGCTGTATAGCCCACAGCAATCTCAGGGTTTGGCGAGCCAGACAGCCGTGTCGTGAAAGACACCGCCACCATTCGGCAGGGCCCTGTCGGCACTGACCAGGGCATTGATCCCCACTCCTTCCGGAAAGTGATGACCGGGCCAAACGCTCTCCACCACCACGGTGTTCAAATCAAGCTCATCAAAGGGCTCGACCGTGACGGTCACAGCGCCGCGTTTATTGCCGACCCGAATTGGATCCCCTTCAGCAAGTCCCATCTCCGCACAGACTTGCGGGTGGATTTTCGCCCGTGGCCCGCGCTCTTTCTTCAGTGACGAGGGCATTTCCGTGAAACTGGTATTCAAGAACCGACGGGCCGGTGCTGTTACCATGCGGAAAGGATGGTCCTTATCGCTGCTGTCATGGGCCGGCATATGGTCGGGCAAGCGCGGCATGTCTGAATGGGTCTCCCCAACCGCAGACCAATCCGGGGAGAAATGGAACTTCCCATCCGCGTGACCGAAGCCATTGAGGAAATGCATCTCCTCAAAGGGTTTTACACAATTCTCCCATCCCTTCGCATGCAGGGTTTCGGCATCGGGATAGCCTGTGCGGGTCAAGGCATCGTCAATCAGGTCCCAGGCGGACATGGAAAACGCCGGGTGGTCCGTGCCCAGCCGCTTGGCAATGCCGTTGATGACAGCAGTATTGTCCCGGCATTCACCCAGCGGTTCCAGAATGGCCTTAGCAACCTGCAGATAGATATGGCCGCCGCCCTGATAAAGATCGTCGCATTCCAGGAACGTGGTTGCCGGTAACAGGATATCGGCGAATTTGGCCGTTTCGGTCATGAACTGTTCATGGACGCAGAGGAACAGATCGTCACGCCGGAGCCCGTCACGCACAAGATTGCTCTCCGGTGCGACATCAGCGGGATTAACGTTCTGGGTCAGCATCGCGGTGACAGGTGGACCGCCTTTCAACGCCACCTCGTCGCGGGCCAGAATGCGCCCGATCTGACACATATCAAGCTCGCGGACAGACCGGTCAAAACGGTCGAGCGCCATAACCATCGATTGATCGACACCAAAGATCGACCGGTTGGTATAGAGCGCCCCGCCCCCCTTATGCCGCCAGGATCCGGTCGCGGCAGGCAGACAGCTGACCGCATGCATCGCAGCCGGTCCGTTGCGGGAGCGTGTGAAGCCATAGCCGACACGCATGAAGCTTTTCGGCGTTGATCCATAGAGCCGCGCAAAGGCCAGGATATCCTCAACCGGCACGCCGGTGATCTCGCTTGCCCAAGCCGGGTCCCGGCTTTCCAAATGGGCTTCCAAATCGGCGGGGAAATCTGTGTATTCCGCGAGATACTGCCGGTCGGCCAGGCCTTCCTTGAACAACACATGCAGGATGGCGACCGCCAACGCCCCATCGGTGCCGGGGCGTACCTTCAAGAATATATCCGCCGCCGACGCTGTTGGGGTTTCATAGACATCGATAACCACCAGCTTGGCCCCACGTGCCTTCCGCGCCTTGGCAACATGGGTCATGACATTGACCTGGGTCGACACAGGGTTGCCGCCCCAAACAACGATCAGGTCGCTTTCCTGGATCTCTCGCGGGTCAGCGCCACGCATCGCTCCGACACCGGCCTTCCAACCCGCATCCGGGGCGGCGGTGCAGATCGTCTGTTCCATCCGTGAGAAGCCGAACGCATGCCGTAGTCGAAAGATGCTATCCCTCTGAACAAGCCCCATCGTGCCAGCAAAGTGATAGGGCCAGACCGTTTCCGGCCCGTATTCCGCCTCGGCTCGCTTGAAATTCTCCGCAACGGTATCCAGCGCCTCATCCCAGGAGATGCGCTCAAACGCACCCGTGCCCTTCGGGCCAACGCGCTTCATCGGATGGGTCAGGCGATCCGGATGGTGTTGCCTCTCCTTATAGGCGGAGACCTTCGCGCAGATGACGCCGGCGGTATAGTCATTGGCAGCATTGCCCCGAACCTTACCGATGGTGCGCGCATCAATGCGCTCAACCTCCAATGCACAGCAGGAAGGACAGTCATGCGGACAGGCGGAGCGTAAAAATTCTGACGTCATGGGGCGGAAGCCTACAGCGGACAGGCCCCTTCGGGCAAGCATGGGCATTGCCACCAAGGCAAGCCCGCCTCAATACGCGCGCCCTAGCCCGCTGGTTCCATCAATCGTCCATAAAAATGCCATGTCGCATGGCCCAAGATCGGGAAGATGACGATCACCCCGAGCAAAGCCGGGGCAACAGCGAGCAGCGTCAGCGCCCCGATCGTCGCGCCCCATCCAAGCATCACCACCGGGCTTTTTAGAACCGCTTGCACACTGGTTATCATCGCGGTGATGAAATCAACTTCGCGCTCCAGCAGTAAGGGCATGGCGATCACTGTGATGGAAAAGAGAGCTGTTGAAAGAGCGGCGCCAATGATGCTCCCGATGGCCAGGAACACCACCCCTTCCTGCGTCGTCACAATGACGACGGCCAGTTCCGACAGAGAACCATAGAACGTGTTGAACAGGATAATCGCCAGCAAGAGTCGGATTTGATAGGCCCAGATCCAAAAGACAAACAAGATGACAAAGGACATCCATCCGAACTCGCGCCGCTGTTGGCGGAGAATAACGAGGATAATGTCCATCACACCGAAGGCCTGCCCCTCCTGTATCCGGCGAGACATCTCATAGAACCCGGCAGCCAGGAAGGGTGCGACAAAGGGGAAGCCAACGCCGGCGGCAATGGCAATCCATATCTGGTCGAAGACGGTCAATCCGGCGATCAGGATCGCGCCGAAAAGGGCAAAGAGGAAACCCAGCAATAGGCTGAGAGCCGGGCGGCTCATGAAATCGCCAATCCCTGCCTTAACAGCAATTCTGATATCCTCAAATATTGCCGCCCGACATTGCGGCCGGGGCGGCGGTATGGTTGCATTTCTTGCTTGTTGCATAGTGTTTCACTCCCAAATTTATCCTATTCGGCTGGGCGTGATAAATTTTGATCCAGATCAGTAAATTGCCATTCAGAAAACCAAACTCCATTGACCATCGCACATAGAGAAAGGGCGGCCCGCCTTGGACCGCCCTTCCGCGAAAATCAGCACTGTCGGGTTGGTTTAGCCCAGTGCAGAATCCAATTCCGGGACCGCTTCGAAGAGATCCGCGACCAGACCGTAATCGGCAACCTGGAAGATTGGGGCTTCGTCATCCTTGTTGATGGCGACGATGACCTTCGAATCTTTCATGCCGGCCAGGTGCTGAATGGCGCCTGAGATACCGACAGCGATATAGAGATCCGGGGCGACGACCTTACCGGTCTGACCGACCTGATAATCGTTCGGCACGAAGCCCGCATCAACGGCCGCGCGGGAGGCACCGACAGCGGCACCAAGCTTATCAGCGACCTTTTCCAGCATCGGGAAGTTATCACCGGACTGCATACCGCGACCGCCGGAGATGACGATTTTGGCAGAGGTTAATTCCGGACGATCACTTTCGGTGACCGACTGCCCAATGAAGGAGGACAGGTCGGAACCGCCGGTGCTGTCGACCGCTTCAACCGCCGCAGAACCGCCTTCTTCCGCCACGGCGTCGAAAGACGTCATGCGGACGGTGACGATGTCGGTGGCTTCTTCAGACTGAACCGTTGCAATCGCGTTACCGGCATAGATCGGACGCTCGAAGGTCTTGTCACCCAGGACCGCCGAAACTTCGGAGATCTGTTGGACGTCCATCAGCGCCGCGACACGCGGCATCAGGTTTTTCCCATAGGTGTTGGCCGGCGCCATGATGGTGCCGTAGTTGCCAGCAAGGCTGACCACCATCGGGGCGACAGCTTCCGCCATCTGGCTGTTGAAATCTGCGCTATCGGCGCAGAGAACTTTGGAGACGCCAGCGATTTTCGCAGCCGCAGCAGCAGCGTCGCCGCAGCCGGAGCCGATAACCGCAACATGCACATCCCCACCATTCTGAGACGCGGCCGCAACCGTGTTCAGGGTGTGAGGCAGAATCTCGGCGCCATTATGTTCGGCGATGACCAGAGTGCTCATCTTAATATTTCTCCCAATCTATCGGGTGGCGCCGCTTAGGCGATGACCTTGGCTTCGTTACGCAGCTTGTCGACCAGTTCGGCGACATCAGCGACTTTGACACCAGCCTGACGCGGCGGCGGCTCGACGACTTTGAGCGTCTTCAGACGCGGCGTCGCGTCCACACCCAGATCGGCAGCTGTCTTGGTATCAATCGGCTTCTTCTTCGCCTTCATGATGTTCGGCAGCGACGCATAGCGCGGCTCGTTCAAGCGAAGATCGACAGACGCAACCAGCGGCATCTTAACTTTGATGTCTTCCAGACCGCCATCGACTTCACGGGTTACCGTGGCTTCGTCGCCGGCAATATCGATCTTGGAGATGAAGGTCGCCTGCCCCCAACCCAGCAATGCGGACAGCATTTGGGCTGTCTGGTTCGCATCGTCATCAATCGCCTGCTTGCCGCAGAGGATGATGCCCGGGCCTTCCGCTTCGGCAATCGCCTTCAGGATCTTGGCAACGGCGAGCGGCTGAACTTCGCCGTCATCTTCGACCAGAATGCCGCGATCAGCACCCATGGCCAGAGCCGTACGAATGGTCTCCTGGCTCTGCTTCGGGCCGATGGAAACAGCAATCACCTCTTCCGCCTGTCCGGCTTCCTTCATGCGGACAGCCTGTTCGACAGCAATTTCGTCGAAGGGGTTCATGGACATTTTGACATTCGCCGTTTCAACGCCGGACTGATCCGCTTTGACACGAATCTTGACGTTGTAATCGACGACGCGTTTGACCGGCACCAGGACCTTCATTAGCGCAGTTCCTCCAGGATATGTCCGGTACCGGTTGGGGTCTTCCAGCAGCGGACGTGTGGCAAATTACAAAGCGAAGCTGTCTAGTATCAGCCCCGCCTTTATGTCAAGGGCAGTGGCGAACCAAACCTCAAGTTTCCCTAGGCATACCGCGCGCGCGAATTTGGAATTGTCATTGTACGCCGCAATAGCGCCAAACCGCGACGCGCGCCTGCATTGAAAGCCCATCGACGCGCTCACCAACCGGAACCGTGTTCCAATCCCACTGACGCCAGGGTTCGCCAAGCGCATGCGGGCTCAACACCGGATCGAGGATCGTTTCACCGCTTTCGGCATCGCGCCATGCTCTGCTGTCTTCGCCAATCAACATGACCGGACAGCCAAGCGCACGGAGCCAATCGACATGGGCGTCCATGACGTCCCGCCGAAACACTTCGAATTCCTCCTCAGTCATCGACGTGTGAAAAGGCAATGCCAGTTGAGAAACCAGATTAAGCGAAACGACCAAGGTCATAGAATCAACTTCGGGATTCCAGTCCGGTCGCCCTGCAATTGGCCGCTGGGATATCTTCAATGGCCATTGTGATGAAAGCCCGGAAAGATCGCGTTCGATCAAGCTGACCAGCTCAGGCTTTTCTAGGCTCTCGCATCTTTTCCGCATTGCGCGCGGATGAACCGCATCGACCAGCAAAACCTCGTCAGCCTGTGGCGCCAGTTCTTCCAACGGCAGATCGAATCCATGGCCGGAGCCAAGGATAATGAACCGACGCGCGCCCGTTTCTGCCGCAGCCTCCAAAATGGCAGCACGGCAGGCATTCAGATGGGGCGCCCAATCAGCGGCACAGCGTCGGTGCCGGGCCGCTATCGCGATCTGCTCCCGAAGGAGACCCATATGGCGTGCCCAGGGCGCACAGCGCGTTGTCAGATAAGCAAGGGCTTCGCGAATCAAGGAAATTGATTTCCCAATCCTAGTTGGTCGCCGTCCCGGCAGCGATGGAATCGCGCAACAGATAATAGGACTCACAACCCAGCCAGCAGATATCATCCAGCTTTTCCAGATTGGCCCGCGCCTTGTCCATCTGACCCAGTTTCAAGAACAGCTCTCCCTGGTACTCAAGCGCACCGGTATGTTCCGGATCAAGGCTGAGCGCTTTGTCATAGGCAGTCCCTGCCTCGTCATAGCGGCCGAGTTTCCGCATGGAGAAACCAATGAGGTTGTAGACGTCCGGATGCTTATCATCCTCAGCCTTCGCTTCTTCCAAATGCACCAGTGCCTGTTCGAAATTCTTTTTTTCTATCGCATCCTCGGCCTTGCCCATCGCCGTGTTCAAATCCTTGTTGCGGTATTTGGGTTCAGGTCCACTGTCGCTCGCAGCCTGGGCAAGCCCGGCAGACAGAAAGAGAGCCATTGAGATCGCAATCAAATAGCGCATCGAAAACATCCTCATTTTCATTCGGTTCTTGCCGGTCCAAGAACTTCACCTGATCGTTAGCGCCCAAATAAATCGACAACAGGCAGTGTAGAACTTGCCCATCCCCGAATCCCATCCTAGTCAGTAAATCATGTCTTGGCGCTGTGGCATAGTGATAATGATGTTGCTGTTCGCAATCGCGGGCAGCGGGTATGGCGCCTATTGGTATTTCGTGACAACCCAGTTGGAAGCCGCTGTCGACGGCTGGTTCACCGATTGGCGCCGTGCCGGCCATGAGGCGACTTACATGATCGCAGGAACCGAAGGGTTCCCGATGATTTCCCGGCTTCGGCTGGTAGACATTCGGTTGGCGGATCCCGGCAAACGCTGGAAATGGCACGGCGCTGAAGCGACACTGGAAATCCAGCCCTGGAAGCCGAATGCCTATCGTCTTGCCTTGTTCGGCCCGCAACAGGTGACACTCCCCATCGCCGGACAATCGGTAGACACGGTTACCCAGGCCGGGGAAGCTGTCGGCATCGCGCGCACAGACTTAACCGGACGTCTTCGCTATGCCGGGATTTCCTTGAATAAAGTATCGATTGAAGCACCGGCATTGGGACAGCGTTCAGATGCGGATCGCCTGGGAATAGAGTTGGACTTCCCGGAAAACCCACCGGTCCGGCATGACGAGCCCTTCGCGGCTTTACAGATCATGGCTGATGGCGTGACCCTGCCGACAGGCTATCACGGGCCCTTGGGTGAAAAGCTGTCGCGGTTATCCTCCCGCTTTGTGCTGCAAGGTCCGATAGCGCGGGGCGATACAGAGGCGATGTTAACCCGCTGGCGGGACAGCGGCGGTGTTCTGGAAATGCCCTGGTTGAAGCTGGATTGGGGACCGCTTCGCATGGAAGGCAACGGCACGATGGCGCTCGATGGCTTCCTGCGACCGGAAGGCGCTGTCGCGGCAAAGGTTCGGGGTATCGATGGGGCAATCGACAGTTTTGCGAGCGCCGGTCTGATCGACAGGACAACATCCAAGATCGTATCCGCGGGCCTGCAACTGCTCGCTATTCGTCCAGACGATGGCAGTGAGCCTTATGTCTCCATCCCGCTGGAAGCCCAGGATGGGGCCCTCTATTTCGGGCCGCTGAAGATCGCTGATCTCGTGCCCGTTATTCCGAAACGAACCGACATTGATCGCGCGGCCCCGGCGCCAATTCCCTCAGTCAATGAAGCGGAAACGCTTCCAGCCCCGGCTGAATAGTCAGGCCGCCATCCCTTCGCAATCCAAGCGCTATTTTTCTTTTTTGTCTTGATAACGCGCCGGATCGAAGGGTTCATTTTCGGATAAATGGGCGGCGCGCTGACGGACGGTGCCTAGAAATTGGTCGTCACTGACAGGCGAAAGCGTCAGCAGGAATTCATCCGCCGGCGCCATTTTCGCCGCCCGATCCCTGGCGTCTTCTTCCGAGGCTGCCTCGACAAGTCGTTCAGCAGAGATGGCGTTTCCGTCCTCGGACGGATAGACATAATGCGCAATCCAGGCTTTCCCGCCTACCATGCGAACCGTCGCGCAACATGGGAGGGGATTGCTCCGAAGCGGTCGCCCAACTGAGCAACCGCCTCCGCCGTCGGCGGCTCCGGCAAGTCGGTTCGGTGTATCCCACCGGTTATGAACAACTGATCCATACCGGCGGCCTGCGCGCCCGCAATGTCATGTTCCAGACTATCGCCAATCCCAATCGCCGGGCCGTCTTCACCCGTTTCCGCACGGATTAAATCATAAACCTCCGACCAGGGTTTACCGTGCCAGCGAACCCGACCGCCCATTGCCTCATAGTGGGAAGCCAGGGCACCAGGACACATTTTCAACGACCCATCCGGCTGAACAGAAACCTTGTCAGGATTAGCGCAGGTCATCGGCAGTCCACGTGCCAAGGCTTTCTCCATATCCTCCTGATAGGCTTCCAACCTATTTCGGTCTGTTCCCGAACAGAGGATGAAGTCTGCCTCTTCAACCCTATCGACTTCCTCGTAATCGAGGTCCCCAATAATGCCCCGGTCATCGTCCCAGGCGAACATCATGAAGCGTCGTCCCAAGCCTGCGTAAAAGGAATCGCTGCGATCCCTAAGGCCGCGATGCACCATCTCGCCTGAGGTCACGACACTGGCATATAGATCGGGGTCGAAGCCCATCTTGCGCATACGCACATAGCTTTCCTCGACCCGTTTTCCAGAGTTTGAGAGGATACTGAGGACGCCGCCAGCCGCAGCCAGCCGTTCCAACGCATCAATAGCGCCCGGATGGGGGGAAACGCCGTCATGCAGCACGCCCCATTGGTCGATCACGAAAAGCCGGTACGTCTCTGCCAGTTCGGCCAGCCCTTCGACCATTTGAACGCCTGTTGTCATGCTGTTTGAACTCACTTTTGTTGCCAGTGTCAGGCCAGTGTTAGGCCAGTGTCACGCCCGGTATCATGCCCGGGCGTTTCCCGCCTTTGCCGTACCAGGATCTTTGCTGGGGCGGGGCTCACCAAAAAGATATCCCTGCCCGTAGTCAATATTGAAGTCGAGCAACTCGACAAGCTGGCTTTCGGTTTCAATCCGCTCCACCACCAGGTCGATTTCGACCTCATCCAACTCCTGCTTCAACATGCGGATCTCTGTGGCTTTGGCGCCGCCGGCGGACAGCCGTTCCAGGATCAAACTCGCATCGATCTTGATGAAGCGCACATGCATGGCTTCCAAAGCCGGCAAATCAAGCGCGAGATCTTTCACCCGGTCGAGGGAGAAGCGATATCCCAACCGGCCAAGACGTCGGAAGTCATCGACAAGTTGCCCTTGGCCCGCTGCCAGATCCGCCTGCGCCACTTCAAGCACCAGATTCGGCGCGAGCTCCGCATGTTGCTCCATATATTCGATGAAATCCTTAAAGAACTCGCGATCTGCAAGGCTGTTAGGAGCGATATTGCAGAAGAATACCGCATTGATATCCCGGCCCTGTAATTTCCTCAGCAACTGCACACAACGGAACAACAGCATGTTGTCGACTGCCGTCAACAGGCCGGCTTCGCGAGAAATCTCGATATACTTGTCGGGTCCGAGCACGGTCTCATCTTCCGCGCGAATGCGGCTGTAGCATTCATAGAAACGACGCTTGCGCTGCGGCAGGCTCACAATGGGTTGCAGGTACAGGTCTACGCGATCGCGTCGTAAGCCTTCACGGACAATGTCCAAGACGCGTTCCTTATCCATATCATTTCTGGGACGCAGGGGCGGTGGCGGGGCACTCCGGTCGGCGACAACCCGCAATTCCGTCCGCCCCCCTGTTCCGGAGCCCATCTGGTCACGCGCCATCTGATCACGGTGTGCCGCCCCGCGAGGCCCTTCCAACGCGGCGGCCAGGGCTGCCCGCTGGTCCTGACCCGCTGACCGGGCCGGGCGGTCTGCATAGAGCTGTTCAACAAGGGAATGCAGCACCCGCATTTCGGAGGCCACTTCACGCATCTCCCGCGACGGATTTCCCTTCGTTTTCGACCCTGCCACCGGCACATCCGCAGGCGGCTCCGCCTCAGGCTCCTCTGCTACCCCCGGAAAGGGCAGATCAGCGTCCCGGTCAAATTGCGCCCGGCGGCCAGGATCGCTCGACAGGAAGCCCGGAACTGGATCGACAGCCGCCCTGTCGGCGCCAGGGTCCCGTTCGACACGACGGCGCGGCAAGGGCGCCTCTTTCTGTTCCGGCAAGGTCGACAAGCGGGCTTCGGCGCCGCGCAACCGCTCCATCAAGCCATCACCGCCTTCGGCCTCGATAACCTCAAAGATGCGACGAATTTCATCGCGCGTCGTGTCCAGATCACCAAGCGAGCGATCATAGGCACGCTTCAACAGCAGCAGGCGACGGGTGTTGGAAAGTCTGTCCTCGCGGCGGGCGATACCTTCATGGATGACCGCGCCCAACAGGAAAACAACGACGCCGGACAGCACGCCCAAAGCAAAGCCACTCGGCTCCTCGGAGACGCCCAGCACAAAGGGTGCGACCGCGCCAGCACCGACAGCCGCAACAGAATAGATCAGAAAAAGTACAATATGCAGGATTAAACTCATAACCCGCGACACGTAAGAATCCGCCAGGATGCTTATGTCCTAACCTGAATCGCAGTCGCACGCCAGCACTGCTGACAGATTATCCGAACGCGCTTTTGCGCGACCGAAAACTACACAAAGTTTCGCAAAATCCAAACGGCGAGAACGCCGACAATCATCGTCGCGGGAAGACTGCGCGTCACCACGGCAATTGACAGAGCAATACCGGCTGCCCCCCATTCCTGCCATTCCCCCTGTATCAGGATCACGGTCAGCAGGGCAGCAATCAAGCACCCAGGCAACGCGTTAAACGCGCGCGCCCATCCGCCATCCGTCGGTAACCGGGCGCCGACCAGATATCCGCTCAAACGGATGGAGAATGTCGCCACGGCCAAGCCTGCAATCACCCACCAATGCTCAAGCATGGGACCACACTCCCGCGACACCCGCGCCCAGCGCGCCCCCCAAAGCCAGCGCCCAGGAGGGTTCGATGGGTGTAAGGAGCACCAACGTGGCACTGGCGGCGATTGAGAAGCCCCACGGCAAGACGTCCGATGCGCGACGGCACAGGCTTCGCAAGATCGCTATGAAGGCGGCGGCGAAGGCGAAATCCAATCCCAGTGCACGAGGCTCCGGCAGGGCTTGGGCAAAGCTGGCGCCCGACACGGTGGTTAGCAGCCAAACGAGCATCAAACAGAGCCCCGCACCGACCAGATACCAATACCCGGCCTTCCCCCCACCGGCCCGCTTTGCATGCAGCAAGGCCCAATTTTCATCCCCGGCCAAGTGAACACCGAGAAGCATCTGCCAAAGCGGCCGCTCTTTGAATTCAGAGCGAAGCGAAGCCGTGATCAAAAAAATGCGCAGGTTAAGCGCGATCCCCGCAATCAAAGCTGCATATGCTCCAGCGCCGGCAACGATTCTCTCGACCGCAACGATCTGCGATGATCCGGCAAAAACAACGGCACCCATGACCCCGGTCTGCATTCCATCCATCCCGGCTTGCGCAGCCAAGAGGCCAAAGGCGAGCCCATAGATCGCAACGCCGAAAGCCAGCGGGGTCACGTCGCGGACCCCCGCGATGAAGTCCTGACTCTGATCACTAAGATTACGTATCATGGCCCACCTGATTGGTTGGTATGTCGATCTTCGTTCGTTATAATGAACATTGATCGTTCGATAAACCGTTTTATCGTTCGATATAACGAATTATTGGAAAACCATGACGCCATCCGAACTGATCGCCCGCGCCGTACAGCGTGAACGGCACCGAGCCGGCATCTCCCTTTCTGCCCTGGCGGAGAGCGCAGGGCTTGCAAAATCAACCCTGTCTCAATTGGAAGCCGGTAAAGGGAACCCGAGTATTGAAACGCTTTGGGCAATCGCCTCCGCCTTGCAGGTGCCTTTCAGCCATCTCTTTGAGAATCCAGCGCCGGAGAAAACCCTGACCCGCGCCGACGAAGGAATTGAACTTAGCGCTGAAGAATCCGCTTACACGACCGTTCTTTTGGCAGATTGCCCGCCCGGGCGGCGACGGGACCTGTTCAAGGTACGGATTCTTGCCGGCCCGGTCCGGCGCGCCGACGCGCATCCGGCCGGCACGATCGAACATGTTTTCCTCAGCAGCGGTAAACTTCGCGTTGGCCCGCGTGGCGACACGGAGGTCTTACATCCGGGGGATTATTTTCGGTATCCCGGTGATGTCCCGCATGAATACGAGGCCCTGAGCCCCGTCGCGGTAATGACGCTGGTTATGGAAAACTGACACTCGACCCGTTTTTATGGGCGGAAAAATGCCAATCCCAGCTCATATGATAGACGCCCTCAGCAATCGAGGGTCTAGAAGAAGGCCAAAAAAAAGAAGGGCCGCGACTGATCGCGGCCCAAGTTTAGGGAGGAAACGCCCTCAACTAGGCGCTGTTGCGCCGCAACAAGTTCGGGCGAATGCTTGCTGCAGTGCAAAATATTGCATGGATTTTTGTGCACCGCAAGAGAAAGAAATGAATTTATGAGCCCGCACAGGAATTAAGGAGCGTAGCGGGATCAAAACTGATCGTTTTTGGCTGGTATGGGCGAACTGCTACCGTACTCTCCAAACCAAAAAGTTCGCGTGAGCTTTCTATTTCTTCAGGGGTCAAATCAAGCGTAAGAAGGCCGCCAGCGAGCGGTTTTTCCGCCAATGTCGGAGAAATCTCTCGCGAAAACATCAAGGTGCCAAGGGCGAGAACTTCACCCGCTTTAACTTCAAAAACCGGCGATTCCTTGTAATAACAACTTGTCCAACGATACCAGTACCCTTTGCTTGAGGAATCGGCGATTACATACTGACCAGGCTCAAGCGGCAGCAAGTGATATCGCGAGCTAGGAGCTGATTCACCAAATAGCTTTTTAGGTTTGTTCTGTTCGGGTTCGAATCCAAATAAATGCTCAATCGGCCCTACAAGCGACACAAGTTTGGCGCCAGCCCCATCCAGTTTTCCAAATCGCATTGAGTTATGTTCGTAGTAAGCTAGTCGATCTTGTCTAGTTTCGAAAAGCACGAGCCCCTGTGATTCAGGATGCTGAAAACCGGCGCCAGGGGCAAGACCTCCCCCTCCGCAGCTCGACAACAGAAAACCAAGACACGCAACCTGCAACCAGACCGCACTTCGCACCAAACCATTAATTCTAGTCACGTTCCTTTGTCCCTGTATCCTAACGCTACTATCTATAAAAAGTATCCTCTACCAGATCGACATTTAAAAGATGAAACTTGAACTTCGTGACGATTATGAATGTTGGCTTAGGACAGCATGATTTTTGGACCGTGAGAAAGAAGAAAGCCGCCTCAAAGGAGACGGCTTTCCTCAATGATCTTGTCTTACCAGCGTGTAGTTTGTTAATCGCGCTGAATGCACATGGCAATGCCCATGCCGCCGCCGATGCAGAGCGTGGCGAGGCCTTTCTTGGCATCGCGGCGGCTCATTTCATGCAGCAACGTGTTGAGAACACGGTTGCCGCTGGCGCCAACCGGGTGGCCAAGCGCAATGGCACCACCGTTGACGTTAACGATTTCCGGGTTCCAACCCATATCCTTATTGACCGCCAAGGCTTGTGCCGCGAAGGCCTCATTGGCCTCAACCAGATCGAGATCTTCGACGGACCAGCCGGCTTTCTCCAAAGCCTTGCGGGACGACGGGATTGGACCGGTCCCCATGATGGCCGGATCAACACCCGCCGTGGCCCAAGAAACAATGCGAGCCATCGGGGTAATCCCGCGGCGTTCGGCTTCTTCGGCTGTCATCAGGACAACGGCCGCAGCCCCATCATTGATGCCTGAAGCATTCCCTGCCGTGACCGTGCCTTCCTTGTCGAAGGCCGGGCGCAGCTTGCCGAGGCTTTCCGCCGTCGTGCCATGCTTGGGATGCTCATCCGTATCAACGACCGTTTCGCCCTTGCGGGTCTTGACCGTGAAGGGAACGATTTCATCGGCGAACTTGCCGGCTTTCTGCGCCGCTTCAGCCTTCTGTTGCGACTGAGCCGCGAAAGCATCCTGCTCATCGCGGGTCAGCTGCCACTGGCGAGCGACATTCTCTGCCGTGACACCCATGTGATAGCCATTGAAAGAGCACATCAGAGCATCCTTCAGCATGGTATCAATGAATTTGAGGTCACCCATCTTTTGACCACTGCGCAGATACGCCGCATGCGGAGCCTGGCTCATGCTTTCCTGACCACCGGCGACGATAATGTCAGCATCGCCCGCCATGATTGACTGCATGCCCAGCGCAACCGTGCGCAGGCCCGAGCCACAAAGCTGATTCATCTGATAGGCAGTTGCTTCCTGCGGTACACCGGCTTCCATTGCGGCCTGACGTGCCGGGTTCTGACCCGTCCCACCGGCCAGAATCTGACCCATAATGACTTCATCAACTTCCGAAGCGTCGACTTTGGCGCGGCTAAGGGCTTCTTTGATCGCGGCAGCGCCGAGACTGGATGCGGCAACGCTTGAGAGCGAGCCGTTAAAGGCGCCAACCGGCGTACGCGCCGCCGAGGCAATGACGATATTGGTCATGGATGCTTTCCTCCGTTTTCGCCGGGCCCCGTTTGTGAACCCAGTCTCCCCGCATGACATTCGCGCGGAAATAGGTCTGCCGACCTATCATCCGTGCCCTCTCCATATCATGCTGCAGCGCAACATAATCAAGAGAGACGACATCGGCAACGCGACATTCTGCAGCATCTGTTCAATTATCAGACGGCAGACAAAATAAAGTTTCGAAGTGGCTCCCAAGCCGCTGTCAGGCGACGTGATCCGACGACCATGCCGATATGGCCAGCCTTCGGCATCGAGATGGTAACCCTTGGTAAGCGCTCGGCAAGCCCCATGGCGGAAGCCGGCGGCACGATGCGGTCACCGGATGGGATCAACGCCAAGCTCGGCTTATTGAAAAGTTCCGGTCGGACCGCAGCACCATCCACCCGCCATTCGCCCCGGCCAGGCGTATTATCCCCATACCACCCGGCCAAGCATTCCCGCGCCACCGGCCCTGCCAGCGCGATGCCATCATTCAACCAATCCTCCAGCGCAACGAAGGCGTCAGCCTTCTGAGATTGGGATGTTAGTTTTGAGAATGCCGCGAATTTTCTAAAACCAAGCAGCGGATCCACGCCGGCGAAAAGCGATTGCAGAACATCCACCGGCAGACCACCGGTTGAGGCGATCAACGGCTCGAATATACCAGCCAACCGTCCCAGCATTCGCGCATGTTCCACCTGCTCCGCATGAAAGTCCCACGGCGTCGCCAAAAGCGCCAAGCCTGAACACGCGTCTCCCGCCCGCTCCGCCGCCGCAAGTGCTAGGAGCCCGCCCATGCAATAGCCGGCATAGAATAGTGCTTGTTCATCAAGCGACTGACTAACGGCACGTGCCGCGCGGTCCAAGCGCGCGATATAGTCGCTCAGGGTGAACGCCATCTCTTGCTCCCCCGGCGCATCCCAGTCGACCAGGAAAACATCAAACCCCTCACTGGCCAGCCAGCGGCACAGGCTCGTTTCCGCGGATAAATCCAGGATATAGGCACGGTTGACCAGGGACGGGATCAGAAAGATCGGCGCCCCGCGCTTTTTACCGTCTCGAAAGCGCCGGAAGTCCAAAACCCGCGTCGTGCCTTCTGTCCATAGGATGTCTGGGTCGGGTATGTCGCGGCGATATGGGTGGCCTCGATAGACCTCAACCCCATCCAACATTTGGCTGAGCCGCCGACGCAGTTCTTCATCAACGGCGCCTGTGAATGCAGGGAGATCAGGATTTCCGCTTTGCGCGCGGCTTTTTTCCAGCGCTGCCGCCTTTCCCGTCAGCACCGGATTCCAGATCGACGATCCGTTGCTCCAGGCGTTCGATGCGCTCAGACAGCTCAGATAAAAGCCGGTCGCGCTCGCCAGATGCAGGGGCAGTGGCCTCGGTCCCAGACGCGTCATCGCTCTTTCCCCCCTGCTGCTGTTCGGGCATTCCCTGCGACATACCCGGCGGCATTCCCTGAGAAGGCATGGGGAACGGTATTCCCCCGGCAGCACCGCCCCAGAGATTAGAGAACATCTGGCTCATCGCCGCCGTTGCCTGCGCCATTGCTTGCGCTGTTGCCGGGTCTTGAGCCATCAGGCCGACTTGTTCCTGCCACAGACCGACAAACCGACGCGAGAGATCAGCGAGGTCTTCAGGAGGCCCATCGGCTCCGCTCTCGCCGCTCGCTGCGGTGTTTCCAGACTTATCCTGCGTGCTCATTGGTCCAGTATAATGGCCAAGCGTCTAACCTGCCAGCACCCTCACCGATGCGCCGACGCATTCTGTGCGGTATTGCACCGCCCTGCTTTGCAGTGCAGTATTCATTGAGCAGGTGCGGAATATTCCCCTGAAAACCGGCTATTCGGAGCATCTATATGGTCGAACGAAAAAACGGTCCCGGCACAGACGGCACGGTTACAATCAAGAAGTACGCGAACCGGCGCCTCTATAATACGGCGACGTCGAGCTATGTGACCCTCGACGATCTGTGCGCCATGGTAAAAGAAGGCATCGAATTCACTGTCTTTGATGCCAAATCCGGGGACGATATCACCCGGGGCGTGCTCACCCAGATCATCGTTGAAGAAGAAACCAAGGGGACCGGTAATCTTCTGCCGATCGCCTTCCTGCGTCAGTTAATCGGATTCTATGGCGATAACATGCCGCAAATGATGTTGCCGCAGTATCTTGAGATGTCCATGCGCGCCTTTTCCGAAAACCAAGAGAAGATGCGCGAAGTGATGGGTGGCTCTATCGGCGTTTTTCCCTTCGGTGGCTTGGAAGAGGTCGGCAAGCAGAACATGGCAATGATGGAACGGACCATGCGCCTGTTCACGCCTTTCGCTGCGGGCGGCGAGGAACAAGATGGTCCCGCCCCTGCGTCGAGTGGAACACCAGCCGCTAGCGCAGGCGAAACCGACAAGGTCGGGCAACTTCAGCAGCAACTCGCTGAGATGCAGAAGCAACTGAACGAAATCTCCAAGAAATAAGAACAAGCCGGATGTGACAATGCGGGATACCCCGGCGCTCAGATCCTGGCTCTTTGTATCCTCAATCGACGACGCGGCCGCAGCGGCGGCCCTAAAAGCCTGCCCGGATGTCGTGATTCTTGAGTTTGAGGATTTCACGCCACCGGAACGTCGACCGGAAGGACGCAGGCGCCTTCCGGAACTGACCGAGGCGTTTCGAGCCGCTGGGATCGAGGTCGCCGTTAGAATAAACCCGATTTTCGATCCTGATGGCCCCTTAGATCTCGCGGCGGCGCTCTCCGCCGGCATCCGTCGCATTGCCTTCCCTAAGACCCGTGGACCGCAGGATGTGCATCTGGTCGCAAAGGCAATTGAAGACTTCGACGCGCAAGCAGAAATATCCAGTGTCTATCGTCTGATTCCCAATATCGAAACCGCAGCAGCCCTGCGCCAAAGCTATGAGATCGCAACCGCCCACCCCGCTGTCGAGGCGTGCCTGGTCGCTTCTGAAGACATGGCCGCCGATCTGGGGGCGGATCGAGACCGCAGCGGATTGGCGCTGCGCCATGTTCGAGAACGCTTTCTGGTCGATTGTGTTGCCGCCGGCGTGGCCGCCATCGACTGCCCCTATACCTGGCGCGATCTTGATGGGCTTGCTGCCGAAATCAGTTTCGCAAAAACATTGGGCTATAAGGCGAAAAGCGCTGTCGACGCGAACCATATACCTGCCATCCATACAGCACTCACTCCGTCAGCGACTGAGATTGAGACTGCCGGACGCGTTGTCGCCGCTTTCGATGCCGCCCGCGCGCAAGGACAGGACCGCGCCTTTCTGGATGGTCACGCGCTGGAGGTGCCTACATATAAAAATGCGCAGGCACTTTTGGTGCGCGCGAATGTCTTTAGGTCAAAGAAAGATTAACTTTCCATCACTCTATCTTTGAATATTTGCGAATATTGGCTTAATTCTTGAATAACATTTTCCAATCGTGGCGAATCGGTACTTTATGCCGCGTTACGCAATCAAATTTTGCCGTGAAGGGGCTAAAGCCATGGCGGATTGGAAGAAATATTTGACCTCCCCTCGTACGGGCGTGGTTCTGATGACCGCGTTACTGCTGGGCGGTTGCCTGAATAGCGGAGTCAACACGCCGTATGGCACGCGCGGCCTGACAGCCAGCGCGGGATCGGTCGCGCCGGCCAGTGTCGACCCAAGCGCGCCGCAACCACCCGCCGAGATGCCACCCAATGTCCTGACGGTCCCCGGCTTGCCGGTTCCAAAAGAAGCGCAGGTCATTCTGTCCGATACTGTTATTGTCGGCGATGATGACAAATGGACCGGTCAGATCGTGATGATGACCGAAGGGTTCCAACCCGTTCAGATCGTCGAATATATGCGGCTGAACATGCCAAATTACGGATGGCGGGAAACAGCCATCGTTCGGTCTCGGCGGACCTCGATCACTTATGTTCAAGGCCCGCGCTTTGCGACCGTTCGGATCCTTCCCTTCGAAAATGGGGCCGAGATCGATATTATCGTCTCACCAGCGCTGAAAATGGAAGAAAACAGTCTGGCGCAATATGGAACGACCAACCAAACCTATGCACCGCGCGTGCCCTCCTCTGTGGTGGAGGAAAACAAGCTGATTACGGAACCGCAGCCGCTACGACCCGCACCAGTCTTGGAATAGCATAGCCAAAGAAAAACCCCGGCGAGGATACTCCAGCCGGGGTTTTTTAACTCATCTGAGGATCGAAGAACGCGTCAGGCCTTCAAGGTCTTTACTGCCGCTTTCAGTTCTTCAAGGTTCTCTGCAGCCCGATCATTCAGAATATCGAAAGCTTCGCCTTGAGACTTGGCGATCATTTCTGACATCTCACGGACATTGGAAACCGACTGTTTCATCAGGTCCTTAACCTGATCGATCCGACCGGCGATCATGGCGTCCGGCGCACCGGTAGCAGAGAGCTCTTGTGCCGCTGCCGTTGCTTCCTCAGTCAATTCCCGCAGGATTTCCGTCTGTCGTTGGAAGACCGCTTGAAAGCCTTCAACCGCCGTCTTGTTCGCTTCAGCCAACGCCTCAAAATTGGACTTTTGTGCGGCCATCAGATCTTCAACCATCTTCGGGTTGGCATTCGGCATAGCAATGCCAGCGCCAAATTCCTTGCTGAGCATCGGGTTGTTCAGAAGCGGGTTCTTTTCCGGGTCCAAAAACGGATTGTTCTTGGGATCGAGGAACGGATTGTTCTTCGGGTCAAAGAAGTTCGGTTGCGCTTTCTTAGCCATGTCGAGTTTCTCTCCAAATAGGATGGGCCCCGGGATAGGGCCGCCATCCGGATCGCGCTGCAAACCTTGGGGCAACCCGCCGACAAGATTATGCTGCAATGCAACATTTCTCTGCTTATATTGCACTGCAACATAACTCGTCAAGGACGAAACACGCTGGCAATCGAAACACGCTGGCAATCGAAAACCGCAACACGACGTGTCTAGGCGGAGGCAACCTCTACACCCTCATCCGGATCGTTATCAGCCTTCCGCCTGCGGCGTTGGCTGCAACTGCGCAAAGGACCGGCGCGCCGTTCCAGCGCCCCCAGCCAAGACGCAGGTTTACCGGCCCGCGCTAAGTTCTTGTCCAATGCCGCCATTGTCCGGGCGAGATCTTCACTGTCATCTTCCGCCCAAACCCGATTGGTCGCCAGCCAGATCAACAATAAGCCATCGGCGCGAAGGCCGCCGAAGGGGCCTCTGGCCTCCACACCGGCAGCTTCCAGGTAGCGGCCCATCGCCCGTTTGGCACCGGGGACGAAACAGGCGGCTGCAAACGGGTCGCTGAGAATATCTTTGGCGAGGCGAGCCAAGGCAGCCCGGTTTGGCGCCATCGCCTCAAACCGCCGCATCAGCAGATCGAACAGCCGATCACGCGGCGTGTCTTCGTCCGTATAGCCGCCATCTTCCCCCAGAACCATCGCATCAATACTGCGGATATAGGCGCGCAGGAGATCCACCTTGCCATCGACAAGAGCCAGGGCGGCAGGCCGGTCCATCCCGGCAGCCTCCGCAACATCGCTGAATGCTGTCTGACGCCACCCTTTTGATTCTATCAGTGGAAAGAAAGCGTCAATGAGCGCATCCACAGTTGGGGTGGTCTTCTTGGTCGATTTCGTTGCCTTGCGTGCCATCAGCCATCTCCTAACCCAATCTCATACCAGAAAGGGTAACACGAAGGGCGTGGCAGGAATGGGGCAATATTGTCGCGGAAAGGGAATTACGATTGGAACGCGGAAGCCGTCACGATCCCGCCAGTTCCTTTGACCGTCGCGTTGCTTCCGCAACCGCTTTCCGCATCAAGGGGCCAAGACCACTATCCGGGTCCATCAGAACCGCCAATGCTTCCTGTGTCGTCCCATTGGGACTGGTCACATTCTTACGCAATTGCGCCGGTTCGTCATCTGAGGTGATGGCCAACTGGCCCGCCCCCGCAACAGTGACGAGCGCCAGGCGTTTTGCCAGATCCTCGGGTAACCCTGCCCGAATTCCGGCAGCAGCCATGCATTCAATCATATAAAAGACATAGGCGGGGCCCCCACCGGACAAGCCGGTAACCGCATCAATCAAGGCTTCATCCTTCACCGCATGGGCTTCCCCCACAGCGCTGAGCAGCGTCTCAGCCTGCGCAACCTGGGTTTCACTGCAATTGGCATTGGGACAGATGACCGTAATGCCCTGCCCGATCGCGGCAGGGGTATTCGGCATGGCCCGCACGATGACAGACTGATCTCCCAGAGCCGCCTTGAAGTATCTGATTGTCTTACCGGCGGCGACTGACAGGAACATGCATCCGGGGCCTGCGAAACGGGCATAGTCCGGCAGCATCGCATCCATCTGCTGCGGTTTGACCGCCAGCACTACGACTTCCGGCTCCAGGTCATCCGGCAGGGATTGCGCATCCTTGAAGATGCTGACCTGGTCATTGTCACGGAATTCCGCACCACCGACCGGGTCCACGATGACGACGCCACCGCCGGTGATGCCACTGTCCAGCCAACCGGCAGCCATCGCGCCGCCCATCTTTCCGCAGCCGACCAGCAGCAACGGCCGGGTCAGTTTGTCCGTCATTATATATCTCCGAATATCATCAGGCCTGTCGATGATCTAGATCGACCGCAAGGCATTCTCAAGCGTCAGGCTTCGCCTTTGCAGTCCAGCAGCGCGGCTTGAATGGCCTGGCCGGGATCATGGCCACCCCAAAGGTGAAACTGGAACGCCGGATAAAAACGTTCGCATTCCGCCAAAGCGATATCCATCAAATCTTCCAACTGCTCAACCGAGAAGCAGGTCACGCCGCGTGTCGGCAAGGTATGCCGGAAGGTCGGTGCCCCATCATCCGGGCCAAGATCGAAGTGGCCCAGCCACATCTTCTCATTGATCATCGCCAGCAACTCGACAACACCGACCCGCTTGTCGCGCGGTATTCGCATGTCGAAAGAACAGGTGAAATACAACGCATGCAAATCTTCCCGCCACGCGAAGAACATGCGGTAGTCACACCATCCCCCGGTCGTCTCGACAACGATTTCCTCTTCGTCCGAACGCTCGAACGGCCATTCATTGGCCGTGAACATCGCCTCAAGGATATCGAGCGGATTGGGGGTGTTTTCGGAAAACTCGACCTGCATACCGGTCATCGCAAATCCCCCTTGCGGCAGCCAACTGATTCGCGCACGAATCGCCCAATTGGTTCGATCTCCAACCGATTCGGGTGTTAAAAAGCCCCGGATCCCTTGGTTTTTTGTGCTCCCCACGACATCTGGTGGGAACATCAAAACCCGAACACAAGAACTAGCCTTACATAGGCGATTCACCCCCGCAATGGGTAATTTTGCTTAGACAGAAGGATTTTCGGCGCTATAAGAATCACCCCGCCTTACCTCGCAAACTCGGAGAGATTTTCCCATGGCTCACGCGTTGCAAACCCTGCTGGAAAAGAAGCCTGCTGCAATCGGTATTATCGTTGGAATTGACAGCGGCCTCAGCGCAGAGACTTTGGCGCGAGCCGGATATGATTTTCTCTTCATTGATCAGCAGCATGGCACCGTCGACAATGCGGCGATGCTTTCAATGGTCCAGGCGGCACAGGGTGCCGATGTCATCGCACTCGTCCGCCCGACCTGGACCGAGCCAGCCGGCGTCATGCGCGCCCTGGATTACGGTGCAGACGGCATCATCGCCCCGATGATCGATACCCCGGAAGACGCAGCCGAACTGGTATCCGCCCTGCGCTACCCGCCGGACGGTAAACGCAGCTGGGGTCCGATCCGCGCAGGGCTGCCGGACTTTCCCGACTATACCGCCCAAGCCAACAGCGCCCATGCGGCGATTGCGATGATTGAAACCGCATCAGCCTATGAGAATCTGGATGCGATCCTGGCGACGCCGGGGTTGGATGGCATCCTGATCGGACCGAATGATCTGTCCCTGGCGCTCGGCTGTTATGGCCAACCGATGATTGGCGATAACAAATTCGCCGATGCGGTCCGTGACATCGCCGCGCGCGCGACGGCGGCAGGCATTCTGCCCGGATCCCATTGTGGCGATGTCGAGACCGCGAAAGGGTTGATTGAGCTTGGCTTTAAATTCGTATCGGTCGGCTCAGATCTTGGCATGCTGTTCAGCACGGCACGCCAAGAACTCGCTGCCTTCAACTGATCAATCGATTCCAGAGCCGTCTACCGCAGACACCCTCGAACTCCTAAGAGAGAGGCGATCTCCCAAGAGAGAAGCGATCCCCTCAGAGATAGGCGAAGGGTTTTGCCTTCTCGATATCTTTTGCCAAGCGATCTGCGATGCGCCCGATCAGCTTTGCGCCAGCTTTGGCAATGGAAAGTTCATCCGGGAAGGGAGGACCTTTCGAAACCCGTTCGATCAACCCATGCTGCGCCAGCAAGATCAACTGGCGACGGATCGATTCACGGCTGATACCCAGATTACTGAATATCTCAAACAGCGCCGATTGACTGAGCTTGGGATAGGTCCGCAGATTTCCCGGCGTGTCGCATTTATATTTCGCGAGCAGCGCTTTGTAGTCCTTAACCGACAATTCCGACTCCTGAAACTCACTCAGGAAAAGCAACATCGTATAGGTTTCAATACTACTCAGCCCGCCGGCATCCCGGGAGGCCATTTCGCCTGCCGTCTTGCGGAGGTGTTTTTCGATCTCTTTCTCAAGCGCCCGCATCGCCAATGCAGGGATATGCCCAATTGGTAATTCGCCGATTACCGTGCTCTGGTTTTCTGTTTTCTTTTTTGCCATGTCTTACCCCACAGTCCTTATCGCCCCAAGATTCCTTACCACCAGAATATCCTTTGCCACCCCAAACAGACATATCCGATGCATCAAAACTAAGGAAAACAAATATCTTTCCCAAATATTATACACGTTTCAAAGACACCGGCGGTTTATTTCTCTGCTTCTTTAGTCTACACGAATTAGTGCATTGAAGATATTCGGTGGCATCCCCTTTTGAAGTGTTAACACAAGTGCCGATCATCCCCTGGTCTTTGTAACTTATCGGAAACATTCGGCAACCATCAATGCTTACTTAGTGTGGTGCCTACTCGATTTAACTGTTGACTACGCTGCTGCAAGAATTGCCGTCAACGCGAAAACCCCAGGTTACAGACGAAATGACTGAACAGAACCACATATCGACACCCTTTATTCTCTGCATTTTGGATGGTTGGGGAGAACGTGTGGAAACCTCCGACAATGCGATCGCCCATGCGAAGACGCCAATCTGGGACCGATTGAACAAGACCGCGTCACGGGGCGTCCTTGAAGCGTCTGAAACCTTTGTCGGGCTCCCCTCAGGGCAGATGGGGAATTCTGAGGTCGGGCACATGAATCTGGGCGCTGGCCGGGTTGTCATGCAGGATCTACCCCGGATCGATAGCGCCATCGAGGAGGGAACCTTTGCCGGTAACCCCGCGCTCCAGGATTTCATAGGGTCGCTAAAGGCCAGTGGTGGCACGGCCCATGTGATGGGGTTATTATCACCGGGTGGGGTCCATTCGCATCTGGACCATATCGCAGCATCGGCAGAAGCCTTATCGGCAGCCGGAATTCCGGTTGCGATTCATGGTTTCCTGGACGGCCGTGACACACCCCCGAAAAGCGCAGAGGATTTCATCGCTTCGCTGGAAAACCGCTTGGCCCCGCTCGAGAACGCGCAATTGGCGACGGTCTGTGGCCGCTTTCACGCCATGGATCGCGACAAACGCTGGGACCGGGTGGAGAATGCCTGGCGCACGTTGATTCTGGCAGAAGGCCGAAATGCGCGTGATGCGCAAACAGCTCTGGCCGATGCCTATGCCCGGGGCGAAACCGACGAGTTCGTCAGCCCCAGCGTCCTGAGCGGCTATGCCGGCATGCAGGATGGTGACGGTATTTTTATGGCGAACTTCCGGGCAGACCGGGCCCGTGAACTTTTGGAAAGCCTGGTCATTCCCGACTTTTCCGGCTTCCCCGTTGATAGTCGCCCGACTTTCGCTGATACACTTGGCATGGTTTCGTATTCAGAGATGCTGACGCCCTTTCATCGGGTCATGTTCCCGGCAGAGCAGCTGAGCAACACATTCGGCCAGGTTCTGTCCGATCAAGGTCTGAAGCAACTTCGGATCGCGGAGACCGAGAAATACGCCCATGTGACCTTCTTCTTTAATGGGGGGGAGGAGGCGCCCTTCGATGGAGAGAAACGAATTCTCGTCCCCTCCCCGGACGTCGAGACCTATGACCTATGCCCCGCAATGTCGGCAGTGGAAGTCACGGACCAGTTGATCGCTGAATTGTCTTCAGATGGTTTCGATGTTGCCATCGTGAACTATGCGAATACCGATATGGTCGGCCACACTGGCGACTTTGCCGCTGCTATTGAGGCGGTAGAGACAGTTGACCATTGCCTGGGGCGCCTGCTTGACGCCGTTGAGGCCAAAGGGGGCGCCATATTGATCACAGCGGATCATGGCAATGCAGATATGATGCGTGACCCGACGACGGGGGTCGCGCATACAGCACATACCTTAAGTCAGGTTCCAGTTAGACTGGTCGGTGTCACCAACGCGCCAAAAGAACTACCAACGGGCCGGCTCTGCGACGTTGCACCTACCGTGCTAGACGCAATCGGCCTTGTTCTTCCTGACGAAATGACTGGGCATTCACTTCTATCCGGCGGTTCTGCCGGGCCGCGATCGGCCAACCCGATCAATGCGGCGGCGGAATAGGACAGCGACGCAGTTGCCGGTTTTGTCTCCCCCAGCTCTGTTCACGAGAGTATGCCTGAGCGCAGTGGCGGCTCTGCTCGCGATGTCTATTTCCGCGCAAGATGCCTTCACCGCGGGTGAGGATTCGGCCAGCGAGTTAGACCGGGTTAACCGGGAGATTGAGGAAACACGATCCAAAGGCCGGGCCCTCGAAAGCGAAGCAAAGCGCTTGCAGAAAGAACTGCGACAGCTGCGAGCCGATCTGGTTGCAGCCGCCAAAACCACCCAACAGCGGGAAGCCCTGGTCAGCGCGCTAGAGCAACAGATTGAGCAATTGGAGCACGATCAGGACGCCAGACGACGGGAGTTGACCCGCAAGCATGGCCATCTCGCCGGTGCCCTGGGGGCCTTGACCCGATTATCCATGAACCCCCCGCAGGCCTTTTTCCTCTATCCCGGCCCCCCATTGGATGCGGTCCGTGGGTCAATCCTGCTGCGCGCGGCGGTTCCAGCGCTTGGCGACCAGGCGACCCTGTTACGAGACGATCTTCTGGCCCTCGCCGAAGTACGCGCGGATATTGAGACAAAACTGGGACGGCTGAGCAAAGCCGACAGTGATCTGGCGACAGATCGGCAACACTTGGAAAGCCTGATCGCGCGCAAACAGACAATGTTTAAGGATACCGCCGAACGGTCCCGTGAGGCAGCCAACAGATTGGAAACGCTCGTCGGGGAATCACGCTCTCTCAAAGAATTGATCGAACGCCTGCAAGCCGAGAATCAACGCCTGGAGGTTCAGCGGCAGGCAGCAGCGGATGCCCAGTCTCAAGCAGAAACCGCAGCGGCTGCAGAAGCGGCGGCATCACGCCCGCAAACACCGCTTATCCTCGCAAAACCCGAAGGATTGCGGGACTTTCCGAGTGTAGGAGAAATCGCAGCCCCTGCCACGGGACGCCTGGTCCAACGCTATGGGTCAGAAACCGGTTTCGGCTCTTCTGCGCGTGGTATAACAGTTGAAACACGCCTATCCGCCCAGGTCGTCGCCCCCTTTGATGGCCAGATCGTTTTCTCCGGTCCGTTTAGAAATCGCGGGCTTGTCTTGATTATAGAACATGGCGGCGGATATCATACAGTGCTCGCGGGGTTCGACAGGGTCGACGTCGTGACAGGACAATGGGTGCTAGCCGGGGAACCGGTTGGTATCATGCCGGATACAAAACAGGCGGAGGCCAAGGATGGCCCGCCGCTTTACATCGAACTGCGGCGGGATGGGCAACCGGTCAATCCGCTGACTTGGATCACCTCTGGAAGTATTAAGGTGCATGGATGACAAAGCGCACGACAATCTCGGGTTTCTCCTTCAACCAGAACGGTTGGTGCGCAAGCCCGCGCCGACTGGCTGCCGCTCTAACACTCGCAGGTGGATTGGCCTTCTCCTCGGCGGGAAGCGCCCTGGCAGCGGAAGATGCCGCGCCCGAAACCGACACCTTCGAAATGATGGAACTTTTGGGAGAGGTCTTCCAAAGGGTCCGCGACAATTATGTCGAAGAAGTCTCTGACGAGGAACTGATCGAGGCAGCGGTGCGCGGTATCATGACGAGCCTGGATCCGCATTCGACCTATATGGACCAACGCAATTTCACCGCGATGCGGACGAACACCCGCGGTGAGTTCGGCGGTCTGGGCATTGAAGTCTCCATGGATCAATTGGGGTATGTCCGCGTCGTTTCCCCTATCGATGACACACCGGCTTTTCGGGCCGGGTTGGAAGCTGGCGACCTCGTAACCCATCTGGATGGTGAAGCGATCCAGGGCCTGACCTTGAATGAAGCGGTCGATAAGATGCGCGGCCCCATCGGCAGCGATATCATATTGACGGTACTGCGGGGGGACCAAGATCCCTTCGATGTCGTCATTACCCGCGACAAAATCAAAATCCAATCGGTGCGGAGCCGAACGGAAGGTAAAGTCGGTTACGTCCGGATCACCAGCTTCAACGGTCAGACCGAGGCTGGATTACTGCGCGCAATCGGCAAGCTGGAAGAGGAAATCGGCGACGACCTGCAAGGCTTCATCCTGGATCTGCGAAACAACCCTGGTGGTCTTCTTGATCAGGCCGTCAAAGTATCCGATGCCTTCTTGGAACGCGGCGAGATCGTCTCCACACGCGGCCGGGAAGCAGAGAGTATTCAGCGCTTTCAGGCAACCGCCGGCGATGCGTCGAACGGTAAGCCGGTTGTGGTATTGATCAATGGCGGCTCCGCAAGCGCTTCTGAAATCGTGGCGGGCGCCCTGCAGGATCACGGGCGGGCGATCATCTTAGGGACGAAGTCCTTCGGTAAAGGGTCGGTCCAAACGATCATGCCGCTGAACCGCAATGGATCGGCAATCAAGCTGACGACCCAACGCTACTACACACCAGCTGGTACTTCGATCCAGGCAAAGGGAATTGAGCCGGATATCCTGGTGGAACCTGCCCGTATTGAAGTGCTTGAGCGCGCCAAGCGGCGTCAGGAAGCCGATCTTCGAGGTGCCCTTAAGAACGAGAATGAGGGCGAAGAAGGCGCTGAAGACACGGCTGAAGCGCAGGAGGATGCCGCGCCGCGCGATTACCAACTGGCACGAGCCCTTGATCTGGTCCGGGGAATCGCGCTCTACAGTAACGGTTCGGTTAACTAGGGTCCCAGACCCGAACCGACCACATTAGGGACGGGCGCAACGGGTTTCCAAGCGATATCGAGTGCGCCTGAGGCCGGTCGTAGATAGTGGCGTGTCTGACCGGCCTGTGAAAGGCGCTGGAAGCGGTATCGATGAAGCTGCCGAAACCAACCATCAAACTCCCAAAGCTGAAGCTCCCCTTCGGCAAGGGAAAAGATGCATCCGAAGACCATCCGGATAACGGATCGGATGGCGCCTCAAGCGGTGGGTATCAGCCGAATGACGATTACCTGCAGCCGACCTTCCTCCAGAAGCATGGTCAGTGGGTCGCGATCGGCGCCGCCTATCTCTGCACCATTCTGATCTTTGGGGGCATTGCCCTCTATTTGATGCTGAATGAGGAAGCAATCATCGCCGAGTTGGAAGCCAAGCGCCCGAAGTTTGAGGTGGCGCATGCGGAGGGCGAAGCGCCGGCGCAGGACGCACATGACACCGCCACCGATGGTGAAGCAGGGCATGCTGAGAATGGTCATGGGGATGATGCGCATGGGGATGATGCGCATGCCTCCGATGAACATGGGGACGGGGAACATGGGGACGGGGAACATACCGAAGGCCAAGAAGAAGGTGGTGTAACCGCTGCCTCCGCCCGGCCCGAAGGCAGTTCAACACCAGCTGAAGAACAGGCGCCTGACCAATTTGCTGAGCTCCTGACGCCGCATCCTGATCCCGCGCTGGTGGAAGAAAGCGACGTCGGCCCCTTGCCGAAAATCGCATCGGATGGCCGGACCCCCTGGCAGGTCTATTCCCGCCCGTCGAGCTCGCTGGAGACGCGCCCGCGCATTGCCGTGGTCGTCACCAATCTCGGCACATCGACCGAAGCAACGGAACTGGCGCTTCGCCTCCCCGGTGCCGTAACGCTGACCTTTGCCCCGTATTCCCGGAAGCTGGGGGAATGGATCGACAAGGCGCGCGGCGACGGGCATGAAGTGATGATCACCCTGCCGATGGAACCGCGCGATTTTCCGCGCAGCGACGCGGGCCCCTATGCCTTGCTGACAACGCTGACACCAGAACAGAACCTACGGCGATTGGATTGGGTCTTAAGCCGCGTTACCGGCTATATCGGCGTAACGAATTATCAAGGCTCTGCATTCGCGGCAAAGAAATCTGCGGTAACGCCCATTATGCAGGCATTGGCGAAACGAGGGCTTATCTATTTCGATACTTCCGAGAATGCGGGTAGCGACGCCGGCAACGCGGCAGGAACCGCTGGGGCTATGTGGGCGGAAGCAGACATTGTTGCCGATGCAGAATTAAGCCGACAGTCGATCACGCGAAAACTCTCCGAAGCCGAGGTTGTCGCAAAATCAAACAAGACGGCGATTGTTTTGATCGACGCCTACCCGGTCGGTATTGATCGTGTTACCAAGTGGATTGAAGAGTTCCAGGACAAAGGGCTTGTTCTTACACCGCTTTCCGGAATCCTCGTTGCCCGCGCAAAACAGAGTGGCTGATGACCAAGAAACCCATCAAATTTGAAGACCGCCCGTACCGTCCCTGTGTCGGGATCATGCTAGTGAACGAAGCAAACGGGATCTTCGTTGGAAGCCGGGTCGATACGCCCGGCGAGAACTGGCAAATGCCTCAAGGCGGGATCGACAAGGGTGAAACCCCACGCGAGGCCGCCCTGCGGGAGCTTGAGGAAGAGGTCGGCACAAACCAAGCTGAAATCATCGCAGAGAGCGCAGATTGGCATGCCTATGATATCCCACCCGCTCTCTCCGACCGGTTATGGAAAGGAAAATATCGCGGCCAAACCCAACGCTGGTTCCTGATGCGCTTCCTGGGTAAGGATGAAGACATTGTCCTGGATCGGCATGTGCGAGAATTCTCTGACTGGCGCTGGACCCCAATCGATCAACTCGTCGACCATATCGTCCCGTTCAAGCGAGACATCTACGAGAAAGTCATCACCGAGTTCGCCCCACTGCTTTCTACGTCAAAGAATACCTGAGCCAGTTTGGCTGCTGTACTCGCAGACCCAACAATCCTCGCGAACACGTGAAGGCGCCCATCTGGATTCCCAATAGACTTCGTGCTATAAAATAGCGTGAAAGAGGGCGAAGAAACGCCTGATGACCTGCGCAGGAAGCGCTTTTGCTCACGACAGGTCCCATCCAAGTGGGCGTATTTGTCGAAACCTTCCTGAGGCAGATCGTCATAACCGGTAAGAGAAGTCCGTTGTGGCAGTGCCGGTGGCGTCAGAAAGACGGTGAGACGAAGCGATGCAAATCGGCGCAAGCTCAGCATCGGTGCTATCCTTACTGACCCGTGCGGAGGCGGCGGCGGAGACCGGAGTCCTCGCGGACACGGCGCCCGCCCAAACCAGCACAACGCCGGCTTCGATCGCCGAGCAGGCTAATCAGCAGGCGGACGCGACGACCGGGCTTGCCGGGGCGGCATTGTCGGCTGCGAGCGTCACGGTTGCACAAACCGCACCCGGAACTGAGCCTGAAGACGAAGACCTTACTGAAGCTGATCAGGCCGACCAGGAAGATGGGCAAGACCCTGTCGAGGCTGGTGATGCAGAGAGCGAGGCCGAAGACAGCACAACGGCTGCCGCCACCCAATCTGACCAGACAGAGGATGAAGCGGAAGATCCCGCGGCTAGACAACAAGATCCCAACGCCGAAGGGCCCGATGGGCTGACGGATGAGGAACGGCAGGTTGTTCGCGAACTTGAACGCCGCGATTCGGAGGTTCGCCGCCACGAAAACGCCCACGCCGCTGTCGGCGGGAGCTTGGCCGGCGCGCCCTCCTACACCTATCAGCGCGGTCCGAATGGCCAGTTATATGCGGTCGGTGGCGAGGTAAATATCGATACCGGATCGATTCCCGGCAATCCGGAAGCGACAGCTGAGAAGCTGGATCAGGTCCAACGGGCAGCGCTTGCGCCAAGTAACCCGTCACCGCAAGACCTGCGTGTTGCTGCTGAGGCCCGGGCCGGCGCGGCACAAGCACGGTCCGAGGCACGAGCGGAAGCCCTTGAAGAAGCTGCGGCGGAACGCGAAGCACAGCAGGAAGAGGGAGAGGCAGGCACCACGGATACTGCTGCGGTCGCTCAAACGGATGGGGCCACTGCCACGGCTCAAGGGACGCCCGAAACCGTGGCGGCGCAATCCAGCACCGTCCAACCGGCTGCAGCGGCCGAAACCGACACGGCATCACGACGAACCGGCACAGATCCTCAGGAAGGTCTTGCGCAACAGGATCAACGAAACCCAGCTAACCCCAACCTAGCGAACAACCGGCAGGCCGAAGGCGAAGACACGGTCCAGGCCGGGTTAGCTGTGGCGCAAGACTCGGACCAAATCCCTGCATCACAAACGCCACTATCCCAAACCATTGCCGGGCAAGAAGCGGCTAACGATATTGCATCCAGCGTACAGCCGCTCAGGACCCAGGGAACGGATGACACGCAACCCGACGCGGGAAAAGAGAATTCGGCATTAGCCGCATCGACGCCCTCTCAAGACGCGAACACCGACGGCCGCTCTGGCTTGCAACAGGCATTGTTTGATCAGGAGCGCCAGACGCGAACGCTCTTGGGACAGCGGGCTTTTGAGGATGCGATCAGAATTCGAGACACGGTGACCGAGAACCGGACCTCTATCGATCCCGCCCAGATTAACCAGGCCCAGGACGCTTCCGGTGACCCAACGTCGACCCAGGAATCATCCAATGACGATGGTGATCCTGCCACTGGATCTGCTGAACGGGAGGCAACGGAAATCGCCACCTCTCTGATCTCCGGGCAACGCGGCAATGAGACGGCGGCCCCCCAAAGCCTCTTCGCCTAGGAACGGCTCATCGCCCAACGCATCAGCCCTTCTGAAAACGCGCTGATTTCCAACTGACCAGTTTCATGGCCGCCCATGAAAATACTGATCTTAGACGAGGCCCCAACCTCAGTCCGACAGCTTTTGAGATCATGGCGATGGCCCGATCCATATGGGTTGGTTTGTAACGGTCATAGACCGGGGCCATATAGCGTCGGATGCAGTGTTGCCGGTCATAGGCCTCTGTCGTTGGACAATTCGCAGCATAATAGGCATAGGCCAGTTCATCATCCTCGGTCTCACCAATGCGGCCAAGGGCGATCAATACCCGGCGCATGCGGCTCATCCGCTCCTCTGCGGCGAACAGATCGATATGCTGGTAGAAAAATTTGTAATGCCTGAACTCATCCGACGCGATCCGCCGCGCAATATCCTTCAACACCGGTTCTTCGCAGCCTGCCGCCAAGACGGAATAGAAGCTGGAGGTGCCGGTTTCCACAATACAGCGGGCTATGAGTTCCCCACAGCGCGAGCCGCGCAGGGACTGCGCATCAACCGATGGGATGACATATCCCGCCGTGAATCGCTTGAAGGCTGCACTGAAGTCAAAATTAGGGTCCGCACGCCTCACCCATTCGGCAAGGGCCTTACCATGCTGAACCTCCTCGGCTCCCCAGCGATCAAGGGCAACGCAAAGATCGGGAAATCCGTAAAATACCGTCTTCAGATGGGTTGCGTAGGCGCCGCCATTATACTCGACCAGGGCCGCTGCCTTCACCATCGCAAGCGTATCCGGGGCAATCTTGCTTGGGTCGAAAGAAGACCAATCGATATCATCCAAGCTCCAGGACATTCTTACGCTTCCGGCTTGTATTGGGAATGGGCACGAAAAAGGCCGGCACTCTTAGAAGTACCGGCCTTATCGATAAGCATTCGCCTATGGATCAAGCGTAAGCCGGGCTTTCCGCCGCATGCAGCTTCGCTTCGGCAACTTTCAACGCCATTTCCGCCGCCGACTTCGCAGCGTCATCTTTGGCGTGAGAAACATCTTCACCAAGATCGCGGATGCTGTTGCGCACCAGCTCTTTGTCGATATCAGCGATATCCACCGCGTCATCGGCAAGGACCGTGCAACGTTCATCCGTTACTTCGGCGAAACCACCGGCAACGAACAGGCGCTTGGCGATCTTATCGCCCTCGAACATGCAGATCGTGCCAGGTCGGATGGTGGTGATGACCGGTGAATGTCCGGCAAGGACACCCAAGTCGCCATCTTCGGCGGGCAATACCACCATATCCGCATCCTCCGAGACCAAAAGGCGCTCGGGGGAGACCAGCTCGAAGGAGACTCTGTCTGCCATCGTTCTACCCCTTTAAAACCCGAATGCCTTACGCGGCCTCCGCAGCCATCTTTTTGGCTTTTTCGATTGCTTCCTCGATGGTGCCGACCATGTAGAAGGCAGCCTCCGGAAGGTCATCATAGTCACCGGCAACAATACCGGAGAAGCCTTTGATCGTGTCTTCCAGCTCAACATATTTACCAGGTGAACCGGTGAAGACTTCAGCAACATGGAACGGCTGAGACAGGAAGCGTTGGATCTTACGCGCCCGAGCAACAACCAGCTTATCTTCTTCAGAAAGCTCGTCCATGCCAAGAATGGCGATGATTTCCTGCAGTGATTTATACTGCTGCAGCGTTTCCTGAACCTGACGAGCGATTTGATAATGCGCGTCACCAACTGTGCCCGGCTCCAGAATGCGGGACGTTGAATCGAGCGGATCCACCGCCGGGTAGATCCCCAGCTCAGCGATCTGACGCGACAGAACGGTCGTTGCATCCAAGTGCGAGAAGGTCGTAGCAGGCGCCGGATCGGTCAAATCATCGGCCGGGACGTAAACGGCCTGCACCGAGGTGATCGACCCCTTCTTGGTGGAGGTGATACGTTCCTGCATCGCGCCCATGTCGGTACCCAGTGTCGGCTGATATCCCACAGCAGACGGGATACGACCCAGAAGCGCGGACACTTCCGAACCAGCCTGGGTGAAGCGGAAGATGTTATCGACGAAGAACAGCACGTCCTGGCCTTCTTCATCGCGGAAATATTCGGCCTGGGTCAGACCGGTCAGCGCAACACGGGCACGCGCACCGGGCGGCTCGTTCATCTGACCATAGACCAGGGCGCATTTGCTGTCGCCTTCCAGGTTGATAACCCCGGATTCGATCATTTCGTGATAAAGATCGTTCCCTTCACGAGTACGCTCCCCAACGCCGGCGAAGACGGAGTAACCACCGTGTCCCTTCGCGATGTTGTTGATGAGCTCCATGATGAGAACCGTCTTACCAACACCCGCACCGCCGAAGAGGCCAATTTTACCACCCTTCGGATAAGGCGTGAGCAGATCGACGACCTTAATGCCGGTGACCAGCTGTTCGGTTTCCGTCGCCTGATCAACATATTCCGGCGCGTCGCGGTGGATCGGGAAGGTTTTTTCCGTTTCAACCGGCCCGCGCTCGTCAACCGGCTCGCCGATGACGTTCATGATGCGGCCCAGGGTCTGCGGTCCAACCGGCACCTGGATCGGCGCGCCCGTATCGGTCACTTCCTGACCGCGGACCAGACCTTCCGAGGTATCCATGGCGATTGTGCGAACCGTGCTCTCGCCCAAATGCTGCGCCACTTCCAGAACCAGCGTACGGTCGCCGATCTTGGTTTGCAGGCCGTTCAGAATTTGCGGCAACTCGCCATCGAAGGAAACATCGACGACCGCGCCCAGAACCTGCGTGATCTTACCGGTGTTGTTGTTAGCCATAAGACGTGCTCCTACTCGCTTGTCTAGCGATTCCCAATCCCGTTAGAGCGCTTCAGCGCCCGAGATGATTTCAATGAGTTCCTTGGTGATCTGCGCCTGGCGCGACCGGTTATATGTGATCGAGAGCGAATTGATCATGTCGCCCGCGTTCCGGGTCGCGTTGTCCATAGCGGTCATACGCGCGCCCTGTTCGGATGCAAAGCTTTCCAGCATTGCCCGGAAAACCTGGACCGACATATTCTTCGGCAACAGGCTTTCTAGGATCACATCCTCTTCCGGCTCATATTCGTACTGAGCGGCCAGATCGCCCTCACCACCTTCGCTGCCATCCGTGTCCGGTACGGCGAAAGGCAAAAGCTGCAGCGGCGTTACTTCTTGGGTAAGCGCCGAGATGAACTTGTTATAGTACATCGTGCAAACGTCAAACTCGCCAGCCTCGAACAGCTCCATCACTTTCGCGATGACCTGATCGGCCTGATCGAATGCGGGAACCGGCTTCACCAGTTCTTCGAATTGATCAATGATCAGGGAACGATGCGTGCGGCGCATGAGACCGACACCTTTGCGACCGATGGGCAGGACTTTAACCGTCTTACCCTGGCCTTGCAGGCTCGTGATCTTCTTTTTGACTTCGCGCACCAGCGTGCCGTTGAAGCCACCACAGAGGCCCCGGTCGGATGTCATCACCAAGATCAGGTGAACATCATCCTTGCCGGTACCGGCCAGCAGCTTCGGCGCGCCGTCACCGGAAATCCCGGCGGCGAGAGAGCCCAACATCCGCTCCATCCGCTCGGCATAGGGCCGGGCAGCCTCGGCGGCGTCCTGCGCTTTTTTCAGTTTCGCTGCCGCAACCATTTTCATCGCCGACGTAATCCGTCGCGTCGATTGGACGCTTGCGATGCGGCTGCGGAGCTCTTTCAGGCTTGCCATGATTTATCCCGCCAATCCGTTCGGTTCTTCCCGGTTATCCCCTAATCCGTCACCGGACTTAGGAGAAGGACTTCCCGAAGGCGTCCAGCAAGGACTTCATTTCGGCTTCGGTGTCATCATCAAGCGCACCGGAGCTGTCAATTTTGTCCAGGAGTTTGCCATGCTCGGCACGAGCGTGCTCAAGCAGGGAGGCTTCGTAGCGATTTACATCATTAACCGCGATCGTATCGATGTAACCATGCGTACCGGCATAAATCGCCAGAACCTGTTCCGAGACTTTCAGCGGCTGATATTGAGACTGCTTCAGCAGCTCAACCAGGCGCGCGCCACGGGCCAGCAGTTTCTGGGTCGAGGCATCAAGATCGGACGCGAACTGAGCGAAAGCTTCCATCTCACGATACTGCGCGAGTTCCAGCTTGATCGAGCCGGAAACCTTCTTCATCGCCTTGGTCTGAGCGGAGGAGCCGACACGGCTAACCGAAAGACCAACGTTAATCGCCGGACGAATACCCTTATAGAAGAGGTTCGTTTCCAGGAAGATCTGACCATCGGTAATGGAGATAACGTTCGTCGGAATAAAGGCCGACACGTCATTCCCCTGCGTTTCAATAACCGGCAATGCGGTCAATGAGCCGTTACCGGCGGCATCGCCCATCTTCGCCGCGCGCTCCAGGAGGCGTGAGTGGATGTAGAAAACGTCACCCGGGAAAGCTTCACGGCCCGGCGGGCGGCGCAGCAGCAGGGACATTTGACGATAGGCCGTCGCTTGCTTGGACAAATCATCATAGATGATGACAGCGTGCATGCCGTTATCGCGGAAGAATTCCCCGATAGCGCAACCGGTGTAAGGCGCCAGGAACTGCAGCGGCGCCGGATCGGAAGCGGTCGCGGCAACAACGGTGGTGTATTCCATCGCGCCGGTTTCTTCGAGCGTCTTCACTACCTGAGCGACCGTGGAGCGTTTTTGCCCGATCGCAACATAGATGCAGTAGAGTTTCTTTGATTCATCGCCGGAAGCGTTGATGCTCTTCTGGTTGATGATCGTATCGACCGCAACAGCTGTCTTACCGGTCTGACGGTCACCAATGATCAGCTCGCGCTGACCACGGCCAATCGGCACCAGCGCGTCGAGCGCCTTAAGACCGGTCTGAACCGGCTCATGCACCGATTTGCGCGGGATGATGCCCGGCGCTTTAACTTCAACCAGCGCACGCTCCGAGCTTTCGATCGGGCCCTTGCCGTCAATCGGGTTGCCCAGGCCATCAACAACGCGGCCCAGCATGCCCTTACCAACCGGCACATCCACGATGGCGCCGGTCCGCTTAACGGTGTCGCCTTCTTTAATGTCACGGTCGGAACCGAAGATAACGACCCCGACATTGTCGGTTTCGAGGTTGAGCGCCATTCCTTTAATGCCGCCCGGGAATTCGACCATCTCACCGGCCTGAACATTGTCCAGCCCGTAAACGCGGGCGACACCGTCACCAACCGAGATAACCTGACCAACTTCGGCGACATCCGCCTCAGATCCGAAATTCGCGATCTGATCCTTCAGAATCGCAGAGATTTCCGCTGCCCGGAGTTCCATCCCTTAAGCTCCCTTCATCGCAAGCTTGAGTCGCTGCAGTTTTGAACTGACGGAAGAATCGATCATGCGAGATCCAACCTTCACAATCAGTCCGCCAATCAGCGACGGGTCCGTGTTGAGATTGACGGCAACATCGCCGCCGACTGCCTTTTTCAACGCTGCCTCGACGGCCTCAATCTGAGCCGGCGTCAGGTCGCGGGCCGAAGTAACATCGGCTGTCACTTCACCGCGGCGGCTGGCCAGTTCGTCGAGATAAGCGCGAATCATGGCCTGCAATGCGAAGAGCCTGCGCCCTGCCGCTACATGGCCGATGAATTTCTTGGTTAGGTCTGTGGCGCCGATCTTGTCCATGATCGCGGCCATTGCAGCACCCTGATCCGCACGGCTTAAGACCGGTGAGCGGACGACGCGACGCAAATCCTCGCTCTCATCCACCAGATTGGAAATCGTCCGCAGATCGCCGGCAACGGCGTCGAGCTGCTTGGCTTGATCGGCGAGATCGAATAGCGCCGTCGCATAACGGCTGGCGATCTCGCTTATTCCCCCTTTGGATGCCACGTTCGGAGACCCTCGCGAAAAGTCGTTGTTTCTTCCATTGCCATCGGAAATCAACCACGCCAGACAGACGCAAGAAGCCCCTTTCCGAAAGACTGCGGCGGTGTAACACAGGGGTTTCAGCCGTGCAATATGTGTCGACACCGGAATCGCGCCTATTTTGCCGCAGGAATTGCAGCTTGGCCCAAGCTGGGACAGAATGCCGCGCACCTTCCATACCTTCAGACTAAATCTTCAGGAGAATTTGCCGCCATGATCGGCCTTTCTGTAGTCGGGCTACAGCGGCTGCGCCAACCGGGCGCCAACGCCGTCGCGATCATGTTCGGCCTGGAAGCCGTGAGCCGAGGTGTTGTTGCAGCAGTCCTGCCGCTGCAGACCGTCGCGCTGCTCGGTTCTGACGAGGCGCTCAGCATGGCGGTACTCGCCGGCGCTTGCTTTTCCATTCTGTTGGTCATGTCCGCCCCGATCATCGCGCGGCGGATCGGACGCGCCCGACTGGCAACGCTTGCCGCCGCCATGGCCGTGGGGGCCGCCCTATTATTCATTGCCGCCTTTCCTGTGGGTCAGGTTGGCGGTTTCATGATGCGGGCCGGGGCCGTGGCCTTGATGAGCGTCTCTCTTAACCTCTTCATCATGGATCATATCAAGCGCGGCGATCTCAGCCGGTCGGAGCCAAGGCGCATGCTGGCGGTCGGTGTCGGCTGGATGGTGGGGCCGGTGCTCGGAATTTGGTTGGATCACCTTCTAGGACCGACCAGCCCCTATTTCTTCAGCGCAGCGGCCATTGTTACCTTGATCGGGTATTTCTGGATCCTGCGCCGCAGGGGGCCGGAAATCGTCAAACCAGCGAAAACACGCAGCTTCGCAAATCCGATCCAACACCTGGGCGCCTTCACAAGGCAGAAACGCTTGATGCATGCCTGGCTGATTTCCGTGGGGCGCGGAATCTTCTGGATGTCGTTCTTTATATATACGCCGGTCTATGCGGTCGAAGTCGGGCTGGGGCGCGAAGCCGGTGGCATCATCCAATCCCTGGGCTCTGCAATGTTGTTGGGGATGCCATTCTACGGCTTTGCCGCCAGACGGTTCGGAATCCGCAAAATTGCGACCATCGCCTTCATCGGAGCAGCAATCGGGTGTTCCGCCGGATGGGTTTTCTCTGACCAGCCCTATATTGGCGCAGCGGGAATTCTGATCGCGACTGGTTTCATGGCAATGAATGACGGTTATGGAAACGCGCTTTTCTTCCGCGCCTGCCGGCCCAGCCAACGGGAGGGCATGGCCTCCGTCTTCACGACCTATCGAGACAGCGCGGAATTGTTCCAGGCCGCCTTCTTCGCCGTTCTCCTCAGCTTTCTGCCAATCGAGACCGTCTATCTGGCGATGAGCATCATCCTCTTGCTTCTGGCCGCCTCTTCGCGGGCAATCCATCCCAGACTGTGACCCGCCTTCGAAAAGAATCCATGAACCGGAGAAAACTGTTGACCCGTCCCCTGCGACCGAACCGATAAAAGGAACCACTTCAAGACGAGAAGAGGGACATTATGAGCAAAGCAGGAAAAGAAGGCCCGTTCTATACGGCTAAGGAGGCAGCAACCCGGTTGGGCGTTTCTGCCAAGGCATTGCGGATCTACGAGCAGCGTGGGTTGCTCGATCCGACGCGGACAGAGGCAGGGTGGCGTGTCTATGGCCAACGGGAGATGACGCGCGGAGCGGAGATCGCCGCATTGCGGGCCCTGGGCCTCAGCCTGACACAGATCGCCGGAGTGTTGGACCAGGAACCGGAGTCCCTGGCCTCCGCGCTTGCCGTTCAACAAGGCAAGCTGGAGGGTGAAGCTGCGGCGATAGCCAGCCGCCTCGCCCGCGTTCGGGAATTGCGCACCGCGTTGGCAAACGGGGCCTCGGCGAGCGCCGCACAGTTGGTTTCGCTCGCCCGACCGACATCTACGCCCATGGTTTCACTCACGCTTCCCTGGCCTTGGGGAGGGGAACGCTTTGATCTCCCCACGCTAACGCCCATGACTTATATCGTTGGTCCTCTCTTCAGCGGGAAGACGACGCTTGCGCAACTGATCGCCGAAACGCTCCCCCAATCGGAATTTCTTCCGATGGCGCGGATTGAGAAAAATCTCGCTGCATTGGAGACCGAGTTAGGCGCTGATCCGGCGCTGAGGGAGCGGGTCTCCGCCGCTGTGCAATGGTTGGAAGAAGACGGGGCCACGCCCTCGCTCGCCCTGACTGTCATATTGATGGCGCTGTTGAAGGACGGACCGGCGGCCGTGGTTGTGGATTTGTTGGAACATGACTTGGATGCGGATACACAATCTGCTCTGCGCGCATGGTTGCGGCAGCGCGGAAAAGACGCGCGGACCCTCGTCGCAACGACACGGTCGACCGCCATTCTGGATCTGGAGGATGTCAGCCTCGACGAGACCATCCTGTTCTGTCCGCCTAACCACGATATGCCCTTCAAGGTCGAGCCCTGGCCGGGCGCCCCGGGCTATGAAGCCGTCGGTACCTGCCTCGCGACACCTGATGTCCGTGAGCGCACTGCCGGGGTTACTGCAGTTCATCCATCAGCCTTGTGACGGGTTTCTAAGGTCCTGATCACCTTCCCTACATATCCCTACATAAAGGAATAGGGATCGATATCGACCTGGATGCGTTGGTTCGACAAGGGGCGGACCTGGGATAGCCAGTCGCGGATGGCTTTTTGGATGGCGATGCCACGTTCCGTGCGGATCAGGAAGCGTCGGCGGAATCGCCCGCGCAACAGAGCCAGCGGCGCCGGGGCGGGACCCAGGACGCGCAGCTTGTCACCGCCCGGCGCGGTGCGCGCCAAGGCCCGGCAGAGATCATCCAGTGGGCCTTCCTCCGGCCCGGAAACCACTAAGGCGGCGAGCCGTCCAAATGGGGGCCAATTCCCACTGCGCCGCTGATCGGTTTCTGCGCTCATGAAACCGTCGCGATCCCCTTCCGCCAGCGCTTTCAGGACGCCGGCATCCGGATTGGCCGTCTGTACCAGAACGCGCCCGGCCCGCCCGCCACGTCCGGCCCGACCCGCAACCTGACTCAACAATTGATAGGTGCGTTCTGCGGCGCGTAGATCACCGCCATCAAGACCCAGATCGGCATCAATCACACCGACAAGGGTCAGCATTGGGAAGTGATAGCCCTTCGCGACAATCTGCGTTCCGATGATCAATTGGGTCTCGCCACTCGTCATGCGATCAACAAAGGCGGCTGCGGCCAGTGGCCCCTGCAATGTGTCGGAGGTGACGACCTCCATCGCGGCTTCGGGATAAAGGGCGCTCGCTTCTTCCGCCAAGCGCTCAACGCCGGGTCCGCAAGCGGTCAAACTGTCTTCTGCCCCGCAATCCGGGCAATCCTTTGGCATTGGGGCCATATAGCCGCAATGGTGACATTCCAGCCGCCGCCCGAAACGGTGCTCAACCAGCCATGCCTGACAGTTGGGGCAGCCTATGCGATGTCCACAGCTTCGGCAGAGCGTCAGCGGTGCATAGCCCCGACGGTTCAGGAACAAAAGCGCCTGTTCGCCCCGGGCCAAGGTCTCTTCCACGGCCTGGCGCAAGGCCGGCGAAATCCAGCATTGACGCGGTGGCTTGTGTTCCCGCAGATCAATCAGGGTAATATCCGGCAGCTCTGCTGTGCCATGACGCGACGTCAGCTTCAGATGTCGGTAGCGCCCACCTTCCGCATTCGCCAAGGTCTCCAGACTGGGGGTGGCGCTGGCCAGAATGATGGGAATATCAGCCAGGCGCGCGCGGACCACCGCCATGTCCCGGGCATGATAGACGACGCCGTCCTCCTGCTTGAAGGAACTGTCATGTTCTTCATCCACCACGATCAGTCCCAAATCGGGGAAAGGCAGATGCAGGGCGGAGCGCGCACCGACCAGGACCTTCACATTCCCCTCCGCAACGCCTCGCCAGGTATTGCGGCGTTGTGTGGGGCTCAGATCCGAATGCCATTCCGCCGGCATAACACCGAATCGCTCTTCAAACCGTTCCAACCATTGCGCCGATAGGGCGATTTCAGGCAGCAGGACCATGACTTGCCGGCCCTGTTTCAGCGTTTCCGCTATTGCTTCGAAATAAACTTCGGTCTTGCCGGACCCGGTGATCCCGTCGAGGAGGGAAACGACAAACCCGGCCTCCCCCCGAAGGGCATCCGCGGCCTCTTCCTGTTCCACAGACAAAACAGGGCCGGGGCGCATAGGGTCGGGCTCCCGCCAGCGCAAACGTTCTTCGACCCGGACCGGCAGAAGCGCGCCCATGTCTGCCAGACCCTTCACAACACCGGTGCTGACCCCGGCTTCCCGCGCCAGATCGGACGCACCACGAGGTGGCCCATCCTCCAACAGCGCCAAAATCCGGTTTCTCGCCGCCGTTCTCTTCAAACCGGCAGGCAGCGTTTCGGCGCGGGCAAAAGCCGTGCGGGCCCGGGGCGGCTCCAGCGCCTTTGGAACGCTCATCGCCATGCGCAGGACTGCACCGGGGGCAGCGACACAGTAATCTGCGATCCATTCGACAAAGCGGCGGTTCATGGCCGGTAGGCGTGGCGCGATAAGCAATTGTTCGATGGGCTTCAGGCGGGAGGCAGCGACCGGTTCCCCTTCAGGCTTTTCCGGCTCATCCCAGACCACGCCAGTCCGCATCTGATTGCCAAGCGGCACGGAAACGAAGTCTCCCGGTTGCGGATCCATCCCTTCCGGCACGGCGTAATCATAGGCCCCTGCCAGTGGCAGCGGCAGCAAGACCTTGACCCGCCGGCCTTCCGGGAACAAAGAGGGCGTGTATTGCTCCGTAGCCATGGGGCGGGGTTACCTCAATCCTTAATCAAATTGCCTTACATCAAGGCAGCGGGCGGCGATTTTAAGATCGCCGAAACGCGAATCGGTCCATCATGAGTGGCCTCGCTGGGGCCAGTCAATCGCGGGAGACATCCAGTATGAAATTCTTTATCGACACAGCGGATCTGAATGAGATTCGCGACCTGGCCGCAACCGGCCTCGTCGATGGTGTAACAACGAACCCTTCATTGATCGCCAAGAATGGTGGTGACTTTATCGAAGTCATCAAGGAAATCTGCGGCATTGTTTCGGGCCCGGTCTCGGCGGAATGCGTCGCCACCGACCATGAAACCATGCTGAAGGAAGGCCTGTATCTGGCAAAGATCGCGGACAATATCGCGGTGAAAGTGCCGCTGACAGTTGATGGATTGAAGACCTGTAAGGCGCTCAGCGATGACGGCATCATGGTGAATGTGACGCTGTGCTTCTCTGCTGCACAGGCGCTGCTCGCCGCGAAAGCCGGCGCCGCCTTCATCTCCCCCTTCGTCGGGCGGCTTGATGATATCGGCCATGACGGCATGCAGCTGATCGCTGAAGTCGTGCAGATCTATTCGAATTACGAGTTTGATACAGAGGTGCTGGTCGCCTCGATCCGCAATCCGTTGCATGTGATCGATGCGGCGAAGATGGGGGCCGATGTTGCCACCATCCCGCCCAGCACATTGAAACAACTGTTCAAGCATCCGCTGACCGACAAAGGACTGGATGCCTTCCTGAAGGATTGGGCATCGACGGGTCAGACCATTCTCTAGGCAGTTTTCCCACCCACCAAAAAGGATTGAGGCGATGGCGCGACGCACGAAGAGTGACAAAGCTGAAGCAGGTGCAGAAGCAGTCATGGACATGCCGGGACCGAATGAAGACCAGGTATTGGACTTCCTGCGTGCCCATCCCTCCTTCCTGACGGACCATGCCAAGTCGTTGGAAGAGATCGATGCGCCAGCGCGACCGCTGGGGATCGGTGTGTCAGACTTCCAGCAGGCGATGATCGCGCGGTTGCGCCATCAGGTCGAGGAAACGACAGAGGTTGCTCAAGAGCTGATTGATACCAGCCGGGATAACCTCAATAACCAGATGCGGGTTCATGAAGCCGTGCTGTCTCTTATGGGCGCCACGTCTTTTGAGCAGTTCATCCATATCGTGACAGCCGATCTGGCCGTGATCCTTGATCTGGATGCGGTGGCGCTATGTGTCGAGGGCAAGTTTGACGATTTCCCACTCGACAACGTAGCGGTTGTTCCGCAGGGCTTTGTCGAGCGCACATTGGGTGCCGGTAAAGAATGGCAATTGCGGGCTGATATCTCCGGTGATCCGGAAATCTATGAAGCCGCCGCCCCGCTGGTGCGGTCTCAAGCGCTGCATCGGCTCGACATTTCGCCGAAAGGCCCGGCCGCCATGATTGCTTTCGCCAGTCGAGAGCCGGAGAAATTCCATGCCGGCCAGGGCACCGATCTGTCGAGCTTCCTGACAAAGGTTGTGGGGCGCCTGATCGGGATGTGGCTCCGTTTGCCGGATTAGAATTTCGGCACGTTCAACGAAGGTTCCTTTGACAAGACACGCTCAAAGCCATGCCGATAATGCCGATGACGACCCAGTCTTCGGCACAGGCGATGTCGCGGCAGCCTACCGGGCGTTTCATACCTGGTTGGGGGATGAGCGCCGGTTAAGCCCGCGCACCCTGGATGGCTATGGCAAGGATCTGGCGCAGTTTCTGCGCTTTCTGTCCGGACATCTGGGCGGGACCCCGACGCTGGATGATCTTGCCGAATTGAAGGCAATGGATTTTCGGGCCTGGTTGGCGCGTCGACAGGGTGAGGGGATTTCCCGTGCCACCACGGCCCGCGCATTATCGGCGATCCGCACTTTCTTCGGCTGGCTGGCGCGGACCGGACGGGCTGAGAATTCTGCGATCGGGTCCCTGCGGACGCCAAAGGTCCCCCGCACCGTACCGAAATCATTGAGTGAGGCTGATGCCCAACAAGCCTTGGAGACTGTCGGGGATTTTGCCAGCGAGGATTGGATCGGGCTGCGAGATCGGGCCGTCCTTTATCTGCTTTATGGGGCGGGGTTACGGATTGGGGAGGCCGTGGCACTTGATGTGAAAGATCTGCCCCGCGATGGCGCCTTGCGGGTAATGGGCAAGGGTGGGAAGGAACGCATGGTTCCGCTGCTCCCTCAGGTGGCCGAGGCGATTGAGGGCTATCTGCAGGCCTGCCCCTATGACACCAGCTCAACCACGCCGCTCTTTCGGGGTGCGCGGGGTGGTCGGATGAATGCGGATGCGGCACGTGCTGCAATGCGAACCCTGCGGAAGGCTTTCGGCTTGCCGGAAACCGCCAGTCCCCACGCCTTGCGGCACAGCTTTGCCACGCATTTACTGGGCGCAGGGGGGGATTTGCGGGCGATCCAGGAATTGCTGGGCCATGCCTCGCTATCCACCACCCAGCGCTATACCGATGTCGATAGTGCCCGGCTGATGGCGCAGTATCGCAGCGCCCATCCCCGCGCGGCACAGCCCAGCCTGAAACAATCTGGCCCAAAACAACCTCACCCGAAGAAATACAGCGCATGAGCACACTCGACCTGGAAGCGCGGCTGCTCTATCGGGACAGTCTGATGCTGGTGATCGATAAACCGGCAGGCCTGCCCGTCCATGCGGGACCGGGCGGCGGCGATAATTTGGAAGCGCATTTTGACCAACTGAAATTCGGCCTGCCCAAGCCGCCGGCCCTCGCGCACCGGCTGGACCGGGATACCTCCGGCTGTCTGGTGCTGGGTCGACACAGGAAGGCGCTTTCCAAGCTTGGCCGATTGTTTCAGGGCGGGAAGGTGGAGAAAGCCTATTGGGCCCTCACCGCCACGCGCCCGAAAAAGGATGAAGGCTATATCGATGCGCCCTTGAAAAAGGTGGGCGCCGGGCGTGGCTGGACGATGACGGTGGCTGATGACGGCCAGAAAGCCCGCACCCGCTACAAGGTGCTTGGCGAGGCGAACGGCCTCACCTGGATCGAAGCCTCTCCCCGCACCGGCAGAACCCACCAAATCCGCGTCCACCTCGCCCATCTCGGTTGCCCGATCATCGGCGACCCGCAATATGGCGGCCCCAAAGCCCCGGACGGCGGCAGCCTGTTCCTGCATGCCCGCGCTATAGAATTGCCACTTTATCCGTCGCGAGATGCGGTGCGGGTAGAAGCAGAGGCACCAGACAGGATGTTGAGGATGGTGGAACGATTTGATGCCTTCAATTCAGGTAAGGACATCGTCCCGCACTGACTGTCCCTGCTTACCAACTCCGGCATTTGGTTCTTTGGCTGGATTATCCTTATCGCCCATCTGAGGCAGCACCCTTAGAGCCCTTCGACGCACGCCTGCGAACGCGTCTTGAGGGAGACCGTCGCTTCTTGTTTTCTATCTGTTATCCGTCAGCCATTGTTGCCGCGTTATACGATACCCGGGATACGCCCCCCCATAAGCGCGGCGCAGGCCTTCATAGATCAAGCCACTCTTCTTGAGCATATTTCCAGATGCCGTGTTCTTCGGATCAATGATGCCTACGATGTCTTCGATAGCCGTTTCTTCGAAGGCAAAGCGAAGCAGCCTCTGGCAGGTCTCTGTTGCATACCCACGGCCCCAGGCAGATCGTTTGAGCAAGGCACCGATTTCTATCTCGGCATCTGGCAATGAACCTCCTTGGACAAGATCCCAATCCGTGTCGTCTAGCGCTATGGGCAAGGGCAGCAGGGCGGTGCCGCCGAGTTTCTCGCCAGTCGTCCGATCAAGGATGCACCAAATACCAATCGCACCTTCCGCACAGCGCCGAACATACTTTGGCATGTTCATCGCGACCTCTTCCGGTGTTTCCAATGGACCGACATAACGCATGACTTCTGGATCGGTCGATAACGCAACCTGAAACCCTTCATCCGCCATTTCGAGAGGCCTTAGGATAAGTCGGTCGGTCTGCAGGGTTAGATCCATGGGCTTATGGGGGCGTTATCTACACAATGGTCAACACGGCCCTTAATACCCTCTGTCCACATCAAAACGCCCCTCCGGCATCTCTCCTGCTTCGAGATTTAGAAGATTGGCGACAATCTTTGGGGCTCCCGTCCTGATGCGGGTGGTGCTGGCGATATGGGGGGTAACCGTGACTTTCGGATGGGTCCAGTAAGGATTCTCTTTCGGCAGGGGTTCGGTGCGAAAGACATCCAGGACTGCGCCAGCGAGGTGACCGCTGTCCAGCGCCGCCAACAACGCTGCGTCATCGACATGTTCACCGCGCGCGACATTAATCACCCAGGCCCCTTTCGGCATCCGAGCGAAGGTCTCAGCATTGAGGATATTCGCCGTCTCCGGTGTGGAGGGGAGGAGGTTCACCACAATCTCACTTTCCGCCAGGACCGCATTCAGCCCCTCCGCCCCATGTCGGCAATCAATCCCGTCGATGGTCTTGGCAGAGCGGGACCAACCCATGACCTTGAAGCCGTTGAGGGCCAGAGCCTTTCCGCTGACCGAGCCCAAGACGCCGAGACCGAGCATCCCGACCGTCCGTTGATCGGTCAGCGGTTCCATACCGTAGTCGCCGCGAATATGGTCGTCCCAATGGCTCACCTGTTGTTGGCGGGTGAAGTCCGGCAGCTGCAGATGCGTAGCCAGAACCTGAGCCAGCACGAATTCCCGCATCCCGGCGGTCATGCCGTCTTCCACCATGCGGATCAGCGGCAGATGTGCCGGCCAGTCCGGGTCGATGGTCACATGATCCACCCCGGCCCATAGGCTCAAGGTTGCCTTCAGATTGGGGAAGCCGGCCAGCACACCGGGCGGTGGCTTCGCAACAATGGCATAGGCGACCCGCGCTGGGTCAGAGATATTCGGCCAGATTTCCAGCGGGATCGGAAATTCCAGTGCCTTCAGGGCTGCCGCCCAGGCATCTGCCGAATCTGAGGTACTGATAAGCGCGGCTACAGGGGAAGTATCATTACTCACGGTTCAATCCTTACACGATAACTCAAAACGGTTTTTCCACCGGCCGGAACCTTGATCTTCCACAGGCCGGAGCGAGGGCGACGATCTGCCGGGTCGATGCTGGCGTTGATGATCTTCCAGTCGCCGGAGAAACGTTCCCGCAACTCCACTGTCACGGCGCGGTCCCGCGCGTTATGGAAGGTGATCTCATGCGCTGTTTCGAAGGGCAGGCCCCGATTACGACGCTGATTGTCATCCGGGTCCTGACGGAAATAGGTCATGCGGCGTTCGACCGTAACATCAAAGGCCTGACCGAGTGGTAGATCCACCGTCTCCCCAACCGCCTTATGGCCAATACGGGCTTCCCCCAGAACGACACGGGGGCTGTCTTCATCATCCGACGGCAAGGCGCCGAAGACGCGAACCAACCCCGCCGGTAGAGGACGCGCAAGCGGCCCATCGGCAGTATTTTCGAAACGAAGTGATACCATGGGGCGCTGGCGTTCGGCGCCTTCCGCCGTGCGGCCCGCCCAACCATCGCCGCGACCTTGCAGCTTGTAGCGTTTTTCCACCGGCAGGCTTGTCGGCTGGAACAAGGCACGCCGCACGGTGGCGGAGGCTGGAACATCCAGTGCTGAATTCAGGTCATAGACATGCAGATCGCCCAATGCGGCTTCGACCGGCGCGGCGGGGGCACCAGAGGACATGGTTCGGGAGACAGCCATTTCCATCATCACCGCCTGCTGCTTGCGAACCTGCGGGCGCGGCAGGGCCGCGCGGTTGACGGAGCCGGCAACCAGCCGCGTCGTCGCATTCGGGAAACTGCGGTCCAGCCCATTGGCGATGGCATAGCGACCATCCAGAACCAACGCGGTTTCTTCCGCATTCAGCCGGGCTTCATAATCGACCGACCAACCGATACCGGGCGTCAGATAGCCGAGCCGGACCAGCTGGTCGCCCGGAATTTCTGAAGAAACCGTGCCGGAAATCCAGCTCCCCTCGCTCAATCCTTCCGGAACTTCATTGAGGAAAAGTTGCCCTGGCGGCAGGGTTTTCAGCATCTCCCCATCCCGGATAACGATGCCATTGCGATAGGCAACCAGGCGGCCGCGATAGGTCCGTGTGCCGTCCTTGGCATCCGGCACCACCCATTCAATGGTCTTACCGAGGGAAAGCGCGAGAAGGCGCGCCTGATCGATCCGGTTACGGCCCAGTTTCAGATCTACCGCCGGAATACCATTGGCTTCCAGTGAGACCGAGTTCGACAGCATGCCTTCCGGCAGGCCATCAACGGTCAGTTCCGCAGGACCACCCGGCAGCACGACGGAGCGGCGCTCCTCCACCACGGCGATGCCGTCTGCATAAAGCGTCAACAACACTTGTTGTGGCGGGCCGGCGGTAACCTGCTCCTGCGCGAGGCTTGGGGAGAAAGCCGCGAAGGCCATGGGGATTGAGAGTCCAAGGGCCAACGGCCCCCATTTGGGGATCCAGGATTTGGGCAACCAGGATTTCAGGACACGAATATTCAAGGTCTTCTCCCGTCGCGGCACCGTTGCGGCGCCATAGCTAGAGCGTTTGCCGTGCCTTCAAGGCAGCGGCCAAGGTGCCGTCGTCCAGATAGTCGAGCTCTCCCCCCACCGGCACGCCATGGGCCAATCGGGTAACCTTGACGCCGCTATCGGCCAAACGCTCCGTCACATAATGCGCCGTGGTCTGGCCATCGACCGTCAGATTGGTGGCGAGCACAATTTCCGTCACCGGCTTTCCGGGGCCTACTCTCGATAACAATGAGGCGATATTGAGGTCTTCGGGCCCAATCCCATCCAATGCCGATAAAACCCCGCCCAGCACATGGTAGCGCCCAGCGAAGGAACCAGTCCGCTCCAGCGCCCAGAGATCGCCAACCTGCTCAACGACACAGAGCATTGTCGGATCACGGCGCGGGTCTTCGCAAATCCCGCAAGGCTGTGTGGTGTCTAGATTGCCGCAGGTCGCACAGACCGCGATTTGGTCCGCCGCATCGGACAATGCCTTGGCAAGGGGTCGCATCAGGCTTTCGCGTTTCTGAATCAGGCTCAACGCCGCCCGTCGTGCCGACCGGGGACCCAGCCCCGGCAGCTTGGCAAGCAGTTGAACGACCTGATCGATTTCACGCATGCGCTGTCACCCTCTTTACCCTACGCAACCGCCATCCATCGAGACGCGGCCTTACCCTTCACCAGGATGAGGGAGTTTTAATAGCAAGACAATATCAACCGCCTGACCTTGAGGCACGCGCCTTGCTGCTCGTCTCTAAGGGTGTCTGTTTGAAGCCCCGAAACGGGGGCAGGCAACATTAGAAGGGAAGCTTCATACCGGGGGGAAGCTGAATGCCGCCCATCAGTTTCTGGGTCTCTTCCCGCATCATCTCATCCGCCTTTTCCTTGGCATCATTGACGGCGGCCACGATCAAATCTTCCAGGACCTCCTTGTCATTCGGATCGACCAGAGAAGGATCGACATCCAGACTGCGCAGCGTGCCCTTGCCGGTGACGACGGCCTTCACCATGCCGGCGGCTGAGGCGCCATGGACTTCGCGCAGTTCCAGTTCTCCCTGCATATCCTGCATGCGCTGCTGCATTTCCTGGGCCTGTTTCATCATACTGGCGAGGTTCTTCATAGGCTTAATCCTGTTTGAGGCGACGCCGTGAGGACGGCGGTGGTTCGGTTGAAAATGTCGTGTCAGTCTGGAATGAAATCGGGATCGAAGCCGGGATCTTCCGGATCGAAAAACGGGCTATCATCTGGATCAGACGCCTCATCCGCTTCAATCGGCGCTGGTGCCGGTATCCCCTCCGGCGGTGTTACCTTGACGACCTTGGAATCCGGGAAGGCATCCCGAAGGGCTACCACCAGTGAATCCCGCTCTGCCCGGCCCGTACGCTCGGCTTCGGCCTGGGCGCGTTGTTCGGCAATGGTCGGATCACCCGGATCGTTCGATAGGGAGACCATCCATCGCTGGCCGGTCCATTGGGTCAACAAAGCCCCCAATTTGCCGTGCAGATTGTTGGGCGCTTCGGGCTTCGGGCGGATTTCGATATGACCGGCCTGGAAGCGCACCAGATGCACATTGTAGCGAAGCTGGCTCAATACCAGCGCCTCCCGCCGGGAATCGAGCAATTCCAAGACCGCTTCAAAACTACCGGGCATTGGGGCAAGTGCGACGCCGGGCGGGTCAGCCTGGGCAAGGGCCGGCGCTGCCGCTGTTTGAAGCGATGCCGTCGGCTCTGAGTTGGCTGTCGATCCGGGCGTCGGCGTTTGCGGCATGGGAGCCGCCGCCGATGGCGCCCCCCCTCCTGGTGCGGCCCCTCCTGGTGCGCCCCCTCCTGATGCGGCGGGGGGCGGTGGGGCCGCTGCGGCACTTCGGGCCGGGCCACCGCCGTCGCGCAATTGCTTCACCAGATCAGCGGGCGGGGGCAATTCCGCCACGTGGATCAAACGGATGAGAACCATCTCCGCCGCCTGGATCGGGCTCGGTGCGGCGCGGACTTCGTCCAAACCTTTCAGCAACATCTGCCAGGCGCGTGCCAGGGCTGACATTTGCAGACCGGCAGCCATCGGTGCACCTCGGCTGCGCTCCAGCTCCGGTGTTGTCGGATCTTCGGCGAGGCCCGGGACCAGCTTGGCGCGGGTCAACCAATGGCAAAGCTCCAACAGATCCTGCAGAACAACAGAAGGGTCGGCGCCGACGTCATAAAGATCACCCAGGATGGTCAAAGCCCCCGGTGCATCGCCTTTCATCGCGGCTTCAAACAGATCGAAGATCCGTTCCCGATCCGCGAGGCCCAACATATCCCGCACACGCTCTGATGTGACAGGCCCTTCGGCCAGGGCGATGGCTTGATCCAGGATCGACAATCCGTCGCGAACCGAGCCATCTGCGGCACGTGCAACCAGGGTCAGGGCTTCCGGATCGGCTTCTACACCTTCCGATCCGGCGACATTGCCGAAATGGGTGACCAACTTGTCCGCTGGCACACGGCGCAGATCAAAGCGCTGGCAACGGCTCAGGATCGTGACCGGGACCTTACGAATTTCCGTTGTCGCAAAGACGAACTTCAGATGTTCCGGTGGTTCTTCCAAGGTCTTCAACAAGGCGTTAAAGGCCTGGTTGGAGAGCATATGAACCTCATCAAGGATATAGACTTTGTAGCGGGCGGAAACGGGGCGGTAACGTGCCCCTTCGATCAGCTCCCGCACATCACCGACACCTGTCCGGCTCGCCGCATCCATTTCCAGCACATCGACATGCCGGTCCCCGGCAATCGCGGTGCAATTGGCGCAGACACCACAGGGACTGGCTGTCGGTCCCCCATTGCCGTCGGGCCCGATGCAGTTCAGAGCCTTCGCGATGATCCGGGCTGTCGTGGTTTTGCCGACCCCGCGCACGCCGGTGAGCATGAAGGCCTGAGCAACGCGGCCGGCCTTGATGGCATTGGTCAGGGTGCGAACCAGCGCTTCCTGGCCAATCAGTTCATCGAAATTGGTCGGGCGGTATTTTCGCGCCAGAACCCGATAGGCTTCCCCACCGGATGCTGTTTCTGCCGTAGTTTCAGGTGCCGCCGATGCGGGATCAGGTGACGGGGGTGTCGCGCTGGGAGCGGGCTGAGGATCCGGTTCCGCCGGAAACATCTCCGCCGTCAGGGTGTCGTCAGCCTTGGTGAATTCCTCTTCCGCCGGACCATTGGCATCGCCATCATAGTCGGCATCGGAATCAACCGTGTTTGGGTCTTGAGGAGGGGTCTCGGCGCTCATCTCTGTTCGCGGCGCGCGCGGCCGTCTCCCTGTTCGTTCGAGTTAGGCGGAGAGCCGGCTTAAGCGACCCGGGCGGAAATCTCGTTACGGCTGCTTCCTTCCGGACCTGACCGGGTTGGCGAGGCGCCCGTCCGCACCGGCCCTCCTGCTCCCCTTTTAGCGAGCCGGACACCCTTTTACAACGAGGATCGGCAGCAAAATAGTCGAAGGCTTTCTGAAATTATGAGATTCGCTTCCGAAAGATTGCCGCCCGCCCTGCATCATGCCAGTGTCACCGCCATGACGACACTTCACAGACACCAGGCGCCGCATCACGCGCATCCGGCGAACCGATACGCCTCCGGCCCACTCGACCGGGCGGATCATCTGCGCGATGACATGGATGCGCTGCTGGAATTGGCGCTCTCCCCGCAGGCCCGTTTGATCCCGGTTTGGCGGCAGCAAAGCTTGATCCGGCTCGGCCCGGCCAGCCCGGAAGCGCATCATCTGCCGGTCGCAGAAGCCCTGCTGCAGGACGCGCATGAATGGGTTTTCCTTGGTCTGGATGCATCGGGTGCGGCGCATGTGGCGATTGATGTTTCCAAACACGAAGAGCCGCCGCGCTTTGATGCGCAGGGGTATTTCGAAGATTTGCGGGCTGTCGGCCCGGCCATGAGTCATGAGGAAGGGGCCATTCTCGCCCTGGCGCGTGGGTTAACGACCTGGCACAACCGACATCGCTTCTGTGGTGTTTGTGGATCACCTACGGAAAGCCGGCGTGGCGGGCATGAGCGCAAATGCCTCAATCTCGATTGCGGTGCCCCGCATTTCCCACGCACGGACCCGGCGGTGATCATGTTGATCCATGATGGCGGTGACAGAATTGTCTTGGGGCGTCAGGCCGTCTGGCCACCCGGTATGCATTCGGTCCTGGCCGGATTTGTTGAGCCGGGCGAGAGTCTGGAAGACGCCGTCGCGCGGGAAGTAATGGAAGAAGCGGGGCTGCCGGTCGCGGATGTCCGCTATCATTCCTCCCAACCCTGGCCGTTTCCTTCATCCATCATGTTGGGGTTCACCGGGCGCGCCTTATCGACGGAGCTCAACGTCAATACCGATGAAGTTGAAGAAGCCCGGTGGTACAGCCGCGCCGAACTGAAGGCGAGCCCGGAGGATGAGACATTTAAGCTACCGCGCCGGGATTCTATCGCACGGCGGCTGGTCGATGATTGGCTGGCGGAAGACTAGCGCTGTCACGTTTGGGCGACTCTGCCCGTCTTCCCGAGATTTTAAAGCTTCGACATCCGATTGAATAACCAGCCGAAAGGCCCTGTTATCCGTAGCGGTGCATCGGTGACCGCCAGACAGATGCAGTCGGTTCCCGGCTCCGCAATCGGCTGATGTTCTACCTCGCCATCCGCGATTTCGATATCGCCGCGCCCGAAGTGCCCGAACTCATCGTTAAACGCACCTTCCAAAACCATCACATATTCATTACCGCAATGGGTATGCTTTGGCACTTTTCGCCCGCCGGGGACCTTCAGCATGAAAGCCCGCAAGCCGGAGCGGTCTATAACAAGATCAGCGATGGCCACCCCCAATCCGATGGGCTGCCAGTTAATCGCCTCCACATCGCCACCGACATAATGCTGCAGCGCGCGCGGGAGAGACGGGGGCGTCTTCTCAGAAGTCTCAGAAGTCTCAGAAGTTTCCTCCGAAGCGCTTCGCGTGTCATTGGCACAGATATCAGGCTCTCCCGCCTCGATCCGCGCCATCAAGGCATCGAAACTGCCGCTCTCCGCCGCCGTCGGTTCCATTGTTTCCAAAAGACCGCCGCCCAGTGCCTCCAGCCGTTTCACCCGCGCCCGGCATTCCGGGCATAAGGTCAGATGCGCCGTAACGAACAGGGCCACCGCCTCCGGTAGGGTTCCTGCCGCATAATCCAGCAACAGCTCATCTGCCAGATGATGGGTCGGTGTTTCGATACACTGACCATCCTGCTGCGTTTTCTCAACAGCCATCATGTCACACTACTCCCAAGCCGGTTCGCATCTTGGCAATTGCCAGACGCAAACGCGATTTAACGGTCCCCAGCGGTAAGCCGGTTTCTTCGGCGATCTCGCTATGGGCTTTGTCTTCATAGAACGCCATCCGAAGCAGGCTCGCCTGTGCTTCCGGTAGCTCCTTCATCGCGGCAGAAAGACGCCGTGATTGCTGTGCCGCCTCAAGCCAGTCGTCAGGGGCGGTTTCCGGCGCCGGCACCAGAGCCGGGTCGTCCGGATCCAATGCAGGCCGGTTGCCACGCCGGAAAACATCAATGCGCCGGTTTCGGGCAATCGTAAAAATCCACGTCGCCACGGATGCCTGATTTGGATCGAAACTGTCCGCACGGCGCCAGACCGACAGGAACACATCCTGGGTAAGTTCTTCCGCCTGAACAGGATCGGACCCACCCCGGATCAGAAATGCCCGCAAGCGCGGACCGAAATAGGCGAATAACCGGGCAAAGGCCGCCCTGTCACCGCGCGTGGCGATATCATGCAACAAGGCTGCCTGTATTTCCGGTGTTAAACTAACCGCAGTGTCTTCCCGCACCTTGCCGCTACCTCCTGCGCGTCCGCCCGAGGCGGCGGTCCCACGGTTTGATCCTAGACGAGGGCGCTCTACTGCGAAATAGGGCGGCATGTCACCGTTACCCGGATGCGGGCGGTGCAGGCCGTCGGCGACAGTTTTTGGGGCATCCAGTACGTTCATAACCTGCATTACGACAGCTTCGCCGAACCGGATCACTGCCCAGGGCTTGCACTGGTCCATAAAATTGCCGAAATCTAGGGGCAGGATTATGCAGTGCAGCGCTTGTGCTGTATGATTTCACTGTTATACCCGCCCCTCCCGCCATTGCGGCGCAGTGGCGAGACAAAGATTTGGAGGTATCCCAACCGTGCGAGGACTGATCCTTCTTCCCATAATTCTGATGCTGGCAACAACATCGGTCCGGGCTGATGACAAACTGGGGGAGTTCTCCTCCTGGCAGGCGCATCGTTATGATCT